>JAYVZE010000064.1:0-29563 GCA_043783625.1 Blastocatellia bacterium | reverse complement strand
TTTTTTCCTGGCTTAAGCCCTTGCAAGCCCGATCAATCGGGCTGCGGGGTTGATGACCACGTTCCCAGCCGTGAACGGCTGGGCTATTAGAAAAGCCTTTTTTGCTTAACTTAATGCCATTGACCGTGAGGGAGGGCTTGCAGGTCTCACTCTAGCCCTTGCTGACGCGCGGGCTACTGACACGTTGCCGGGTACTGTCCTCCCAACTCAGTCATTACCCGATCATTTTTTATTAGTCACCGAAAACTAAATCGCAAACTTCCACTCCACCGACGCGGTGCTCCGAAATGTGTCCCTTCAAACGGATTGCCAAAATTATACGCAAATGCTTGATCAAAAATATTCTGAAGATCGAATTGTAACGCAGCATTCATGCGGTCTTGTCGGAATAAAGTAATGCCTGAAGTGAAATTGAAAATCGTGCGCGGCTTGACTCGACCACGATCAAAATTCACTAATTCCGAACCTCGCGCTGCCTTCAAATCTTCCAGCCGATCTGCCTCGACTTCGAGCGGGACTCCGCTTTCATGTCGTCCTGAAAAACCAAATAATAACCCGCTTGCTTGATGTTGATAAATAATTCCGAAGCTGCCTGTATTGCGCTGATCCTGATCGGGAATAAATTTTGTCCCGGTTCCGATTTCAATGAATTCATTCGTTAAAAATAAGCCGCCATTGATCGGGCCGGTTTGCAGGATTCGCATGTTGGTGTAGCTGAGATAGCCTGAAAACCCTTTGCGTTCGGGCACGTCCAACCGCACATCCAAGCCGCGTGACCAGCCTTTGTTGACACTGTTCGGGAAAATTATTGTCGTATTGAAAAAAACATTTGGATCACCGACATTGCGAAAATTACGCCACCAATACGCCGCATCCAACTTAAATAATCCGGCGACATCCTGCGCGAATCCAACTTCATACGCCGACATTTTTTCAGGTCGAATGTCGGCTCCACCAAGATGCGTAGCGTCCGCAAACGGTGAAAGTTGCCGCGCTTGGGCTGACGCCGCCAGCAGCAAATTGTCTATCTGCGGAGGCTGGTACAAACGATTGAAAGAAGCACGAATCGCCGTTCTGGATTTCGGGATAAAATACACCGCGCCCAAGCGTGGACTGAGTTGCTGATCGCTCACCAGCAACCGCGTATGATCGTAGCGCAAACCCAATTGCAGGCTCAGATTTTTCGCAAGTGAAAATGAATCCTGAAGATAAGCGGAGTACTGATTCCGGCTCGTTCGATCTCGAAAAATGAATGGATCATCTTCGTCGAAGGCAATAACTTTTTCACTGATTTCACGATGTTCTGCGGCATCTTCATCGGTCACATAAAACTTAAAATATTCACGCGGAGCAACTCGCTGAATTTCGATGCCAGCTTTTACATTATGCCCGTTGCGAACGTGCGAAAGGCTGACAATCAAACCATGGCGTGAATGCTGACGATCCTGTTCAGCGAAGAGTGGCAGAGAGTCTTCGTTGCTCTTCAGAATCGAAGAATGCATCCGATGAAAGTACGCAAAATTAGTGACCGTATTGGCGCTCCACACCCGCTGCCAGCTTAACGATTGACTGCTGTCACGCAGCCGCTGGGCTTGTCGCTGCCCGTAAACTTCCTGTTCTTCATCATTCGAGACATCGAAATTTGAACCGTTCGCAGAAACATTCAAAAGTAAAATATCTTTGGCGGTGGCGTGCCAGTCACTGCGCAAATTTAAATTCACGCCGCCCCCGAAGTTATTGAAATTTCCCAAATCTACGGGATCAAGAAAACGGTTCGAACGCTGCGTTGCGCCATTGAAAAAAAATCCTACATTCTTTCTCAGTCTCCCGCCAAAACTTGCGGCAATATCCCGCGTCTGGAAATCTGCGCCACTAAGTTGGAGACCTCCGACCAGTGGAGAATCAATGCCGGATTTGGGATGAACGATCACTACGGCGGCGGAGCGTCCGCCAAATTCTGCCGGGATATTTCCAGTGATGACCTGCATTGAATTGATGGCATCAGTGTCAATTGGACTCGCAGAAACGGCATCCAGCCGATCTGAAATCGGGACGCCATCAATCACATAAAGCACACCATCGTCGACGCCGCGAACATGCACCAAACCATTATTTTCAGTGGCTGTTCCCGGTGTTGTCGCGACGACTTCCTGCAAGCCGCGATTACGATTGCTACGCGGATTTCGCTTGATGAATTCTCCCGAAATTGAAACGGCGGAAGTTGAAGAATCCTGCACCACCAGCCCTTCCTGAGAAACAATATTGATCGCCGCCGTTGTTCCCGCCAGGCGCAATTTCACTTCAATTCTGGCGGGAAGATTGGAACGAATAGCAACCGTTTGTGAAGCGGATTCAAATCCGTTCGCGGAAACTTGCAACGAATATTGGTCGAATGGAATATTATTGAAAATGAATTCCCCGCTCGAATTGGTGACGAGCTGAGATGTATTCCCCGTCAGCGGATTACTCAGTTTGACAGTCGCATTCACCACGACTGCACCCGACGGATCGGTCACGAATCCTGTTACACTCCCGTGCTGAATTTGAGCGTTTGCGGAGATCAATAAAATGCTAATAAGTAGCAGAGTTTTCATAAGTTGCGGCATATTTTTCCTTCACCTGAATTGGAATTGCCCGATAACGAAAAGATCAAATTTCTATTGCTGATTCCGGCTCAGCTTTTCAGCAATCCAATCCGCGACTTTTTCTTTGTAATCCGGCGCGATATTTTCCCAGCCCGCCATCCCGTGCGTGCCGTCGGGAATCGTTATCAAATCGCACGCCACGCCCGCCGCTTTGAGCTTGGATTGAAACAGAGGCGACCAGTTGTACAACACGCTCATATCGCCTGTGCCGTGTACCAATAAAAACGGCGGCAGGCCGGCGCGAATATGATTAATCGGCGAAGCTTCGCGCAATAATTGTAACGTTGCTTCATCGGCAATGGCTTCTTTGCGTCCAAAATATCCGCGCATCGAAGTGCTCAACCCGCCGCGCCGTTCCATATCCAAAATAAAATCTATTGGCGCATAAAACGGAACGACCGCCGTTACACGAGTGTCGTCTTTGGCGAGCATCGCGGCTTGCGCGACGATTTGACCTCCGGCGGATTCACCGACGAGAGCGATGCGATTGGGATCAATGTTAAATTCTTTCGCGTGCGCTTTAACCCAGCGAATCGCAGCGAAGACATCTTCAATCGGAGCGGGATAATTATGCTTCGGAGCGAGACGATAGCTGATGGTGAACCACGCGATGTTGCGCTGCGCAAGCGGAACAAAAAGCGGATCGTTGCCACCCATTTTATCTCCGGCTGACCAGCCACCACCATGTACAAAAATCACCGCTGGAAAACTTCCCTTGCCTTCTGGAAGATAATAGTCAAGCTTCAAACTTTCACCGCCAGCCTGCGAATATTCGATGTCCGTTTGGACGCGACCTTTGAGGGCTTCACGTTCATAGGGATTTAGTTTTACTGGTGGGAGGTTGTCACCCAAAGTGTAGCCATAAAAAAATAGATACCAAACACCAAGGACTTTCTCAGCCGTGATTGCTATTGCTTCAGTTTTAGAAAGTTGCTTTGCCCACTTAACTCGCAAAGAGTCATTCGCGCCTAATCCAGTACTATTAAATTCGGCATACCGCGCAGTCTTCTCGCGCTCAACTCCTGTCCAGTTATGCCAGCCTTCGCCGCGCACGTTCGCGGACATTTCGGTATTCAGAAAAATAGTGCTTCCATACGCTCGCCACGGACGACCGAGGTACGTTTTGACTTCGGGCGATGCACCTGTGATTTTGCAATTGGAAAATACGAAACCAAATTCCTGCTCCTGCGGAGTCGAAGCCGCTGTGATGTAACCATCGCGCAAAACGTGAATCTGACATTTTTCAAAGAATGCTGTCGCCGCTCCGAAGATGAAATCTACGTGACCTGTAATGTAGCAATTCTCAAAATATTGTCGTCCGCGATTTAAGAAAATTGTGTCCTGCCAACCAAGAAAACGACAATTGCGAAACGCAACTTTGTCACCATCTACACGCAACGCAAGTGCCTGACCTATGGGACCCGCAGAATTTTCAAAAGTAATATTTTCAGCCGCAAATCCATCGCCATCAATCTGCGCCGTCGGAGTCCGAAACGTCCCAATCGGTTTGCCATCCAGACCGATCATGTTCGCGTTGAGATTATTGGTGATGATCGTAGTCTTCGCATCTTCGCCTTCGAGATGAATGAACCTGCGTTCACGCTGGACATAAATTAATTCTTTGTAGATGCCCGGCTTGACGTGAATAATCCACGGGCGACCTAAGCTCGGCAAACCCTGCGGCGCAGCCATAATCGCCGCCTGAATTGAATTGAATTGCCCGTCACCATTGGGCGCAACGGTTGCATCTGCGGCAAACGAAATTGTTGTGAACAAAATCAGGAATGAAAATGTTAAGAAAATTTTTGAGGATTGTTGGAGCATAAAAATTTAGGTAGCGCGGGTTGGCAGTCCGCTGAACGCCGTTAGAATTTCTTCGCATCAATACGTTCGATCTTTGTGTCGGCAATTCCTTTGCTGTTTGTGATGCTGAAATCGGTCACATTTTTCAATACGAATTGCGCCTCACCTGATCCGCGCTGCGCTCTGATGTTGTGTAAATTGATTCCGCTGACATCATCCAACATAAATGCCGGACGCGCTTCGTCTTTTTGAAAGCTTACTTCGACATCGTGCATTTCCAAGCCTTTGACATGGCGCACATAAAATCCGTACGCGGGAATCGTGCCGAACATGCTTGGTTCAGGATATTTGTTTTCGCTTTCAGGCGGATTGATCGCCGCGTCTTCTTTGGTGCCGCCGCCACGATAGACGATGCGAATATTGCTGAGTCGTACGTCTTCAATCGGGTGGCCGGGAATGCCGACAATCAACGAAGCAAATTTTGCTTCGGCATCGAACACATTGATGTTGCTGATAGTAACGCGGCGAATCGCTCCGACAGGAACGCCTTCAGGTCCGCGCATCCGGCTGCCAATGCGCAAAAAGATTGGAGCCGTCGTCACGTCGCGCATCGTAATGTTGTTGATGGTGATGTCTTCGATCAGTCCACCGTCTACGGTTTCCAACGCCAGCCCGCGTGAACGATCAAAGATACAATTTGAAATCGTAATATTCTTAAAGCCGCCGTTGGATTCCGTGCCAAATTTAATGCGACCGGTGACGCCATCGCGGTCAGGAGCCTGTTGTTGCGTGCGTTTGAAAGTGCCGTCCAAAAATGTGCCGAGGTCATAACCCGTCACCTGGCAATTCGTAATCGTGACGTGTTCGACGGCGCGCGCGAAGCCAAGCGCAAACGAACTCTTCAGCACAATCGCGTCATCGTTCGGTGTATTGACGCTACAATTTGAAATCCGCACATAGCGACAACTATCAATATCGAAGGCGTCGCGGTTGGTGTCGAGCTTGAGATTATCGAGTGTAAAATTGTCTACGCCCGTAGCGAGAATAGCGAAATGTCCACCGTTCTGAATGGTAAAATCGCGGAGCGTAACATTGCGACAAAGCTTCAACGCGATGGCTTTGTTGCCTTGCCCGTTCATCTCAGCGTTCGCATTGCGTTGTGCGCCTTCACCGAGCGGCGTTTGCACGCGCCCGCTGCCTCCGCCTAATGAAACGGGGCTGTCACCGGGACGAGCCGCAGCGCGTGGGCCGGGGCCGCGTCGCGTCAAGCCTCTGGTTCCATCAATTTTACCGGAGCCAAGAATTGAAATATTTTCGAGGCCAATGCCCCAAATCAAACTGTTCTGCCAATGACTGTGACCGAAGTCCTGATACAAATCTGATTCGTTCGGTTCGGGCAGATCATATCCGCCTTTATCTTTCACCGGATCAGCCGCAAGGATGGTTGCCCCTGCGTCCAGATAAAGCGTGATGTTACTTTTCAATCGAATCGAAAACGTCAGGTACGTTCCGGCAGAAAAGCGTATCGTACCGCCGCCATTGGCTGCTGCGGCTTCGATGGCTTTGTTGATGGCTACGGTGTCGAGCGTGACGCCATCACCTTTAGCGCCATAAGATTTCACGTCATAAGCTGATTGACTGAAGGCAAAAGTGAAAAGTGTCGCGCACAGCAAAAGCACAGCGAACAATTGCAGGAAGTTGCGGCGATGGCATACAGATAAATTTTTCATTTGATTTATTTCGTTTTAGGCGGAGTTCCACCTTGCGGCACAACTTTCGGCGCAGTTGATGGAATCGGCGTTTGTTCCGGTTTGATGAGTTTCACTTCCGGCAAATTTTTCACGCGCCAGTTCTTGAATTGTACTTTCATCGGCGGGCCGACATGAACTTGCACACCAACTAATCCGTCCAGCCTGCGTCCCTTTTCATCATGGTCTACGACATCTGCCGTCATCACGCCGTCAATCCAATGCTGATGATGATTACCGCGTACGAGAACCCGGTAATCGTGCCACTCATCGGGAGCAAAGGTTTTGATTGCGCCGACTTGTCCAACTACCCAGGACTGTCCGGTGGTGTCAATGACAACTTTTTCCCCCGTATGCGCGAGAATCCTTCGACCGCGTTCTTCATACAGCATGCCATTGTAATCATTGCGGTTTTGGACGACATCGCATTGATACCCCGTGAGAATATATGGCCCGACTTCAGCTAAAGGTGCGCTGCGATATTGCAATCCCGAATTTCCGCCCTTCGTGATTTTGACCTGCACGCGCATCTCAAAATTCTTGAGCGTCCCGCCGCGCCAAATAATAAAGCTGTTCACCTTCAGAGTCCCATCAGTCACGCCTGTTAATGCGCCGTCTTCGACTGACCAATGCTTTGGATCGCCATCCCAATTCGTCAGGTCTTTGCCGTTGAAGATGTATTTGAACCCGCGTTCGAGTTTTGGGTTGAGAGTCTGTGCCGAAGCCGTCATTACGAGCAGCAACAGGCAAAGAGCGATTTTTATTGAGGTAACATTGTATTTCATGAATTTTGTCTCAGCTCCGCATTAAACCGATAATTTTTGCCTTTGCCCGTTTTTAATTTCACTTCTTGTTTACCGTAGCGAACCGTAATTGTTTCGCCCAGCAAAGATCGAATTTTTGCTGATGTAAGTTTGCCGTCTTTCCACGCGACATCAATTTCAAAGCCGCCGCGTGAGCGTAAGCCTGTGACGCTGCCTTCGTTCCACGCTGACGGTAAAGCAGGCAACAGCCGGATGATTCCGTTGTGACTTTGCACTAACATTTCGGCGATGCCTGCGGCTGCGCCAAAATTGCCGTCAATTTGAAAGGGCGGATGCGCGTCGAATAAATTGTCGTAACTGCCGCCCTGAAATTGTACGCCTTCGATGCTTTTGCGAAAGCCAATCGGTGTGAAAAGCATCGTCAATAATTTATTGCAACGATTGCCATCGCCAAGTCGCGCCCAAAAATTCAGCTTATGCGCCAGCGACCATCCCGTCGAAATATCGCCGCGTTTTTCTAAGGTTTTGCGTGCGCCTTCAGCCAACGCAGGCGTAGCTTCGGGCGTAATTTCCGCGCCGGGATATAAACCCCACAAATGCGAAACGTGGCGATGCGTGGTCTCCGGTTCGCCGTATTCTTCCAGCCATTCCATGACGCGCCCGTCAGAACCAATTTGCGTCGGCGCAAGGCGGGCGCGTTTTTCAATCAATTCTTTTCTAAATTCTATATCAACGTTGAGGAGCTTTGACGATTCAATACAAGCATCAAATAAATAGCGTAATAACTGTTGATCTATTGTTGGCCCCATTGCGATATGCGCGGTTTTGCCATTGGGCAGTTGAAAGCCATTTTCGGGCGAATTGCCAAGCGCGGTGACAAGCCATTTATGTTTCGGCTCTTCGATTAGCATGTCCGCATAAAACCGCGCCGAACCTTTCATCACCGGATACGCACGTTTCAGAAATTCTTTGTCGCGAGTGAACAAATAATGATCCCAAAGATGCTGACAAAGCCACGCCGCTCCCGTTGAAGTCGAACCCCAATTCGCGCCTTCGCCAGGAGATGTGAAGCCCCACAGATTCGTAATGACGTGGGCGACCCAGCCGCGAGCGTTGTAATACAATTTCGCTGTGCGCTCGCCCGGTTTTTGCAATAATGAGATTAAAGCGAATAACGGTTCGTGCAATTCTGAGAGATTTGTATTTTCAGCGAGCCAATAATTCATCTGCACGTTGATGTTCAAATGCCAGTCCGCATTCCACGGGGCTTGCACTTCTTCTGCCCAAATACCTTGCAAGTTCGCAGGCAATCCGCCGGGGCGCGAAGATGAAATCAACAAGTAACGACCGAATTGAAAATAGAGCGCGGCGAGAGCAGGATCATTTGCGCCATTCGCTACGGCACGTAATCGTGCGGGAGTGGTGGACGGAGATCGGTGGTCGGTGGCCGGATTGGCGGTCGGCAAGGTCAGGCGTACACGATTGAAATATTTTTGGTAATCGGATTTATGTGAGGTGAGTAGCGTTGAGAATTTCGTTGCTGATGCTTTTGTCAAATCACGCGCGGAAGCCGTTAACTCATTCGGCGTTTGTCGTCCGGCAAAGCCCTGAAAATTTGTCGCGGCAGTGATGAAAATCAAAGCCTCATTCGCATTCGTCACGCGCACGACATTGCCGTCAATATTGGTCGCACCACCGTTTGCTTGCACACGTAAACGGACGGCGTACTTCATCCCGTTGCCGTCTGTGCCGTTGTTGAGTTGACCGCTCATCAACAAACTATTATTGCCTTCTGTAATCGTAGCGAAACGTTCGGGGCGATCCAGCGTCGTGCTGAAATTAATGGCGTTGGGCTTATCCGCAGTGAGGCGAATGATGATGGCTTCGTCAGGTGCGCTGACAAAAACTTCGCGGGTGAATTTCACGCCACCTTGTTCGTAACTCACACGCGCCGTGGCATCTGCTAAATTTAGTTCGCGCTGATAATTTATTGCTGCGGAAATTTGATTAGGAAATTTGAGATGTAAATTGCCGAGAACTTGATAGGAACCATACGGCTCATCTTTGCCGCGTGCGCGATTGGAGCCTTTGCCCTGACAGGTAAAATGCGCGTACACCAATTTTTCGGCTTCGTCGTTTTTGCCTTCCAGCAACAACCGTTTAATTTCGGGCAAATATTGCGCAGCATCAGAGCGATCTGCATCCTGTGGTGCGCCTGACCAAAGCGAACTTTCGTTCAGGACGATGCGCTCTTCGTTAATGCCTCCGAAAACCATTGCGCCGAGCCGTCCATTGCCGAGCGGCAGCGATGAAGTAAAATCCTTCGCAGGTGCGTCAAATTTCAGCAGTAAATCAGCGGTAGCTTGTGCAGAACAAATGGAAGGAAGAGCGATAAGAAGTAAGCAAATAGTGCTGGAAATTTTGATGAGTCGAATCACAATTAACCCGCTATAAAGCGTTCAGAGTTCACGCTTCAATGTGTAAAAACACACGCTGAAGCGTGAACTCTGAACTTTTTTCAACCCCAAATTACAACGTCCAGCCTTTGCGATATTCGCGCTGTAAATGCTGATTCGCGCTGTCATTATTGGTGATTCTGCCAGCTTCGCCATCGTACTTGATGAGCTTCCCTTGTCCCGTCTTCATCGCTACAACACCTAGCAACATCGTTTCTGTCAGGCGTGAAGCGTATTCAAACGGGCAGGTTGCTTTCTCTTTGCCTTTGATAGCATTGATCCAGTTCATCCGATGTTTTGCCGAAGCAAACATGCCTGCGCCGCTCGATTCGACACGGAAATACGTCTTCGGCACTTTGGCCGCCGCTTCGTGGAGTGACGCCGGATAAAGCTTCGGATTTGAAGCATACGTCGCATGAACGAGGATGCCTTTTTCACCGATAAAAATTACGCCGCCGCCCGGATCAAGCGGGACATCTTCCGGTAAATTTTCAGGACGCGCAGCCATCAATCCACCGTCTACCCAGGTTATGGTAACGGGTGGTTGTGAACCACGAGCCGGAAATTTGTAAACGATTTTTGACGCCAACGGATAACTGGCAAATTTGTTTTGCGCGTCCATTCCGAACGGAGAATATGTTGCTTCGACGCTGCTCGGATAGGTCAGACCGAGTGCCCAATAGGGATGGTCAATTAAATGTGCCGCCATATCGCCAATGGCTCCCGTCCCCCAATCCGTCCATCCGCGCCAATTGAAGGGATGATAGATCGGATGAAATTCTACTTCAGGTGCAGGGCCTAAATATAAATCCCAATTCAGCTCATCCGGTTTCGGATAATTGCCGACCAACGATCCAGCAATGGTGCGATTTAATTTGCGTGAACTCCATTCAGTACCAAACATCGCACCGCCTGCGGGAGCTGCTCCTGCTGCTGCCGGAGGAGGCGCACTTGGACGCGGAATTCCTTGCGGCCAGATCGGGCGATTCGTCCAGACCTGAACTTCCCTAACCGCGCCGATAACTCCCCCTTGCACCCATTCGTTGACGAGTGCGGCACCTTCGCTGGAATGCCCCATGTTGCCCATCTGCGTAGCCACTTTCGTACGCGCCGCGACTTCGCGCAGGACGCGAGCTTCGGCGATTGACCAGGTCAGCGGTTTTTCGATGTAGGCGTGTTTCCCTAATTCCATTGCCGCTTTGCCGATGACCGCGTGGGTATGATCGGGAGTCGCTACGACTACTGCATCAATATCTTTTTGCGTTTCCAGCATCTTGCGGAAGTCGGTGTGACGCTTGGCGGTTTTGTAGGCTTCCTGCAATTTTACCGCTTGCGCGGTACGCGCTTCGGCTGCTTTCGCCGCTTGCGCTTGTTGCTCCGGGGTTGGAGGTGGTGCGCCTGGACGACCACCGCCGAAGCCGCCGCCGCCCGCTCGTTGTCGCGTCAGTCCTTCGACTTCACGATCCACATAGCCAAAATCTACATCGCATAAAGCGACCATATTTTGACCGCCTGCGACTAATTCCGCTGAATCAGTTTTGCCCTGTCCGCCGCAGCCGATGAGTGCGAAATTTACGGTATCGCTGGGAGCTTTGTAACCAACGCCGCCGATCACGTGACGCGGGACAATCATCGTACTCAGCGCGGCTCCAGTCGTACTCGTAACGAATTTTCTTCTTGAGATTTTATCTTTTTTCATGATGTTCCTTTGGAAATTATTGCAGAAGCCCGCACGCAGTAAGGGCGTTTTTCTGATGTGAAAGCACCCTTACTGCGTGCGGGCTTCTGCCTTGAGCCTATGCCAACGCACCCTTGATATATTCGAAGCATTTCCTGACCTCAGCCACAGAATCTTCGCCGCGATATTCAAATTCGATGTTTGCCGGGATGTTGTATTTCTTCGTCTTCAAAAGTTGCAGCACTGGTTTGATCGGCGTATCGCCTTCGCCCCACGGCGTATTTGGCCCGTCATCTTTCTTACGATCTTTCAGATGAAGATTGGTAATGCGGGCGTGATTTTCGTTGATGTACGCAATCGGATCAAAGCCGGCGGCAAAGAAGTGACCGACATCCAAATTTACCGCAAAATATTTTGACATCGCCATCGCTGCTGCGAAGCTTTCAGGTTTCGCAAATTCGTTCGGGTCTTTCAAGTTCGAATGCCCGTGCATGGAGACTGTCATTTTATGCTTGTCCGCAAATGGAGCAACTCGCTTGGCGGCTTTCAAAGTGGAAGAAGCCGTGATGAATTTCGCGCCTAACGCTTTCGCCATTAAAAATCCACGATCAATTTCTTCATCGGAAAAACGATCATTAAAGCTTAAATTGTAGGCTTGAATGACAATCCCCGCAGTTTTGAATTTAGTGCGGATTGCCGTGAAGTGATCCATCGGGACACTCAGCCGCCACTTCTTCGTTTCTTCGGCAGCCTTTGCCATCGCTTCGCGGCGGGCGGCTTGCTGTTCAGGAGTTGGCGGCTGCGGACGACCTCCGCCTGGAGGCGGTCCAGGCATTCCAGCCATCCGCGGCTCAACGTGACCGGAAAATAATTCGCATTCACCGATGCCAATGGATTGCATCGCCTTGATCGCATCATCCAGCGACAAAGTTCTAAAACTATAAGATTGAACGCCAATGCGAACGCCATTTACTTTGGAGCTGCCTGCGCCGACCGCTACTGAAAATGGCAGACTGAGCAAAGCAAGTTTTCCAAATTCTCTTCTCGAATACATAAGTTGTGTTCCTTTCAAAAGGCACGATTTTTAGTTTAACAAAGCTCAGAATGCGCGGATGCGCAAAATCTTAGTTAGCTTCGATGGATTAATGCAGTAGACGAAGTGAAAGATACAAAGGTTTCAGAAAAAGAGGAAGGGCTTGATTCAAAAAAAACCACGAGCTTCAAGAATTAGTGCGAATTACTAAAATCACGACTTGAGCCTGTCAATCTATTTTGGCTCAAATAATGCTAAGTACTTGCACTAATTCTTGAAGCTCGTGGTTACTTCAGCCTGATTCGTACCTACTCACGAATCAGGCTGAGTTCTTAGAAGACGAACTTCACGGTTAACTGAATTCGCCGTGGATAGTTCGCCTGATTACTGGCGACAATCTGACCAAACGCCGCCGAAGTCACAGTCGTATTCGGTGCAGGCAACAACACGTGATTGAAGGCGTTGATGAACTCCGCCCGCAATTCCAGGTTCTTCCCTTCCCGAAATTGCGTCTTCTTGATGACGGAGAGATCAACGTTATTGATCGCATGCGTACGGACATTGCCGAGTCGCAGCGGGAACGTCCGCACATTACTCACCGGCTGTGAGGCCGATGCCGTCACAAATCCGGCGGCAGTATTGAACCAGCGATCCGTCGTTCGCTGATCGCCCGGCAACGCAACATCCTTGAAATTTCCCGTGAAAAAGATATTGCCGAAGTTGATCGGCGCACCACCCTGATATTGATAGATGCCCGAAACCTGCCAACCACTGATGAAGTACGATCCAAACCGATTCACATTGGAAAGGAACTGACGCCCTTTACCGAAAGGTAATTCGTAGATGCCATTCATTGAGAGGCGATGCGTCCGGTCGAAATCTGAGATCATTTCCGTCGGAAGCGGATCCGCAGCATTTAGATAGGAAAGGGCTTCCATGAATTTCGACCACGTGTAACTCATCCCGAAGGTGTAACCGTGACTGAACCGCTTGTTCACGTTCGCCTGAAGCGAGTGATACCACGAATAACCATCATTGTTCGTCGTATTGATGTCGCCAAATTGCGGGAACGGACGCAGCAGTTGTGAACGTGCAATCGTGGCTGAACGGAAACCTGAACCGGCACTTGCCGGCATCAGTCCGACAAACGGGTTCGTCACTAACGCGCCTAAATAGGAATTGTTCGTATCGTTGCGGGTCGTGGTAGTACTCAAATACTGATTGGGTAACGCATTGATGTTGCGAGTGATTTCGGCATGTGTACCGCGATTGCCAACGTAAGCAGCATCCACGACAAACCCGGAACTCAACTCGCGTTGCAAGCTGAGTTCCCAACGCTGATTATAGGGCGAACTCGGTCTGCTGTTGAAGAACGAAATCCCCTGTCCCAGGAACGTCCGAACCCCTTCGGAGGCACCTAACGGAGCGGGTAAGCCACTCTTGTAAGTCTCGAACGGATTGCTGAGCGTTTCGAGAAAAGTCAGCCCATTGTTGAGTGTCACGTTGAGCGGAACGCTGGTGCTGAATCCGATTTGATTCACATCACCGCGCCGCTGTCCCAGAAATCCATAGAAAATGCCATAACCACCACGAACTACTGTTTTATCTGACAGTTTATAAGCAAAACCGAAACGTGGCATGTAGTTATTTCGCGGCGTTTTATAAAGTCCGCGTGACTCGCCGTTGACGCCCGCGAAGGTCAATCCACCGCGGACAGCAAAGAGATTCGGGTCAACTCCGGCTACCGGGGTTTTAATCAGATTCGCTTTCACGGCTGCTTCCATCGGCTGCACCCCAAAGTTGTCGAAGCCACGAATGCTCTTGTTATAGCGTTCGGTCAACGCGCCTTCAACTTCGTAGCGCAGACCAATATTCACCGTCAGCTTTTGATTAACCTTCCAGTCATCATGGATAAAGATTCCAGTCGTCGTGGATTGCTCGGCATAATCTGCCGGGAGAGCAATAGCTCCGCTCGTTGGTAAACCCAACAGTAACGAAGCAAACGAAAAGCCTAAATCGCTGGGGATCGCTGTATTGTCGAGCGGGCCGCGTGTCCAGTTAGAGCCGAACACGAATTGTCCTGTTTGGTTATTCCCGAAAAACTTATCTGTTTCGCGGTACGAACGGAACTCTACGCCGTACTTCACTGAATGTGCGCCGAGCGATTGATTCATGGTAGACGCGTAGGAATGCGTGTCAGTCGGTCGCAATTCCCCGCCCACGGCGGTTCCCTGATAACCATTGATGTCAAAACGCGGGAAACGCCGGGTTTCTTCCGGGATCAGCGCGTTGTAATACGAGGGGAAGCCCAGACTGGTCAAGTCGAAGCCACGATTAGCCGGATTGGAATTCGTGCCTCGAATAAAACGGTTATACCCGTACTTCGAATTCAAGACCATCGTTGGCGAGATTGTCCAGACGTGATCGAACGTTCCCTGCCGCGATTTGAAGAGGAAGAATTCGCCAGTCGCATCGTTGCGATAATAATTATTGTAGTTACTATCGCGGTTGTACCAACTGGCGCGACCGAAAATACGATGCTTCTCGTTGATGACATGGTCAATGCGGATTGTATTTGAGAGATATTTGATCTGCTCCAGCAAATCCGATTGGGTGAAGTTCCCCGTTCCGTCCGCCAAACCCGTGGTGGTTGGCTTAGGCAGGAAGGTGTCGACAAATTTTCTGGAAATCGGATTAATCAAAGCCGTCGGAAGCTTGTTGCAGGGCGTTCCCACGACTTGTGTTTTGTTGGCATTCAAAGCAGTCGGATTACCTGAAGCATCACAATAAAACGGATCGCGGCGGATGCGACTGCCATCGGCTCGCGCTGAAAACGGATTGTAAAGCTGGTAAGCGGCGTTGGCCGTCAGCAATTCTGTAAAATCGCCGCTCCGCATTTTTTCAGAGGGAATCGTCGGCGTTCCGTTGTTGCGCGGACGCGATTCGGGAATATCTTCGACGCCATACATAAAAAATGTTTTATTGCGTCCATTATAAATCTTCGGAATCCACACCGGTCCACCGATGGTTCCACCAAAGCGGTCATAGGTAAAATCGGGGAGTTTCTGACCTGCCTTGTTCGCAAAAAAATCATTGGCGAAAAGTGCGGGAGCCATCTTCGTCCAATACGTCGTACCGTGGAAACCGTTCGTCCCCGACTTGATACTGATGTTCGTGACGCCACCTTCCGTATTTCCAAACTGCGCATCGAAAGTGGCGGTTTGCACTTTGAATTCCTGCACCAAATCTTGCGGTGGCACGAAGGATGCGATGACTTCACCTGCGTTGGCGGTCGAAGTGCTGGGGACGCCATCAATCATGACATCGCTGCGATTGGCACGCGTACCATCAATGGAATAGCCCACGATGTGCGTTGGCTCGAACGGACGATCCAGACGTAGATCACGCGAGAATGAAACACCTGCCACCAATCCAAGTAATTTAAACGGATCGCCGTGCGGAATTGGTAATTCCGCCACACGGCGCGAATCAATCACCTGCCCCATTGAGCCGGAAGTCGTTTCGAGTGCAGGAGCGTCGCCGGTGATGGTAACCGTCTCACCAACATCGCCAATTTCAAGGACAGTATCTAATTCGATATTGTCGTTCACCCGCAAAATAACTCCCTCTCTGAGATACTTCTTAAAACCTTTAGTCTCAACCAGCACTTGATATGTGCCGGGGATTAAATATAAGGCCTGATAAAACCCTGTGTCGTTTGATGTAACCGTTGTCGTCGTTCCCATCGCAACATTTTTAATAACGACTTTCGCACTTGGGACGACTGCACCAGTGTTATCTTTGACGTGACCCGTAATCACAGCCCGTGATTCCTGCGCGGACACGGTCAGTGCCAAGGTTGTCGCCAGTAAAAATACCGACATCAGGCTTTTTAGTAAGCTGTAAAATTTTGTCTTCATAACCTCTCCTGAAAAATCCAAATACTACAGGTCTTGAATTTAAGGGCTTTGATAATTCACCTGTAGAAGAAAATATATGGACTCCCGCTCCTCCTCAAAAAACAGAGGAGGAGCGGGAGAAATCTGCCTTAGAAGGTCAGCTTCAGCCCGTACTGAATTTCACGTCCGATATAACCGGGACGCTTGCTGATGACTTTTCCGAAATTCGCATTATTAAAATCAACCACAGGATTATCCCAGTTGATTCGATTGAAGGCATTGTAGCTTTCAACCCTGACCTCAAGTTTGAATCGCTCCTTCAACCGAAACGCCTTGCTCACCGTCATATCAACTTGCGAAGTTCCCGGGCCGACTAAACCATCGTAAGTCCAGGCATTCTTGCGCGCCGTACTCGCCGGATCAGTTGTCGTTCCGGCCGCTAACGCAGTGAAGACAGACGTATCAAACCATTTCCCGAAGGCCGGGTTTGAGATTTTTGGACTTCCACTAACATTCAGGTTCTGCGAAAAAATCAACTGACGCCCTGAATACCAGCGATTCGTGGTCGTTACCTGCCAGCCACCGATGGCCAGATCAACGGCAGTAGGCGCGTTCTTGAGCAACCAGCGACCTTTGCCAATTGGCAATTCCCACGTCAAGGCATGATTGAAACGATGCCGTGCAATCGGTAAATCCCGCCACGTAAAATTACGCGCATAAGCGGCGCGATCATCAAAGAATTCCGTCTGCGCTTCGCGTTGATAGGCGTAATTCACCAGCATGCTCAAGCCCTTCGCAAAAGGACGTTGCGCCTGCGCTTTATAGGAAATTACATGCAGGTTTCTGCCTGCCGTGTTGGTTTGCGTAATCGCTCCGTACTGCGGGAAAGGACGTAGCAGCGAAGCTACCGTGACATTCGCTGATCCGTTACGCAACGAACCGGGGAATTTATCAATGGTCAGATAATTACGGAACGGATTGGCCACGGTCGCATTGGTAACTGAACGCGGATTGTCATACAGGAAATTCGGATCCGCCATATTGAGGTCAATATCAATCGGCAGATTTTTTCCGTTATTGAAGAAGAAATCAAAGCTGACAACCGTGCGTCCCCAAACTTCGCGTTGGTAGGAAAGCGAGAACCGGTCATTGTTTTGTGGCGTCAAATCATATTGATCCAAGCTCACTGCGTTACCGAGATTCGTATAACGTCCGAGCATTTTTTCAGTCGGAAGTTGCAATGGATTCGGAGCTGTTCCGGTTGTCGGGAACGGGTTGGAAGCCGTTGACAAGGGGACGCCATTCAACGGCGCAAGGACTGGTGTATTGGTTGAATATCCCGTGTACTGATTCACGAAATCACCCAGCGGATCGCGGATTTTTGATGAAGGCGACATGTACCGCGCATATCCGAACCGGATGACGGATTTACTGTCTAACTTAAAAGCTCCGCCAATGCGCGGGAAGAAATTTTTCGCACTTCGTCCCCAGGCGTGGCGATTATTGGCATCCGTGAAAACCCACGCGCCGTTGTAAGTTGGCTTGTACCCTTTGGCTGTCAATAAACTTAAAACAGCAGCAGGCATGTTCGGCGGAGTCGTTTGAAATTCAGGAATCGGGCTGGTCAAATCCAACCGTTGGGACAAACGATTTTGCCGATCTACGGGACCCGGTTCATATTCCCAGCGAAAACCTAAATTCAGGCTCAGGCGATTGTTGACTTTCCAATCATCCTGCACATAAGACGAATATCCGAGCGTGACGACCTCCTGCACGGGAACGCGTCGTCCACTGGAATTATTGTCTAAATAACCGAGCAGGAAGGTTGCCCATTCGCTGCCACCGGTGTTGATATTGACGTTAGAATTCTGCGCAGCCGTTAGCTGTGCGCGGAAGTTTAAATTGATCGGTTCAAAGCGGGCACCTTTGCCTTTGTCTACGCGCAATTCGCCGCCGAATTTCACCTGATGATTTCCGAGATACCAGTTCATTCGTGCCGACCCGCCCCAGCCTTGTGGACGCTGCCAGAATTCTCTTCCGGTACGCCCTAAGCGGTTACTCGTTCCGACATCAACTGCCGGATAATAAATCTCATCACGCGTCAGTAAGGACGTGTACCACGGATTATTCGGCCAGAGAGTCTCTGCGCCGGATTTATTGAGGAGGTTCGGTGCATTCGCAAATTCGTCAATCAGCTTGTGATAGTTCGCACGGATATTGAGTACTTTTGACGGTGAAATCGTGTAAACCGTATCCGCCGCAATGCTCAGACCATGGCGATTGCTGCCACCAGTGGGGAAAAGTTTCCCTGCTGCATCTGAAGTCGCCGCTTCGAGCAGTCCGGTTTTGAAATATCCGAAACGCATAAACGACTTCATTCGGTCATTGATATTCCAGTCCATGCGATTCGAGAGATTCCAATATTTAACGTTTTCGGTTTTGGTTCCCTGCCAGTTCAAATCATTGCCAGGTAAATTTGGCAGCGGGATTTCCGCCAGCAACCGCAACGAAGTCGCGTCAAAACGATTGACTGGAACTAGATTTCCCGCAAAAGCTGTGCGCACACCGCTCGTTCCAGTCGCCGTGATCGGATCATAAATCGTACGAACGCAGGGCGAGACGGTAGCACCGGAACAGGTACGCAAGGATTGACTGAAATTGCCTTGTCGCTCCAGAGCTGTCGGCAACGTCAACTTCACCGTGATCGGGCGATGATCGAACCATTGCTCCCACGAACTGAAAAAGAAGAGCTTATTCTTGACCAGCGGGCCGCCGCTAGTGCCGCCGTACATTTTCAAATCTGTACCACGAAAAATTGTTTCATCCGCGCCCGCCGTACGAACAATTGTCGGATCACCGAACGCATTAAAACGCGGGCTACGGTTATGATAATAGGCGGAACCATGAAACTTATTCGTACCTGATTTCATGTTCAGTGTGACGATGCCGCCTGCGCTATATCCATATTCAGCATCAACCGCATTTTTTTGAAAGGAAACTTCCTGCACGGCTTCAATAGATGGCGTGTAGGAAGTCTTATAGCTGGAAGTCAACGGCACACCATCAAGCTGAATATCATTGGCCCGGGTAGTGCCGCCGCCGGCGTCAAATTCATTCGCAAAGGCGTGATGGTAAGGACGATTTTCACCGTTTGCGTTTTCGCCGCCGTTGATTGTCGGATCAAGTGCGATCACGTTATATGGATTGCGTCCGCGCAACGGCAATTGGTTGATAAGTTCATTCCCAATCGTCGTGCTATCACTGCTGGAATTGAATTGCACCGCGACAGGCGTATCCACAATCGTGATAGATTCTGTGACCGCACCCGTTTCCAGATGTGCATCAATGGTCAGATCACCCCGGTTTTGAACCAGGACGCTACGCTGCTCAAATCGCTTGAAACCAGTTGCCGCAACCGTAATCGAATAGTTACCCGATTCAACGAAATCAAAAATGAAGCGCCCATCAGAATTGGTCTGTCGAGTAACCTCGACACCCGTTCCAATATTTTTTAAGACAACCGAAGCACCGGGAACTGCCGCATTTGCCTGATCTGTCACTGCACCTTGCAGCTTGGCGCGATAATCCTGCGCGACAATTGAAGCAGACAAAATAATTAGTAACACCAGTGCGCTTACAACGCGGGGGCGACTGAAAGCAGAGAACAATGTCATAGCAATATTCCTTGTTGATGGGGAAATAGGTATTTTGCGATGATGAAAATCATCACCGCCTCAAAGTATTTTTCATTGTTCAGCCAAGCTAGATCTGGTCAGCGATGTCATTTACAGGCTTTTGTCAGTTCATGACTGCCCGGGAGTTGAATCCTTTATTAACTCGCTGCTTATATGTAGAGAATTGCATTATAGATCATCCGCTTACATCTGTAAAATTCATAATTCCGAACATTGTAATCGGTTCCGCCGATAGCTTGAAGCTAACCCTTGCTGTCATGATTTGGAAAACCGCTGACACCCGTGTAACCTCTGCTACTAATAATCCGCCGCTGATTTTTCAGGTGACATCGTCAGGCAAAAACCTGGCATCCCGATTTACAAATTAATTGGCGAGGCAACACAATATGAAGAAAAATATCTTGTTCCGCATTCCGCTTGTCATGGCTTTCCTTCTGACAGTTTTCGCGCAAATCGTCTTTGGTCAAACTGCCGCCCCCCAGCGCGATTTCGCTGTCTGGGAAAAAGAAATTTCAGCCTTTGAGCAAAGCGACCGGACGAAGCCCCCACCGCAAAAAGCATTAGTATTTACCGGCTCATCAACGATTCAAAGATGGAAAACGATGGCGGAAGACCTGCCGAATCACAAAGTCATCAATCGTGGTTTTGGAGGTTCGCAAATCGTCGACGCAACGCATTTCGCAGATCGGATCATCATTCCCTACCAACCCAAAATGGTGCTGCTGCGTTCCGGCGGCAATGATATTTTTGCCGGAAAACCTCCTGAGCAAGTTTTTCAGGACTTCAAAGATTTTGTCGCCAAAATCCATAGCAAATTGCCCAAAACTGAAATTGTGTACATCGCTTTAAGTCCAAGCGTAGCGCGATGGAACAATGCCGATAAAGAAAAATCATTGAATCTGATGGTGCTGGAATTCACGAAGAAAAATAAACGCGTGAAATATCTTGATGACGCCGATGTCTCGCTTGGTAAGGATGGCAAACCTCGCCCTGAATTGTTCGTCGAAGACAAACTGCATTTCAATGCCGAAGGGAATAAATTATTTGCAGCGCGAGTGCGGAAGTTCCTGAAATAGCGCAGACGGCTTGACGCATTTTTTATGATTAAGGAAAGAATACTACTCTCTCCTGGTTTGTTAATTGGACTCGCACTTTTGGCGGGTTGTTACTGAGGTGTACAAGTAAATATCCAGCTCAAAGAGCAGTCGAAAGTGACTCAAGTTCGGCTCGCGTAGATTCTCTACAACTGCAAACAACGAAGCGATGATGTGCTAATACAGGATAGGTTTGAAAAAGAAATCATTGCGCCAATCAAAAACGCTTCGGGATAAAGTGTCGTCAAGTATTTTTCTTCTACCTTGCGTTGTTATTCCTCTAAGTTTGCGTCAGAATAATCGTCAGTCGCAGCACACTTGCGATAATTTTTTCCTTACAACTAAAAATCCAGATTCGTCGTTTTCGTCTTCGCACGACAGTGACAGTGATTAAGCTACCGACTAAAGATATTTTGATTAATATGAAATTACTATACCTGTTCTTCTTGTTCACAATGATCTCGCTGACAGCCTCCGCACAATCTGTTGAGGCTCCTCATACCAGAGCACGAGTCGTTCAGAATACTCCGAAGCCAAAGCCTAAAGTAGTGAGCAAACCAAAAGAAATAACGAAGGTCAAAACAACTGCCCCAAAACAGGAGATCGAAAACCTGGAACACGAATGGGCGCAGGCCTTACTCGACGAAAACGTGGCGAAGCTTGAAACGATCCTCTCTGATGATTTGCAGTACACCCGCAGCAATGGCAAAGTCGAAAATAAAACCAGTTACTTAAAAAGTCTGCGCGATGGAACCACCAAATATTCCCTCGTCAAACGCGACAACAGCAAAATCATCGTCAACGGTGATACCGCCATTGTCACGGCTCGCTGGAAAGCCAAATTGCAAAACAAACCGAATCCGCCACTTGAAACGACGGCCCGTTATACGCACGTCTATGTGAAAAAAGACGGGCGCTGGCAATTGACCAGACATCAGAGTACGGAGATTAAATAAGCATGAAAAAAGTGCTCTTAATTTTTGTCTTCATTCTGGCTCATTGCTTTTCTGTGATCGCCCAGACAACTGCGCCTGAACAGGAAATTTTGAATCGAGAAAAAAACTGGCGAACGGCTTTACTTAACGCCAGCAATGATCTCGAAAATATTTATTCAAAACACCTGTCGTATAACGATTGGAACGGAAAAACCCACGAACGAGGGACGCTCATTTCAGATGTCAAATCCGGGCAACTGAAATACCGGGGCATGACAGCGCGGCAGGAATCCGTGCAGGTTTATCTCAATACCGCCATCTATTCGTGTGAGATTGAGATTGAAGGCAACTATGGTGAAACCTCAATTTCGCGCCTCGCCAGAATTTTGCACGTCTGGGTGAAAGAAGACGGAACGTGGCGGTTACTCGTTCATCAAACCCAAAAATCGGAATAACAAAAACATTCTCAATGGTAATTTACGATGAAAAAAATATTGCTAACTTCTCTCTTTCTGTTGGCCTTTGTCATTTCGGCTTCGGCGCAAACTAACAAAATCGAACAAGACATTCTTCAACTGGAAAAAGAATGGGTTGAAGCCTTAGTGAAAGCCGATGTCGCCGCACTGGAACGCATCTACTCTGACAGTTTGACCTACACGCATTCCAACTCAAATACAGATACGAAAGCAGAGTACATCACCAATCTCAAAGCCGGCAAAACCAAATACATTTCAATGGAACGCGAAGATGTCAAAGTTCGCGTGTATGGGAATACCGCCTTACACACCAGCAAAACCAACATCAAACTTGTGACCAATGGAACGCCCAGTGCCTTCTCGGTGAAAATGCTTCACGTCTATGTGAAAGAAGGAAAAACCTGGTGCATGGTTGCGCATCAGACGACAAGATTGCCTTAAAAAGTAATGAGTGATGAGTTAAAAGTAATGAGACTTTTGCACTCGTTACTTGTTCTTCATCACTCATCACTCATCACTTCTTATGACCTGGCCCCAAAATTACGACCCACTACACAATTGGATACTTTCCACACTCGTCGCTTCCATCCCTGTCCTGATGCTGTTTTTCGTCCTCATTGCGCTCAAAGCCCGTGTTTGGGTGGCGGCGCTTAGTGGAATGATGGCGGCTGTCCTGCTGGCTTTACTCGTTTTTAAAATGCCATTTTTACTGGTTGCAGGAGCCGCCGGACATGGCTTCATTTTCGGGATGCTGCGCATTGCCTGGGTGATTATCGCTTCGATTTTTTTGTATAACATCGCTGTCGAAACCGGGCAGTTTCAAGTTATGAAAGATTCCATCGCGGGACTTTCCGGCGACAAAAGATTACAGCTCGTCCTCATCGCGTTCTGCTTCGGAGCTTTTCTGGAAGGCACGGGCGGAGGCGGCGCACCAGTCGCCATTGCCGGAGCATTTCTGATCGGTCTTGGCTTCCAACCTTTCCAATCCGCCGTGTTGTGTTTGATTGCGAATACTGCGCCCGTCGCGTGGGGTGGCGTCGGGAATCCGATTCGAACTCTTGCCGGAGTCACGGGGCTGCCAGAGTTTCAATTCAGCGCGATGACGGGAAGAATCCTGCCTCCGCTTTCATTAATTTTGCCGCTGTGGTTAGTCCGCAGCATGGTCGGATGGAAGGAGACTTTTCAAGTCTGGCCAGCCTTGCTGGTCAGTGGATTATCATTCGCCGGGATGCAATTTTATTGGTCGAATTATCAAGACACCGGATTAGTAGACATCGTCGCGGCAATTTTTTCTTTACTGGTAATGGTTGGATTTTTGAAATTCTGGCAACCGAAAGTAATCATTCCGGTGAGTACGGATTTGCCTGAACTTTCACATCATCATTCAGTCGTCGAAGTGCTCAAAGGATGGTCGCCTTTCATTATCGCTTCGATTCTGATTTTTGTGACGGGATTGCCTTCCGTGCAAAAATATTTGACCTTTGATTCGCTCAAAACGCCGATGCCTGCGCTGCATAACGCAGTTTTGAAAATGCCTCCCGTCGCTCCGAAGCCAATGCCTGAAGACGCGACAGTAAATTTGAATATTTTGAATTTGCCGGGAACTGCCGTGTTTCTCGGCGGCTTTCTCGCCGCTTTATTAGCAGGTCTGCCGATGAGCAAAACGTTGCGTATTTTCAAAAATACTTTTCTTGACATGATTCCCTCGATTGCCGCGATTAGCTTTATGGTGGGGCTGGCGTACGTCACTCGCTATTCGGGAATGGATACGGTGCTGGGATTAAGTATGACCGGCACAGGAAAACTTTATCCGTTCTTCGGGACGTTGCTCGGATGGCTGGGCGTAGCCTTGACCGGAACCGATGCCGGATCAAATGCACTGTTTGGAAACCTGCAAAAAGTCACAGCGGAACAACTTGGATTAAGCCCAATTCTGATGGGTTCGGCAAATTCGGCAGGAGGCGTGATGGGCAAAATGATTGATGCGCAATCCATCGTCGTTTCCAGTGCCGCGACGCAACAGCAAGGCAACGAAGCGGCAATTTTTAAAGCCGTCTTCTGGCACAGTCTGGTGCTGGCGATTTTAGTGGGATTGATTGTCATGTTTTATGCGTATGTGATTCCGTGGGCAATCCCGCATTAGACTGGAGCGCACGCGTCTCGCTTGCCGCGAGCGCGTGAAACGCCGCTCGCTGACGTGGCGATGAGTATTTGTGAGCGACAGCTAATTTCTGGCGCGAAGTTCGTTTACATCGCTTCGCTGGCAAACGAAGCAAGCGAGACGCTCGCGCTCCAGTCAGTAAGCAGTTGTTGGCGATTTTGATAGATTTGATTGTCATGTTTTATGCTTATGTGGTTCCGTTCCCGCATTAATAAAGGGTACGATAGGCGTCTCGCCTCTCGCTCTTTTTTTATTATGAAAAATAAATTAATACTTTCATTCCTAATTTTTCTAATCCTAATTTGCGGCGCAGTTGGAAGCTTAGCCCAAAATGCCGCGCTTCAGATTGATTCTCAAACGCTTGATTCCTACCTCGGAGAATATCAGCTCACGAATGACATCATCCTCACTATTGTCCGCGAAGGCGAAAAACTGGTCGTGACAAATGTCCCGGTGAAATCAGAATTAGTGGCTGAAGCGTTCAATAAATTTATCTCTAAAGCTTCCGGCACTCGTTACACTTTTAATAAAAATAAGTTTGGAGAAATCTCCGACGTAACCTTTGAGACGGGTGATGAAAAACTCACGGCCTTCCGGCGTCAGGTCGAACCGGAAATCACGACCGACGTAAAATTCAAAGTGCAGGAAGTCATGATTCCAATGCGTGATGGCAGAAAACTGCATACGATGATTTTAGTGCCGGAAACCATCACGGAACCGCTGCCAATCCTGATGCAACGCACGCCTTACAGCGTAGATGGGTTCACTTCCAACCGCGTCAACATGGGCTTTCCTGAGCTTATCAAAGACGGATATATTTTTGCTTTTCAGGATATTCGCGGACGCTATAAATCCGAAGGCGAATTTGTGATGAATCGTCCCTTACGAACAAACAAAAATGATCCGCAGGCAATTGACGAAACGACTGACACGTACGACACGATTGAATGGATGCTGAAAAATGTTTCCGGTCACAACGGACGCGTCGGAATTTTTGGCGTGTCGTATCCCGGCTGGACTGCCGTGATGGGAACCATTGAGCCGCATCCCGCGATGAAAGCCGCTTCGCCGCAAGCCGCGATGGGCGACACCTGGATGGGCGATGATTTTTTTCATAATGGAGCCTTTCGATTGAGCTACGGTTTTGAATATGTCTATAGTTTAGAGACTTCAAAACTTGGCGATGATTTCAATCATGATCGCTACGACACGTATGACTGGTACTTGAAACTCGGCTCGCTAGCGAACGCCAACGATAAATATTTCAAAGGTAACTTGCCAACGTGGGAAAATTTTATCAGGCATCCGACCTACGATGATTTCTGGAAAAACAAAGCACTCGACCGAATCGCAGGTGCTCCGAAAATTCCCACACTGCACGTGGCGGGATGGTGGGATCAGGAGGATTTTTACGGCGCAGTGAACACGTATCTGGCGATGGAAAAAAATGATACGAACCATTTAAATTTCTTCGTCGCGGGGCCGTGGAACCATGGTGGATGGTCAGGCGGAAAAGGCGACAGTCTGGGGAAAATTCAATTTCTTAATACGACAGGACGTTACTATCGTGCCCAAATTCAAGCTCCATTTTTTGCGCATTACTTAAAGGACAAAGGCAATTTCGTCCCCGCCGAAGCAACAACTTTTGAAACTGGCAGCAACGAATGGAAAACCTATCCGGCGTGGCCTCCCAAGCAGGGCATTATCACGCGGAACCTTTATTTATCAGGTGATGGGAAGCTTTCATTTGAAGCTCCAAAGCAAAGCACCAACGATTACGACGAATATATTTCCGATCCAAAACATCCCGTTCCCTATCGTCCGCGCCCGATTCAGGCGACCTATCATCCAAAAGGTTCCGATTGGAAAACATGGCTGGTGCAGGATCAACGCTTCGCCCATAATCGCCCGGATGTTCTGAGCTGGGATTCCGAACCGCTTACCGAAGACATGACAATTTCCGGGCAAATTCTGGCGAATCTGTTTGCCTCGACTTCCGGGACGGACAGTGACTGGGTCGTAAAATTGATTGATGTGTATCCCGAAGAATGGTCACTTGAACCGAAAATGGGTGGCTATCAATTAATGGTTTCAAGTGAAATTCTGCGCGGTCGCTATCGCAAAAGTTTTGAGCGACCAGAGCCGATAAAATCAAATGAAGTCAACGCCTATCAGGTAGATTTACGCTGGGCGGATCACACCTTTAAAAAAGGTCATCGCGTGATGGTGCAGGTGCAAAGCACGTGGTTTCCGCTGTATGATCGCAATCCGCAAAAGTATGTTGAGAATATTTTTAAGGCGAAAGATGCCGATTATCAAACTGCCACTCAACGAATTTTCAGGAATCGGCAGTTCCCTTCGCATCTCGTGTTACCTGTTAAATTGTAGAAACTTTGGAAGGCTACTCTCAAAATGAAGCAATTAAAAAACACCAACATCCTAACTTTTGATAGTTGCCAGCATGCGTCATCTTTATGAATAATGTTTTTTTACAAAACCCGGGATAGAAGAATGTCTACATCTATTCCACTCAGAGCTGTTCAAAGACAGGTGAGTTGAAAATCAAGCTGACCTCTCAAACGGTCAGCTCTAAGTCCAACAATTAAGAGGATAGCAACAATGCCGAAATTAAAAACTGGCGACTCTGACGCAGAATTTTCGCGTCGAAAATTTATCACCAAAGCAATGGCAGGCGCGACCGCTGCGACTGTTCTCGGTGCCGGTGAAGCGGTTGCCGCACCTGATGAACACGCCATTAAAATCCCGGATGAATTCGCACTGGCGGAAAAAACTGCGCCGACTAAAGCCGTCTTCCCGATGTCCGGCGCACAGGTTTTTGCGCGGGTTTGCAAAGAAGAAGGACTCGCCGCACTCTTCTCCTGTCCGGGCAATTATCCTATCGTCAACGCCATTGCCCAGGAAGGAATTCCAACCTACTCCGGGCGTCACGAAGGAGCGATGGCACACGCTGCCGATGGATTTTGCCGCGTCACCGGAGAAGTCGCCGCCGCTTCCGGCACAGAAGGCCCCGGCTTTACGGACATGATTAACGCCATTGCCGCCGCGAATGCTGCACGCTCACCCGTATTGGTGTTAGCGAGTAACATGACGATCCGCAATGAAGACACCGAAGCGGGAATCCAGCTCGGCTATCAACAGCCAACGACAGAAGGCTTGAAAAAATATGGCAAGCGATTGATTGTTCCGGCGCGTGTTCACGAATATGCAGCGTACGCTTTCCGCCAATTGCGAACCGGAATCCCGCGCCCTGTCCATCTTGATTTTCCGGCGGAAGTCACTCGTGCTTCTTTCAAATCTGCCAGTGAACTGGATTACTTTCACGATAAAAATAAATACCGGACAACCGCCAAACCGTATCCCGGCCCGAAAGATTTAGCCGCCGCTGTCGCCTTACTCAAAGCAGCACAACGTCCGATCATCGTTTCCAGTAACGGAGTTTTTTACAGCAAAGCCTGGGACGCGCTCAAAAAATTAGCCGAGAAAACACAAATCCCCGTCGTTGAATCCGGTGCGATGAAAGGACAATTTTCTGACGCGAGTCCGTTATCAGCGAATGCTTCGCCAAGTGCGCTTGCCAGTGCCGATGTGGTTTTACTGGTTGGACAATACTGCATGCCAACCGTTGGCGAATTCGCTTTCGGCCCCGATGCGAAATACATCCGCATTGATCCCAGCCCCGAAGACATTGGTCGAAATCTTCCGATTGATATTGGAATTGTGAGTTGCGAAAAAGCCGCACTCGAAGCATTAACCGATGCCATGCCCGCGATGAAACATGAAACGTGGCTCGCCGAAATCGCCGCCGCCCGTAAAAAATTTGAAGATGAAAACGAAACGTTTTACGCGAAAGGAATGAGCTACACCGACGCAGTGCATCCTGCTGTCATCGCCAAAGAAGTGACGGATTTTATGTATCACAGCAAGCTCCCGAAAGAGCAGACGACTTATGTTTCAGGCGGCTACGGCATTGCGCGTTATATGCGTCGCTGGGTACGCGGCTATCGTCCCGGACAAATTTTGAATGGAGCCTATCAATACGGAGCCATTGGCCCCGATGTCGGTTATGCCTTCGGTGCGGCAGTAGCGATGCGGCATGGCGTCAGCGTGCAAGCCCCCTACAAAGGTTCGCCAATTATTTGTGTGACGGGAGATGCAGGCATCGGCTACACAATTATGGAACTTGAGACCGCTTCAAAATATCGAATGCCGATGATTGTGATTGTCTACAACAACAACGCGTGGGGAACGTGGACAGGCAATAGCCGCAGCCCTGTGACGTTAAGCCTGCATTTATTTCAGGAAAATGTTCGCTACGATAAAGTGGCGGAAGGTTTGGGCGCGCACGGCGAATACGTGACAAAACCAAGAGATTTCAGAGCCGCGCTGGAACGCTGTTATCAGATCGCTGCGAAAGAAGGTCGTCCGTCGCTAATTAATTGTCAGGCGAAAAAAGAATTCTGGAATAAACAACAATTTGAACCGGGATTTTTAGGGACGGTGGAACCGGGGTGTATGTCTTACAATCATTGATGAAGAATTCATTGACCATAATCAGAGACAGCCTGCAAGCCTACGCCGACCGTGGCATCTTTCGCGGCTTCAGTGAAGTGAAGCCCGGCCACTTCAAATTCGTTTGGGTGATTCATCATCAGATGGAATTAATTGCGGACATCCCAAAATGTGAATTGCGCTTCAAACAATTGCTGCCAGGAGTTCCGGCAGGCTCTGAGCTTTCGGATGAATTAAAAAAATTCATTCAGCAAAAACACGATACTGACGTTCTAGAGCATCGGCGTATTGATCGAAATAAAGCAGTGGTAACGACTTCTATGCGCGGAGGTTTCGTTTCACTTTCGCTAAAAGTCAAAGAACAGGAATTCGCGTATGGTGTGAACAAAATCGTGAATCTGGTGCATGAGCTTTTTGTGTACTTGCGCGAAGTTCATCCAGATTATTTAGTGGAGAATTTTGATGTACCACAGGAATAAAATATCTTTGCTCATTCTGAAAAGTTTTTTAAAAAGTCAAAGCTTCTTTGCGCTGAAGGCGCAATCAGATGGTAGCCAGCGGCAAGACCGTTGCAAACGGTCGCAGCCTCTGGTACGAAGCAGTTCAAAATCGCGTCCTGAAGGGACGCTGAGATTCTTCGCGTCCC
>JAYVZE010000063.1:0-8534 GCA_043783625.1 Blastocatellia bacterium | reverse complement strand
AGTACGGTTACGACCTAACTGGCTGGAAAAATCATCCCGCTTATGAAGATCTCAGGGCTTACGGTGCTTTAGCTGCCTGATTTCTTTTCACAGTATTGTAAAATACAAATTAGAAAAAAATCCGAAAAGCTCCCCTCCTGTTTTAGGAGGGGGTTGGGGGGTGGTCTGAGGCGTACACAATTTACCACCCCGTCCTGCGGACACCCCTCCTAAAACAGGAGGGGAACTTTTATGTCCTAAGGCCAAAAAACAGCTTCATTCGTTGCCAACAACACCTGCGCGAATTGCTCCACTGTCGCGGTATTTAAATAATTCAGCGCAATTTTATTCTCCGCTACCGTTGGATCGCGCGAAAAGATTTTTCGATATAGCACTCTCACTCGCGCCGAAACATCCACTTCGGATTCCACTGATTTCGCCAGCGTAGTGCTTAAATTTTTAATGAACGGGCTATTCAAGACAAACAATTCTTGCAACGGCGTAATGGTCATCCCACGCGCAGGGCTGTGCTGAAACGGGTTCGGGAAATCGTAGAGCTTCAAAATATCGCTCGTTTTTCCGCGATTAATTTTTCCATATACTGTGCGCCGCAAATTATCTGTGCTGTCTAAATCCTGCGAAGGGCCGTACATTTCCAGTTTCAAAATTCCGGCTGAATCCAACAACGAATCGCGCAAACTTTCAGCATCCATCCGACGTGGATTCATGCGCCACAGCAAATTATTTCCTTCGTCAATCGCAACAGCTTCGGCTCTGGGCTTGCTTGCCTGACGATACGTCGAAGACAGCATCATTTCACGATGCAGCCATTTCATTGACCAGCCATTTTTCACAAATCGCGCCGTTAAATCTTCCAGCAATTCGGGATGTGAAGGCTTCTCGCCACGATCTCCAAAATCACTTGGCGTGCGCACCAGATGTTTTCCGAAGTGCCATCCCCACACACGATTCACAATCACCCGTGCTGCCAGCGGAGCCGCATCCGTTGTGATTTTTTCGGCTAATTCCAAACGACCCGAACCGCGCTTGAAAACTTCGTTCGGATTTTTCGTGAGAACCGTCAAAAAATGTCGAGGTACAATTTCACCCGGGGCAGCCGAATTCCCCCGCCCGAACACAGGCAAATCACGCGCCGCACCTGGCTTAATTACTAACGGCGTGTAATCGGAATACGATCCATCCGAATCCATCGCAGCATCGTGAACCGCATTGATGAAAGGAGCTTTCGCTTCCTCTGCGGCGCGCTTGGCGGCGGCGGCAGCGAGTACCGCCGGATCAGGTTTTACCTTGCCTTCCTTCGCTTCGGCTTTAGGAGCACCGATTCTGATGACGGATGCTGCCAGCTCAGGATACTGCTCCTGCATCGCCTTCATCTCCTCTTTTAGTTGCGCCATTTCAACGCGGCAGGCTTCGGCTTTGGGCTTGGCGATAGATTGGTCGAGCGTTTTTTCTTCCGTCAAAAATCCCAACAATCCATTTAATTCTGAAACGCGATGGCGAGCCGATAAATATTTTGTTTCAAGATTTGGATCAATGTCACGAAGCGAGCGAATGGCAGGCGAAGTCGAAGCAAAAACCCCAGCCATCGCGTAATAATCTTTCTGCGAAATCGGATCGAATTTGTGATCGTGACAACGCGCACAGGCGACCGACAAGCCCAACATCCCGCGCCCGACCGCATCTACGCGCTCGTCCCATTCTTCCAGTAATAAATTGTCTATCAACTCTTTCGACAGCTTCTTTTCTTTCCACTCAGACGGAGCCATGCCCAAATAACCGAGCGCACGCCAATCATTGCGCGAAGTGCCGGGCATTAAATCCGCCGCGAGTTGTTGTTTGATAAAGCGGTCGTAAGGTAAGTCGTTGTTGATGGATTCGATGACCCAATCCCGATAACGCCACGCATACGGATAGGCTTGACGATTGCCGCCCGTGTCACCATTTTCGCCATACCGCGCCACATCCAGCCAATGCCGCCCCCAGCGTTCGCCGTAACGCGGACTGGCAAGTAAACTCTCAACCAACTTCTCGTAGCGTTTCGGGTCTTTGTCGCTGGCAAATTTTTCGATTTCTTCGTAGCTTGGTTTGAGTCCGGTGAGATCAAGATAAGCCCGTAAAATCAGGGTTCGCGGATCAGCTTCGATTGAAGGTTTGAGTCTATTTTGTTCAAGCTGAGCCAGAATAAAACTGTCAATTTTTGTGCGACCCCACGAAGTTTGTTTGACGACTGGAGCAGCCATTTCCAGCAGCGGCTGAAATGCCCACCACTGTCTTCCTTTATTAAAATCTATCCCGCTCAATTTTGCAGAGGTAGTTAGCGCCGCAGTATCAGTGCGCGGATCAATTGCACCCATCGCAATCCATTGCTCAAAATCCGCAATTACGGCATCAGACAATTTATCACCCGGAGGCATTTTCAGGTTTAAATCGCGCTGATTAATGGCTCGTAATAATAAACTTTGCTGCGGTTTTCCGGGAACAATGGCCGCACCTGAAACGCCACCTTTCAGCAATCCGGCTTTGGTGTCGAGGACGAGTCCACCTTTGGGCGACTTCATGGTTGAAGCATGACAACTATAACAATTGTCTGCGAGGATCGGGCGAATTTTCTTCTCGAAAAATTCACCATTGTCGGATTGTGCGCTGAGCTGCCCTGCGATCAATGGCAGGAAAAATAAGAGCAGGAGCGGCAGTTTAAATTTTGCGCGGGTCATCATTTCTCCTCAAGCCTTAAGGCGAGTTTAATGGTTGTTCATCAAAACACTTTCACTTTAATATCCAGGTATTTCTTGGGGTTCTGGCGAATATCATACAACAATTTCGTCATTTCAGCCGAAGTATCATTCAGGTTTTTGTACAACGTTTCATCTTTTAATAATTTTCCAGCCGTGCCTTCCCCTTTTTCCAGATTGGCAGCAATGTTCTTGAAGGAAGCCACAGATTCTCTGACTTCCTCATAAAGCCTGTCTTCATTTAATAACTTGCCAACCGTACCTTCCCCTTTTTCCACTTTCGCAATTATCCCTTCAAGCTTTTGCGTGGCTGAATCAAACTTAGTCATTAAGTTATTGGCACGGTTATAAATTTCGTCATCATTCAATAACTTACCAACTGTTCCTTTACCGGATTTTATCTCCGCCAACTGTCCTTTGATTTGATCGGAAACTCCTTTAAATTGAATAATCAATTCATTCGCCTGATTATAGATCGCGGGATCGCTAATAAGTTTTCCCGCCGTACCATTCCCTTTCTTGATCGAAGCAATCAACGTCTCTGCCTGTAAGACAGTTTTATTAAGATTTGTATATATCGTATCTTCTTTCAAAAATCTGCCAACGCTTCCTTCTCCGGCTTTGATATTAGCCGTCACGTCTTTAATATTATCCGTAATTGTATTTAGATTCGACATCGCGGTCTGAGAAGCATTAATGATGTCACCGACACTTTTATTCGCAAGGCTTTGGACAGTGCCGTTATTTTGCATTGCCTGCCCCTTCGTCGTGCCCGGCGTAATATCAATAATATTGTCTCCCAAAACTCCTGCACCTTTTAAAATCGCCATTGAATCTGAACGAATTCTTTCAATCGCCTCGACTCCGTTCAGTTTGCCGGTAATTTCCATGACTATTTCAATGTTATCTTTTGCGTCTTTTGTTTCCGGTATCTTTGAGCTGAAATTGATTTCTTTCACATTCCCGATTTTTACACCCGAAAGCCGGACTTCTGCACCTTTACGCAATCCTTCAACGGTCGGCATATAAGCATGGAGAAATGTTTTCTTGCGAAAGAAAGGAAGATCTCCAGCGACTACAAAAATAGTAGCCACTAATATCGTAAGAGCTAGTAAAACTAATATTCCTACTCTTAGGCTTGATAATGAATTTTGATTTTTTGGCGGCATATTATTTACCTTGTGATTTATCCTCGACGTAAGAATTTGAGGATATATGGGTCTTCAGAAGCGTACATTTCCTCATCCGTCCCACTAAAGATAATATCTCCATCTTTCAGCATTAAAAACTTAGTATTTACTAAACATAACGTCCCATCTTCTTTATGAAAGACTATTTCACCGTCAGCGTGCCGTGTGACATATTCATTGGAGAGGACATCAATATCCTGAATTCGATGCGTTACGAATAGTGAAGCGACATTTTCAATATCACGAAGTTTCAAAACTAAATCACAAATCGTTCTGGCAGTAATCGGGTCAAGCCCTGCCGTTGCTTCATCAAAGAGGATGATATTAGGACTCCCGGCCAGCGCACGAGCAATCCCGACGCGCCTGCGCATCCCTCCCGACAATTCATTCGGCATCTGATCAATCGCATTTTCAAGGTCTACGAACTGCAACATTCGTTTGACGGTCGCGTCTAATTCTTCTTCAGGTGCTTTTTGTTCCCGCAGGCGATATGCGACATTTTCATAAACAGGCAAACTATCAAATAACGCTCCTTCCTGAAAAACCATTCCGATCTTTTGACGGACACGCATTAGCTGCTCTTCTGTATAATCAGTAACCTCTTCACCATTAATAAATATCTGACCTTCATCAGGTTTAATAAGTCCTAAAACCAGTTTTAAGATAGTGGATTTACCAGTTCCTGAACCTCCCATAACAATCTTACATTCACCATGAGCAACGGTAAAACTTACTTTCCGTAAGATCACTCTCTCACCAAAGGCGAGCGAAACATTTCTAAATTCTATGGCTGGTGGAATCTTACTCATTAATAACCTAATGCTTTAAGCTTATCGAGACTAAGGTCAGATTTTGTTTCAACATAAGGAGCGAGCATTTTTTCTACATATTTAGCAATCACATCAACTTCGAGATTCACTTCATTTCCCGCTTTAAGGGTAGAAAGGTTTGTATTCTTCCAGGTATGTGGAATGATGGCAATTTCAAAAGAATTAGCTGTCAATGACGCAACTGTCAGACTAATCCCATCAACCGTGATTGAGCCTTTATGAACGATATACTTGCCCAGTTCCGAGGAAAACCCGATCTGTACTGAATACCCTTCACCGACCTGATTCGCACCGATAAATTTACCAACTGCATCTACGTGACCCTGCACGATATGCCCGCCAAATCTGGCTTGGGGTTGCATCGGGCGTTCTAAATTCACTTTGCTTCCCAACTTGAGCTGCTTCAAACTTGTCAGTTTTAACGTTTCATCTGACAAATCTGCAACAAAAGAATGATTCGTTTTAGTAACTACCGTAAGACAGACACCATTCACTGCAATACTATCTCCGGTCTTCGCATCGGATAAGATTGTCGGGGCGAGAATTTCTATCTTCGCTCCCTGATTTATTTTCGTAAAAAGACTGATCGTTCCTAGCTCTTCAATGATTCCAGTAAACATGTATTATTGCTGTTTGGTAACTAATATAGTTAATTGCTCGATAACTTCTTGGGGGAGGAAAGTTGAGGAGTCGAAGTAAATTGATCCGGCAGCCTGTGTCAAAGGAGAATCTAACCTTGATGAATCCCGTGTATCCCGTTCGATAATATCCATTAATATTTTTTGATAAGAAGCTTCGATACCTTTTTCTATTTCTTCTCGATGCCTGCGCTCTGCACGGGTTTCGGGCGAAGCATCCAAATAAATCTTAACCTCGGCATCGGGAAAAACTTTAGTGCCAATGTCGCGGCCTTCCATGACGACATTCGTGGCGCGTCCAAGCCGCTGCTGCTGCGCAACCAGTGCGCGACGAACAGCAGGAATAGCAGAAACTACCGAAGCGGCGGAACTGACTTCCTCTGTACGAATTCGGTCGGTAATTTCGTTGCCGTCCAGCCAAACCGTATCCGCAACCAATTCAATGAAGGAGTCATTCGCAATTTTAGAAATCGTTTCCGCATCGCTCAGGTTAATTTTCTGCTCTAGTACCTTCCACGCAATCGCACGATACATCGCACCTGTATTGATGTAAGTGAATCCAAGTCGTTGCGCTAAGGCTTTGGCGACGGTACTTTTCCCCGCTCCGGCAGGGCCGTCAATTGCTACAATCATAAAATTTCTGCTAAGACCTTGATCGTTTGATCTATCTCTGGCGTCGTCACATCAAAATGCGTCAGCATTCTGATTTCACGTTCATTAATGCCATTAGCAAGAATTCCCGCTTCTTTCAATTGACGCGAAACGTCAATCGGAGACTTACCCGTTTTGCTAATATCAAAAATTACAATGTTAGTTTGCACGGTTTCGGGGTCTAACTGAACACCATTCAATTCAGCAATCCCAATTGCCAGGCGTTTCGCGTTCGCGTGATCTACAATTAATTTTTCGGGTGATTCGGATAGCGCGACTAATCCGGCGGCAGCCAGAATGCCAACTTGCCGCATCCCGCCGCCTAATCGTTTGCGCCAGATGAAGGCTTCCCGAATAAAATCTTTGCGCCCGACAATCATCGAACCAACCGGGGCACCTAAGCCTTTCGATAAACAAAACATCACCGAATCAAAGGGCTTGGCAATTTCTTTGACAGCACAATTCATCGCAATTGCAGCATTAAAAATGCGTGCGCCGTCTAAATGCACAGGCAAGCCAAGCGCGTGCGCACCATCGCAAATTTCCTGTGCAATCGTTAACGGCAACAAAGTCCCACCCGCCATATTGTGAGAATTTTCGAGCGTAATTAGTGACGTGGGCGAATCGTAATAAGGCCCGGAATGATGAATCGCGGCGCGGATCTGATGCCAATTGAGAATACCTTTGTCGCCTTTCACCGTCCGAAAAGTGACGCCGGAAAAGATCGCGGAACCGCCTAACTCGTAATTGAAAATATGACATCGCTCTTCAAGTACGACTTCAGTTCCAGGCCTGGTATGCAGCTTGACGCAGATTTGATTTCCCATCGTGCCGGTCGGAACGAAGAGCGCGGCTTCCTTGCCCATCAATTCGGCAGCGTATTCCTGCAAACGATTGACGGTCGGGTCTTCGCTGTAAACATCGTCGCCGACTTCCGCTTCCGCCATCGCCTGGCGCATTGCAGGCGTAGGCTTGGTGACTGTGTCGCTGCGTAAATCTATAAATTTCATAAGCTAAATAAATGCTTCAAAAACTTCGTTCGCCAGAACTTTACCACGTCGGGAAATTTTCATTGAATCGCCTGAAAATTCCAGCACTCCCGCCTCTAACAACCGTTCAATTTCAGTTTCATATTTCGATTTTATATCAACGCCGAACTCATCGGAATAATGCGCCAGATTGACACCATCTTTCAAACGTAAGCGTAAAAAAATCGCTTCGCTTTGGTGATCTTCCAGAGTCAGTTCCGTAGTTTCGCCGATTACTGATTCAGATTTTCCCATTCGTTCAAGGTAATGATTGAGGTTGCGAATATTCGACCAGCGCGTATTCCCGTCGTATCCCGCCGCAGACATTCCGAACGCGTGATAGTAAGCTCCGTTCCAATATTTCAAATTATGACGTGAGTCAAATCCCGGCTTCGCCCAGTTGGAAAGTTCGTAATGAACATAGCCATTTTTCTCTGCTACGTCCACTAATTCGTAATACATTTGCACAGTTAACTCGTCATCAATGGCGGTCAATTCGCCGCGCTTGATTCGGTGCATCAAGGGAGCGTCCTGATACAGCTCTAACAAATAAACCGAAAGATGTTCAGGTTCAAGTTCCAGCGCGGAGTGTATATTATTGCGCCAGGTTTCGATGGATTGTTCCGGTAATCCGGCAATTAAATCAAGGCTCAGATTTTGAAATCCGGCTTGTCGTGCCATTTTTACTGCACTTCGCGCATCATCGGCCACATGTCCGCGTCCGATCATTTCAAGTTCACGGTCAAGAAAAGATTGCACGCCGATGCTGAGACGATTGATACCAAGGCGATGAAGTTCCGCTAAATATTCCAACGTTAATGATCCCGGATTTGCTTCCGCAGTAATTTCAATCTTTGGATCAAGCTCGAAGCGTGTTCGGCATTGATTTAGAATTGCTTGAAATTGAGGGATTGTTAACGTGCTGGGAGTTCCACCGCCAAAGTAAATCGTATCTACCGATTTCATCTCTTCACTAACTTCCGCCTGCCGAATTTCTGTGCATAACGCTTCGACGTATTTTTGCGCTAAATTTTCTTCGTATCCACCCGTCGCAAAATTGCAGTAATGACAGCGCGAAGCGCAAAATGGAATATGAAGATAAACGCCGGATTGCGATTTCATAGGGCGTGAGTATAACAATGAATAACCAACTGCACAAAAAAACGGGAGCGAATTGACTGGGAGCGCAAGCATCCTGCTTGCCGCGAGCGCGTGCCACGCCGCTCGCGCTGGCGAGAACGGGAAGGTGATCTCCAGTTAGTTCGCTCGCCACTACGTTTGCGACGCTGCTGCTGGCAAACGGGGAGCAAGCAAGATGCTTGCGCACCAGTCAAAAAACTACTTGACAGGAAATGTCACCTGTTGCATCCTCCGCTTGTCCACCAGATATACAAATTGAAAAGTACCTGAGACCAGACTTGATTTTATTGGATTGGGTTTTCAATCCTCGAAATCATTGTCACAG
>JAYVZE010000062.1:0-66114 GCA_043783625.1 Blastocatellia bacterium | reverse complement strand
TGGTATTATTTCTCATCACTGTAAAACCAAGCTGAAGCTTGAACTCTGAACGCCTGTCGATTACTTCGTAAATTTCCTGAAGACTATTCCTATTCACTAAAAGTTTCACTTGGCGTATTGTCGCGCGTGTTCTTTTGCACGGCGATGGCAGAAAACAAACTCAAAACAAACGTCATGGCAAAGAAGCCTTTTTCACTGCGCAACAGCGTTGCGTTGAATAAGCCAATGACCAACAGTGCCAAGGTCAGTAACACCGACAACCAGCTCAAGCCAAAATAAATCGGAGTGACAGGAACACCCTCCGCTTTGTCGCGGACACTCTTTTGCACCGACACCGCCGCGAACAAACCGTACATCAGAATAATAAAATAATAGCCCTTTTCATTCAGTGCCATTTCAGCATTCCACAATCCAATCAAGTACGTGCCGACGCCGATCACTAAGGCTAACCACGATGCGCCAACGAAAGCTGCGGAAGGTTTTTGTAATTCGGTATTCATTGTTTTTCTCCTAAAATTATTGCCAGCCCTGAGCTGACAGCGGGTGATTTTCCAGCGACAAACCATTTGGCATGCGCTCACAAATATTTTCAAATCCTGCCGATTCAACGTAGTGAATCGAACAAGCACAGTCTAATTTGAGTTGGGAGAAAAGAGCTTTGTGACTGCGACACTTTTTGAAGTGTCACATCGCTAATTTGATTTTGCTGGAACTGGAAGGCTGGTAAAGCGCGAAGCGTTTGGCGCAAAATTTCAAGAATAAAATTCTCTCTGTGATTTAAATTTGTATGGCTTGATTCTGTAGTTGGCAGGTGTCTTTCCCGCTCCTCAGAAACCTCAGATAGTTTTACCCCAAAGCCCTTCGCCTAGTCCTCATTGCTGCATTGAAATCCAAGCGAGAGATTTTAACCTCACGGGCGAGCCGCCCGTGATACGCACCCCTTACTTCGTGCGGGCTTCTGCATTAATACCCTACCGCCCTTCCACCTCTGCGCGGATCACTTGCGCCAAGCCTCATCCCTGTTTTCGGATCAATCATAATCGCTTCGCAATCTCCCATGCGGCGCGGCTTGTCGGTGAATTGGTGTCCCATGCTGCTTAATTTATCTTTCACGTCCGCCACAATTCCGCCAGTTTCGTAGACGATTTGGTCGGGCATCCATTGATGATGAATGCGGGGGGCGTCTACGGCTTCTTGCATTGTCATGCCGTGGTCTATCACGTTGATGATCGTTTGCAGGACTGTATTGATGATCGTCGGGCCGCCGGGGCTGCCCAGCGCAAACCATACTTTTCCGTCTTTCAAAACTATCGTCGGAGTCATCGCCGACAGCGGACGTTTGCGAGCGGCGACGGCATTTTTTTCGCTTTGCAGTAAGCCGTACATATTCGCAGTTCCGGGCTTCGCGGCAAAATCATCCATTTCATTGTTGAGCAAAAATCCTGCGCCCTCGACGGTTGCATAGCTGCCGAAGCTGCCATTCAAAGTATAAGTATTCGTCGCTACGTTGCCAGCTTTATCAATGACGGTGAAGTGCGTTGTTTCAGTGGATTCATATCCGGCGGGCTTCCCTTGCCTGATTTTTTCTGAAGTCGAAGCGCGTGACAAATTAATCGAAGCGGCGATTTTATCGGCGTAGCTTTTTTCGACTAATCCCGCGACCGGGACTTTCACAAAATCGGTGTCACCCAAATATTCCGAACGATCCGCGAAGGCGCGGCGCATCGCTTCGACTTTGACGTGCAGCTCACGCGAAGAATTAAATCCCATCGAAGCCAAATCATAACGTCCCAAAATATTCAGCATTTCAATCAGCGCAATCCCTCCCGAAGACGGCGGCGGCATCGTAATGATTTCGTTGCCGCGATACATCGCACGCAGCGGTTCGCGTTCTTTGACTTGGTAATTTCTCAAATCCTCCATCGTCATCCAACCGTCCGCATTTTTCTTCATGCTCGCGGCAATCATCTGCGCGGTTTTTCCTTCATAAAATTCGCGTGGCCCATTTTTAATTAATCTTGCAAATGTCGCGGCAAGTTCCGGTTGAATAAAATTTTCGCCTTCTTCGTAAGGCTTACCATTACGCAAATAAATTCGTTTTGATTCAGGAAATAGAGCTAATTTGTCACTCGCAGCTTTGATGCCAGTTTCCAACTGATAAGAAACCGTGAAGCCCTCCGCCGCCAATTTCCGTGCGGGTTCGCACACGTCCGCCCATTTCATCGTGCCGTATTTTTCTAGCGCGTACGCCATCCCCGCGACTGTGCCGGGAACGCCTGCGGCTTTGTATCCAACCACCGAAGAATCTTTGATGTAATCGCCCTTTGCATCCAGATAAATATTGCGGTGTGCTTTCGCCGGAGCCATTTCGCGGTAATCAATTGCGACGGCTTTGCCATCCGCACGACGAATCATCATAAAGCCGCCACCACCGAGGTTTCCGGCTTCCGGCCAGACCACGGCAAGGGCTAAGCCCACGGCGACGGCTGCGTCTATGGCATTGCCTCCTCGCTTCATAATGTCTACGCCAACCTGCGAAGCGATTTCGCTAACCGAAGCAACCATCCCGTTTTTGCTGCGGACGGGTGTGCGTGAAGCGGCTTGGTTCACAGGCGTCAGCGCAAGAGCCAGGACAAAAGATAAGATTGTGACGAATGATTTTTTGATAAGCATAAATTTATTCCGTAGCTCCAGCGGAGCGTCATCTTAGTAGAAACCGATGCAACCAGAATCTCAAGCTCCGTAGGAGCGACATCACCCATGTAGAAGCGATGTCGCTCCTACGGAGCTTTTTGCCTTAGCCAAATAAATTCTTCTACAAAGATGACGCTCCGCTGGAGCTAATACTGCGCGGATAAAGAATCCGCGCCACAGTCATTGATCGCTATTCCCCTTTAGAAATAAGCGTGCCTTCAAACCGTTCGAGCTTAGTATTAAAGCGAATTTCGTATTTATCAAGTGTGCCACCGCGCCCGCGATAATCAATGCTATAACGCCAAAACCCTGATTTGACGGGCTTATAAGCAAACAAATAATCAATCCACAATGAATCATCGGTTTTCTTTTTACTACCCGTTCCGACTGTGAGATGCGTTTTGTATTGCATCACTTTGTCCTGCGCTTCGCTGTAACCAATCAACGAAGTCGGCAATCCCATGCAGGCAATGGCATCGAACAGAGCAAATTCTAAAGCTTTGCCATCGCCGTTGTAATCGCGCAGCCACATAATTTTCGGCTTAGCTTCGGTTTTCGGTTTGCCGTTTGGGATGTGATAATAATGCCCGGCTTCGATTTTATAAGGAATGTCCAGCGTGGCTTCTGCGCCGTCGGAGCTTTCAATTTCCAGCGTTTGCAAAGATTTTTTCGTCGTGGAATCAATCAATGTCACGCGCAGTTTTCCGCTGTAATAATGACCTCTGGTATACTCAGGGCAAGTGTACACTTCTTCGCTGGTATCACGCGGATTCCGCTTCGGATTCGGCATCCATAACACCAGCGTTCGATTTTTGGCGGGGATGGATTGCGTTTCTAAAATCTTAGCACCGTTTGGCAAACCATCTTCGTTCGCGGAAGGCGGTGAAAAGAATGTCAGTAAAAAAAGAATTATCAGCATCAATTTTTCTTCGGTGGGGCGAACAATAATTTCACTTCTAACGGCAAATGATCGGAGCCGATGTCGCGTCCTGTTTTGACACTGGAGACCCATATTTCAGGGCTTATCAAACACTGGTCAATCGGAATCATCAGTGGTTTCAGCATCATCCATGTTGGCCAACTGGGGACAATAAAACTTTTTGCTCTGGTGCGAACATTAACCAATTTTGTTTGCTCCAACATTCGCGTGTGATGATACGACCACATTGTATCATTGAAATCTCCGAGCAAAATTTTCTGATTCGTGAGCGTATTTAAATAATTTGCTACCGCCTCAAATTGCCGATTTCGTGCGCCCGCTTTGCCGCGTGAAATCGGAGTAGGTGGATGCATCGTCACAAAATCTATCACGTGTTCGCCGACCTTGAATTGCGCATACAAGCTCAAGCGGCAACCCGCGCAAAGGTCAAGCGTTTCGATTTTTTCAAACGGGATTTTGCTGTAAATGGCGATGCCTGAACCGCGTGCGTTGGGTTCGATTTTTGAGTACGGAAACGTCTTCTGCAAATCTCCGATGTGCGCAACCCATTCGTTATTGATTTCCTGTAACACGGCTACATCCGGCGCAGTTTCATTGAGGTAAGCAATTAATTCATCATATTTTGTGTTGTCATATCTGACATTCGATTGCACCAGTCGGATCGAAGCCCAGCCGTCAGGATCAGGGTCATTATCTCGCAGGCTTTTTACTGTCCACGGATACAAAACAAAAGAATTTAAAACCAGACAAATGAGCGCGACACCAGCCCAGCGCCAGCTTTTAGCAATGAGAAAAAACACCAATAAAATCAAGGCTCCAAGCCAATAGTAGACGTGGAAATGATTGGTTAAATCCAGTAGATAATTGAAGCGTCCGAGATAGCCGAGCAAGCTGCAAAATAAAATTGTGAGAATGCCGAGGGCAGCAAGATTGTGCACTTTCAGGGTTTTCAATCAACCTCCAAAATGACCTGCGCGATGGCGTTTTCTACCGAATGCGACATCGAAACATGAGCGCGTGCGACCTTTAATTTTTTAATTAATTCTGCGGCACGTCCGTGAAAAAATATCTGCGGCGCGCCTTCCGCTGAAGAGATAATTTCAACGTCATGCCACGATAATGCTGTCACCGGAGTCGCTGCGCCGATGGCTTTTCTCGCGGCTTCTTTGGCGGCAAAGCGGGCGGCGTATTTCTCTGCGCGGCGAGATGGTTCACAATAGGCAATCTCGCGCGGCGTGAAGACTCGCTCAATAAATCTGGGAGTCAACGCCCGTTCGATGCGGCGGATTTCAATGATGTCTATGCCAATTCCGATAATCATAAAATATAGGATTTTGATCTTAGATGTGGAGCGACTGGAGCACAAGCAAACCGGGAACGCAAGCATCCTGCTTGCTCCGTTTGCCAGCGCAGCGGCGCAAACGCAGTGGCGAGAAGATACCCTGAAGATCAAGTGAACTGCTCGCCACGGTGTGCGAGCGGCGTGACACGCGCTCGCACAGCCAGCAGGATGCTGGCGCTCCCAGTTTAACTATGAAAAATTTTACCATTCACACGCGCCATAATTTAACTTTTATTGTTTGCGATCCACTCACTGAGCTGGGGTTCGTCAACGCATTCAGCACGCGCCTCACAGGCGACGTTGCGCAGCCAAATCAATTTACGCTCGGAAATTTCAGTGACGATCAGAAGGCACGAGTGCTGGCGAATCGTCAACAATTTCAATCCGCACTTGAACGTGAATCATTCACGCTGGTCACGGCGAAACAAATTCATTCCGATTTTATCCGTTCGATCAAAGATGAAAATGATGCCAAAGCTGAACCGCAGGAAGGCGACGCGCTGATTGCGAATTCGCCGCAGATTTTGCTTGGCATTCAAACGGCGGATTGCCTGCCAATCTTAATTGCAGACCCGAAAACAAAGGCTTTCGCTGCGATTCACGCCGGCTGGCGCGGGACTTTCGCTAACATCACAGCACTCACGATAGAAAGAATGAAACAGGAATACGGCGCACGTCCTGAAGATTTACACGCTGCACTCGGCCCGGCAATTTGTGCCGAAAATTTTGAAGTCGGCCCCGAAGTTCTCGAACAATTCACTACCAAACTTTCTTTTGCGAGCAACCTGATTTCAAACAGACAGCCCAACGGCAAAGGGCATTTCGATCTCAACGCTTGTAACGTTCAGCAATTAATTAATGCGGGATTACAGGCTGACAAAATTTATGACAGTGCGTTATGTACCGTGAACCGCAATGATCTATTTTTCAGCTATCGCAAGGAACGCGGACACGAACGATATACAGGCCGGTTGATGAGCGCGGTGGGCAGATTATGAACCAGTTATTCTGAAATAACTGAGGCCGGGCACAGTCGCCTTAATGCTTCAGGCGAATCCAAACTTGACACCGAGTCTGGTCAAAGCCATTTTGATGTATAGCGCACAGCCTTTGACGGGATTCAATACCCTCGAACAGGGAGCCGGAGAACTGAATGTTCACGGAGCGTTGAGCCTGACCAAATTAATCAAACCGACCCTCTCAACCTTACAAAATGGAGATTACTTATTGATCGGAGCGTTGCCCGCGTCGCAAGCCAGTACAATCAGCGGAGAATCCTGCATCTGGGGACAGGCTGTTATCAGCCGCTACGGATTTTTCTATGGCAATGAATTGATGACGCAATGGCAGGGAATGTACGGCAAATCCGCCCTGCTCAATGACGCCCTCTTCTGGCAAAACGGAACGGCTGTGCGACACCCTGAATTCGTCTCAAATAGTGTGCCGATGAAATCGGCAGTCATGAAAGCTGACGGCGATCCACTCATTGGCGGCGTGACCATTGCCAGCGGAATTGTCTTTGCCGATAACTCGACTTTCGCCAGCGGAATCGTGTTTGCTGATGGCAGAATCATCTTTGACCTTAATGCCTATTCATATCCGTTGACCGGGTTTTCATTATTTCGTGGCGACCAAAATTAATGAGGAGGTGTCAGACCGCTGATAAATTTCTAATAATTCCCGCGCCGCAGTTTAGAATTTGAAATCTATCTTTGAATCGTCATTTAGCATCTTCGAGAGCGATGAGCAGATATACGTGGCAGGAAACCATCTTAATATCGCTCAACTCACCAGTCCGGGATTCTCTATGAATATTTTGAGGATGAAAAAAACTGCTCAACCAATCGCCAGACTTCTGATGATCGCCTTGTTGGTTCATTCCAATTTTAGCCTGCTCGCTCAGACGCAGCCAGCTCGTTCATTAAGACAAATTCAACTGTCGTCAGAAGCCAATGAAATTATTGCCAACCTTGAACTTGACGGTCGCCCCAGTCAATTTACAGTGTATGCACTTTCAAATCCTGAACGCGTAGTTGTTGACCTGCAAGGCGTCAAATATTCAGCAGAATCTGACTTGACCAGGCTCTTAAATAAGCCCGCACGTCAAAGCGGAATGCAGCGCATTACCGTCCAAAATTCTGAGGACAAATTGCGCGTCATTTTTGAAGCATCGCAAAAACTGACGTACACCATTGAGCGCGATGCCACGCAAATTATTCTTAAATTTATTAAAGCTCCGATTGAAAAGGCGCAACCAGTTGTCAATAAAATTCAACCGACTCCGACCCCTTCACCAACGCCAACACTTGCGCCATCACCCAAACCGCAACTGACTTCCATCGGGCGGAGCGCAATGGCTCCGACCCCGCTTCCTCCGGTTCAGGAACAAGCTCCGTTGTCCGCCAGAAAAGGTCGAAAAAGCTTTGCCGAAGGCATCAAATTCGAGAAGAGATTGCAGTGGGAACTCGCCAATATAAGTTTTAAAGAAGCACTGAATGCTGAGCCTGGAAACCCTGAATACCGTTTGCACCTGCGACGTTCCGCACAAAATGCAGCAATCCAACTGTCGCGTGAGGGTGATTTATTAATTCGTCAAAAAGATTATCCCAACGCGGCACTGGCGTTTCGTAAAGCCTACGCGATGGACGAAACTAACGAAGAAGCTCTCAACAAATTTCAGCAGACTTTGCTCAAAGTAAATACGCCCAAAGAAGTGGAATCCGCCGTTTCCGGTGATCCCATCCGAGCTGTCAATCCCGAAGAACGTCCGCTCCCTGTCAGAGACCTCAATCAGCAAATTTATTTCAATAATGCCAACCTGCGCCAGGTCATCGAAATGATGGCAAACAACATGGGATTGAATGTCATGTTTGATGAGTCATTCCGTGATGAACAAAAATTTCAGTTGAAGCTCAAAGATATTTCGATGGCGCGGGCGTTGGATCAGGTCATGATTCAGACCAAACATACGTTCGAGCAAACCGACCGCCGAACCATCATGATTTATCAGGACACGTTGCAAAACCGCCAGCGCATTGAGCAGTTGATGTTCAAGACTTTCTACCTGAGTAATACTGACCCGAACGAAGCGCGCACCGTCGTGCAAGCAGTTATCGGGCAGCATCGTCAGGTTTTACCGATTAAAAATTTGAATGCGATTGTCGTGCGCGACACTTTCCGCAATCTGCAAATGGTGCAGGCACTGCTCGACAGCATTGATAAAAATCGCTCTGAAGTCGTCGTTGATGTGGATATTTATGAAGTCTCGCGCAGCACCTCAACCGAAATTGGAAACCAGCTCGCCACCACTGGAATCGGCGTCACAACCACCGGCGCCAATGGACAAACGACCTCGACAAAAACTTCGGCAGCGCTTAGTAATTTAGGCGGAATTGGACGCGCCGGAATTGCTGCGATTGCCGGAACCGCAGGCGCTCCCGTTTTGGGAGGCATTGGCACGATCATTGGATTGCCGCCTTCGACACTTTCCCTTTTGAAATCAAAATCGAATTCAAAATTATTAGCCAGCACGCAAATTCACGCGCTTGACGGCGAAAAAAATCAAACCAAAGTCGGTCGAAGCGTCCCCGTCCGCATTGGCTCTGTCGTACCCGGGATTGCGGTGCTGGGGCAAAACAACAACAATAATAATTCGGGATTCAACAGTAATATTGACAACATTCAATACCGCGATGTCGGATTAATTATTGATGTCACGCCTTCCGTCAGCAATGAAGGATACGTGCAAATCAAAATGAAATTGGAATCCAGCAGCGTCGAAGCCTCTGCGCTGGATGTGAATCTGACCCCGACTTTTTCGCAGCGTTCGCTCGACACCATCGCACGCGTGCAGGATGGGAAAACCGCTGTCGTCGCCGGAGTCAAACAAGAATCCAACGGCGATAGCCGAACTTCAATCCCGATCATCGGAATGGTTCCGATTCTCGGACGATTGTTTTCAACTCCGCGTGAAAACAGTAATCTGAGCGACATTATTATCACCGTTACTCCGCACATTATTCGCTCACCAAATCTTCAACCGCAGGATTTCAAGGCACGGCTGGGAGGTAATTTTCTGACTGGAGTTTCGCTGTCCATCGAAGATATTTTGCAAACGGCGCAATCCGAAGATGACCGCGAACGTCAACTGCGCGGCGGATCAAGCCTGAACGCTTCGGCTTCACCCTCGCAAGGTAATGAGCAGCGATCCATTCCTGTTTCAGCAGCTCCGGCAAGGCAGGAAGAAGTCAGAAGTGCCGGCGGTGGGATTGTGAATTTTTCGGTGGTTCCGAACACTGTTTCGCAGGCAGTTGGCGAATCATTTTTCGCGGCGGTTTCAGTTTCCAGCCAAATGCAAATCAATGAAGCGCAGGTTGCCTTAAAATATGATCCGGCGATGTTAGAGTTGAAAAGTATTCAGAGCGGAGGTTTGCTTGGAGCGCAAGCCAGCATTGTTCCGCAGGGAGAAAATGGGCTTCTGAGTTTTTTGATTCAGCAGGAAAAAAATAATTCGGCTTCGGTTGAAGCTTCCGGGCAACTTTTACTGTTAGAGTTCACAGCTCTCAAAGCGGGCAAATCTTCGATTGCATTTGTGAACCAACAGCAACTTATGCGACAAGGTGCTCCGCTCCCGGCTCAAATCCAGACGCAAAATGCAGGAGTTGAAATCAGAGGAAATTGATAAATGTACGGTGAACTGTTAGTTCGCCGGTTTTCCGTGAAAATCCTTTGTGGTGAAAACAGCGTGAACTATACCGAATACGGGAACAATCTGAGGTTTTCATCCACGAAGAACACGAAGTAAACCCTAAGATGATTGTCTTTCTTCGTGTCCCTTCGTGTTCTTCGTGGATGAGAAAAAGCGCAGTTAATGACCGTTCGCAGTATAACAGTTCACGCCACGCCTACTTGATCAAATGAATTCTCAGTAATTTCTCCAACAATCCTTCCAACTTCTCCAGCGGAAATTGTGTCGTCGCATCGCTCAAGGAGGCGGCTGGATTGTCATGGACTTCCATAAATAGACCGTCAATTCCACAAGCCACCGCAGCGCGTGCGAGGTTCGGAATATATTCTGCCATGCCGCCCGTAGCCTCGCCTAAGCCGCCCGGTAATTGCAGGCTGTGCGTCGCGTCATACACGACCGGATAGCCGAAGCCGCGCATAATTGGTAAGCCCCGCATATCAACAACGAGGTTGTTATAGCCGAACGAACTACCGCGCTCCGTCAGCATTAATTTCTGACTCCCGGCAGCTTCAATTTTTTTGACGACATTGCTCATTTCCCACGGCGCGAGAAATTGTCCTTTTTTGACGTTGACGATGCGACCACTGTTTGCGGCGGCGACAAGCAAGTCAGTTTGACGACAGAGAAACGCCGGAATTTGCAGGACATCTACGACTTCAGAAACGGTTGCGACCTGCACCGATTCGTGAATGTCCGTCAGTACCGGAACACCGATTTCAGCTTTAATTTTGGCGAGGACGCGCAAGCCTTCTTCCATGCCGAGTCCGCGAAAAGAATTATTGGAAGAACGATTCGCTTTGTCGTACGAAGCTTTGAAAATATAAGGAATTTTCAATTTTGCAGCGACAGTCGAAATCGCCTCCGCCATTTTCAGTGCGTGCGATTCAGATTCAATCACACAGGGGCCGGCAATTAAAAAGAAGGTTTCGGGGGTTTCTTTGATGGATTGATATAAAGTCTTCATAACTATGGAACGATCTTAAAGCTTTGTCTCACTTTGTCGGCAGCAGCTTCGCGGCGTTGTCGTATTTGCTCGGAAAGGTTAGGTTGAAGGCTTTCTTGAATGGTAAAACTTGCACTCTTGGCATTTGCATTAGACAAAATTTCAAAGCCATTACAAAGCATTGAACCTGGATAATATTTACTGATCGCAGTCTTTCCCCAGTTTTCTGAAGGAGGCAAGCGGAAAATTTCTGTCAGTTTCTCCTGCCAAGCAGAAGCAGTCCAGCTCCATTCTAAATCTTTTCGATATTCAGAAAAAAATACTGCATACGCAACAACACGATCATCTAAAACCTCAAAACTGTATAACTGGACACCGTCAAAAAGTGTCGCCGTTTCCTTCATTCTGCCATATCTTTCAAAATCAAACCTGAATCCCCCATGCCCGTAATATTTACTCATCCCCTGCAACCCGTTTATCACAGAATCGCTTTGTTCGCTGCCGGGAAACAGACTCAGCATTTCTTTGACAGACATACCAAGCCGAATGCCACGAAATTTTGGTGCTTGCTCTAAAGTCAATTGACATGTGGGTAGTTTTTTCTCTTCGATGGATTGCTGTTTGGCTGGATCAATATATTTGGGAGCATTATCAGGCTTTGGACGTTTTAATGTGTAAGTTGCACAGTTATCTTGAAGCCTAGTGACTACTGCCAATTCCCATCCATCATCTCCATATTTGTTAAGCTCATTCGGGTCACAGGTAGACATTTGAAAATACTCCCATCGTTGCACAGTTTTATTCTGTGCAAAAAGTGGTGATAGAGAAAATACGAAAAGTGGCTGACAATAAACGTTTCATTCTGACCTCCTTTAAAAAGCGAACAAGTGGCAATTGCGCTCAAAATTATGGTGCACTGAGAGAACTTCATTGTACTACGATTTGGTTAAATTACACTTTCTGGAGTTGATCGCCAATAAAAGTAAAGGAGCGAGATTTCGCTCCCGCTCCTTTCTGAAAAAATCCGATTGTAATTTTTTATCTTTACGCCTCTGCCCCAGCCTTGCTGGACTTGGCTTTCAGGTCTTCTGCTTCTTTAATCGGAGGCATCAAAGCTTCCTTGAAAACTTCGCGGACGTCATCAGCAAAAACAAATTCCATGTCTTTCTGAACGTCTTTCGGAACGTCTTCCATGTCCTTTTGATTTTGGCGCGGTAGAATTACTTTCGTCACTTTGGCACGATGCGCGGCGATGACTTTTTCTTTGACGCCGCCGATTGCCAGCACATTTCCACGCAGCGTTAATTCGCCTGTCATCGCAATCGTTTTACGAATCGGACGATTGCTCAGCACGGACACTAAAGCCGTAGCCATCGTGATTCCCGCTGAAGGTCCATCTTTCGGAGTTGAGCCTTCCGGCACGTGAATATGGATGTCGAGCGTCGTGAATTTTTCTTCGTCAATGCCCAGTTCTTTTGCCCGCGAACGAGCGTAGGAATACGCCGCCTGTGCGGACTCCTTCATCACATCGCCGAGCTGCCCCGTTAATTGCAATCCGCCTTTGCCCTTCATCGCCAGTGCTTCGATGAAGAGAATGTCTCCGCCAACGGCGGTCACGGCTAACCCCGTAGCGACGCCGACTTGATCCAGCTTCAATATTTCTTCCGGTTCAATTTTGGAAACACCCAAAAATTCCTGCAAATTCTTGACGGTAAGTTTTACTTTTTTGGAATTGCCTTCTGCCACGCGACGGGCAATTTTACGGCAGATTTTACCGATTTCACGCTCAAGCTGACGCAAGCCGGATTCGCGTGTGTAGCCCACTATCGCGGCACGTAAAGCTGTATCTGAAATTTCGAGATTTTTTGTACCGATGCCATTTTCATCCAACTGCTTCGGCAATAAATGGCGGCGCGCAATCTGGAGTTTCTCTTCTTCCGTATAACCTGACAACCGAATGATTTCCATTCGATCACGCAAGGCAGGCTGAATCGTATCCAGCATGTTTGCCGTCGTCATGAACATCACATTCGACAGATCAAACGGCGTCCCCAGATAATTATCGCGGAAAGAAAAATTCTGTTCAGGATCAAGAACTTCGAGCAAAGCCGAAGACGGATCGCCACGAAAATCTGAACTGACCTTGTCAATTTCATCTAGCATAATCAGCGGATTATTCGTCCCTGCCTGCTGAATGGATTGAATTAACCGCCCCGGCATCGCTCCTACATACGTGCGGCGATGACCGCGAATTTCGGCTTCATCGTGAACGCCTCCCAAACTCAGGCGCACGAATTTTCGATTGACGGCTTTCGCAATCGAACGTCCCAGCGAAGTTTTACCCACGCCCGGAGGCCCGACTAAACAAAGAATTGTGCCTTTGGCTTTTTCTTTAATTTTGCGCACAGCGAGCGATTCAATGATGCGCTCTTTGACTTTTTCCAGACCGTAATGATCTTCGTCCAAAATCTCTTCCGCTTTTTTCAAGTCAAGATTTTCTTTGGAAGCTTTCGACCACGGCAACGCAACCATAATGTCGAGCCAGTTGCGGAGCGTCGCAGTTTCCGCCGCGTCCGGGTGCATTCTTTCCAGTTTCTTGAGCTGCCGTTCGACTTCCTCTTCGGTTGTTTTCGGCATTTTGGCTTTCGCCATTTTCTCGCGGTACTGCGTAATGTCTTCCGCGAGTTCGTTGCCTTCACCGAGTTCGGACTGAATCGCTTTCAATTGCTGACGCAAATAAAATTCGCGCTGCGAACGGTCAATCTCGCTCTTCGCCTGTGTATTGATGTCGGCTTGCACGGTCAGGACTTCAATTTCCTTGGCGAGCAATTCATTGACACGGCGCAAGCGTGGAGAGATTTCCAGCGATTCCAGCACCGATTGCGCGTCTTCGACTTTGAGTTCCAGATTCGAGGAAGCCAAATCCGCCAGACGACCCGGATCATCCAGATTCGCCGCAATCGCCATCACTTCAGGAGAAATATTTTTCCCGAGCTGGACAGATTTTTCGAGCGACCCACGGACGTTGCGCATGAGGGCTTCCATTTCCAGCCCCGCCATATCAGCTTCCGGTTCGTGCAAAGCCTCAATTCGCGCCTGCAAAAATCCGCCGGAATCTTCGACGCTGTTAATTTTGGCGCGTGATAATCCCTGAACTAAAATCCGAATCCGACCATCCGGCAATTTGAGCATGCGCATGATAATCGCCGCCGTCCCGACCGTATAAACATCTGACGATCCCGGCTCTTCTTTCGCAATATCTTTTTGCGCGACGAGCATAATCATTCGATTTTCGGCGAGAGCCTGATCTACGGCGCGAATCGAACGATCCCGGCTGACGAATAAAGGTACAATCATGAACGGAAAAATCACGATGTCGCGCAACGGTAAGATGGGCAGAACATCGGGAATCTTGATCGGATCTTCAGAAATATCGGCTACTTTTTTCTCATCTACTGGGTCTGTCGTGGACATAATTCTTATAAGTGATAAATGACAGGTGATAATTGATAGATGATAAATTAAAAAAACCATCACTTATCACCTATCAACTCTTCACCCTTCTCTCTCTTGGATAATCGGGATAAATAATTCGTTGCCGGAGGCTTCAATTTTCGGCAATCTGATTTCCAGGATGCCTTTGGCCAACGTCGCAGTAACCCGATCATAATTGATCGTCCACTTCAATGGCACGCGCCTGACGAACGTTCCGGCAATCCGTTCAAGGCACAAATATCTGAGCGGCTTATCGCCCTCAACCGCCGTCGCCGTTTCCTTATTGCCTTCAATTTTCAGCATTCCATCAATGATGGAAAGCTTCACGTTCGGCGCTGTCACGCCCGGCAATTCCAGCCGGACAATGACCGCCGCTTCCATTTCGCAAACGTCAACGGGAGGCAGCCACGATCCGGGCGTCGGCGGCGCTGCGGCACGCATCTCTTCAAAATGTAAAAGGAGACGACGCAACTGGTCGCGCAATCGTTCGGAATATTCTTGTGGTACTGGACTTAATGGAGCGGTCATAAGGCTATTTTGGAAAAGACACGGAACGGGGATGGGAGATAATAGCCTTTGCCTTAAACTGCGGTCAAGAAATGTTCTCAGAAAAAAGAATCAAGGCATGCGAAAGTGACCTGACTGGATTCTCCCCCAAGACCGGCGAAGTCACAAAAACGCATACCTTGAAATTTTTTGGCAGTAGTTGGCTGAGGGGCAATAGTTGGCTGATGGTTGGTAAAAATGCCATACCCCGACAAACCGCCATCGTTCTACTTTCCTTGATTCTTTTGGAGGAAAGAGAACTTTCATGTCGTTCACGAAGGCTTCAAACACAAATCTTACAATTGGTAAGCCACTTCGCTTTCGCGGTCAGATTGCGTGGATTGGTCAAAAACGCAAAGTCAAATTAAAACGAAGCCTGGCTGAAGCATTTCACAAACGCATAAACTAAAAATAATTTTTCTTACATGTAGTAATGACAAAAAGAAGCAAAACATAACAATTTATTTTCAGTCATTTTAATTTTTTCGGAGAAGGGGTAGGCAGAAGGAAAGCCAAAAGGGGAAGTTAGATCTCCCCCTTTTGGTGCGCCACCATCCTGGTGGCAATATATTTCTGCCAGCAGGATGCTGGCGCACCAAAAAATTTACTTACTAAAATCAACTTTCGGAGCCGTCTTTGCTTCGGCATCCGCTTTGAATAATGGCTTATCCTGAAAGCCCAGCATTCCGGCAATCAGCACCGTCGGAAAGGTCTGACGCGAATTATTGTAATCAGTTACGGAAAGATTGTACTCCCTCCGTGCAACCGCCAAACGATTTTCAGTTCCCGCCAATTCGTCTTGCAATTTCATAAAATTCTGGTCGGACTTTAATTGGGGGTATTGCTCGGCAATATTCAGAAAACGTCCACCCGATCCCAGCAATCCGCCATCGCGCATACTCTGTGTCAACTTGGCATCAGCATCCATTTTGCCTTGAACATCACCTGAAGGAACGGCTAATAATTTTGAGCGCGCTTCCGCAATTTTCACGAAAACGTCCTGCTCTTGTTTCGCAATTCCCTTCACCGTACCAACGATGTTCGGAATCAAGTCTGCTCGACGTTGCATCTGGTTTTCAACCTGCGACCATTGTTGATCTACGTTATTGCGTGAAGTCGTCAAACCGTTATATTTGCCGACCATGACTCCGCCGATTAACAGCGCGAGCGCTAACAAAACTCCTAAGATTACCAATACTGCTTTCATAAAATTCCTGCCTCCTTTTAGGTAGCGCGAACGAACCGTTCACGGTACAGGGAAAAATCTATAATTTATTGATCGCTGCAATGACTTGTGAAAGACAGTCAATGTAGCTGGCGAATAATTTGTGCGTCTCCGTTTCCGTCAACGGAGCTTCAGCTTCTCTGCGCTGAAGAATTTTTTCAATTGGTGACGTATCAAGTTTCAGTTTTTCTCCGACCTGCCGCACTGCCATCAAACGGCTGAGCGGCGGTTCTGCACCCAGAATTTCCAGCACCGGACGCATAAACTGCGAGAAGCTGTACGCGCTGTCAGACATTAACTGGGTCAGGCTCTGGGTCGTGTCACTCGCCGGTAAATAAAGCGAACGCAGGCGCAATAATTTGCCACGCATTTCGTATTCCACCTGCAAGCGCAGATGCGCTTTGGTCGGATGAATTTCAGTTAATAAATCTTCACCATGCAGCACTTGATAAGCACGCTTCATGTGACGGAATTCAATCGCAAAAACATCTGCCGACCCTGAAAATTCCTGTGCCGTAAAATAAATCGGCAAAGCGTAGCCAGCCTTGACCCATTCTTTGGCGGCGGCTTTTCCAGCATTCAAATCTTCCGCCGTCAAGGTATTCGTGATAATCAGCAAATGATAATCATTTTTATTGACATTGCCGGGCGCAGCCACGGCTGAACCGTACACGATGATTGAAGTCAGATTGCCGCTATGCGCAATTTTCAACCGACTGACAATATCGTTAAAATCTTCATTCATGACTTCCGTCCTCTTCAGATCATTAACTTCTTACCAACTATCACTCGCTCCGCCACCCCCGCTGCTCCCGCCGCCGAAGCCGCCCCAACTATCGCCGCCTCCGCCTCCACTTCCGCCGCCGCTACTTCCCCATCCGCCATTGCTGCCCCAGGAGCTGCCACCAAATCCGCCGCCGCCCTGATGAAGAACCATCGGAGCTGCCCACCATCCGCTGCTGCCTCGGCCCGATCCGCCACTACCGCCGCTGCCGCGACCTGAACGGCTCAGGATAAAAAATAGAAACAGCAAGAAAATAATCCCGAAAATTATCATCATTGGACTGATCTGAATTTCGGGTTCAGCCGGCTGCCCTGAATAAGCGTAGCTGCGATCAATGCCTTCAACATTGACGTTCCACTTTGCCGCCAGCGTGTCTACCAACGTATGAACGCCCGTATTGATCCCCTGTGACCATTGCTGCGCCTGAAAGCTGGGACGCATGCGGCGCAACATTTCACCTGCCAAACCATCCGGTAAATCGCCTTCCAAGCCGTACCCGACTTCCATCCGCGAACGGCGATCTTGCGTCAGGATTAAGAGCAAGGCTCCTTTTTCTTTATTGGCTCCGGTCTTCGCTCCGATGCCCCAGGCGCGATACAAACCATTCGCGTAATCCTCAATGACTTGATCGCCAATTGTAGGCATTGTCACGACTGCGATTTGCGCACCAGTGAGCTTTTCAAAATTCGTCAGAACAGTCTCAAGGTGGTATTTCGTATTGCCATCAATGACATTTGAAAAATCATTAACGTGTGCGGTGTATTTGGGAAACTGTGGCTTCGCCTGAGCAAGGAGAGAGCTGCTACAGAAAAGCAGCAGAGCAAGAATAATAAAATGTGACCGGGGGCAAAGTCTCATCAAACGAATTTATAAGCGTTTGCGCAGTAACTGTCAATTCACCGTCGCCTTCCTTCGTGGACTAGAAGCTGAATCAAAACTCAATACTAACTTCTTGTCATTGAAGATGATTAACAATATAGCCTAGCGAGAATCGCTAGGAATGAGGCAAACAGAATAATCGCTCGCTGAAGGCGCGCAACAATATTTTGTTCGTCGCCTTCAGCGACGGATTTTTACTCTCTTCTCTCCTAGCGATTCTCGCTAGGCTATATTGTCAGTCGCCGTTGGCGACATAGGTTGAAAAGTTCTTCAACGATGGTTGGATGATAACGAATCAAGTATAATTCTTACCTGACGACGAAACGGAGGTTATGGTGAAATGGATTCATTAGAAAATTACCGCCAAATTATCCTGCAAATCTTGCAAGACCACGTAACGTTTGCCGCCGAAGCGTCTTCCCCCTCTGGCAAATACGAATGCGAAATTATTGCAGATCAAGAAGCAAATCGTTACTTGTTAACGTCACAAGGCTGGGAACTTCGCCGCCGGGTTCATAGTTGCATCATTCACATTGATATTGTTGGTGACAAAATCTGGATTCAACACGATGGGACAGAATATGGTATCGCTGATGAACTGCTCAAAGCTGGCGTGACAAAAAACAAAATCGTACTGGGTTTCAAATCGCCTACCCTGCGAAAATACACAGAATTTGCTGCCGCTTAATTTGTGAGGTTTTCATGAGATCACACATCCCTGCCACCACATCACGCCGTGAATTTCTGACAAAATCTGCTAATGGCTTTGGCGCACTCGCCTTGCCTGCCTTACTCAGTCATGACATCGCTGCCAATCCGCAATCCAATAACCCTTTAGCAGCGAAGGCTCCGCATTTCGCGCCCAAAGCCAAAGCCGTCATTTATTTATTCATGGTCGGCGCGCCAAGCCAGATGGAAACCTTCGATCCTAAGCCAGTCCTCGATAAATTGAATGGGCAGCCGATGCCGAAATCGTTTGGTGAAATTAAAGGGCAATTCGTCAAGCAGGGAACGCCGCTGCTGGGTTCGCAATGGAAGTTCAAAAAATACGGGCAATCCGGCGCCGATGTTTCTGATCTCTTCCCGCACGTCGCTACCTGTGTAGACGACATTGCATTCATCCGTTCATGTTACGCCGACAGCTTTGTTCACGCTCCGGCGATGTATCAAATGCTGACCAGCCGCGTGCTTTCCGGTCATCCTTCGCTTGGTTCGTGGGTCACATACGGGCTTGGCAGCGTCAGTGAAAATCTTCCGGCGTATTGTGTGATGACGCAGCCGGAAGGCTTGCCCGAAGGCGGTTCTCCAATGTGGAGCAACGGTTATTTACCAACCGTTTTTCAGGGAACACAACTGCGCGGTGGCAAAGCTCCTATCCTGAATCTGGATTTGCCGAAGCATACGAATACACAGCAACAACGGCATCTGCTGGATTATCTGCGCCGGATGAATGAGATGAATCAGACGGCAGAAGATAGCGAACTGGCCGCCCGCGTAGCCTCGTACGAACTCGCCTTCCGCATGCAACAACACGCGCCCGAAGCCGTAGACATCAGCAAAGAATCCGAAGCGACAAAAAAACTTTACGGTCTCGACGCACCGCACACCAAAGAATTCGGGACGCGCTGTTTGCTGGCTCGTCGCCTCGTCGAGCGCGGCGTTCGGTTCATTCAATTATATTCCGGCGGCGGCCCCGTCAGTACGCAGTGGGATGCGCACGACATGATCAAGGAAAATCACGACAAGATGTGTTCGTGGACGGATCAGCCGATTGCCGCGTTGCTGAAAGATTTGAAATCGCGCGGGATGCTGGATTCAACCTTAGTCGTGTGGGCTTCGGAGTTCGGACGCACTCCCGTCAGCGAAAACGGCAAAGGCCGCGACCATAATCCCGAAGGCTTCACGATTTGGATGGCTGGCGGAGGCATCAAAGGCGGCACTACAATTGGGCAAACGGATGAGCTTGGCTTCAAAACTGTCGGCGAGCGTTACCATCCTCGTGACATCAACGCGACGATTTTGCACCTGATGGGACTAGATCAATGGAAGCTGACTTTCAAGCACAACGGACGCGATGAACGGTTAACGGATTTTGGCGGCAATGTGATTCAAGAAGTTATGAGTTAAAAGTGCTGAGTGCTGAGTTTTTCACTTAGCACTCATTACTCAGGACTCAGCACTTTTTTTCTCCCTCCTGTTAATAATTCTCTTCGCCTTACGTTTACGTCAGTGGAGAACGAAAAATGAAGGAGGTTGAGATGTCGGTCACTGCCACACACTTACGCGCTGTACCCGCTCTACAGACTCAATTGGAGAGTTTGTTTCAGGAACATTACGACCAGATTTTCCGCACGGCGTATCGCGTCACAGGTAATACCAACGATGCCGAAGACGTGCTGCAAACAATTTTTCTGCGTTTAGCGCGACGCTCAGGGGAATTTCAATTAGAACCGAATCCAAAAGCGTATTTACTTCGTGCCGCCATTAACGCTTCGCTCGACATCGTCCGCACTCGCAGCCTTAATAATTTAATTTCTATAGACGATGTAACTTCCGATCATTTTCAAACTCGTCCGAACCAAACGCCTGAAGCACTGCACTCCGATCAGGAATTACGTCAGATTATTCAAAAAGAAATTTCCAGTCTGAGCGAAAAAACGGCGCAGATGTTTGTCCTGAAATACTTTGAAGGCTTCGACAATAAAGAAATCGGGGAAATTCTCGGCACTTCGCACTTGGTAGTCGGCGTAATGCTGCATCGGGCGAGAGGACAGTTAAAAAAGGTGGTCGGTGATCGGTGGACGGGGGTCGGTAGGTAAGAAGAACCTCTTCTCGAAACAAGAGACTCGAAACTGTTTTCTCAAAACTAATTTTTATGAAAAATTCTAACCAAATTTTAGATGAAACGCTGAACGATATTCGCTACGAAGCGATTGATCCTTCGGCTATTAAAAATGCTGCTGATCGCGTCTGGGCACGCGTCGCAAACGAGGAAAATATTATGGCAACGACACAAACGGCGCAGGCGGAACACCTCCGCAACTGCGATGATTTTCAATCGCTGATTCCGGCATATTTAAGCCAGCAACTAACCTCCGCACGGGTGCTGTTATTTGAAGATCACACCCGCGAATGCTTCGCCTGCCGCAAGGAATTAAAAGCTGCACGAACCGCCACAGCGCAGCCTAAATTCGCCGCCGCGACAGCACCAAAAAATTCGTGGTTCAGCTTCAAGCAACCGCAATTCCGCTTCGCCTTCGCCGCTTTGCTGGTCTTGGGATTAGGCATCGGCGGCTGGCCAATTCTGGAAAGAATTATTGATTCCTTCAGAGTTTTCAACGCCGTCGTCATGGCTTCAAACGGCAACGTTTACCGTATCAATGATGCACAGAATACGCCCTTAAAATCCGGCGAAAAAATTAATCGTGGTGAACGGCTGCGCACTGCGAAAGGCTCCACCGCAGTCGTCAAATTATCTGACGGCTCATTGATCGAAATGGCGGAACGTTCAGAATTTTCCTTATCCGATAATCCTGACGGCACAACGATCAACCTCAATCAGGGCAATGTTATCGTGCAGGCCGCGAAGCAAAAAAATAAACATCTTTACGTGAAAACGAATGATGCTTTGGTTTCTGTTGTCGGCACAATTTTTTCCGTCAATAACGGGACAAAAGGCTCGCGTGTCTCTGTCGTCGAAGGCGAAGTTCACGTCGAACATGACAGCAAAGATGCCAAGCTTTTACCCGGCGACCAGGTGACGACAAGTCCCAGCATCGAACCACTGGCAATCAAAGACGAAGTGTCTTGGAGCAAGGATTCAGCGCGTTATTCGCAACTGCTTGATGAAGTTGAAAAACTGCGCAGAGACCTTGCCGCGCTGCCGCGTCCCGGCGTGCGTTATTCGACGCGCATTCTGGATGCAATGCCGGAAAGCACTGTGTTTTATGTCGCACTGCCAAACCTCAGCGAAACGCTGAACGCGTCGTATTCATTGGTCAAACAGCGCATTGACCAGAATCCTGAATTGCAGTCGTGGTGGAACAATAACAACAAAGGCGAAGGCGATAAATTGTTCTCTCGCGTGCGTGAGTACGGTTCATATCTCGGCGAAGAAATTTCGCTCAGTTCATCGCTCAATAATGTCGGGCATCCGACTGAGCCGTTAGTCGTCGCCGAGCTGCGCAATGCTGCCGGACTTCGGACTGCACTTGAGCAAATTGCGAATTCTCCTGTGCAGATCATTGACGATCCGGCTACGGCACAAGCCACAGCAGGCAAAGATGTTTTCGTGTGGATGAATGGAGATTTACTAGCTGCTTCCTCAAAATTAGCTTCGATCCAGCATCTGGCAGTTTCATTAAAAGCGGCGAATAATTTCAAAGCGAGTTCGTTTTACGCTTCGATTGCGCGACGTTATCAGGAAGGAACGAGCCTGATCGTCGCAGCGGATTTGCAAAAAATTGCACCGCAATTGACAAGCAAAAATCAGGGTGTCAATTCTGCTCATCAGGAATTGGGATTGCTCAATCTCAAGCATTTCATCGCTGAAATTAAAGACGGCAACGGCAAATCGCAGAACAGTGCTGAACTGACTTTTGCCGAAGCCAACAAAGGCGTCGCCGCGTGGTTAGCGCAGCCTGCGCCAATGGGGTCGCTGAAATATATTTCACCGGACGCCAATGTTGTCGGGGCTTTCGTCGTCAAAGACCCGTCTGCAATGGCTGATAATTTAATCAATGCCCTGAAAGCTGTTGAACCAAAATTCGGAGAAGAATTGTCAAAATTTGAATCCGAACACGGCGTCAATGTTCGCAGCGACATCGCGGCTCCGCTTGGAGGTGAATTTGCCTTCGCGCTTGACGGGCCACTGGTTCCAACGCCTTCGTGGAAAATCGTCGTCGAAGTTTACGATCAAGCCCGGATGCAACAAACGCTGGAGCACCTCGTAGACGAGATCAATCGTGAAGCTCTGAAAGCAAACAAAAAAGGTTTTGCCTTAACAAAATCTGAGCAAAGCGGACAAGCTTTTTACGTGATTAAATCGTTGGATTTCCCGGTCGAAATTAACTACGCGTATGTCAAAGGCTACGTTGTTGCTACGCCGAGTCAAGCATTGATTGATCGGGCGATTCGCTATGCTGAATCCGGCAGTACGCTGACCAGCTCACCGCGCTTCATCGCTTCATTGCCGGAAGACAAACAAGCGAATTTCTCCGCGCTGCTTTATCAAAATCTTGCGCCTATCGTGAATCCGATTGCGAAGAATTTGGGCAACCTCAACGAGAATATGAAAGGTGGACACATCGGAGCCATCACATCACTCGCCGGCAACGCACCATCGCTGGCATACGCGTATTCATTCGGTGATCGCGTCACGATTTCGGTGAATACTGAAAAAGGTGCGTTAAATCTGGGCGATTTGCTGAGCGTGCCAGGCTCAATGGCAATGCACAGCATTATTAAAGGTGCAATGAAACAATAAACAAATGTGGCGTAAACTTTTAGTTTGCGCCGCTTCTATCATTGCCCCTTGTCAAGAAAACCTTGCCGTCAATGATCCGGCTTCGTGTTAATGAACAAAAGTGAACACAGCACAAACTAAAAGTTTATGCCACGGTAAATCGGCGGGAACTTCATCCCGCCGATTGCCGTATAAAAACTGCAACATCGCAAGTGTTACATCAGGAGCAATCATGAAAAAAACTGCTTTAATCTTCCCCGCTCTCTTCGCATTGGCGATGCTTGCCAATGGATGCTCAAAGCGTCATCTTGTCGTAGCTACGGCAACCGCTATACCTAAAGTAGCAACGGAAGAAATTCATCGCACATTTCAGATTAGACCCAACTCATCCGTGTGGGTGGATTTTTTCGATGGTCCAGTTGAAGTGCAAACAACAGATAGTGATACCGCTGAGGTTCATATTATCCGAACGGCGCGATATGAATCTGATTTGAAAGATGAACCAATCAACAGGCTCGAATATGAAGAATACAAAGGAAAGAATGAAGAGATGAAAGGGCAATCATTTCTTGATATTCGCGGGAGAAGAATATCAGGGTTTGAGAGTTGGAAAGTCTGGAAATTATTCAAAAGCAAACCTGAAATTCATTCGCAGGTAACACTGAAAATTCCGCGCAAAATAAATTATGTTGGAGTTAGTTATATCAATGGAGATGTAAATATTAGCGAAGTTGAAGGCGGCGTTTCAGCAGATGAGATTAATGGAAAAGTAACAATTGCGCGATCAGAAGGAATATTGAGACTGATGAGTATCAATGGAAAAATTGATGCAGCAATCGCCAAAATTCAAAACAAAGAAGAGGATTTTTTGGATATTCGTAATATCAACGGCAACATTGATTTGAAATTTTTGGATGGAATCAACGCTACTATTTCCGGGCAAAAAATAAATGGTCAGATGGTCAATACTCTTCCAAACATCTCGGTGAAAAATGATAAAAATGGCAGCTACGACGCGGTAATTGGTAAGGGCGGCGCAGAGATAAAATTCATCAAAATCAACGGCAACACTTCTCTCACGCAAGCAACTAATCTTGCGGTGGCATCAGTCTCCAAACGTGAAAAATAGAAAGGAAATTATGAAAAAACCTATCCTGATAACGATTCTTGTGTTAAGTGGAATGTCCCTGATTTCATCGGGATGTTCCCGGCATTTACACGCGGCTATTAATAAGCACAAAAGCGAGAACAAAGGCGATGACGATGCTGATTATGCAGTGCGTGAAGAGATTACGCAGAACTATACGTTTGCTCCAGATGCGAAAGTTGACGTTCACGGCATCAACGGTTCTGTAGATGTCACCACCACTGATGGCAACAGAGCTGAAATTCATATCCTGCGTTTGGCGCGTAATAAAGAAACCTTAGAGAACCAAAAAACTCCGATCAGTTTTGAAGATAATAAATTGATCATTCAAGGCAATCGCAAAAAGAATTCCGGGATTTGGGATTTGGTCACAGGCAATGATGAGATGCGAATTCGCGTCACGTTGAAGCTGCCACGCAACATTGAATTTACTACGTCGGGCGTCAATGGGCGCGTCAATCTTGGTGAAATCGAAGGTCGTGTTGAAGTGCACGGCATCAACGGTAAAGTCACCATTGCCAAAGCTTCCGGCTCCACCGAATTTTCCGGCATTAATGGAAAAATTGAAGCAACTATCGGAAAGCTCAATAAAGACGGGATCAATATTCACGGCGTCAATGGTAACATTGACCTGAAATTCCTTGATGAAGTAAATGCCAACATCGAAGCCCACGGCAACAATGGACGCATTAATGCTGACTTGCCAAATGTGCAAATCAAAGAACAAAAACATTCCAATTACAGCGCAGTCGTTGGCAGCGGTGGACCGACGATTGAAGTTAATGGAACGAACGGCAATGTCTGGTTGTCGAGCGCAAAAAATAATGTGAGCGCAACGCCTAAAAGTGAAGTCAAGGGAAGCTAAATACTGGGCGGATTTAGCGGGTCAACGCAAATCAGATCAGCGAAAACCCGCTAAATCCGCCCTATCCGTGGTCTATTCCTCCAATTATGACTCCAATCATTGAACTCGAAAATCTCAGCATTAAATTTGGTAGCCGACAAATTCTGGATCAGCTCAATGTCAAGCTCACCGGACGTGCAATAGGCTTGCTGGGGCCGAACGGCGCAGGTAAAACGACGCTGATTCATACGATGATGGGCTTTCATCCGCCAACTTCCGGGAGGGCAAAAATTTTCGGGCGCGATATTTCCTCCGAAGCCAAAGCGATTCGCGGAATGATCGGATTTATGCCGGAACGCGATTCGTTCATCGCGAATATGACTTGCGTTCATTTTGTGCGATTGATGGCGGAGCTTTCGGGATTACCTTCTGAGGCTGCGCTCGAACGTGCGCATGAAGCTTTGTTTTATGTGGGTCTCGGCGAAGCACGCTATCGTGAACTGGGATCGTATTCACTCGGCATGAAACAACTGGCCAAGCTCGCGCAAGCCATTGTTCACGGGCCAAAATTGATTATCCTCGACGAACCGACCAACGGACTTGATCCGCCTGCACGCCAACGCATGCTCGAACTCATCCGCGAAATTCGTGACAGCCGACAAGCGCAGATTTTGCTTTCCTCTCATTTGCTGCACGACGTTGAAGAGTGCTGCGAAGAAATTTTGATTATGAAAAATGGACGCATCGCCGCGCATCACGACCTTGAAGCCGAGCGCAAAGCCAATCGAAAATTCATCGAAATGGAAACACGCGGCAATCAAATTGCCTTCGCCGAAGCCGTCGAAAAATTGGGCTGCGAATACGCGATCACCAGTAAACAAAGGATGAAATTAATCATGGATGAGCAGGTCGAAGTGCGCGATCTTTACCGTGTGGCAGCCGCCAGCGAATTACAAATCCGCAGCCTGAATTACAAACGAGATTCGCTCGAAGACATCTTCTTGAAAGCCATGGAATAATTATTTCAGTGAAACAGTCGTTTCACTCTTGAAACACGCGAGAGTTTGGTCTATGCTTGACTGGTAACGACAAACAAACGAGTTCGACAAATTCTGTCGGGCTTATTACTTCACAAGCATTACCGAAATTGGAGGACCAATCTATGTCTCGCGTTGCTCATTTTGAAATTCACGCGGATGATCCCGCACGCGCAATCACTTTTTATGAAAATGTTTTTGGCTGGCAATTCAGTAAATGGGGAGGCCCGCAGGATTACTGGCTCGTGAAAACCGGCGAACCCGACCAGCCCGGTATTGACGGTGGAATGATGCGGCGGATGGGCGGTGCGCCTACTGACGGACAGGCTGTCAATTCTTATGTTTGTACGATTATGACTTCAGCGGTAGACGACGACGTTAATAAAGCAATGACCAACGGTGGCAGCATTGCCTTACCCAAAATGGCAGTGCCCGGCATTGGCTGGTTGGCCTATATCAAAGACACGGAAGGTAATCTTTTTGGCGTGATGCAGGAAGATGCAAATGCGGCGTAATTGATGTGCGACGAGTTGTCAGTACGGCGGTACAGTACAGGCTGTACTGCCGTTTACCGAAGGAGAAAATATGCGTTATTTGATACGAATTGTGATTTTGATTTGCTGGTGTCTGACGGTTGCGGCTCTGGCTGAAGACAAGCCACCAACGATCAATGATTTTGGCTGGATGGCAGGTTGCTGGGAAAATCAAACCAGCAAGCTGTCACGAGATGAAACCTGGAGCAAGCCCGCAGGTAGCTCAATGATTGGAATGGGACGAACAGTCGTCAACGGGAAAACTACGGAATATGAGTTCATGCGGATTCATCAGGAAGCGGATGGAATTTATTATACCGCACTGCCTTCCGGTCAAACTGAGACAACTTTTAAGCTGATCAAAATGGATGGTAAGAAAGCGATTTTTGAAAACCCTGCGCACGATTTTCCGCAACGTGTAATTTATGGTCAAAATCCTGATGGTTCATTATTTGCCCGCATCGAAGGCGAAATGAAGGGAAAAAAGCGCGGGATTGATTTCCCGTTCCAACGCGCAACTTGCGAAATGAAGTAGGAGCGAGTACCTCTTTGATGATTGCCGCAGTAATTAAAAAAGACCGCAGGAACATCTGAGCTTTTTTGATCGTAAGATGGACTGGGAGCGCAAGCATCTTGCTTGCCCCGCGAGCGCGTGGCGAGCGGTTCACTTGAGCTTCAGGGAATTTCCTCGCCACGGCGTTTGCGACGCTGCGCTGGCAAACGGAGCAAGCGAGACGCTTGCGCTCCAGTCAACAAATAAGGAATGAACAATGGCAGTTTATCAGCACAATTATCAGCAATATTCCGGGCAGCTTTCGCCGCTCTGGTCGCGGTTTCTGATCATCCCGCGCTACGCTTATCAAAGCGTTTTTCAATCACGGATTTTCACTGGATTTTTTGCTGTGTGTTTTGCGCCATTGCTGATTATGACAGTGCTGATTTATTTGCAACACAACACCACTGCCCTCGCAGCATTTGATATAAAAGCATCTGATCTTTTTAAAATTAATGGATTTTTCTTTCGTATCTTTACGAATTTGCAAACCTCGCTTGGCTTTCTCTTAGCAGTCATTATCGGGCCTTCGCTGATCTCACGAGACTTATCAAACAATGCTCTGCCGTTGTATTTATGCCGCCCTCTGACGCGCTCTGATTATGTTATTGGCAAGATGTCAGTCCTGATGATTTTGCTTTCGCTCATCACTTGGATTCCGCTGCTTTTGCTCTTTGTCTTTCAGGCGGTTTTAGAAGGCGGAAGCTGGCTTTGGGAAAATCTTTATGTGGCCCGTGCGATTTTTATTACCAGTTGGACGTGGATCATTTTACTTTCATTATTGTCTGTCGCGCTCTCCGCTTGGGTGAAATGGAGGATCGCCGCCAGTGCCATTTTATTTGGAGTTTTCGTCGTTCCAACTCCGATTGCCATTAGTATTAATGAGCTTTTTCATACTTCTGCTGGAACCTTGTTTCATCCGGGGTTTCTCACGACCATGCTGATGGACAAAATGTTTCGACTTAGTAATTCATTTCCCGATTCAATGGTTCCACCAACCTGGAGCATGTGGGTTTCGCTCAGCATTTTGGCTTTGCTTTGTGTGGGATTACTGTCGCTGAAAGTTCGCGCTTATGAGGTCATCAAATAATGGAAGCTGCGATTCATATTCCCGTTAGCTCAACTCCTCAGACTACCGTCGCGGCTGAGCAATTGATTGTCTTTGAGGATGTCTCAAAATTTTACGGGGAAATCCTCGGCGTTAATCGCGTCAATCTGAGCATCGCTCCGGGCATCACAAGCTTGGTCGGGCCGAACGGATCAGGTAAAACGACGCTGATGAATTTGATGACAGGATTAATTCAATCCTCGCGCGGAGCCGTCAAAGTTTTGAATTACACACCGCACGATCCCGAAATTTATTTTCGACAGGTTGGTTATTGCGCTCAGTTTGATTCGTTTCCTGCCGGACATACAGGCTATGAATTTATTTACTCTTACCTCCGCGTCCACGGCTACCGCAGCAAAGACGCCGATGCGATGACGTGGCGAGCCTTGGAACGTGTGGGCTTGACCGAAGCCGCAAAACGTAAGGTTGCAGGCTACAGCAAAGGCATGCGGCAACGTGTTCGCTTAGCGCAATCTATCGCACACAATCCAACCGTGATTGTTTTAGACGAACCGCTGAACGGGCTTGATCCGATGGCGCGTGCGGAAGCCATCCGGTTGTTTCGTGAACTCGCTGATGAAGGTTTACACCTCATTATTTCCAGCCATATTTTGCACGAAGTTAATTCGATGTCTGACCGCGTCGTTTTTATCGAAAGTGGCTACGTCAAGGCTTCCGGCGAAGTGCAGGAAGTGCGCGACGAATTGGAAGAGCATCCGCTGCAAATTCTGGTGCGTTGCGATCAGCCTGCCAGGTTGGCGCAAAGAATGTTCGCCGAATCCCACGTCGTTGAAGCCCGCATTCACGAAGACCGTCACGGCTTATTTGTGAAGACACGCAACACCGACAAGTTTTATGAATTGCTGAATCGTGTCGTGATTGATGAGTCCTTAAATATTGAAACCGTTGCGACAGTTGATAATGATCTGAACGCCGTCTATCACTACTTGATCGGCGCACGACAGGAGGGCGAATAATGAATGCAGCCGCGATGAATGTTCCCGCGTATCAAAAACCTACAGGTTGGCAGTTATGGGTCAGTCAGATCATTGGAATTTTACGACTAGAAAGTAAAAAGAATTTTCTAAGCAAACGCGCTTTGCCGATGTATTTGCTCGCAGCGATTCCGGTTGTGATTATGATGATGCTCGCGTTGTTTGATCGCAGTATGCAACGCGGCGTACGAACAAATTTCTCGCAGGCGTTAATCATCTTCTCAAATTTGCATGAAGGATTGATTTTACGAACCGTGATTTTCTTTGGCTGCGCCTGGATCTTCATGAATCTGTTTCGCGGCGAAGTCGTAGATAAAAGCCTCCACTATTATTTTCTCACGGCTGTCCGGCGCGAAGTTTTAGTCGTAGGGAAATATCTTTCCGGCTTAATTGCTTCCTGCTCATTATTTTTGCTTTCAACTGCCGGGGCGATTTTCTTTTTGTATTTACCGCGTGGTTTCCAAGCCAACATGGATTACATTTTCAGCGATGGCGGATTGGGTCAAATTCTGGATTATCTGGGCATCACAATTCTCGCATGCATTGGCTACGGAGCTTTGTTTATGGTAATTGGGTTGCTTTTTCGGAATCCAATTATTCCAGCGCTGCTTGTTTACGGATGGGAATGGATTAACTTTCTACTGCCACCTATCCTGAAAAAAATTAGTATTATCCATTACTTGCACTCGCTCGTTCCTGTGCCTGTCAACGAAGGCCCTTTAGCCATCATTGGAGAACCGACACCTGCGTGGATTGCGGTTAGTGGAATGCTGATCGTGACTGCTGTAGTTTTAACTTTGGCGAGCCTTAAAATTCGGCGGATGGAAATTCGATACGGGAGTGAGTAAGTATTGGTGCGCCAGCATCTTGCTCGCACTTAGCTGAGATGCCAGTGAGTTGCTGGCACACCTAATCCTTAACGAAGTTTTCGGGATTTCTTTTTCATTAACACGGCGATCCCGGCTAATCCGATTCCCAGCAAAACTAATGATTGTGACTCTGGTATCGTCATCCTACTTACAGTCGTCGCACTACTATTAGCACCTGTCTCAGTCTTGACTCTCTGCCATTTTTCGATCTCCAGCGGTCTTGACATTTCCTGAATTTGAACCAATAAATCCCATTTCATCGCTTGGACTATCGAATCATCTTTTTGAAATTCAGCTAATGTAATTGGAGTCGCTCCCACTGGCGACAAGCACACAAGAACGCAAAAAATTACGCTCAGCCGGCAAGCTGCTCTAGCCATTTTCTGATCCTAACGTTGCAATCGCAACCGATCTAAAACATCAAGGATGCTGATTAGTAATTAATCACAGTCTTCGTGAAAACACGAACACTTGACTAAATATTTATCCATTTAGCTGGGGAGCAATCTTGTCGAGAAAAACTTAGGGGGAGTAAAGAATAAGGCAAAGGTCGGAAGTTCACAAGGAAAGTAGCGCAAATTCCAGTATCAGACTGAATTTCCTGCTAAAAAGTGAAGAGCCGATTTCAAGTTTTGGAACAAGAAACCGGCTCGAAACTGCTGATGTCCTCACCCCATCAACAGTTATGGTTGCACCAATTGTCTACAACTTACAATTTTTGTCAAGCTCAAAGTTGCATTTTTTGTCGTTCACCAAAAATGATTAAAACCCTTTTACCGCAAAGACTTTACTGATCGTAACCTGTAATAAATTCTAGTTAATTCACGGGTTGAAACCGTAACTTGATTTCATCAATTGTCAGTCCACCAGCTTCTCCCAGGCTGGCCAGCCACCCTTCATCGTTGAAGTCTCTGGCATTGATGCGTACCATGTAATCACGTGCCACCTGATAACTTTCAGTATCCACATCCACTGAGCGAAGTCGCCCTGAGCCTGTCACCGGATCTAAAGCTTCCTTGAACGGAATCGGCAGCAGTTCCCCGCCCTGCACTGTCACCATTGCCCCGGAGCCACCCTTGAGCAGGTAATTCACTGCACCAAATCCCAAATCTCGCGCCATTTCAGCATCCATCGGAATCGGGGGTGCACAGCGTAACTCGTAGCCAATGGTCTTTTCGACCAAAGTGACTTTGATGCCGCGTTTTTCCAAACGGGATTGGACTTCACTTTTGACCCGGCGCCCAAGATCAATCTCGGTGACACGAATGTTGCCTTGCGCATCACGATCTACGTTTTGCAATTCAACGATCTCATCGGGCGAAAGAAATTCTACCAGTGCTTCAGAGAGCAAAACGACTCCGAAGTTTCGTCCCATCGCACGACGCTTAATGATCGAACCTTCGACAATATCGCAAATTTTCGACAGTTTAATCCGGTCGCTTTTGAATTCTTCAGGAATAATCGTACAGGTTGCGCTCGCAGCTTTGCCAATGCCCAACGTCAGATGTCCGGTGGGTCGCCCCATCGTGACGCCAACGTACCAGCGTCCTGTCGTGCGGGCGTCTTCCATCAGGCTTTGCACCACGCCGACACCAACGTGTCGTGCAGTCTCATAACCGAGCGTTGGAACCGGCAGCGGCATCCATAAATCATTATCAATACTTTTGGGAATCAGGACGACTTTAATCGCGCCATTTGTCGCGTCAGTGATGGCAGATGCACTGCGAATGCTGTCATCACCGCCAATGACGATTAAAGATTCAATCTCAAGCTTCTTGAGCGCAGCCACAGTATTCTCAAGCCCTTCAGGATCACGAGTAATATCACGCCGCGAAGTGCCAAGAACGACTCCGCCATCAAGGTTGATACGCGAGACTTCATTAATCGTCAGTTCATGCTGTTCATCGGTGTAGCGTTGCGCCAACCATTCAAAGCCATCGTGAAAACCAATTGGTGTCACGCCCGCATTAATCGCTTCGATGGTGACTGCCGCAATCACGCCATTTGTTCCGGGAGCGGGGCCGCCGCCCACCACAATACCAAGTTTTTTAGTTGCCATAAGAATTAGAGTTTGGCTAAAAGGGAACAGGGATAAGAAAAACCTCTTGCCCCTTGTCCCTGCTCCCTATGATCTGCTTCTACGCTCCAGAAACGGTGCGGTCGCGCAAATATTCAAATTTGCTGCGGAATTCACCGACTGATAATTTTGCTGCCTCGGCGAGTTTTTCAACCCACGCCGAATATTCAAAGTCTTTGCTTTCAAGCCGGAGCATGTACTCCCGCGCCACGCGATAGCTTTCGCTGCGAATATCAACGTTGCGGACTTTGGTTTTATTACTGACCGGATCGCGCAAATCTTTGAAATACATCGGCGTCAATTTGCCGCCTTGCACCGTGGCCATGGCTCCGCTGCCGCCGCCGACTAAAAACTTAATTGCGCTATAACCCAAATCACGGCAATACGCCATATCAAAAGGAATCGGATCGCAACAACGTAGTTCATAACCAATATTTTTATTCGTCAACGTAGTCTTAATGCCGCGACTGGCAAGACGGCTCTGAACTTCAACTTTCACTTTGCGCGCCAGATCAACTTCAGCAAAGCGGATATGACCGTGTTCGTCGCGTTCGACATCTTCAAGGTCAGCCAGTTCCGCCGGATTTAATTTTTCAATCACGCCTTCCGCCAGAATCGCAACGCCATAATTTTTGCCCATCGCACGACGTTTAATGACTGCGCCTTCCACGATGTCGCAGATGTGAGCAAACGGAACTGTCTCCTGCTCAAATTCTTCCCGAATCAATGTCACCGTCGCACCCGAAGCTTTACCAATCCCCAACGCCAGATGACCAGCTTGCCGCCCCATTGCCACGACGACGTACCAGCGTTTTGTCGAACGCGCATCTTCCATCAGGTTGCGGACGAGTTCGACCCCAACGTGACGCGCCGTTTGAAATCCAAAGGTCGGGATGTGATTCGGCAACGGCAAATCATTATCAATTGTTTTCGGAACGTGAACCGTCTTAATTGCGCCGTTGGATTTTTCCGCGACGTAGCTGGATGACAACGCCGTATCGTCTCCGCCAATCGTCACCAGATGCGTAATGCCAACCGAGCGCAAAGTGCTGATGACGGATTTAATTCCCTGTTCAGTTTTGGTGGGATTATCGCGGGCAGTGCCGAGGACGGAGCCGCCTTTCAAATGAATGCGCGAGACATCTTCAATGGCGATGGGGCGAATTTTCGAAGCGTCTTCCCGAATCAACCATTTGAAGCCGTCCTGAATCCCGAAGACTTCAAAGCCTTCATTAATCGCTTCAATCGCAGCGGACGAAATGACTGCATTAATTCCCGGTGCGGGTCCGCCACCAACTACAATCGCTAATCTGCCAGAGGACATGTCAACTTCTCCTGTTTAATAACCAAAATTTCAAGCAAGAAATGAATCGCAAATTGTAACGGAGGCGGCGGAGTTTGACCAGAGGAGGACAAGTTTCACTTTTCAAAAGGAAGTTTTTGAATTTGACTTATTGAATTTTAGGAGCGCGAAATTGAAGACGTATGCAAGAAAAATCACTTTTTGTTTGGCAAGCGGCTTATGGCGGAAACTACAGAGGGCCGGTGTTGCGTTTTTTTCGATACTCTTTAATCGCATCCGACACCATTCCCCAAGCCCCGATGAGAGCGAAGAGCGACAACGCAAACCCAGCGAAGCCCGCCATCCAACTGCCCGTCGCGTCTTGCGCATGCCTTCCACTCCCTGAAATTGCCCAAAAGGGTAAGATAAAATCGCCGACCTCATATAATACCCAAATGACCGTGACCGAAGAGGCAATATAGACGAGCGTCCCGACATACCATGATTTATTTGATGACACGACGGTTAGCATAATCGGAAACATGCAGGCTATAGCAACATAAAAGATAGCCAAATATGTCGGTAGGAAAATCATCAGAATAAAATGGAAAACCACCCAGCCGATAAGAACCAACAAGCCTGCTTTCAGGTAAAAATCCCATTCCGTTTTTTTGGGTGGAGTAATGGTTGGCGGCTTTTTCTCGGCTGTTGGCGAATAACTCGCAGAATTTTCAGATTGTTCAGGTTCCATCATGATTACCTGCCAAGACTATATTTTCTGGTTCAAACCGAAACTGATTTGGAGTCACTCGAAGCGGCTCCAAATCAGTTCGAAGCTTCATGACAAAGTTATTTGTCATTATTTTTTTTGCGAGCTTTCATCACATATGAAGTAATTAAAGCTGCGATCATGGATAAAACAATCGCTACGACGATAGTCATATTATTTTTCTTTCTTTCTTAGTATAGTTGCAAAATGTCAGGTACATATTTTAGTAATTTCGTTTTTGATATTGAGCCTTCATTTGCCTCAACAGTAGTAATTGGAACTGCCGGAGGAAGTGCGGATTCAAGCTTAAAGGAGTCGAAGAAGTTTTTGACGTAAGGATCATCTATTCTGTTTGGCGCAGTAGCGGCAACCACTTCGAAGACCTTATCTCCTGTATTGATAAGCAAAGCCCTCAAATCCATCGGCTTCCCATTATCATCAGAACTTTTCACTGTTACTATTTTTGCGGGGCAATTTTGCCAGGTTAAGTTTTTTTCTTTAACGAATTTATTAGGTTCGGAGATAAAAGGAAGTGAAAATGAAGGAAGCATTTCCTCGCGATCCTTCTGATTTTTTCCATGTTTCCGCAAAATAGCATTAAACATCACAATGTTTACTTCAAAGATGCCATCCGATTTACAGTTAGCGCGAAAGTGAATAGCTGGTAGTTCACCAAAGATAACTTTCTCAGGCTTTGTATCTTGAGTTATCTCCTGGCATTTCACTGGAAATCTAACTGCAAATTTATATTTGTCATTTTTATATAGAGGGTTCAGCGTCGGGCTTGGGCTGGCACTCGATGTACTGGTGATAATACTAATTCTTCCATTCGTTTGAGAAAACTTAACATTCTGACAAGCCGTGCTCAAGGCAATTAAAACTATTATCAAGATAGAGTGAGTCTTAATTAAATATTTCATATTTATTAATTTCCTTTAGACAATGGGCCAACGTTAGAGTAAATCCATTAGTGTTTTTCCTGCCAGCAGTAAACTTGTAACGAGGATCAATGCTATAAATATCCCAATTGATAAGCTCGTTTTACCTCCTTTGACTTGTGCGAAATTTTTATAAATCGCCAGCAATTGAATAATTGAAACGATGATGGCTACCAGAAACAGAATATATTGTAAAAGCCCAAACATCAGTCCATCAGTAAAGAAAAGGGCTAACCCGGCAATTGCCAGTACCGCAGCCTTCTTACTCCAACTGAAATATTCATCAGGGTTATTGTTATAATCTTTAACGGGGACAGGATTACTATTTCGGACAGTTTCACTGTTGATAACCGGAATGCTACTTCTGACTGTTTCATTATTTGCGGGAACACTTGGTTTTGTACTGGCTTTTATAAATTCAGCTAACTCATTCACTTTCAAAGCACGACGATCAAAAATGTGAACTGATTGATCTGTTAAGGTTACGATACACTTGTTACTAATAAAGCCACCGTGTATCTCAACATTTTGAATATCATTTTTTTTAATAATCAAAACATTAAACCCCTGTACGAATTTTATTACGGCTAATCCCGATAGATATTCGGAAGCTGACTCTTTTTGCGATAATTTAACAATCAGTTGGGATTCTGAAACCTGCACTTGTGCTTGATAGACATTCTTATCAGGTGCACCGTAGAATATCTCACATTTATAAACAATCGTTTCGCTCGGTAGTAATATTTCATTCATATTTCTCTCTTTTTTGATCCAACTCCAAACTACTAGCCTGGTTAAAATAAACCTCGCACCCATAAATACAATAACCAGACTAAAAACGTACTTACTAAAAACACAAAAGCTCGAAAGGTATACCAATACAGGTTGGTAGATAAATTATTCATTTTACCCACCCAATTATCTACCTGAGTTGCTTCACTATTTTTTTCGGCTTTACCAAATTTAGCAATAAACTTTTGGCAAAAGTACCCAACCAGGCTACAACAAATTACTACGATTATTACTTCAACCACGTTAGCGTTCATATTTCCCCCCTCATACGAATAGACAAAAATGTTATTTTTCTTTAAAACCTTCCGTTAACAATACCTGATAATTTTTGGTGAGTGCCTCAAGCTTAGCTTTGATCGCTGGGTTTTGGATACTCTGCATCATGTACGTCATTTGTAATCCGACAACTGCGGTCACGTTCTTAGTCAGACTTGCTTCCATCGCTTTTCTTGTTTCTTCACTAACCTGAAAGTTAGCAACGGAACTAAGCCCTTTCATCTTTTTCTGAATTCCATCGCGTCTGGCTTCAATTACTTTTTGCGCAGCATCAATACTGGCGACAGAGCCTTTGCCTTGCTCGACCGTCTGAACAATTTGTGTGGAAAGATCGTCAATATCTTTTATCAATGACTTAAATTCGTCATCGCGCTTACAACTAACGAAAGTCAAACAAACCAACGCAATCAACAAAACATTTAATTTACGAAACATCTTATTCTCCTTGTTTTTCAGTTCAGAATTGAACTGATCTGTAATTAGCTCTTAATATACTAGAGGACGCCTTCGTCTCTGAGTGCTTTCAGGTTATCGCCGCGAATATGAATCTTCGGATCTGCTTGGACACGGATATTTTCAAAAAAATCCTCGGCGTCTGCAAAAATTGCGAGGTAGCTATTGATTGGCGGGGGAAGATATTCTGCCAACTCGCCAATTCCGCTAAAAAGTTTTCCATAAGCTTGCGCCGCAGCCTGCTGATTATCGAGAGAGCTTCCCATTCTTTTTAAGATAGAGATAGCTTCAGCAATTTTTTTACCAGAGTTATAATTTTTGACTATCGTATCTCGAAGCTTTAGAATCTTTATTGTTTTTTCAAAGTGTTCAGCAAAATAGTAAACCTTGTTCTTATCAAGTGAATTGAGAGTCTTTAAAGTTGAAGCCGCGAATTCCAAGTCTTCAATTAGTTGATCTTTTGAAGTATAAAATCCGTTTTGCCGCATCATTACTTTTATATTTAGCGGCTTTCCTATGTCATTCCATATACTCATTTTTATTCTCCTGAAGAGAGTAGAAATTCACCACAACAGATCAATGGCTTGATTAGTTGACTTATACCAGGCTAACTATATTTATAACTTTTTTATTTATCCAAACGTTGTGCCATTTCGCGGTCTTGCCTGGCTAAAGCCTTTTGCCCAAGCTTGTCGTAGCAATCCGCTCGATTGGTGTAAAGTTTTGAGTGATCCGGTTTTAATTCAATGGCTTTGTTATAATCCTTCAACGCCAAGCTGGTTTTATTGGTATTGTAATAGTTATTTCCACGAATATAATAGGTCTCCCAATGTTTCGGGTCGAGCGTGAGCGCTCTGGTGCAATCGGCAATCGAAAGTGCAAGTTTTTTGCTGTTCGTGTAAGCTAGGGCGCGGTTAAAAAGAGTCTCTTCCAAGGCACCTGGATTGGTTTGAAGCGAAACGGCTTTGCTGAGGTCGGCAATTGCGGCGTCAAGCTGTTTAGTCTCAGCGTAAGATGTCCCTCGAAAATAATAGGCGGCTGCATCCTTCGGATTAAGCTTGATTACTTCAGTCATACTTTTGATAGCTTCTGAATAATTTTCAGACTCAAATTGCTGTAGACCACGTTTGTAAGCATCTTCTTCAGTATTGCCAGCAGGTGTGATCGCAGGCGCAGCCGCAGATTTAGCGGGAGCGGCTGTTCCTCCTATCTTTTCACAAGGGAAAAAGGTTGGCTCTTGATTGGTATCAATGGCTGACTCGCCATACGTTCCGCCGCCGGAATAGAATTGCCGCAATCCGAAGCCTTGAAAAAAGCATTGGTTCGCCTGCGTATTTCTCACAAAGACCGTGTACCGTTGGTTGGTGTAACGGTAATTGGGAATGCCAACATCGTTGTTTTGAACCTTCCAGAGTGCCTCTGATCGCGCCGAATCCGCATAGAATTTGATGATTTTTAGTTTCGGTCGGTCGGCTGCTTCAAAACTGTTGAGATAGATCGTTCTTAACATTGGCTCCGTTAAGCCGCGCAGAATTGGATTCGTGGGCTGCGACCATTCTTTGGGAAGTGGCTGACTCGCAATTTGCTCTCGAACGGCTCGTGTGCGGAAAGCGTCGTCTAGTTTTTCACGATTAGCTGTAATGGCAGGATAGTCTGCACCTTTAAAGGTAAAGGTCAACTCACTCGATAGATATTGCCATTCTGATTCGGGTTTAGGGTTTCCGCGAAAATCCACTGCCTCTACGAATGTTTCAATTCCAAAGGTGTGAGTACCCTCCGTTGTATCCTTTTTACTGAGAAAATCGTAAAAATAAGAGGTAGGAAATGTCTTTCTACGAATGCTATCGCCCAAAGTTATCGCCGTCTTAGCCTTCTCTGGCGCAGGGAGCATATCAAAATCCCAATATGTTTTATCTAATTCAGCCTCCGGCAATAGGGTATATTTCGAACCAATCACTTCTTGTTTACGACCATTCTCAATAACATAAGTAATGAAAGGGAGAATATAGTATGGGTATTCCTTATCTAGCTGCTTCGGCTTCAGGACAGTTCGAACCGTTCCGCCTTTCAAAACCAATCTGCCATAGATAAATTCGCTAGAAGAAAATGATGTTTTGCTGCCTTCGGTTCCATTCGTAAATGGCTGATTGGAAAAATAAATAGTGCCGAGCGTGGATTCTAGGGGACGCGGCGCATCGGGTTGGTTCCTGGTTGCCCCATTCGATGAAGTTGTCTCGCTCTGTTGTTCTGTATTGGCGGGTGGGTTGGTCGGTCTCTTGGCTGGCTCTTCTTTCTTCTTCTCGACGTTTTTATTGATTGCTTCTTTGGCTTTGTTGATGACGCCGCCGAATTGCGCGTAGCTGTGGGTGGTAAAGCTCAGTGTGATGGTTACAACTGCAAGATAAGTAGATAGAGTTTTCTTCATGAATTTCTCCTTCTTTTTCAAGTATTTACTGAAGATAAATATCAGCACGGGCAACCATTAACGCCATATTCAACGGGCGCACGTATAACATTTATTTATTAAAATTCAATGGAGTCGGAATCCCTTGATTCATTAGCCGTATAGCACGCGATTCAATCTCTCAAGCTGGGTATTAAACTTACTTGAGAAAATGACCTCCTCGCTCCTGACAAAATCGCACATCTCTGCAAATGCCTGGGACCAGGCTGTAGCTTTGTCAGCATTTCCCTGCGCAAATTTGACTGGGTCTGTCAGTGACTGAGCGGGCATTTTCTGACCGATGATCTGATCGTACTTTTCCCATTCGATGTTATTGGCTGTTCCATAGCCGACGACCCGGTCCATGTTACTCCCGCCCATCAGAGTCGCCATGAGGTCTTTGACTTTGTTCATGGCTTCCAGGGCAACATTCAGTTCGTTCGCTGTGATGATCTGCAACTGCATGACGTCGAAAGTCAGTCCAGCCCAATTAGCGCGCCACGTTTCCAGATCGCTCAAGGCTTCGGAGAGTCGAGCACTACCACCGTATTGTGCGATTTTTTTCCTTGCGAAGTCGTCGCTCATCATGCCGCGTGCAATGTCGGCGGCTACTCCAACTCTGTCGTTGAATATGAAATGATTGGACACGATGTTTACTTTTATCGCCTCAAGTCGCTTGAATTCGGATGCAACAGCCGTCGAGTTCGCAGCACTGACGGCTAGTTTATAAGCGTCGACGGCTGCCCTGCTATTGCGATTGGCGTTGAGGGCATCGGCAAGCACATCAATCATGGATTTGTGATAGGCGTAACAGGGATGCGTCGTAAGCGACGTGCCAAGCAGCTTTCCGGCGAGATCAATCGATATTTTAAGACCCAGCTTCAATAACCCGCCGTCCCGTTTCTTTTCGTCAAGGACTACTTGGATTTTTCTGAAATAGCTGAAGGCTTTCTGGGCTGTGCCGGTGACCTTGAGATATTTTGCCATCCGGCCATTCTGGTTGCCATCAACAATCAACAACCCCTTGGCGACGTAGGTGTAGGCATCGGAAATGTTGTCCAAGGCTCCGCCGAGTTTGGCGTAGGCCTGTGTCTTTCGTACTTGCGGTGAGCTTCATATACGGTTTCCTTTGAGCGTGCGGTAGACTTGTAGTTGATTGCGGTTCTGTTTCATAAATATTGCGCTTTCACAGGCATAAGAAAACTCCACAAAACATTTCATCATTGCGCTTGGTTAACCGCACCTCGCTTTGTAAGAACCTTCGCATTGGTGATACAATTCCGCCCTCAGACGGAAACAGTCAAACTCTTACATCTCATTGCTTCTGACCATGATCGGTTTACAAATTGTGTCGTGGAAACAGTGTTGGCTGGCGGGAAAAAAATGTCTTGAACTATTCATCCTTAAGTTCTCCACTTATGTTATGGACAATAAAATCAAGCGTTTACGGGAAATCGGCAAGTTTCAATTAAATGCCGAAAGGAAGGTTTTATTCTATTTAGATAAACCGATTGACCTTCCTTTGAAGGAAATTGAATTGCTGTGCGTCTTGACCGAAAACGGCGGCGAGCTGGTGACGAAAGAAGAACTTTTGAATCGGGTCTGGAAAGATTCATTTGTGGATGAAAGTAATCTGACGCGACACATTTATCGGCTGCGAAAAATGTTTGCCGAGTACGGCGAAATGGAAGAGATGATTCAAAATGTCCCGCGCCGTGGTTATCGTTTTACGGGAAATGTTGTTCACAAGATTTTTGAGCAACCCGACGACGAGCTTATTACTGAGCGACAACCACCACCCATCATCACAGAAATTTCTGCGCCAACTCCTCCAGAAGTCACAGCCTTTCCACCCTCCATAAAATCACCGACAGGACTTGAAGGTGCGGAATCTGGCAGCTATTCAACCAGACTATGGGCAACGCTGGGAATTTTTCTAATTGGAAGCTTTAGTTTTCTCGGCTACAACTACCTCAAGCCAAAGCGATTGATTGATACGGTCTTCAAAAAAACTATCGTTGAGAAGGTGCCGATTACAGGTCGGCTTAATTCAGTAGCGATTTCTCCCGATGGAAAATATTTAGCGTATGTCAATGAAGAACCTGCCAAAAACGGGATTCTGATGTTGTATCAGTTAGAAACAGGAAAAGAAAGAGAAGTTCTCAACGCGCCGGATGCGATGATCGAGGTTCGTAATTTTTCACCCGATGGCAACTATCTTTATTTTGAATATACAGCAGATACTGACTCGTATAGCAGTTTTAAAAGAGTCGCCGTGCTGGGTGGTGAAATGACGGATGTTCCGTCAGCACTTGAATCTGACGTGGGGATTTCGCCCGACGGAAAAAAATCAATTTTTTTTCGCCGGGTCAACAATGACGAAGCCCAACAGATCATTGTTGCTGATTTGGACAGCAAGGCTGAAACAATCGTCTATACCACCAAGGATGATTACGTTTATAGCCCTCGCCTTTCGCCGGATGGCAGTAAGATTTTAGTCTTGTATGGTGATAAAAAAGAAGGGGTGAGCAAGCCAGCCAAACTTGGCTGGATTCCGGTCAGTGGCGGCGGAATCACCAGAATCGGGAATGACACCTGGAACGCCCTAAATTCTAAATGGCCTTATACAATCTACAGTCATTATCGCTGGCTCCTGGATGGTTCGGGAATCGTTTTCACTGTGAGACTTGAGCCGGAAGATAATTTCCAAATTTTTATGGTGAGTTTTCCAAGGGGTGAAGTGACGAGAGTAGCATTAGACAATAGTGACTATTACACCGCCACCGCCACCACGACCTCTGATCATCAGATTCTTGCCACTATCAAAAAGATTTTTACCGATAGCATCTGGGAATACGATTTACAGACAAAAAAAGCAAAACAGATCAAAGCGATTTCTAATCTGAGTAGCGGCGAGGATGGAATCGCCACCACCCTTGATAACAAACTCCTCTTCTGCCAGCTCGACGGAAAAGGAAACCGTGACCTGTGGCAAATGAATTCGGATGGTTCCGGGGCGGGGTTGTTCGTTTCGGGAAAAGGCAAAATTGAAAATCCAATGGTTTCTGCCGATGGAAAATACGTTTATTTCACCACGAATTCATATGAATGGTCACCCACAGTTCGTACCAATGCCATTTGGCGGGTGAATCGTAACAGCTCAAATCCCGAACAACTCACCGCAGCGATGGACGGCAGACAATTATTGATTGGAGTTTATCCTGACAATCGGAATTTATTATTTTTGGATTGGGTAGATGAGGGTTTTAATTACAGAGCCAAAAAGTTTAATCTGGACTCCCGCCAAACCTTGCCAATTTTTGATGACAAGAATCTATTTCTGATGCGCATGGATTTGTCACCGAACGGTAAAAAAATTTTATACGCAACCTTCAACAAAGTCAGCGGGCAGGTTCCAAATTCGAACACCACTTTTAGAGTAGCTGATTTTGACGGGACAAAGATGAAAGAAACACCTCTAACACTGCCAAGATTTTGGGCACCTTATCTTTGGCCGGGTCGTTTTGCCCCCGATAGTAAATCAGTTTATTACTTTCCCTATTCAACCCCGAACGAGGTTTGGCAGGTTGAACTCGACCATGGTAAATCAACCAGGATTGCAAGTTTCAACTTTGATAAGATTTACAACCTTACTGTTTCCCGCGATGGCAAAAAGCTTTACCTCGTACTGGGGAACACGACGGATGAAGTGTTGCTGATTAAAAATATTGAGTGATACAAGGTTGGATGTTGTGCTGATCCTTTCCTGCTACAACCACTTAATCCGCCGGAAGAAAATCACCAATCCAGTTCCAACCACGAGCATTAATCCCAGTGCCCAATAATATCCATGCACCCATTCAATTTCGGGGATGATTTTAAAATTCATCCCGTAAATTCCAGGAATAATCGCCATCGTCATCAAGATGGTAGACACGGCTGTCATTCGCTTCATGACCATATTCATCCGATTGCTTTGGATGGATAAATAAATATCTACGGTTGAACTGAGCAGATCGCGCGTATTGTCAATCATATCGGCAACACGGATCAGGTGATCGTAAACATCCTGAAAATAGTATTGAATCTCACGTGCGAAAATCGGCTGCTCACGACGCAGCAACGTATTCAAGGCATCGCGCAGCGGGCTGACCGAACGCCGCATCTTGAGTAACTGTTTTTTAATCTGAAAAATTTCTTCAATCTCGGCAGTGTCGTTCGCGTTGAATAAAGCATCTTCCATGTCATCAATCCGATCTGAAATAGCATCCAGCACCGGAAAGTAACGATCTACCACGACATCCAGAATTAAGTACGCAAGTAAGCCTGCACCGTAATCGGCTAAGTCCGTCCAATTGCGCCATTGTGCTTCGACTTCGCCGAGTGCCGGATAGGCTTCCCGGTGAACGGTGACGACGTAATTTGTACCCAGAAATATATTAATTTCCTGAAATTCAAGAGTATCTTCGGCGCTCAGTCTGGCATCGTAAAGCACCAGAAAATAATAGCCGTGATAATCTTCGATCTTCGGGCGTTGGTGCGCATTGCGGCAATCTTCCATCGCCAGCGGATGAAACCCGAACTGCTGTTGCAAACAGTGAAACTCTTCTTCGGTGGGATTTGTAACATCCACCCAGAGGACATGCTCCGTACTTGTTTTCAGGTCAGCAATTTTATTCGGATCGTTGACTCGTTTAAAAGATTTGTTCGTTTTATGAAAAATTAGTGTCGTAATCATTGTGGGCAACGAGTTAGAGTAAAATCGCATTCTAAATGCGAGGTTTGAAAAAGATTATGAAAAAGCAAAATAACGCGACTGTCAGAGATTTACCACGTTAATTAAGATATATTAATACAATGCAGTCGTCAGGGATTTCCCTAATGAGCAGGAGATTTTGTTTAGATGCAGTACCAACGAATTATCATCAGTCTTATTTTTTCAGTTATTTTTTCGCTCTCGGTGTTGGCGCAGCCAGCTTCGATCAAGGTCAATACGATTGACGAAACCGGCAAGCCAATTGTCGCGGTCAAACTTGAATTAAAAAAAGATGGAAAATTAATTTCTTCCGCTCTCACCAATGAAGCGGGTGAAGCAAATTTAGCTACTCAGCTTTCAGGGACTTATGAACTCAGTGCCAGCAAAGAAGGACTGGAGCCACGCCTCAAAAATGATGTCGCCTTTCAATCCGGCACGCCGTTGGCTTATGAATTCGTGATGGTTCCAAAGGTTAATATTTCCGATGCGGTCAACGTTACAGCTTCGACTGCCCTGATAAATCCAATTGAGCAGGGCGCAAGCACTTCCACTGATATAAGCCGTACACAGGCAAAAAATACTGCCATCAAACCGAATACTGTCGCGGATGCGTTGCCGCTGGTTCCGGGGATTATCCGCAGCAGTCAGGGCGAACTCCGCATTGGCGGGAGCGGCGAAAACCGGAGTGCATTGCTCGTGAATGCCATGGATGTCACTGATCCGGCGACGGGTCAATTTGGCTTGACGATTCCGGTTGATAGTGTCGAAACCCTGAACGTTTATAGATCACCATTTTTGACGCAATACGGTCGCTTTACCGCCGGAGTCGTCGCGGTCGAAACCAGACGCGGCGGAGATAAATGGAATTTTGAATTCAATGATCCGCTGCCGGAATTCAGGTTTCTCAGAGGGCATTTGCGCGGCTTGAAAGACGCCACGCCACGCCTCATTTTCAACGGCCCGCTCATTAAAAATAAATTATATTTGTCGCAGGGCATTGAATACGCCATCAAGAAAAATCGCGTTTTGGCGTTGTCTTTCCCCAACAATGAAACGGTGAATGAATCGGTCAACTCATTCACGCAGTTGGATTACATCGCCATTCCGAATCACGCGCTGACTGGCACGCTTCATATCGCTCCGCGCCAATCAAGATATTTCAACCTCGACTTTTTCAATCAACGGCCTGTCACTCCAAATTATCGCGCCCGTGATTACACCGGGACAGTCATTGATCGCTGGACACTTGGCACGAATTTGCTGGAAAGTACGGTTGCCTACAAAAAGGTCAATCACGGAGTCTGGGGACAAGGCAGCGCAGACATGAATCTGACTCCGACGGGCAACACCGGTAACTATTTTAATACACAAAACCGGATCTCTACGCGCTTGGATTTTCAGGAAGTATTCAGTTTACATCCGCTAACAGCCGCTGGTGTTCATAACGTCAAAATCGGCAGCGACGTTACCCGGACGATGAATCGTGGAGAATTTATCGGGCGTCCGGTGAATATTTTTGATGCTCAAACTCGTCTCACTCAACGCATCACATTTGTGCATGGCTCGCCTTACAATCGGAAAGACCTGGAGCTGGCATTCTTCGGGCAAGACCATTGGGTGATAACGCAAGACTTTGCTTTTGATTTCGGATTGCGCTCTGAGCGACAGGGCATCACGGAAACGACGCGATTCGCGCCGCGCGTCGGATTCGCCTGGACTCCGTTCGGAAATCAAACAACGGCGATCCGTGCCGGATACGGATTATTCTATGACCGTGTTCCGCTGAGTACTTATTCTTTCAGACACTATCCGCATCAGGTGATTACCACTTACGACACGAACGGTCAGATTATTGATGGCCCGCGCCGCATCTACAATATTACCGACCAAGCCGAAGCCACGAAAAATCCATTTATTCGCAGTGCCAAAGTCGTAGGTAATTTTGCCCCGTATACCGAAACTTTTAATGTTGAAATTGAACACGCCCTCACCAACAATTTTCGGGTGCGAGCAAATTACCAGAAAAGTAATTCACAAGGATTATTGGTCGTGAATCCCAAAATAGTCGAAGGTCGGGACGCACTGGTTTTAGGCGGTGGAGGCAGATCACGTTACAATCAATTTGAACTAAGCTCGCAGATGAAATGGAAAGAAGATCAGTATTTATTTTTGTCGTACGTGCGCAGCCAATCACGCGGCGATTTGAACGAATTTAATAATTACCTGGGAAGCTTTCCGTCTCCAATCATCCGCCCGAATCAATTTTCAAATTTGCCTGCCGACACGCCAAACCGCTTTCTGGCGTGGGGATTCGTCAAGCTTCCCGCGAAATTATTCTGGTCACCACTACTCGAAATCCGCAGCGGTTCGCCCTATTTCGTAGTTAATGCCGCACAAAAATATGTTGGCAAACCAAACGCTGATAACCTGCGTTACCCCAGCTTTTTGGCGTTCGACAGCCGTGTCCGCCGTGACTTCAAAGTGAACGATAAATACTCCGTCCGCTTCTCTGTCAGCGGCTTCAATCTCACCAATCACTTCAACCCGCCGAACGTGCATAACAATATTGCCGACCCCCAATACGGATTATTTTTTGGTGAGAATAAACGAAGGTTTCGATTGGATTTTGATGTTTTGTTTTAGATTGAAGATAAAGGAGTTTGGCGATGAGTTTTAAGGATGCGCCTGTGGCTTGCCCATCACTACGAGTCTTGTTAAATTAAGCTTAGCCTATTTTAACTGATACTGAAATGATAGTTTAGCAAAGGAGACTTTATGCCAACTAAGATGACCGAAACCTGCGAAAAATGTGGAGAATCAGTGGTTCACGAAAAAGATGAAGATGGACTTGAGGCTATAGAGGTTGAGCCTTTTAAGATTGTGAATATGTGTAGCGATTGTGCGGACAAACACCGTGAGCAAGACGCAAGTTATTACGATGACGTAGAAGATGCTGAAAGTGAGGATTCTCCCTTCGAGATCAATAGCACTGAAAAACTCTAAGCCGCAAATCTGCAAAAAATATATCTGGGTATCTCTGAGCTTTAATAGCGCGTGACTTCAGCATTCTTACAGTTAAGTTGCACACCAACGTAACTGACTACTGCGCCTGACTCAACGCCTCTTCCCATTGCTGATACAATTCAAATAAATCTTTTTCTAGCTGCTGATACTGTTCGTTTGCAGCCGCTAATTTTATGTGGTCACGGGCAACTGCCTCTGTAGACATTAACGCGAAAAGCCTATCCTTTTCATGCTGCACGATCCTGAATTTCCAGATCATCGGGCTGCGTGATAATTCGCTTTGTTGCCAAAGAAATGATCGGGCGATTTTCTTTGGCTTGCTGTGCCTGCAAATCAGCACCAATGGCGTAAATATCAAAGTTGAATTTCGCTGCCAGCTCTTCACGAACGCGGCGCAGTTCTTCAATAATGGGATCGTTATTATAGTTATTCATAATAGGTCTCCTAATTCTGCCGGGGTACAAATTTCCGGTGATTCAAATCCTTCTGCCCGAAAGAGGCGACGCACCAGTTTGCGGACTTGGGCATTGGCGATGTGCTTGCAGTTCCAACTCAACAAATAATCAATCTGGTGATATGTCGCGACAGAAATATGCAACGCATCGCGCCCGGATTTTGGTGGCACAATGCCTTTCTGCAAAAGTAAATCGGCTAATCGAATCGCTTCATCTGAAACGGCTAAAAGCGGAACGTTTGCCAACGCATTTAATCGTTTCGCAATTTCGGTGGCATCCCCTGCCCTCGCTTCTTGCAACACAATCTCAGAAGCAAACAGTTCATGTTTTTCACGCTCCTGTTCCCACCAATCAATTGTTAGTTGCTGCCGCCCTGCCACGATGAGATCGCGGCTGCGACGTGCGACCAGATAGCTGACTACGCTGGTTTCCAAATAGACTTTTGCCATTCCGGGATTCCCCTCCGACCTGCATGCTACCGCGCATTGGCGCAATTGGCTACTGCGCCTGGCTCAACGCCACTTCCCACTGCTGATAAAGCTCCTGTAAATCTTTTTCCAGTTGCTGATACTGTTGATTCACTGCCGCCAAACGAATGTGATCGCGGGCGACATCATCCGTAGACATTAACGCAAAAAGCCCATCCTTTTCTGCTTCCATGTCCTGAATTTTCGCTTCTAATTTCTCAGCGGCAAAATTCTTTTGTTTATTTTTTTTCGCTGGTTTCGGAGCTTGCTTCGCAGCCGCTTCTGCTTTGCGTTGCGCTTCTGCCAGAGCTTTAGCGGCTTCAGCCTCCTGCTGTTTTGATTGATGATGCGCGTCGTAAAATTCAGTGTAGCCGCCATCAAAATGTTCAACCTTATCTTCGCCAAAAAATAAAATCTGTGTGGCGATTCGATCTAAAAAATAACGGTCATGCGAGACGGTGATAATGGTTCCATCGTAGGCGTTTAGGGCTTCTTCAAGGGCTTCGCACGAAGCAATATCCAGATGGTTCGTCGGCTCGTCCAGCACCAGAACATTGACGCGGGAGTAGATCAATTTCGCCAATGCCAGCCGTCCTTTTTCGCCGCCGGAAAGCACGGAAACATATTTAAAAACATCGTCTCCGCTGAAGAGAAATCTTCCTAAAAATCCGCGCAGCTCGCCATCTGTCGCCGTCGAAGCCGCCACTGTTCTGAGTTCATCCAAGACCGTATTACGATCATCAATCATCAATAATCGCTGGTCATAATAGCCCGGATTCACGTTTGATCCCCAACGCGCTTCGCCTGCCAACGGTTCGTGTTCGCCGAGCAAAGTTCTCAGCAGCGTCGTCTTGCCTGTGCCGTTCGCTCCGATGATGCCGAGGCTTTCGCCGCGTCTGAGTGTGGCAGTGATATTCGTCGCCAATGTACGCGTCGGAAAGCCCACTGAAACATCATCCAGCATCAACACTAAATCTCCCGTCCGCACAACTGAAGGCAGTTTAAATCTTGCAGTGTCAAGATCAGTAACGCTTTCAATGCGTTCCACTTTTGCCAGTTGCGTGCGCCGGGATTTGGCTTGTTTAGTCTTTTGTCCAGCGAGATTACGGCGAATAAAATCCTCCGTTTTATCAATCATATCCCGCTGTTGCTCAAAGGCTTTTTGTTGCAGTTCGCGCCGCTCTTCTTTTAGCACTTGGTAGCGACTGTAGTTCCCGTTGTAGCTTTCGATTTTTTTGTTTTCCAGATCAAGGACACGATTGACCGTATGATCCAGAAAAAATCTGTCATGCGAAATGATGATGTACGCCGATTTGTACTGCGAAAGAAAATCTTCCAGCCATTCCACGGCTTGCACGTCGAGATGATTTGTTGGTTCGTCCAACAACAAAATATCCGGCTCCAGCAACAGCATGCGAACCATGCCCAGACGGTTTTTTTCTCCGCCGGAAAGTGACGCAGTAGATTTTTCAAAATGCTCTTTTTTGAAACCGAGTCCCTGCAAAACTGATTCAACTTTGGCGTGGTAACTGAAGCCGTCGGCGTGTTCATAAGCGTGCTGCGCTTCACTGTAATCGTGCATGACACGATCCAACTCATCTCCAGTGACTTCTACCATTTGATGCTCAAGGTCGCGCATCTGCACTTCTAATGCCAGCAGCTCGGCAAAAACTTCGAGCGCAGCATCCAGAATTGTTGATTCGTTGTTGAACTCGACGTGCTGATTTAAAACACCGAAGCGCAAGCCGCGCATCTTTTCAATCGTCCCCTTATCGGAAGATTCGACTTCGGCAATGAGACGTAAAATCGTCGTCTTTCCTGTACCGTTGCGACCGACTAAGCCGATGTGTTCGCCCGGGTTAATTTGAAAACTAATAGAGCGCAAGATTTCTTGCGCTCCATAGGATTTAGATACTTCTGAAAATCGAAATAACATTATTTAAAAATCTATTTTTTAGGTGAAGGTGAAGCCACAGCCGAAGGCACTACTTTCGCAGCAGGACTCGCCACTACTGGGGCTGCCAGAGCTTTTGAAGCTGCCGGTGAAGTTGCCGCCGCTGGTGAACCAGAAGCTTGCGGTGAAGCCGCAGACACCGGCGCGACCGGACGCAAAACGCCTAAGCCATTCGGATTATCAATGACTGCTTTGATGAGGTAATTTTCGACCTTCGCTTCGTTGCGGGAACTCGCCATCAACGCTGAAACCAGCAGGCTGGAGCGTTGCTGTACGATAGCATTACGAATTTGTGCGCTGGATTCTTCCAGCGTCATTTTACGATTTTCGGTGCGCTTGCCGGTCATCTTCAAAATAATGAAGCGTCCTTGACCAACAAGTAATGGCGGAGTGAACTGCCCTTCACTCATTTGCGCAATGTTTTGCGCTAATTGCTGACCAAACGTTTTCACCATTTGCGCCGCTGGAATAAAACCTATATCACCACCACGAAGTGCTGATTCATCTTCAGATTGAGCGCGCGCGATAGTTGCGAAATCTCCGCCACGTCTGAGCTGTCCGGCAACTTCTTCTATTTTGGTTTTCGCTTCGGCTTCGGTCTTCGCATCGTTCCGAGCACCGTTATCAGCAGCATCAATAACGATTTGCGATAAAGCAATTCCAGCTTCGGCAATCGGGGGATTCGATTTGAAATAATCTTCGACTTCGCGGTCGGTAACCTTGATTTGGTTGTTTAGTTTTTCCTGAAGTTTTTTCACAGCTAAACGCTTGCGAATATCTTCACGGAACTCTTGTTCGCTTTGATTGGTTTCTTTCAACCTTTTTTGAAAGGCATCTTCGGTCATGCCGCTCTCGGATTTGCTGGCCTGAATAAACGAAGTAATTTCATCTTCGGTCGGCATCAGATTATCTTTTTTGGCACGCTGAAACATGATTTCATCCTGAATCAGGCTTTCCAATACCTGCAATCGCGCCGAAGCCAATTCCAATTGAGAAAGCTGTGCCTGCTGACCTTGCGCCTGCTCTGCGGTCACGCGATCAACTTCGGCGACTGAAATTTTTGTTCCATTGACGATGGCAGCAGCTTCACCTTTTCCAGCCGTAGCACCGGAACCTGAACCGGACTGGCACGCAGTCAGGGCTAATCCACCAAGTAAAATTGCAATGATCGGGGTCTTAAAAGTAGGCACTTTATTTTGCTCCTGATGAGAGATGCGAAAGTTGTTCGTTCAGCTTTCGTTGGTAAATGTTTGGTGTGCAAGCAGAAGCTCGAACGCCAATCGAATAGCGATTAAGCGAGGGCGACGACTTCGATTTCGACTTTGACATCACGCGGCAGACGAGCCGCCTGCACCGTCGAACGCGCCGGACGCGCCTCGCCGAAATGAGCCGCATAAATTTCATTCATTGCGGCAAAATCATTCATATCGGCAACAAAAACCGTAGTTTTCACGACACGATCAAGTGAACTGCCCGCCGCTTCCAGCACTGCTTTGATATTGGCAAAGACCTGTTCGGTTTGTTCTTCGATGCCGCCTTCAACAATCTGCATCTTGGCCGGATCAAGGGGAATCTGACCCGATAGAAAAACAAAACCATTGGCAATAATTGCCTGCGAATACGGCCCGATAGCTTGTGGTGCGGAATCAGTGTGAATTTGTTTCATGGGTTCCAATTCTGTCGTTGAGGCTTAAAAAGTAATTTCACATCATACTGCAAAATCGCCTTGAAGTTAAGCGATGCGCCTTGATCTCAGCGAATCACATCCATCACGCCGTTAATTCCCTTGACTGCGCTGATGACTCGATCCAGATGTTGCAGGTCATTTATTTCGACAGTGATGTAAATACTCGCGTTGCCATCATCGTGTGAAACCGAACGAATATCGCGGATGTTGGTTTTGATGTCATCTATCACCGTCGTGATTTCTTTCAGCATTCCGCGACGATCAAGCGACGAAACAACCAACCTCACCGGATAGGTCGAGCTGCCGCCTTTCGCTACGGCTCCCCATTCAACATCAATAATTCTTTCACGATTCACCAGTAAATTTGCGGCATTGACACAACGCTCGGCGTGAACAGCAACACCTTTTCCACGGGTGATATATCCAATAATTTTTTCGCCCATAATCGGATCACAACAAGGAGCGCGATAAACAGCGACATCATCAATCCCTTTGACGAGAATCCGGTCATTGCCCAGTCGCAACGCTTTTTTGACCGCATCACTAACTTGCTTGAAAGCCGAGGGCTTGCCCTGTTCTAATTTTTCGACTTCCTCAATTGGAACATACCGCACCATCACCGTTCGTGCCGTTAATTTTCCGTAGCCAATCGCTGCCATCATGTCATCAATTTTATGAAATCCATGATCCTGCAAAAACTTTGGCAGCGGCTCGCCTTCCAACACATTTTTCGGCTTGAGCTTGAACCGTGCCGCTTCCTTCTCAAACAATTTACGTCCTAAATCAATAGCTTTGACACGCTGCTGCTCGGTCAGCCAATGCTTGATTTTATTACGTGCTTTTGACGTAACTGCTGAATTTAACCAGTCGCGGCTGGGATGCTGATTCGGCGAAGTCAGAATCTCGACTTGCTCGCCATTATGAATTTGATATTTTAACTGGACGATCCGCCCGTTGATTTTCGCACCCGTACACTTATTGCCAACTTCGGTGTGAATGGCATAGGCAAAATCTATGGGAGTTGCGCCACGCGGCAATTGAATAATTTTCCCCTTGGGCGTAAAGGCATAGACTTCTTTTGGATACAGATCAAGCTTGAGTCCATCCATGAACTCACGCGAATCGGTCACGTCCTGCTGCCATTCAACTAACTGCCGCAGCCACTTAAATAACTCATCTTCGCTCGTGTCTTTAAGCTTTCCTTCTTTGTATTTCCAATGGGCGGCGATGCCTTCTTCCGCTACGTGATGCATTTCATCAGTACGAATCTGCACTTCAAATGGAAGTCCTTCTTCACCAATCACGGAGGTATGAAGCGATTGATAAAGGTTTTCGCGCGGCGTCGCAATGAAATCTTTAATTCTTCCCGGGACTGGTCGCCAGTGCTGATGAATAACACCGAGCGCGGCATAACAATCCTTTACTTCTTTGGTAATTAACCGGACTGCGAGTAAATCATAAACCTGATCCAATTGAATTCGCTGTCGTTTGAGCTTCAAATAAACGCTATACAATCGTTTGATTCGTCCTTCGATGCGGATCAATTCGATGCCATTTTCTTTTAGTAATTCGGTGATGCGTTCTTTTAATTCTTCCAGAAAAATTTCGGTCGCAGTTCGTCGAGTCTCAACTGCCTCATGAAGTCTTTTATAATCATCCGGTTCCAGATATTTGAAGGATAAATCCTCCAATTCGGCGCGGATTTTACCCATTCCCAAACGGTGAGCGATGGGGGCATAGACATCCAATGTTTCCTGCGCAATGCGCTTACGCTTTTCGGCCGGGAGGTGTCCAAGCGTGCGCATGTTGTGTAAACGATCTACGATTTTGACCATCACGACACGAATATCCGTCACCATCGCCATGACCATTTTTCGGATGCTTTCGGCTTGTTGATCTTCTTTAGAAAATTCACCAAGCTTGCTGATTTTGGTCACGCCATCCACCAGATGAGCCACTTCATCACCAAAATATTCACGGATGTTTTCAATCGTCGTTAGCGTATCTTCGACAACATCATGGAGGAATCCGGTACTCACCGTGACGACATCCATCTTCATTTCCGCGAGGATTGCGGCGACTGAAAGTGGATGGATTAGATATGGCTCCCCGGATTTTCGAACCTGGTCTTTGTGTTCGCGGGCTGAGAAAATATAGGCACGGCGCAACATTTCAAGGTCGGCGTCGGGATGGTATTTACTGACCGTTCTGTAGACATCTTCAAAGCGGATCATTCACTGATTGTACAACAATTTAATGTTTCTTGAGGTTCAAAGCATAAAACAGCCAGTATCATTTTTATCGTGATACTGGCTGTTAATTGTAAAATTATGAATTAGTAATGGACGATTATTTCTTCGTTTCACCCTTGGCAGCTTCTTCAGCGGCTTTGGCTTCTGCTTCGGCCTTCGCCTTAGCAGCTAATTCAATTGCAATCTTCGCTTCTTTTTGTGCATCAGCTTCAAACTTCTTGGCATCGCTACAGGAAGTTTTCTGCTTCTCACGATACATCAAACTAAGATAAGAATGCGCTTCACTATAATCCGGTTTGGCGGCGATTGATTTATTCAAATACTCAAAAGCCTGATTCACGGCGTTATCGAACTTAGTCTTGTCTACCGGGTTATTTATAACCCGACAATGAAAAGGATCAGAGTCATTCTTTTGTTTATCGGCATAAGCGTTAGAAATACCAAAAGCATTTTGCCAATGCTTGACACCAATTGAGTAATAGGTCTGCGCCTTAATGTCCGTTGTTGCACATTCCCCCTCAGTTCGCTTCAGTAGCCATTCACGCTGAGCAGTTTCGTTTGCTACTTTGTCCCCTTCTAGTTTATCCCCGTAGATAGCCGCGATATAACCAATCGCCGTATCTTTAATTTTACAATCAGCCGGATTGGCGTTCTCAAGTGCCTTGGTATAGCAATTAAGAGCTTCTCTGGCTACCGCTTCCGCTTTCCCTTGGTCGGCGGTATTAATTCCCTTGTACTTGACAGCTCCAAGACATAACCAGACATTGGGGTTGGTTGGAATCAGCGCAGAAGACTTCTCAAAAAGTTCGGCAGCGGCTTTGGTATTCCCCTGATTGTATTTCAAAATTCCCTGATTAAGCATGTCTTTTCCTCTGAGTGTATTTACTACAGCACAACCAGAGTTTAAGAACAAAATACTCGTGAGCAGGGTTAGGGCTAATCCTGATGCAAGATAACGTGAAATTTTCATGGTCGGGAAGGCTCCCCTCCTGAGAAATATATAAATTTAGTTAATGATTGAATTACTCGTCCAAACCTTCAAGCTGTAAGCCAATGGGTGCGCCACCAGCAACCTTGATCGTGTCAATCACATCCGCCACGTTGCCATAAGGAGTAACGTTTGGAGCTTTCAGGAAGACCGCTTTACGGTCAGCTGGACGACCTTCAAGGTTTTGCTTGAGAATAGTCTCAAGGGCTTTTAAATCTTTAACGTCAGTTTGGTTGAGCTTAAAACCACCACTTTTAGGAATTGAGACAACCAACGTCAGTGGGTCTGGCGGCGGTGGAGTCATATTCTCAGGTGGCTTTTCGGGTAATTTTGCTTCAAATTTATGCGGCTTCTGTGGACTAATGACCATAAAAATGATCAACAGTACTAACAAAACGTCAATTAGCGGTGTGACGTTAATGTTAGGAGTTGTTCCACCGCCGCCTGATGACATCCCCATACGAATTCTCCTTAAAAGAGCTTATAAATTGTGGGCTACTTATCTTTCTTCTTGTCAGCAACGAGACCGATTTGATCAAATCCCGCGTCACGAATCGCAGTCGTGACAGTGACAATTTCTTTGTATGGAACATTAATCCCACCACGAATATATACGACTTGCGGGTCGCTTGGCTTCAGTGCTTTTTTCAAAACCTGGAGGCGTTGAACAAGATTCTGAACACCAACAACCTGTTCTTTCTTGACGTAGTAAGCTCCGGCATCCGGGACAGAAACAACGATAGCACTGTCCTTAATGATGTTCGGGTCTTCATCCGGGTTGGAGTTTTTTGGCAGTGTCAGATTGACACCAGATTGCAGGAGCGGCGTAATCACCATAAAGATGATTAGCAGCACAAGCATCACGTCCACCATTGGCGTAACATTAATATCCGAATTATATTTTGAGGTACCGGCAGACATGCCCATAATAATTCCCCTTAAATCATCTTTCTTTTTTTCACCCCTCCTGTTGTTTTATGAGGGGAGGCTAAGTAACTCAGCCTCCCGATCATATTTCAAATGGAGGAATCACGAAAAGAATGATCGAACTATTTATTCTTCCGCTTGACGAAGAAATCAATTAACTCAGCCGAGGAGTTATCCATTTCTACAGTAAAGTTATCCACTTTGTTAGTAAAGTAGTTGAAGAACCATACCGCAGGCACAGCCACCAGCAATCCAAAAGCAGTCGTAAACAACGCTTCGGAAATACCACCGGCAATCGCTGCGATACCCGCAGACTCGGCATTTCTCATATCCTGAAACGCATTGATGATGCCGATAACCGTTCCGAACAATCCGACGAACGGAGCAGTGGAGCCGATGGTCGCCAAACCTGAAAGACCGCGCTTAAATTCAGCGACCTTAATCGCTTCAGCACGTTGCAAGGCACGCTTTGAGGCTTCAACTTCCTCGCCGGAAATAGCACCACCCTGATGAGCCTGAAATTCCTGCAAGCCAGCATTAACAACCATTGCCAAGTGGCTCTTTTTGTATTTATCTGAAATGCTGATAGCCTCATCAATACGAGCGCCCTTCAGTGCTTGCGCAACTTTCGGAGCAAATTCTCGTGACTGGTTACGAGCCGCGCTATAAGTTAGCCAACGTTCAATCGCTACCGCAATTGAGAAAATTGACATGATAAATAAGGTGATAACTACGCACCAGGCAATCCAGCCCATTTTCCGCAACATTCCCATCAGTGAGAAGTCAACAGCTTCGGCTTGAGCGTCCTGTAGTAGTATCATTCCTAAATTGCAAGCAATCATCCAAACATGACCAAGTAAAATAGTCATAAGATTTAGAATCCTCCATTAAGAGTTATTTTTTTAGAGTTACCAATTGATTTGTACTGAATCTTTTTTCGACGAAAGATAAGAACAACTCTTACTTCACAATAGACACTTATCATTCTCAGAAAGTTCCTATTATTGTAAAGTAAAGTTGAACGTTAGAATGCCCTGAACCTTGACCGGTTGCCCGGAAAGCTCAGTTGGCTGAAAAGTCCACTGACGCGCAGCTTGAACCGCCGCTTCTTTTAAGAGCGGATGTCCGCCGACAGCCTCAGCAGCAATCACACGACCTTCTTCAGAAATTGTTACCGCCACCTGAACAGCTCCTTGCGCACGAGCGGCTTTGGCAATTGCAGGATAGGGTGGCTGCGCCTTACGAATCGCCTTACCCGTTAACACACCACCTGAAACCCTTTGAGTTTCCGGCTTGGGTTTGGGCGGCGGCGTCACATCAGGAGTAGGCTTTGGTGTCGGCTTTGGCGTCGGCAATGGCTTGGCATCGTCGTCAACAAATCCACCTGGCACGCCACCTGGCACGCCACCTGGCACACCTGTTCCACCTGGTACACCACCAGTTACAACCGCCACAGCTTTGACTGGCTTCTTAATTTCAATTTTCCTAACATCTTCAAGCTTTGGTGGAGTCTTGGGAGGAACGAAAGCTGTCGCAACCTCAACCACTACTTTCTGAACCACTACCTGTGCGGGCGGTGGCGGTGGCGGTGGCGGTGGCGGTGGCGCCAGCAAGGTAGCGGCATCAGCGGATTCCGCTAACGAGATATTAAATCTCATTACTCCCCAGACAGCACCTACGGTAAGTAATACAAAATAAATCAGCCCTGTCACAAGCGCGAACTTGCTTGAACGGCCATCTCTTTTTTCATTTGTGGATTCGACAAGTTGATCGAACATTAGTTTATGACCTCCGTAAACGGAATGCCGATGGGTCAAAGCGCCTAGATTTAATTATTAACTTTGACGAAGACTTAATGACTAAGCGGGGAGAACCCCAGCTAGTAAACGAAGCGAATGGATTCATTACGCTTCTAACATTAACTAAAAATTATTATACAGCAATTTTTTTGAGAATTGAGCTTCCCAGTATCTACCGCTTGCTTGATAAACATAAATCTCTCATTTGAGAAAAATGTCTACCGATGAACCTGATCTTAATCAATTCTAAAAAATTGAAACTTTTCTCAAGCTGACTTCCTTCGAGATTAGAACTTCTACCAGCTCTAAACAAATTCAGATACAGCTTTTGTTAATTTCGACGTAATTGATATAACCGATGATAGGTCAGCAACGAGTGAAGTCTACTATCTGACTCCAACATAGTCAAGCGATGCACGAACGATTTTTACGAAATTAAAATGATCTTCAAGTGCCAGACTTTCAGCCACAGGAGCCTGTTCCGATTGGAGAAGGATGAAGCCTTTTCGTTGTAGTTTTCTGGCCATCTTAATCACTAAGCGGGAGTCGCTTCTGTTAAGCTTCTTCGCGCTTTCGTTTAGTTTTTTTCTTCGATAAAACAGGGAGAGCATTCACTACGGAGCCAGCCGTAGAGCCAATTGCATTGGTGCCACCAACTACACTTGATGCCGCAGAAGCAGATGCTGTTGCCGAAGCAACAACCGAATTTCCAATCCGATGCCCGAATTTTTCTTCCCACCAAAGCATAAATGGACTGGCAATATAAATCGAAGAATAGGTTCCAATGATGATGCCGATAAATAAGCACCATGAAAAACTTTTTAGCACTTCTCCGCCAAAGGCAACCATGGCAACGACAGTCAGCAGTGTCAGTCCCGAAGTAATCACTGTTCGGGATAAGGTTTGATTGATTGCGTCATTCGACACTTTTTCAAGTGGTTCGCGCTTGTTAATGCCAAGCCTTTCACGGATCCGATCAAAGATCACAATCGTATCGTTCATTGAAAAACCAACCAGTGTTAACAATGCCGCAATCACTGTCAGGTTAATTTCAAATTGGAGGATTGAGAACAAGCCAAGCGTAATTAATACGTCATGAAGAACGGCAACGATCGCGCCAATGCCAAACCCCCAGGATTTAAACCGGAACGCCACATACATCAACATCGCCAGACAAGCGATTAACGTCACGTAGACGGCACGATTACGCAGATCGGCTCCGATCTGCGGGGATACAGCTTCAGCTCCGATAATTTGCGCCGCATTATCGCCCATCGAAGTCAGTGCTGCTTGTATTTTCTTCTTGCCTTCGTCAGCATTTTTAGTGGCTACGTCACTGGTATTAAATTTTCCGCCAGTTAAATCAGGGATGCGGATTAAGACTTGATTTTTTGGTGGCTGTCCAATTGTTTCACCGACAGCTTGCAAGACAATCGAAGAACCGGGAATATCTTGCTTCTCAATCGCAGTCCGCAATTTCGTGAGATCAGGTGGACCGCCAAACTTCGCAGTGACGATAGTTCCTCCCGAAAAATCCACGCCCATATTGAATGGATGCGTATTCGGATTGCCATCGAAAGTGCGCACGCAAACAGAGACTACTCCAGCGGCGATCAATACCCAGGACAAGCCAATGAAGAGCCATTTCTTGCCTAAAAAATCGAAGTTTGTATTTTTAAAAATCTCAATCATATCGAGTGCGGAAAGTGGAATCTTAAAAGCTCTATCAAGCTTAGCAAATTCTCAGAAAAAAATTAGATACTGATGGATTCAGTTTTCACACCGTCTTTAGCTAAGACCCACATATACAAGGTGCGTGAAACAAATACAGCAGTGAATAAATTGGCCAATAATCCGATAACAAGTGTGACGGCAAAACCGCGAATCGGACCGGTTCCGAACGCGTACAAAAATAGACACGAAACAATCGTCGTCACGTGCGTGTCAATAATAGTAGTCAAAGCTTTGCCGAATCCGATGTCAATGGACGAAGCGACATTTTTGCCGAGTCGCAATTCTTCTCGAATTCTCTCAAAAATCAGCACGTTGGAATCCACCGCCATACCAATCAGAAGAATGACACCCGCAATACCAGGCAGCGTCAAAGTCGCATTGAACATTGCCAGCCCAGCCAGCAAAATCACCAAATTCAAGCCGAGCGCAACCACCGCATTGACACCGGATAATTTGTAATAGAACAGCATGAACAGGACAACAAGCCCCAATCCGACAACTGATGAGAAGATTCCCGAACGAATGGAATCCGCTCCGAGTGAAGGACCGACGGTGCTTTCCTGCAAATATTTAAGGCGCGCTGGTAAAGCTCCCGAACGTAATGTCAGAGCCAAATCTTCGGAACTTTCCCGCGTAAAATTTCCCGTAATCTGACCACGGTCACTAATCGTACCATTGATAGACGGTGCTGTTTTGACTTTCTCATCCAGAACAATTGCTAATTGGTTGCCAATATTTTTACTTGTCCATTGCTCAAATTTTGTCGCGGCAGTTGGTTTCAGTTCAAAATCAATTTCATATCCCATGCCCTGCTGGCTTGGACGTGAAGAAGCGTTTCTCAGATCCTCACCTGTAACAATCGGCAATTTCTCAACGACCATATAGCCTTCACGTGTCGGCTTGGCTTCCCCTGTAACTGAGGTGCGCTCTTCGACTATTTGCTTGACCTCTTTGTCGGTCGCACCCTGTAAGGTAGCTTCGGCAGCTTCCTTGGTGGGGAAAAAACTTGCACCTGGAACTACCGCCATCAGTGCCAGATTGGATTCAGCATCTATCAGTTTTTTCACGCGCTCAGGATCGTCAATGCCTGGCATCTGAATCAATATTTGATAGTCTTCGTCACGTCCTTGTCGTTGAATTGTCGGCTCTGCCACGCCATAAGCATTAACGCGTTGCTCAATAATTAACTTTGCTTGCTCGGCAGCTTGATTCTTCAGGACATCCGACGCTGATTTTGTCAGCGCAAAAGTGATGGCATTCCCGTTAGTCGAGGAAGGCCAGTCCGTACCTAAGATTTGCGTTGTAACTTTACTTTTAATATCGCTATGCTTTGAAGCATCAGCAGTCTCAACAACAACTTGCCCACTCGCTGAAGCTTTAACCGAAGTCACTGCGATATTTTCTTTCTTCAGCAGCTCTTCTGTTTTCTGCCGTTCAGTCTCGGTCAGTTTCTTCAAAAACTCATCCGCCTGAACCTGAACAACAAGATGTGTTCCACCTTTCAGGTCTAATCCCAAACGAATATTTTCGTTAAAATTCTTCTTCCAACTGGTGGGACTAAAATCTGAAGCAGCGCGGACGACACCTTTCGCTTTATTCCAGGGACCCAGCATTAAAACTGCGCAGGCCAGTGTGACGATTCCAATAAAAATTGCGCGCGTACGAAGTGGTTTGTTCATAACAAAAACCTATACAATAAAAATTATGACTTTGTTTCAGGATTTTCCTGAAATCCTGCTATCGAACTTAAGCTAACATCAATTCTGACTGCCGGATTATCCGCAACTTTCAGTTGCACTTTCGGTTCCTTGTCCCGAACGATGGCAACGGTCGCGTAGATGCCGCCTGTCGTAATGATTTTATCGCCAACCTTGACGTTATTCAGCATTTCCTGCAACGCCTGCTGCTTCTTCCGCTGTGGCATCACAACCATAAAATAGAAGAGCGCAAAAATCGCAATAAATGGCAGCACCTGCATTACTAAGGCACCTGCCTGCAACAGAATCAGTGAAAGATAGATTGACATAAATGGGGCGGGTAATACCTTTATTATTTGATAGTCTCAGCGTCCTGAGTCTGGCGAAGCTTGATCCAATCAAGTAACCGCGCTTCGGGGGCTGGCTCGAAATTTTTCAAGCAAGCGAGCGCGAAATGTAGCGAATTCGCCAAGCGCGATAGCTTGCCTGATTTGCCGCATCGTGTCAAGGTAGAAGGCTATGTTGTGGTACGAGCATAAGATACTCGCCAAAATCTCATCATTCAGGTAAAGATGCCGAATGTACGCTCGCGTATATCTTTGACAAACGGCGCAGGCACATTCTTCATCTAACGGAATCGCTTCTTTTGCATGTTTGGCGTTCCGAACATTGACCTTTCCGTACGTCGTAAAAACCTGCCCATTGCGGGCATTTCGCGTCGGCATGACGCAATCGAACATATCTACGCCACGCGCGACAGATTCAACTAAATCCTCTGGCGTGCCAACTCCCATCAAATAACGCGGCTTATCTTTCGGTAAGAGTGGTGCAATAAATTCAGTCGTATCGTACATCTGATGTTTTTCTTCTCCGACACTCAAGCCGCCAATCGCATAGCCTTCAAAGCCGATTTCGAGTAATTGTTCTAAGCTTTGTTGGCGTAAATCGTGATACACGCTGCCCTGAATAATTCCAAATAAAGATGATGACCGCTCGCTTTTTTGCAAATCATCAAATGCGATTCGTGAACGCCGCGCCCATCTCGAAGTCAGTTCCAAAGATTTTTTGGCGACTCCGTGCGTCGCCGGATACGGAGTGCATTCGTCAAACGCCATCACAATATCCGAGCCGAGCGCGTGCTGAATCTGCATCGAAACTTCGGGCGAAATAAATTGTTTTGAGCCGTCCAGATGCGAACGGAATTCGACGCCTTCTTCTTTAATTTTGCGTAAATCGCCGAGGCTGAAAACCTGAAAACCTCCACTGTCCGTTAACAGCGAACGCTCCCACGACATGAATTTATGCAGCCCGCCCAGCTCAGCGATAAGCTTATGTCCGGGACGCAAAAACAAATGATATGTGTTCCCAAGAATGATTCGCGCGTCCAGCGTTTCCAACATTTCCTGCGTCAGAGCCTTCACCGTCCCGCGTGTTCCAACGGGCATAAAGACTGGCGTTTCGATGACGCTGTGCGCGGTTGTGATAATTCCTGTGCGGGCTTGCGAAGAAGGGTCAGTGGCGAGGATTTGAAAAAATTCTGAAGGATTTTCCATGAAAAATGATTAGGTAAAATAGGCGTCCCGCCTGTTTATGTAAAACAAGACAGGCGGGACGCCTATCTTACCCTACGGTGTTCGCCGTTTCAAAATCGGACGATCACCTGATGGTGTAGTCGAATTTGTCGAATTCGAGCTTGGGGCGCGATACCCTTCTTTGGCACGTAACACCCATCCAGCATCACTGGCTTTGACTTTCACGCGGCGAGCAGTCCCATCCCGTGCAGTATTTGATGGGTAATACCCTAATGAATATTGATGTCGAAGCTCTTCGGCAATCGAGGAAAATGCCTGATTGACATTGGCAATACTGTCGGCGTTTTGATGCCGCCCACCACTGCGTGTCGCCAAATCTCGTAAATAGAGTCCGGCGGTTGCGTAATCATCCGCTCCTTGTCCGCGTCCGATTTGAATTTGTGGAGTCCAGTTATTTAGCAACGGGAACCGACGACCTCGCTGCCGTGGATTGCCCCAAATATCAGGAATCTGAATCGGCGGATTTCCCCTGCGACCATTTGGATTGTAACCACCGTTGTTCATCCCGTCATAAGTGTCGTATTGAATCGGATAGACCAGAACTTCACTCTCTTCGACCAGCTCTAAATTTCCTCGCGCCGTAGCGTTGTGGCTGGTGGTATCTACGCCATCGGTAAAAAGCACAATCGCCTTGCGTCCTTGAATTTTACTGAGCTTTTCATTAATCACCATATCTACTGCATCATATAGTCTGGTTCCGCCACCCGTTCTGGTTTGCGCAATGGCTTCGCGCAATCTGAAACGATCACTTGTGAAGTCGGTATGGGTAATAATTTTATTATCGAAAGTAACTACCATCACCTTATCCTGTGGTCTCAATTGATTCACGAAGGCTATCGCTGCCATTTGAATTTCTTCCATTTTGAAGCGAGTACTATTGGACGTATCTATCAACAACACGACATGAAATGGCGATTCAACCGCAGAAAATTCGGTAACTTCCTGCGGCACGCCATCTTCGTAAATATGAAAATCACATTTGGTGAGAGTTGGAATAAATTTTCCACCGCGATCAAGGACAGTCACCGGAATCGTGACCAAAGTTGTATCAATCTTCAGCACTTCTTCTGCATTCGGGTCTTTCGAATTGCTCACATCAGCCGTTGGAGAAGTCTTTGCCGACAATCCACCGCCACCATACTCGCCGGGAAATAGGACAGTCGGACAAGCTCCAGAGTTTGGAGTTCCCGGCGTCGCGGCAGAGCCGGATTTATTTGACGAATCAGTGTTTGTCCCGTAAACAGGTCTTCGCCCTGATTGAGCGAAAGCGGACGAGATGAATAATATTCCAGCAATAACTGCAATTAAGAAACGGGAGCTTCTCATGTGGCTTCTCCTTTGAACGACAAATCTTGACAATGAACTGCACAAACAGCAGCTTTGATGTAGCGTTTACGGAAAAGGTTGATTCGGAAAACAGCAAAACCAAATTAATATTACAGTACCATATCAGTAAAATTAGTAATGAACTTAAAGAAACCTTTATTTTTGCGCTCACGATGGATTCAACTTCTGATCGGAATCGTCATCGCAGGCGCCACATTCTGGATTTTCGGACAACGCTATCTCGAACGAATCCTGCCGCCAAAACCCTTCGGAAAAATTGTCACACTGGCCGGAACAGGCACACGCATCGGCGCACAAAAAACTCTCTCCGATCCCTTTGGTGTAGCGGCAGATGACAGCGGCAACATCTACGTCACCGACGGTCTCGGCGGCAGCCTTTATCACGTCGCTCTGGATGGAACTACGACGTTGATTACCGATCAGCTTGATATGCCTTCACATCTGGCCATCGCTCCCGATGGAAATTTAATTGTCGCCAATACCGGCGCTCACACCATCGTCAAAGTTGATCGAACAACAAAACAAGTAACTGTGATCGCGGGAACGCCAAACGTCAGTGGTAACACTGATGGTAAGGCTTCTGAAGCAAAATTTAATGCTCCGCTCGGAGTCGCTGTTAATAAAGACGGCGGGATTTATGTTGCGGATACCTACAATGATCGCATCAGAATTATTCAGAATGGAATTGTTAAGACTTTGGCAGGCAGCACGCAAGGATCCGCGGGTGGCAGCGGAGCAACTGCGCAATTCAATACGCCTTGCAGCGTCGCGCTTTGGACAGATGGCGTAGTCGTTGCCGACACGCTAAATAATAAAATTCGCAACGTCACAACTGATGGAACCGTGACAGATTTCACCTTTCGTGACGACCTTAGCGATTCTACCGGACGCAGTATTAATGAGCCTCTCGCCGTCCTTACCTATGGCTCACCGGAAATGTATGTACTGGATTCAGACGGGCGAATTTTCTTTTCAAAATTTGGAGATCAGGCAGCGAAAAGACCTCCGCTTCCTGATGGTTGGTTCGACCCGGAAAACCCTCGATACAGCAACGAAGTCTCAACTGACCTGCAGAAAATGTTGGAAGAAAAATCTATTCTTTTTCGTAGCTTCAATCATCCAACCAGCCTCGCCTTCGCGGGAAAAAATACTTTAGTCATCGGAGAAAACGGCGGCGGATTTGTGCAGGCAATCACCTCACTCAATAAAAATATTGGCACGATTCCAACGCAAAATCTTCCCGCGATTTCCGCTGAAGAAATTCGTAAAACTGTGCCGCCGCGCTGGCCGTACGATCCGCCGGAAGCAAAACGCGAAATCGCGGGAACACTCGGTGAAGTGCGCGGCGAAATTGCTCCTGACAAAGATGCCTGGTTTCACAACGGGCTTGATATTCCGGGAGCTTACGGCGAACAGGTACGCGCGATTTACAGCGAGCGAATCACGCGCCCCATTGCTATCGAAGGTGTCGGCGATTTGCGCGAAAGATTACGATTGCCACTCCTCGGCTACATTCACGTCAAGATTGCGCGGGATCAAAACGATCAACCCGTCGGCATCAAAGAAGCGATTTTCAGCCGCGATGCACAAGGTAAAATATCCGGTGTTCGCATCCCGCGCGGCACCCGCATCAACGCCGGAGACATCATCGGAGCACTTAATCGTTTCAATCACGTTCACTTGATTGCGGGCGCGGCTGCCAGTGAAGTCAATGCCCTCGCCGCGCTGGAATTGCCGGGCTTAACCGATACGAAAGCCCCCACGATTGAAGCCGTACGATTACTCCGCGAAGACGGCACAGAAGTTTCCCCACCATTCATTCTAACCAATAAAATCAGAGTCATCGTGCGTGCTTACGATCAAGCTGACGGCAATGTTGGCTACCGCAAATTAGGAGTTTACAAGGTCGGTTATCAGCTCCTGAAAAAAGATGGAGCCGCGCTGCCGGAATTTGCTGAACCGCGCTTCAATTTAATTTTTAATAGCTTGCCAAATGATGGAAATGCAGTCCGTCTGGTTTATGCTGCACCGAGTCAATCGGGCTATACGGGCAAAACGATTTTTGATTATATTGCGACCAATGAAGTGAAAAATGGTAATGCCATTGAAGGCTGGTTAGACGTAACAAAATTGCCAGCCGGAGAATATATTTTACGCGTCATGGTTGAAGATTTTTTTCGCAATCGCGCCACGAAAGATTTGACCTGGTCGAAGAGTAAGGCAGAAGCCCGCACGCAGTAAGGGCGACTTTTCGACTCTA
>JAYVZE010000061.1:0-16019 GCA_043783625.1 Blastocatellia bacterium | reverse complement strand
GTGAGTTTACGAAGTGAAAAAGGCATAACAAGCTCCTGATAAGCGCATGACGACAAGGGTAGTCCATGTCCGCGCAATCCCGTAATTGACAATGGTGATGTAAAAATGAACGCGTCCCAAAACTGGCTCTAATTTCTCTGGCTACAAATTGTTTTTCTGAGACGGCGCAGAACGTAACAGGTCTGTTATGTTCTGCGCAAGGGCGTTACGCAGGTAATCAATATTATTTAAATCTAATGAGGGCTTTGATCTTTGGCTTTCGGTCTTGGCACTTCTTATAAAAGGGGCAGAACTCAGGAAATCGTGGAATTCTGCCCTTTATTTATGGATTGATTTTGTTCCGTGTGAACGACGAATAAACCGCTAATGAAGCTACCAGTAAGTTGGAAATAATTACGGGTAGTGATCCGATGACGATGCCGTAGCTGATCCAGAGCAGCGCGGCAAACGCCTGAATCATCCGCAATCTGACAGAGCTTTTGGTAAAATAGGAAGCAACGAAAATGACGGTTGCGACCCAGCCTAAAAGGTCAACCATGGACAGCCTCCTGTTTGGTCAGTGGGCTGATACTTAGACGATCAGTTTGCACCGTTTCCCATTCGTTAATTTGTAATCCGAACGAAGCGAAAACCTTGCGGATTTCTGCATTTGATCGCAGTCCGACAATGTCCTGCATTACCGGAATTAATGGGCTGAGCGCGTCTTCACTTAAAATGGAGCGCTGCGCAATCGGAGCGATATATTTATTTTCTGACACGGCTACCGTGAAGCCTTCGTGGTGATTGACGTGGAGCATGACGTGAATGTCAGAGCTGCCATCACCGACGTAAACAATTCGATCCGAGCTGATTTGCAACTCTTTTTGCAGGTCTTCCAGCACGGCGACTTTGCCATAACCAGCGGGAACCCGAATGATGGATTCAATTTCTCCGGTCGTTTCGCTGTAGCGCAATTTCGTCCCGAAAATATTTTCAGGCGGGACAATTCCTTCCAGCGCGGAATGGATAACTTCTTCCGGCGCGGCAGAAATTACATAGAAAATAAATTGATAACCATCAATGCCATCCGCAAGAATCGAGGGTAATAATTCAATATTTTGTTTGAGACGAATTCTTTTACCTGTTTCATAAAGATGCTCTTTTCTCACGCGCCGAAATTCGGGATCGTGCAACAACAAATAAGTTAATTCGCCACCTTGTTGGACTAAATTATTTTGCGACATGCCGTGAACTTTTTGTTCAAAGTTATTGGCTCCGATCAGTTGACTCAGCACTAACCCGGAGTCGTTAAAGCTCAGTGTTTGATCAAAATCACTAGCAAATAAATATGGTTTCATAATGTCCTTTCAACTCTTCGACTGGAGCGCGAGCGTCTGGCTTGTCCCGTTTGCGAGCGAAGCAATGCAATCGCTGTGGCGTGGAAATACCCTGAAGATAAAATGATCTGCTCGCCACGTCACGCGAGCGGCGTTGCACGCGCTCGCGGGGCAAGCGAGACGCTTGCGCTCCAGTCCACAATGATAAAAGCTCAGGTTTATGTCCGCCTTCGCAGGGTATTAAGGTTTTGTTAAGAAAAGTTAGCTGATGGCGGGGATTAATCGTGAATTACATTTTTGTATTATATCGTTAAATTAGTGACGTAATTGTACTATTCTTATTTATTTCTTCGATAACCTCTAAGGTTGTCTTACGCTCAAACCATTGTAATTGTTCCCGTAAACGGACAACTTCGCCGATGATGATGATGGCTGGTGAGTGAATTTCGTTGGTGGATAAAAGTTCGGGGATCTCCTGCAAAGTGCAGGTATGGGTGATTTGATGCCGGTAAGTTCCTTGCTGAATAAAGGCGACGGGCGTTTGGGCTTTTCTTCCGTGCAGTAATAATTGCTCGGCAATATCCTGAATTTTCGCCACGCCCATAAAAATTACTAAAGTGTCCGAACCGTGCGCCAGATGCTTCCATTTCAGTTGCGATTCCGTTTTGGTTGGGTCTTCGTGTCCGGTAATAAACGTGACGGAACTGCTGATGCCGCGATGCGTGATCGGGATTCCGGCATACGCGGCAGCAGCGGCTCCTGAAGAAATTCCCGGCACGACTTCCCACGGGATACCTGCTGAAATCAAGGCTTCGGCTTCTTCTCCGCCGCGTCCAAAGATGAATGGATCGCCGCCTTTGAGCCTGACTACGATGTCGTGTTCAGTGGCTTTGGTGACGAGAATTGCATTGATTGTTTCCTGCTTCATCGCGCATTTATGACCTTGTTTGCCCGCATAAATCAGTTCAGCGTCCGGCAGGGCATTGGTCAGAATTTCAGGATTGACCAGATGATCGTAGACAATGCAGCCCGCTTTTTGGACGAGGTTGTAGGCTTTCATCGTCAATAAATCCGGGTCTCCGGGGCCTGCACCAACTAAATATACTTTACCTATTTTCATATTTATCCGGGATACGTTAGGCATCCGCCTGATTTGCTAAAGCTAAAAACTATTCTCGCCACGATTTCCGAACTTTGCTTCGCTCGTTCGGAGGGACAGGCGAGCCGCCTATTGTACCTTAAAACTTCTGCGTTAATTCTATGTAGGCAAAATGCATTTTGTTGCCCAGCGGATAGATGGCTGATTGTACTTTGCCGCGTGCCGAGGCGCCAACATAAAACGTGACAGCCGTTCGTGGAGAGAAGGTGTAATCAGCACTGACATCCGCGAATAATCCAAGACTATTTTGATTATTGCTCGGACGTGCGGCGTACCCAAAAGTCTTTGCCTGAAACGCTCCACCTCCGGCGTACCATAAATCTTTTGCGCTGGATAATCGCAGATAATGCAGATCAGTTCGCAGCGCAAGCTTTGCATGTGGCTTAATCATCAACTGCGCGAAGGTATCCTGATTATTCATCGCATTGAAGAATGGTGTCCGGGCGTAAATTCTTGGTGTCGGTAAGACCTGAAAATAGGTGCCGTGCGTGCCATCAGTCGCGTCTTTATCTCCGGTGCTGTAGTTATATCCAATGCGCACCCAGGGCTTCACTTTGTCGGCAAATTTACTGCCGCCGAATTGATACCCGACTTCCGTTGCCAATGCCGCAGAGCGCTGCGTCTGATTGCCCCAGCTTCCGAATTGTCCGACGCCCCAGAACAAGATATCCAGCTTGCCGGAGCCTGATTTAATCGCGCTGATGTAATGACCGCCGACCGTAGTGACTCTGATTTTATTGGGCAAATCAATATTTCTGAGCGCTAAGGTTCGGTTATCGGTTTTCACTAAACGACGCCCGTCATGGTATTGCAAGACGAATCCACGAATTTCACTTTCGCTGTCTTTCGTCTTGAAGGATTTGGTTGCAGCGGTATAAAAAAGGTCTACGTCCAATTCATTCATCCCGCGTAATTGAAAGACGCCTTCGGTGGGACGCGCACCGAAAAATGTGAAATTTAACCCTTTTTTATTGTAGCCGAATTGCATGCCATCAAAGCTGCGTCCAACGTGCGAAAACCCGAAAGCTCCGATCAGTCGTTGACTGATGTGGTCGCGCTTGACTGCCAATAAAGTCGGGTCTTTCGGAACAACTTCCATCCCGTCATTAAATTCAAAGCGACCAAGTTTCAGGTTGCTGGTTTTTCCAATCCCTTTGAAATTCACGTACGCCTGTTTTAGAAAAACACTGGCGTCTTGATTGCCATTGGCGGCGAAATAATTTGCGCCGAGTCCGAGCTGTCCAAAGGGCGCAGCCGCGACCGCAGTCTTGGGTAAATTCGCCACAAATGGAGCCTCAGCTTCAAGCATCCATTCAAGATTTTCTTTCTGTTGGCTCAACCCGACCCGCAATGTTCCGGCACCGAATGTATAGCTGCCATCCCCTGCGGTGGTGTCGAACCAATCCCAATTTTCAGCTCGCAGTCGCAAGCTGCCCGAAACTGTGACCTGTCCAATTTTGATTGGTGCAAGCGCAGATGGAGCTTTTGGAGCCGCTGTTTTTGGCGTTGGAGTCGGCGTAGCAGCCACCACCATTGTTTTGGATGGCTGAGACTGCGCCGACTCTTGCTGGGCGTGTACGCTGAGGCTGAGAGCGCCGAAAAAACATAAACTAAAAATGAGCTTTCCTTTGCGCATGATTCCTAAACCTCCGATGTTTGAGGAGTGGATTGTTTCCACGAAAATTTCCATCCTTGTTGAATTGCGACAAGAACGCGGATGACGACAGCGGCAGTTAATGCGATGCCTCCGAGTACGACAAAGCCTGAAGCAAAGGTTCCAAACGCTTGCTTGAAATTTCCCAGCAGCATCGGCAATAAGAATCCACCAACGCCGCCAATCGCACCGACGACTCCGGTTGCCAGTCCGATTTCTTCCCGGAATCTTTGCGGGACAATCTGGAAGATCGCGCCGTTGCCCAATCCCAGGCACGCCATTCCAATCATCAGAATAGGAATCATGACGTTCAATCCGAGCAATAGGGACGCCGTGAGATAGGCGAAGCTGACGCCGAAAAGGACAAAAGATAACAATTTTACGCCGCCTACTTTATCCGCTAACCAGCCGCCAATCGGACGGATACCACTGCCAACAAAGGCGACGAGTGCCGTCAGATAGCCTGCTTGAATGGGTGTCACATGATATTGATCGCGGAAAAAAAGCGGGAGAAAACTGCTGAGTCCCACAAAGCCGCCGAACGTCACGCTATACAATAAACAAAACCACCAGAGGTCAGCCGTTTTCATAATTTTCAGATATTTGCTGAATGGTTGACCTTTTGTTTGATTCGGACTTTCTTTTGCCATCAAGACGAAGGCTACTAAAACGAGAGCCAAGGGGATCATCGCCAACACGAAAACGTTGTGCCATCCGTAAGCATTCGCCAAGCGTGGAGCCAACAAATTCGTGATGATCGTGCCGCTGTTTCCGGCGGCGGCGATGCCCATTGCCAGTCCCTGTTTTTCGGGTGGATACCAACGCGAAGCCAATGGCAGCGCGACTGCGAATGAAGCTCCCGCCACGCCGAGCATTAACCCTGCGGCGATTAGAGCTGATAAACTTTCACCACTCAGCCAGCCCAGTGTTAGAGGAATAAATAGAAATCCTAAAATTCCGGCTCCCACGATTTTGCCGCCAATGCGATCACTGAGCAGTCCGAGCGGGATGCGCAGGAGTGAGCCGCTGAGGATCGGAATCGCCACGAGCAGGGCTTTGTTTGAAGCGTTTAATTTAAGGCTTTCGGCGATAAAAACACCAAGCGCCCCCAGCATGACCCACAACATAAAGCTCAGATCAAACTGTAAAAAACAGGCGAATAAAGTCGGTGTATGTCCATTTAGTTGAGGTTTATCATTACTCATTTCGATTCCTTCTGATTGGTTACGGCTGGTTTTGAATACAGCTTTCCCAGCGTGTAGAGACAATGAAATCATTACCCTACGATTAATTATTTATGATTTAACTGAATGCCTGACCAGTTTGGTTGGTCAGGCGTGATTGAAGTTTACATCCCGGCTACCCCAAGATGATTGACTAAAGCAATGACCATCGGTCCCATTTTGGGATGTTCCGGTTCAATTTTCGGAGTAACTCCGAGTTGTAATAAAGCTGCGGTACAGGTCGGCCCGATGGAGGCGACGACAGTTTTATGATTCAAAGAATTCAGCAATTCATCACCGCGTCCGAGTTCTTGCGCCACTTGAAATAAGTGTCGCGCCTGAATCTGACTGGTGAAGGCGACGGCATCAATTTTGCTGTGATGTAAGTCGTCAATCAGATTTTTCAGCGGCTCCAGATTTTCCGGGAGCTGCCATTCGTATAAGCAAAGCTCCAGTAATTTTGCACCACGTGCTTCCAGTGAATTCGCCAGCTCCGCATTTCTTTCACCATAATGCAGCACCGCGACGCCCTGATTGTTGAGGTCTAAATCACTCATCACAGCAATTAAATCAGTGGTCGTGTAAGGCTCTGACGCATTGAGCGTCGGCTTGATTCCATGGCGTGAAAGTACCGCCGTTGGTTTTGGCCCGCGACAAATTGTCGTAACCTTTTGCAATGCCTCCAGCAATTCAATATTTCTATCCAGCTTTTCAGCTTCAGTAATTAAGCCTGCGACTGCCACGCCGGTTTGGAACACGACGAATTTTATCTCACCGGATTCCAGATAATTAAGAAACGTTGCAACTTCATCCGTCGCGTCAATCGAGACTTCGCGCAAAGCCGGGGCGTTGATTGGTTCGCCGCCGTGTCGTTTGACTAAATTTGCTAATTCGCTGCTCATTCGTGCTTCCAATAAGGCAATTTTTTTGCCGGTTAATTCGCTCATGGTTGGTCATCCTTTTTATCGGAAGCGCAAGCAAGATGCATGCGCTACATAATTTTCGATGACCAATGTAAAAGAATTTCTCCAGAATCGCTAACTTCTACCTGATAAGTTTTTAATGACTCGCAATCGTTGCCGATTGGATGTCCGGTCGCCAACTCAAATTTGAACGCATGCATCGGACAAATCACTTTGCCGTCGCCGGTGATTCCGTCAGCTAAAGCTCCTTCGCGGTGCGGGCATTTTGACTGGACTCCGTAGACCTGACCTTTGCGGGTACGGAAAACAACGATCTCTTCATCGCCGATTTGGAATTCACGACCTTCGCCGCGCGGGATGCGATAGATCGTTCCGAGGTTAATGATGAGGTCGGATTCAATTAAGGTTGTAGTATTTAGTTGCATAAAAAATTCCAAGTTCAGAGTTCACGCTTCAGCGTGCCTGAACGACCACGAAGCGCGGCGTTTGGCAAACTAAAGGTTGTACTCTAAACACTACATCACGACTCCGGCAAAGGTCGGTTGCATCGGTTGAATTTGCACCAGAGAATTCATGAACTGCGACGGGTGGTTCGGCTCTTCCGCTTCTAACCACGGATCAACATACGCATCCACCGCCGCTTGAATGTCCGCATCCAGTCGAGCGCAAATCCCTTCACTGTCTTCGACTAAAATCTCACGTAATTTTTCGATTCCCATGCGCTCGACCAGGCTCCAGGTACGTTCTAAGTACTTCGCATTTTCGCGGTAATATTGCATAAAACGCCCCATATACAGCAGCACTTCGTCGTGTGTCTCAACCGTCACAAGGAGGTCGGTTTTACGGACGTGCGCGCCGCCTGCGCCACCGATGATGACTTCCCATTTTCCGCCTTCGATGGCCATCGCCGCGATGTCTTTGATGGTCGCTTCGGCGCAATTTCTAGGGCAGCCAGTTGTGGCAAATTTCAATTTGTGCGGAGCCTCAATCCCTTGAAATCTTTTCTCAATTTTGATGCCAAGCCCGGTGCTGTCACCGACTCCGTAGCGGCAGAATTCGGTGCCGACGCAAGTCTTGCAAGTGCGAAATGCTTTGGTGTACGCATGTCCCGAAGGCATCCCTAAATCTTTCCAGACGGCGGGCAAATCTTCTTTTTCAATGCCGAGCAAGTCAATGCGTTGACCGCCCGTAATCTTCACCATTTTGACGTTGTATTTGTCGGCAACATCGGCAATGCGACGCAGCTCTGACGAAGAAGTGACACCGCCATAAATGCGTGGAATGACGCTAAACGTGCGATCTTTCTGGATGTTGGCGTGAACGCGATCATTGATGAAGCGGGCATCGCGTTCGTCGTCGTATTCACCGGGCCAAATCGTTTTGAGCAGGGAAGCCAAACCGATTTTACTCGCGGGGTCTTCTGTGCCCGCCGCGAGTGCCTCAAAGACGGCTGAGACGCTTTTCAATTCCTGATCCTTAATCGCTTCGATCAACTCAACTTTGTTCATCGGCACGCCGGGAACATAGTAATGAATGGACGGGTCTTCGACGGCTGAATCACCTGCCGCGAATTCAAAAATTTCTTTCACCTGCGACTTGCACGAACCGCATCCGGTTCCAGCGCGGGTGGCATCGCACAACGATTTCAGCGTCCGGCATCCGCCCTTGACAGCGTTGACAATGGCTCCTTTTGAGACGCCGTTGCAATTACAGATTTGCGCTTCGTCAGCCATCGCTTCGACGGAAACTGCACCGCCGGAACTTTCATAATTGAGCGCAAAGAGTAATTCAGAACGATTTTCCGGTAATAATGAATTGCGGTCAAAAGCCTGTAATAAGGCAGGCGCGGTTGATGTTTCCCCCAACAACATCGCGCCTGCGAGCTGACCATTTCGCACGATCAACTTCTTGTAAATGCCGCGCCCCGGTTCGGTATACACCACGACTTCATCGTCAGGATGAGCGGCTTCTTTTTCGCCCATCACAGCTAATTCGATGCCCATGACTTTGAGCTTGGTCGAAACTTTTGAACCCTTATAAGCGGCTTCCGGTTTGCGCCCGGTCAGGCGATCTGCGAGGACGGCGGTTTGTTCCCAGAGCGGAGCGACCAGCCCGTAAACTTTGCCGTCGTGCTGAGCGCATTCACCAACCGAAAAAATATTTTCATCATCAATGGTGGAGAGACAATCTTTGACGACGATGCCACGCTCGACGGTTAATCCAGCATCTTTGGCTAATTGTGTGTTGGGACGGATGCCTGCTGAAATGACTACCATGTCGCATTCAAGCACGGAGCCGTCTTTGAATTCCAAGCCCGTGACGTGACCATTGCCTAGAATTTTCGAGGTAGATTTTTCAGTGTGAACATTGACGCCCATTGCTTCCATGCTGCGTCGCAGTGCGGCTCCCCCGTGCGCGTCAAGTTGCATATCCATCAAGTGCGACATCAGATGAACGACGTGAACTTCAGCCCCGAAATTCAGTAATCCGCGTGCCGCTTCCAGTCCTAATAATCCGCCGCCAATGACGACCGCTTTCTTTCCACCAGCGGCATAATTTGAAATCGCTTCGCAATCATCAAGTGTCCGAAAAACGAAAACGCCATCTTTATTTTTATCACTCTCGTCAGATTTTAAGCCTTCAAACGGAGGCACAAACGCCGAGCTTCCGGTAGCAATGACCAAGTAATCATAGTTTTCGGAAACACTAAAAGTGCCATCCGTGCCATGCGCAATTTTGTTCTCACGATCAATCGAAGTGACACGAATTCCCGCGTGCAATTTGATATTATTTTCCTGATACCAGCTTAAAGAATTGATGAAAATGTCTTTGGGATCGTGCGTGCCAGACAAAACTCCTGACAGCAAAATTCGATTGTAGTTGCCGTATGGCTCATCGCCGAAAACGACGAAGTCGAATTTTTCCGCGCCGCCTCTGGCTAACACGTCTTCAACTAAACGCGCCCCCGCCATTCCGTTTCCGATCACAATAATTTTCTTTTTGCTGGACATTGGTGACTCCTGAATAATTTTAATTATCACTATTAATTTGAATGCGGACCGAACAAACTTTGAATTCCGGCATCCGGCTGGTCGGATCAAGAGCCGGATTGGTTAAGCGATTAACGGCCTGCGCCCCACCCCAGTGAAAAGGGACGAAGACCGTATCTTCACGAATCGTCGGCGTGACTTTGACCTTGAATTGCACGGCATCACGTCGGGTTTGCAACCAGACATTTGAACCGTTTCTGAGACCATAACGGCGCGCCGTCGAAGGGTGAATTTCGGCTAACGGTTCAGGCGACATTTCGGATAATTTAGCGACCCGGCGCGTTTGCGTCCCGGATTGATACTGCGAAAGCACCCGTCCCGTTGTTAGGTAAAACGGGTAATAAGCATCCGGCTCTTCAGCGGGAGCGAGATGTCGCACCGCATGAAATTTTGCGCGTCCATTCGGGGTTCCGAATTTTTCTGCAAACAAACGCGGTGTGCCGGGATGATCTTCGGTCGGGCAAGGCCAGAACATGCCTTGATTGATTCTGATTTTTTCGTAGGTAATGCCGCTGTAATCGGCTAAACCACCTTTGGTTGCCGCTCTTAATTCATCAAAAACTTCGCCTGGATTTTCAAAAGCAAATTGATCCGGGCGACCTAATCTTTGACCTAAAGCGCACAGAATTTCGAGGTCGGTTTTGACTCCGGCAGGTGGCATCATGGCGCGTTGTCGCAAGATCACGCGACCTTCTAAATTTGTCATCGTACCTTCTTCTTCAGCCCATTGCGCGGCGGGTAACACGACATCGGCAAGCTGCGCAGTTTCAGATAAGAAGAAATCGGCGACGGCGAGAAAGTCCAATGATTTCAGGCGTTTTTTGATATGTGTCGCGTTGGGCGAAGATACGACTACATTGGATCCGATGACGAATAAGGCTTTAACTTCAGTTCCCAAAGCATCCAATAGTTCGTAAGCGGATTTGCCTGCTTTCGGAATTTCTTTGGCATCAATGCCCCAGACCGCCGCCATGTGTTCGCGGGCAGCCGTGTCATCAATTTTGCGATAGCCCGGCAACTGATCGGCTTTCTGTCCGTGTTCGCGTCCGCCTTGTCCGTTGCCTTGTCCCGTGAGGCAGCCGTAGCCGCTCGAAGGTCGTCCGGGGCGTCCGGTAGCCAACGCAATATTGATATATGAAAGCACATTGTTGACGCCTTGCGATTGCTGTTCGGGGCCTCGTCCAGTCAAAATCATCGCTGATTTTGCGCGACCTAATAAATGAGCAGCTTGTGTCATCTGCGCTTCAGAAACACCTGTGATGCGCTCCACTTGCGAAGGCCAATACGTCGCAACTAATCCTTTGATTTGCTCAAAGCCTTCTGTCCGAGCCTGAATATAATCTTCGTCAATTAATCCATCACGCACCAGAATATGCAGAATTCCATTCGCTAAAGCCGCATCCGATCCTGGTGTCAATCGCAGATGCAACGTCGCCTTTTCTGCTGTCGCGGATTGGCGCGGATCAATCACAATTAATTTTCCGCCTTTGACGCGCTGCGCTTCGATGTACTGCATGATCGGCGGCATCGTTTCGGCGGTATTGCTGCCCACCATCAAAATGACTTCAGCGTTTGGAATATCTTCGAGCGGGAAGGGTAGACCGCGATCAATTCCAAAGGCTTTGTTGTTAGCCGCTGCCGCTGATGACATGCAAAAACGTCCATTGTAATCAATGTTGGCAGTGCCGAGCGCCAGTCGTGCAAACTTTCCCAGCACGTACGTTTTTTCGTTGGTCAGTGCGCCACTGCCAAATAATCCAGCGGCATCGCGTCCATATTTGATTTGGGTTTCCGTAAATTTTACAGCGATACGATTTAACGCTTCGTCCCACGTGACCGGAACTAATTTCCCTTTGTCGTTGCGAGCCAGTGGCGAAAGTAATCTTTCGGGATGGTTCAGCGTTTCCGCTGAAGTCCATCCCTTAATGCAAAGCGAGCCTTTATTAACTGGAAAATCATCATTGCCTTGTACGCCCACTTCTTGCCCATTACCTGTCAGCAACATCCCGCATTGCATCGCGCAATACGGGCAGTGTGTTGCCACAGGCGTTGGTTCGAGTGATGTCGTCAAGTTGTTCATCCCAGCAAATCTCCAGTAACTAAAAACCAGCAATAAAGGAAACTACCAGTGCAGCTTCATTAGGTTCAAAAGCAAAGTGTGTGCCATTAAAAAATATAATTTGCTATCTCATTGTTGAATCAAGAAATATAGTTATTTTAAAAAGGGAAAGAAGTGAAAATACGGGGTGATTTTAAGGGCGCACGCTACAATTTTGTAGCGTGCGGGAATGACAGCAACGATTTGGTGGGCAGTCCACTGGGAGCGCAAGCATCCTGCTTGCCGCGAGCGCGTGAAACGCCGCTCGCATAACGTGGCGAGAGAGTTAATTTATCTTTAGGGGTATTTCTCGCCACTGTGTTTGCGACGCTGCGCACGCAAACAGCAAGCAGGATGCTTGCGCTCCCAGCGTTGACGCTCCCGGCTATTCCCTGAATCGTTCGCAATCCACGCCGTATTTTTTCACTTTATAATTAATCATGCGCTCGGTGATTTGCAGCAGGTTGGCGGCTCTGGCCTGATTCCCGCGTGTAATTTTTAGAGCTTCAGAAATCATCTCGCGTTCCAGCGAAGCCACAGCGGAGTTCAATGAATTCGCGGGTAACGTCCCTGTCACTTCGGCGGTTTGGAGCGTGGGCGGAAGATGATGACCGTGAATCACGCCATCGTTACAAACGACAACAGCGCGTTCAATACAATTTTCTAATTCACGGACATTGCCGGGCCAGTGATAGCTCATCAGCATATCAATCGCGGGCGTGGAGATGCGTTTGACGGCTTTGCCATGCTCGTTGGCGTATTTGTCTACGAAATGATCGGCGAGTAGCAGGATGTCAGTTTTTCTTTCACGTAACGGTGGCAGAAAAATCGTGAAGACATTCAACCGATAATACAAATCTTCGCGGAAGTCTCCGGCGGTGATGGCTTCTTCCAGATTTTTGTTTGTCGCCGCAATCAGACGGACATCGGTTTTAATAGTTTGTGTTCCGCCAACGCGCTCAAATTCTCTTTCCTGCAAAATGCGAAGCAGGCGAGTTTGCGTTGCCATTGATAATTCACCGATTTCATCCAGAAAAATCGTTCCGCCGGAGGCTAATTCAAAGCGCCCCTTGCGTTGGCTCATCGCTCCTGTAAAGGCTCCGCGTTCGTGTCCGAACAGTTCAGTTTCAATCAGATTTTCAGGGAGTGCGCCGCAATTTACCTTAATAAATGCTTCGCCCGTTCGCGTGGAATTTCGATGAATCAGATCCGCAATAATTTCTTTTCCTGTCCCGGATTCGCCGCGTAATAAAACCGTAGTCTTCGCCGGAGCCACTTGCAACGATTGTTCGAGAACCGTCAGAACGGCATTGCTGCTGCCAATAAATGAACCAATATCGGCTTTGTGCGGCACTGATTTATTGGCCTCGAATTTTTCTTCAGGGAGCGATGAATTTGTCTGTTTTGGTTTGCTGATCGGATGTGCCAGCAGGGTTGCTACGACGGTCAGAAAGGCGGCGACGCAATTCAATTCCTCTTCCTGTCGAACTTTCAGATAGGCGGCCAGCGTCCCGTGTGTGCGTCCCTGCGATTGAATTGGAACACATACAAAAGCTCGATCTTCGAGGTCGGTGGCGGTTCCCATTCGATTAAGATGCATGGGTTCCAGTGCGACTTGCGGGACGATGATAGCCTTGCCGCTTTTGACTACTTGTCCGGTGATGCCTTCGCCTAACTGGTAGCGTCCCATCGAACGGGCGCGTCCGCTGATGCCGACAGCGGCAATGACACGAATTTCCTGCGTTCGCTCATCAAAGACGGAGAGTTGTGATTGTTGCAGTTGATGGCGCTCCGCCAGCACATTAAGAACGCGCAGGACGGCATTATCAAATCCTAACGTGAGGTCGAGAATACGATGAATTTCCTGAAGCGTCAGCAAAAAGGACAATTGTCCGGCCAAATCGTAATCAGGTTCTCGTTCAATCTCGTAAGCGGTCGTCATTCAGACTGTTCCCAAAAAAATAAGTATATCAAGCGGTTTCACAAGCTAATCCATGAGATGGGAGTGCAAGCGTTATGCCAGAATAGAAAGGTGGATTTAAGTGGCTGGATTGGTCTGCTAAATGCCAGGTAAGTACTATTGTTGTCAGCTAGATAAATGGTTTAAAATCGAAAACGACAAAAATGTAGATTATGCGAATTTTGAGCACGTTTATGTTGGAATAAAAAGAAGATCGATAATCGGGAGCTGATTTGGTCTGTAAGCTTTGACAATAATGTTACCAGAGTTTCGCCCATGACCATCGTGTCAATCTGGAACACGGAGGCTCCTCCGCAGAACGCAAAGAAGAGCAACAGTTGATGCGCAAAATGTAGATGCAATCAATTCTGAAAACCGAGGCTCCGAAACTGGTCCAGCTCGGCGGTGTCAAAGACAAGAAAGATGAAGGCACTGGCGCACTGGCCATCAGCGGCGACTAAGGCTGAAATCATCGAAACCTATTCAAAGGCGTAGCATTTCTGCTGCGCCTTATTTCTTATAATTACCCGAAGTCGTGGCTTATCAGGCAAACAATAACTCTACCTATCTAAAGAGCCAGACAGGTAATTACTGATGTACTGCATTAGTCTTTCTGGATCACGGTAATAAAATAAATTTATCTTGATACACTGCGCACCTCTGACGAGCTTAATAGTAGAGATATTTTTTGGTGATATACCTGCAACTTTCGCTGAAGTGATTTCTGACCACTTGATCATCTTTTGATTAAATGAAAAGCTAGGTCTACTTATTCCATCTTCACTATAATTTGTAAATATTTCTACAAAAGGAACCCAGATTCCGCCAATCCCAATCATTAAAATCATTATATTAATAATTATCAGGCTTGCCCATGACCACCCGACTGGGAAATCTTTCCCTGCCTGTAAAGATTCAATGACGGGTAGATTAATGCCTATGAGCAGAAGTAATGAACCTCCAATAAAGACTGAGCAAACTAAAGCTATGATCCACCAGTTTTTTGTGAATTGCATACTAATTTTAAGAAAGATTATCGCTCCTTACAGCCTAAAGGTTTCCCATTTTTGTCGTAAGTACAATCAAAAGTTTTGTAAATTACAGGACGAGGTGTAAATGCATAAGTTAACCACTCAAACTGCCTAAGCCGTGGACCGGTATTCATACTCCCATACGATAGCGATGGAATCGCACCTTGATTGCCGCCGCCGCTATTTCCGATACTCCCAACAACTGGAAGTGAGGGTGTTGAGGTTGGAATAAGGTTCCCCCCCGCTGTGAAGGCGAAACCATTGATCGTTGTATTTTCTATTGTCGCCAGCACATCTGAACCACGATAGATGTATTCACGCAATGAAGTACCACTGTATTCGGCAATCATGCGTCCGGCACCATCGTATATACAAGTTGTCACTATCCCTGCTTCCATACTTTGCACGCGTTGCCCTGTACTATTATAAATTGCAGATGAGTTGTTCGTCGTTACGACGTGGTTATTGGCATCGTAGCTGTACGTTGTGCCGGCAGGCTTAAACTTGCTATCGGCAGTGATGTTGCCTCCGGCATCGTAAGTAATCCCTGTCGTGGTTTTGAAACGATTGGTTGCCGGATCAAGATCGTTCTGGACAACCTGCGTAAACGCCAAACCGGAATTCTGCGTTTGCCCCGGCCCCTGCCAGCGATTCCCAAAACGATCATAGTCGTAATGCGTGCGCCAACTCACTAAATTATTGTCGCCGCGATATTCTCCCGCGACGCTCAGCCGTCCTAACGAATCGTAGGTATGACGCTGTTCCCATTGTTTCGCGCCACCAATAAAGCCGGAGATTTTGGCGATTTGTCCGTTGTTTTTCGTGGCGTCCAGCGTCGTATTGTTGGCATCGTACTGACCATAGCCATAATCGTAGCGTTGCAACTCTGTACCGTTTTTCGTGAGATTAATCTGGTTTAATTGCAACCGATTATTAAAGTTCATCGTGTGAATTGCGCCATTGCCGAGCGTCTCAGAATCCATCGCGCCGTGCGGCGTGAAATGCAATCCTGAGGCGTAGGTGGTGGTGGCAGAATTATAAACACCACTAACCCCTGTCAATAAACCATTGGTGTTTTCGTAATTGACAACACGCCCGGATGGATAGGTTTGCTGGGTCAATTGCCCGGCGACATTGTAACCATAGCTCATCGTATACGACGTTGTACCAATTAATTGTTTATGTTGTTTGACGCGCCCCATGAGATCGTAATCGTACTGGATTTTCGTTTCGGGAATTGCCCCCAACGCAGCCGTTTTAGCTTCGGTTAATCTACCTTGATTAAAATAATTGGTTTCTGGCTCATCGTAGGTATACGTCACAGATGGAGTAGCAACGGTTGGACTACCGCCCGAATAACTGATGCCTGTCACGCGGTTAAGAGTGTCGTAGGTAAAATGTGTTTGGGTGCTGCGAGCATCATAACTGTCCGTAACTTTACCGTCGGTGTCGTAAATTATTTTCTTTGACCAGGAATTATTTCCAGTCAATGCGTCTGTTTCAGCGTGTGGTGCTGATTGTTCGACTTGGCGTTCGTGCGTGAGACGCGACAAACCATCATACTTGAAAAACCGCTGTTGCAGCTCTGGCATTAAATTGCCTTGC
>JAYVZE010000060.1:0-30370 GCA_043783625.1 Blastocatellia bacterium | reverse complement strand
GGCAAAAAAGACCCGCGCAGCATTCGCATTGAGCATAAGATTTCCCACGAAGAATTATCCGAAATGGTCGGAACGACACGCCCCCGGATCAGCAAGTTTATGGAAAACTTTCGCGCCCTCGGCTTGATTGAGCGTAATGCTGACCACTATCTCATTATCAAAGAAACGAAACTGACCGAATATTTGTTGAGTATTGCTTAGACGCCAATTTTCACCGATCACGGAAATTCATTTCCAAATTGTCCAAAATTGAACAGCCAGCCATTTTGGAACGAGCTACCCTAACACCATAAGTTAAGTTTTGACTGCAATAGAGATGCCCAATCAACTGGTTGGTTGGACATCCGTAAAGCGAGCAGGAGCATAATTATGGAAACAACAACTACGTCACAAGTTCTGGCAGCGCCAACAACACTGATCGCGCTTTTTGATGACAAGAAAAGTTTTGAAACTGCCTATCACATTCTAACGGAATTGGAATACCCACCTGTTAGCGTCACTTTGGCAATGGCGGAAAAGCAATATCATGAGCAATATGCCTTGCTGTCCGATGCGCATGCGCTGCCAAAAACAGATGCACAAGGCGGCCCGGATGTCGGTTTGGAACATGATGACTCGGTGAAGACGACCAAAGCTGCTGAAGGATTTGTGCTCGGCTCAACCACTGGTGCAAGCTTGGGAGCCTTAGCACTTTTAGGAGTTGCCTTAATTGTTCCCGGTGTAGCAATTATCGGAGCCTTGGCGGTTGGGGCGGGAGCCGGAGCTACGTTAGGCGGTTTGGCGGGCTTGTTAATTGGGTCGGGACATCCAGAGGAAGAAGCCAGGCTTTATGAAGAGAGCATTGCCAATGGAAGATATATGATTCGTGTCAGTCCTAAGTCATCCGAAGATTCCAAACTCATAGAAAATAATTGGAAGTCACTGGGCGGGGAAGTCGAAGTCCGTTAATAATTCAATGTGTGAACATTGAAGGAGTTGCATGCCGCTATTAGAATCCGCCCTTACTAACGATTACCATCCAATCATGACCAGCCTCAAAAGAGTTGTTTATGACGATCCGCTCGTCACGATCATGAAAAGAATTGTTGACGGGAGCCAGCTTGATCTGGCAAAACTTTTTGATAGTACGAGCAAGGTTATTTTCGCTCTGGTCGTGCGGATTGTCGGCAATCGTGCCGCCGCCGAAGATGTTTTATTGGATATTTACGTGCAGGTCTGGAATCAATCTGCGCATTACGGGCGAGACGCCTGCCGTCTGGCTGGGTAAACTGGCTCGCAAACAGGCACTTGAATATCTCCGATTAAACGGTTCTGCACATTCACAGCTTCCAGCCCACGCGCCCATCGTGCCAGGCTTCAATGGCAGTACTCTGAATTCTCAAGAAATGTGGCGACGGAGCGTTTCAGAAGCACTTGATTTATTACCACCTGAACAACGTCAAGCTCTGGAAATGGCGTACTTTGGTGGCTTCGATTGTGACCAGATTGCTGAAGAGTTGCGGCTGTCGCCCGGAATTATTCAGAACCGCATTGCAATTGCCATGAAATGTCTGAGCCGGAAATTAATCAAGTCACGAAATTTTCAATCAGCCGAGGTTTGATGTATGCCCGTTAACAGAACTGAAACGGCAAGGAAATTGCTGGACAAAGAGCTGGAAACGCTCTCTGAGCATGAGCGGACAGTGGTTGATCGCTTCATCAATCGCGGGCTTGTGGCGCGGAACGTCGCGCACGAATTTGAAGCACAAGCGACCTTCGGGCAACGGCTGGCAGATCGCGTTGCTGCGGTCATTGGTTCGTGGCGATTTATCGTTATTCAAAGTACTTTGCTGGCGATTTGGATTACGCTCAATATCACAGCGTATGTGTATCACTGGGATCCGTACCCGTTTATTCTGCTTAATCTGGCACTTTCATTTCAGGCTGCCTACGCTGCGCCCATCATTATGATGAGCCAGAACCGCAAAGATGAAAAAGACCATCAGCAAGCCAAAAATGATTATGAAGTCAATCTCAAGGCTGAGCTGGAGATCACCCAGTTGCACGAAAAATTTGACGAGCTGCACGATTTATCCTGGGTCGAATTGGTTCGCATGCAACAACACCAGATTGAAATGCTGGAGCGCTTAGTCGCACAAAATCTTGCCCCTCAGTCCAAACTGCTTTGAGTTCACGCTTCAGCGTGCCACAAGCCGCGCTTCGCCAGTGTGACAAACTAAAAATTCAACTCTTAACGTCTGATAGTACTAATTAAGTTTTAGTACTTAAGAGTAGTTAATATAGTTATAAATATACTACAACCCTGTTATTTGTAGTTTTATTGAGAGGTAGCCTGTAGTCACAAACAGGTTGATTATAATGCTTTTTAGTTATCTACGAAATTCTTTTCATTATTGTCCAATATTGAACAGTAACTAATTCCTACCTGACTAATAATAACAACATTCCACTTAGTATAAGTGAAATACACAAAGTTATTTATCAGAATTTGTCTGGTCGTGGCAGTGGTAATTTCCAGTCTATCTGAATGCCTTATTCATTATAAGTTCGGCATTCCGGGTACAGTGGTGCGCCATCATTCAAGAAGTGTGATTAAAAGTGAGACTCAGGTGGCTTGAGCTTTGAGCTTGGGGGAGCGTAGAAGCTCGTTTTTTCGCTGCCGAGTCTCACTTTTAATCACACTCGCCGATCAGCCGGAACACAATTTATTTTCAGAGGAAAAAGTATGATTAGCAAAAACGAAATCAAAGGCAAAGGCAAGCAGCTCGAAGGCGCGATCAAAGCCAAAGTCGGAAAATTAATCAATGACCCCGACCTTGAAGCCAAAGGGAAAGCCGAACGAATGGAAGGCAAGGTTCAGGAGAAGGCCGGCAAAGCAATCCGAAAAGTCGGTGAGACGGTCGAGCAGGCGGGAAAAATTCTCTCCGGCAAGCGATAGTTCAACTGATAACCAACAGGAGCAAGATCAATGTTACGAAGCATCAATGAATTAAAAGGCTACGATCTCGTCGCCGTAGACGGTGAGATCGGAAATGTTGAGCAATTTTATTTTGATGATGAACGGTGGGCGTTGCGCTACATCGTCATCAATACAGGTAACTGGCTGTCAGGTCGGCAAGTGCTGATCTCACCGTTCTCGGTGAAGGAAATAGATCGGGACGACCGAAAACTCTATGTCACGCTGACCAAAAATCAAGTCGAGCAAAGCCCGGATATTGATAAGCACAAACCGGTCTCGCGTCAGATGGAAGCGGCTTATTCGGATTACTACGGTTATCCCTATTATTGGGGCAGTCCGTTTTTATGGGGAGCCGGAGAATATCCGATGCGCTCGTTGGAGCGATCAGCTACTGCGATGTCTGCGTCCGTTGAACCCGTCGCCACAGTTGTTACCGGAACCGGCCATCTGGTGACTGCGGATGTTCATTTGCGCAGCACGGAAGAAGTGTCCAGCTACAACATCTCAGCACCTGACGGCGACATCGGACACGTCGAAGACTTCATTGTGGAAGACGACAATTGGAAAATCCGCTATCTGGCGATTGACACGAGCAACTGGTGGATGGGCAAGAAAGTGATTATCTCACCGCAATGGATTGCTTCGATAGATTGGGCGCTGAATAAAGTCAACGTCATGCTCACCCGCAACGGAATTAAGGAAAGCCCCGGATACGATATTTCCAAAGTGCTTTCCCGTGATTACGAGCGAGAGTTGCATCGGCATTACGGGCAGGCCGGGTACTGGACGGATTAGAAATTCTGGTGCGCCAGGTCTTTTGCTGGCAGCAATCTTTGCCAGCAGGAGGCTGGCGCACCGACAAGGCTCCAACAGGATTGAATATGCCAACAGGATTGAATATGAGGATAGCAAATGAATATGAATAGATTTACAAATGTGAGCGCAGTGTTTCTGATGACACTTGCCAGCACTCTTTTCGCGCAAACGATGACCTCTCAACCGCACGTTCAATGGGCGGCTGCCAAGCGTCAGATATTGGCTGTCACCTATAACGAAAACAAGCAGACAACCGTGACGATGGCGGGTACGGCTATTGCGCCGAGAATAAAGGGTAAGGCAGATGTTGAATATAAACAGGGACGCACGAATGTCCGGCTTGAAATGGACAGCTTCGCTAATCCGCAATCGCTCGGTGGATTTTTTACCACTTATATTTTGTGGGCAGTGGCTCCCGAAGGTCAGACTGAAAACCTGATGGAGTTACCAATTCAAAAGAATTTTAAGATTGAGTCAACGACAAAATTTCAGACTTTCGGGTTGATTATTACGGCTGAACCGCATGCCAGAGTTGAGCTGCCGAGTTCAATGATTGTCGCTGAAAATACTTTGCGCGCAGGGACGCAAGGCAAAATCACTACCAGCAAGATTGAATATAGCGGCGATCCGGGATTGTTCTATCCGATCTTCACTCCTGGTTCTCCAGCCTTAATTGCCGATTACAATACCCCGCTGATGATTCTGGGTGCGCGTCGCGCCGTCGAGATTGCGCTGCGAGCCGATGCCAGAAAATTCGCTGACCCGGAGTTACGAGATTCAGAAATGAAGCTTGCCTCGCTGGAACAGGCGTGGCCCCGTTCACGCAAAGCCTCAGACCTCCGCGATAACGCGAAGAAAAATAGCGGGCTGGCGCATGACGTGATGCGCATCGCTGAACAGGCACGAAAATTAAGCGTCGAACGTTACGCACAAGCCAGACTAACCGCCGAGCGTCAGCAGGCGGGGGACAACATTGCGCAGGCGCAGTCCGAAGCCGACCGCGCTCGCACAATAGCAGCTCGTGCCAGCGCTGATGCTCGTCTCGCCAAGACCGATGCAGCCCGTGCTCGCCTGGAAGCTGACCGTGCCACGACTGATGCTGCGGGTGCTCGAACCGAAGCGGAACGTGCCGGTCAATCCGAACGGGATCAGGCGGCGCGTGCTGCCAGTGACGCCGCGATGGCGCGGGAAAAAGTTGCACAAGCGCAATCCGAAACTGAAAAAGCCAAAACCAATGAAGGATTGGCCCGCAACGATGCGGACAAAGCACGCCTGCAAACCGAAGAAGCAAAACGTGAAAGAGATGCCTCGCAGCAACGCTTGTATGTCTCACTCTCCGCCATTCTGGAAACCCGGCGTGAAGCTCGCGGGTTAATCGTCAATCTTTCAGATGTTTTATTTGATACGGGGCAGGCAACACTTAAGCCCGGCGCACGCGAGAAACTCAGCAAGTTGGCTGGAATTTTGCTGGCTTATCCTGCCGCTTACCGGATGGAAATAGAAGGACACACGGATTCCGTCGGAACGGATGAAGCGAATCTCAAACTTTCACAAGGGAGAGCCGAATCGGTGCGTGCTTATCTCGTTCAAAACGGCGTTAAGCCGGAACTGATGATGGCGGCTCATGGGTTTGGCGAATCAAAACCTGTCGCCGAAAACGATACAGCGGCTGGTCGTCAGGTCAATCGGCGCGTGGAAATTATCATCGCGGATCAGCTTCAAGCGCAAGCTAAGTAATCAATAACGACGTGGCAATGACCGGACTTGTCTCCAGTCATTGCCACATCGCCTGCTCACCCGTGACGTGCTGTAACGGGTGAGCGTCCTGGCTTCAAGTTGAAGCATTACACAAGCAAAGGAAAAAAAATATGTCAATTATTACTTGGATCGTACTGGGGCTGGTCGCGGGCTTTATCGCCAGCAAATTAGTGAACAAGACAGGGGAAGGTTTTTTCATGGATATTGTGTTGGGAGTTGTCGGCGCAGTCATCGGCGGCTGGGTTTTTACTACGTTCGGGATGGCTGGAGTCACGGGCTTCAATATCTGGAGCATCTTGGTTTCGGTTGGCGGCGCGGTGATTTTTCTGGTCATTTACCACACCATCATGTCATCTAAAAGGTCTACCTGATAATCACTGACACAGCCAACGAGAGCTGTTTTGCTAATCTTTTTCATTACGGCTGTCGTGCCACGCCGCTACTAAAGCCGTGAGCAGCAAAACAGATGTTCGGGTTACAAGTTTTCTGGTGTGCCAGCATCTTGCTGGCACCTGATGAAGAGTAATCACTCTTCATCTCAAAAACCTGCCAGCAAGATGCTGGCGTACCAGTAGCCCGGATGTGAGGAAAAAGGGTGAATGAATTATTTCGCAAATGCGCTGCTTACATTTCTAAAGTGGCGGCTTCTCCGATGGTCTTGTTAGTCGTCATCGTACTACTTGTGCTGAGCGGCTGGTTTTACAATTTCTCAGAAAAGTGGGAACACACGACGACCTTCATCGTTGCCATCGCCACGTTTCTGATGATTTTCTTTCTACAGAATTCTCAGAACTTTGGCGAGAAAGTGACGCATCTCAAATTAGACGAATTGATTCGCGCCGTCGAAGGGACGCGGAACGAAGTTGTCTCTGCTGAAGAAAAAGCGGAACACGAAATAGATGCTTTGCGACAGTCCACCTCAAATTAACTTATCACGAAAGGAAGTAAACAAATGTCAATAGTTTCAATCATCGTCGTTTTAGTCGTTATGGGTCTCGTCCTCTATCTTATCAACACTTACATCCCAATGGCTCGACCCGTCAAGACCGTTTTAAATGTAGTCGTGGTGTTAATGCTTTGCCTCTGGCTCCTGAATGCCTTTGGCATTGTGAACGTCCCGATTCGCATCAAATAAGCACTTTTCAGTGCCAAACAATCAATCGAAAGCAAGGAGTGTAATTATGTCCGCACAAGCAGAAGTTAAGTCAGAGACATTGGATCAGAGTGCCGTCGTGGCTATTTATGAAACTCACACCGAAGCAGAAAATGCCGTCCGTGAACTCCAAAAATCAGGGTTCGACATGCAGAAACTATCTATCGTCGGCAAGGATTACCAAATGGAAGAAGATGTTATCGGTTACTACACGATGGGCGACCGCATGAAAGCGTGGGGCAAATCGGGAGCCTTTTGGGGCGGGTTGTGGGGGATGATGTTCGGGTCGGCATTTTTCCTGATTCCCGGTATCGGGCCAATTCTTGCCGCCGGGCCAGTCGTTGCCTGGATTGTTGGCGTGCTGGAAGGGGCAGTGGTCGTTGGTGGATTAAGTGCCTTAGGTGCCGGGCTGTACAGCATTGGCATTCCCGAAGATAGCATCCTCGAATATGAGACACAGATCAAAGCCGGAAAATTTGTTGTCATTGCTCACGGTTTACCCGATGAAGTGAGCAGGATTCAAAGTGTTCTCGCCAATACCGAGCCTCAAACTGTGCAGGAGCATGCTTGTTGCACCTCGTAGATAAAAGGAGAAATTGATGAAAACCTCAGTGGGCTTGTGGATAGATCATAAGAAAGCCGTCATTGTCTTTGTGACAGGCGAAGAGGAAGAAATAAAGCTGATTCATTCAGACCTTAAAAAAGGTCACCGACAATCCGGTGTCTCAGTTCCAGCAGACGATATCCAACAGCGAGAATTGACCGAACACCTTAACCATTACTACGACGAGGTGATCGCGGTTCTACGCAATGCGGAAGCTCTTCGCAGTGCAGAAGCAATTTTGATCATGGGACCGGGTGAAGCCAAGGGCGAACTGAAAAAACGCCTCGAAATAAACCATCTCAATGGACGTGAGGTAGAGGTTGAGACAGTTGACAAGATGACGGAGAATCAGATTGTTGCGAAGGTTCGAGAGTACTTCAAAAATAGAATTCAGTAGAAAGTTGCCCTCTATATTTCCCCGTATTTTTTCAGATTTTTAGTGAACCAGTACGATGCGACTGAGTATTTCCGCGCAGCCTGCCTGTGTAGTTTTCCGCACTTCGCCGCAGTGAATGGCTTTGATAGCACGAAAAGTGCGCGATGCCGAAACCAACTGGGAGAGCTGAATGGCAGATGAGTTTTAATCGAACCGCCAGCCCCACAAGCTCCGCCGCCGCGTGTAAAGCCGCACCGAATGGTCGTGTTCGCCCGAAACAAGCTGCTGGCCATTGGGCGCAAAGGCGACGGCATACACGGGCGACGTGTGCAGGCCGATGCGTGTGACGAGGCGGCGGCGGCCGACATCCCACAGCGCAATCGTTTTGTCATCGCCTGCCGAAACAACCTGTGTGCCGTCGGGCGAGAAGGCGACGGACTTGATGCGGGCATCGTGTTTGCCGAGGACTTCCGTCGGGCGCAGTGGCTGTGCCGTCCACAACTGCACGATGCCGCCGTCCTCGCCGGTCACCAGTTGTTTGCCGTTCGGCGCAAAGCTCACGCTGATGAACTGGCGCGGGCTGAAGTCGGCCTTTTCGATGATGCGCCACGTCGCGGTGTCGAGCACGATGTTACGACCATACGCATTCGCCGTAGCCAGTTGTGTGCCATTGGCGGAAAAGGCCAAGCCGTAAAGCGCGCTGGCGCTGAACCACTCATCTCTGCCAACAAAATCCGAAAGCCGCCGTCCGGTGGCACTGTCATAGACGCCGTGCGAAGTCGCTATCACGCGGCCATCGGGCGAAAACACCAGACAGTTAGCTTGTGCGCCATCTTTCGTCTGATGCCTGAGCTGTCGCACTTCGCGGCGCTCGGCGATGTCCCAGACAATCACCAGCCCGTCGCGGTCAACCGAAGCCAGCGTGTTGCCGTCCGGTGCAAAGGCTACGCCCACGACCCGCGTGGGATGACCGGAGAGCAGCATCTCCCGGCGTCCGCTCGCGGCGTTCCAGATCATTACCGAACGATCTTCGCCTGCCGAAGCGAAGCGTTTGCCGTCGTGTGCCCAAGCGATAGCACGCACCGGGCCGTTGTGTTCGTTGAAGCCGACGGCGCGCTGCCGCTCCGTCACATCCCAAACGTGAATCCCGCCGTCGCCGTGCGTCGTCACCAGCCAGTGCCCGTCCGGCGAAAACGCCGCGCTCCAGACGATGGACGGGTAATCAATCGTCGTGATCTTCCGTCGCGTCACAACGTCCCACAGAATGATGTTCTCTGCACCCGTCGCTGCCAGTCGTCCGTCTGGTGAAAGGGCGACCGCGCGTCCGTTGTCCTGATGTGCTATGAAACGGTCAAGCAACCGCCGCCGTTTGAAATCAACAAAGATGACTTCGCCGGGGCCAGTCACGCCGACCAGCAATGCGCCATCGGGCGAGAGCACGGCATTGTTGCTTTCCCAGCCCAGGTCAAACTGATTGCCCAGCGGCTGCCCAGTCGCCACATCCCAAGTATTCGCTGTAGTAGGTTTTGGGTCGCGATGGAAAATCATCCGGCTGCTGCCGGGAATGAAGAGCGGCGAGTTTGCTTCTGCGTAGGTCACAGGGATCTGCGCAAACATTTCCCAACTTCCCGTGCGCCAAAGAATGGTTGCGCTATCAGGCGGATCAGGCTGACTTGCAGAGGACACTAGCGTTTTCCCATCCGGTGAGAAAGCCACGCTGACCACTTTGTTCTGATGCCCGCGCAGCACGGCCTCCTTCTGTAGTTTGATCGCATCCCACACGATCACCGTCTGGTCATAACTCGCCGTCGCAAACCATTTCCCGTCGGGCGAATAAGCGACCGCCGCTACCCAATCGGTGTGATCGTTGAAGGTCGCCAGCCGTTCGCGCTTGGCAAAATCCCAGACGATCACCTGCTTGTCTTCGCCCACCGAAACCAGCAGCCGCCCGTCCGGCGAAAAGACCGTGCGCCGTACTGCCGCCGTGTGTCCGTCGCGCAACACTTTCTCTTCCCACACTTCATTCACCGAAGCCCACGCCGCCATCAACATCGTCACCACCGCAATCCCCAGCGCCAATCCGCCCAAGCGCCACAGCACATTCCAGCGGCTTTGGCGCAGCAGTTCGCGTTCCAGCTTGCCGCGCGGCAAATCCGCAAAGCGCCCAATCGTCCACAAGCCATCAAGCGGGATGCGCGTCGTTTTGTCCTCGTCGTAGCGCACGACGAACTGTGTCAGCACCTGATTCGCGCTTTGCGTGCGCAACCGTCGCAGCCCCTTTTCTTCGCGGTTGATGCGCAGTTGTTGTAAGTCGCTCAGCATGTCGCTGGCGGACGCATAGCGCTCGTCGCGGTTTTTCCTGAGCGCCTGCGTGACGATGCGATCCAATGCAGCGGGAATGTCCGGCAACAACTTGCTGACCGGCCCGATTTCGCTCGCGTCCATCAACTGTCGCATCATTTCGTCATCCGGCACATTGCCATAAGGCCGCTGCCCGGCAAGCATTTCATACAGCACTGTGCCCAGCGAGAAGATGTCCGTGCGGGCATCCAGCACCTCGCCGTGCGTCTGCTCTGGCGACATATACCGGATCGTGCCGAGCCGCGCACCCGGAGCGGTCAATTGCGGATTGGGGATTGCGGAATGCGGATTCTCTGATTGCGGATTGGGCGAAGCGGAATGCGAAAGAGTTGGTGTTTCATCATTCCGCAATCCAGTGAGTTTGGCGATGCCGAAATCCAATACCTTCACCTGACCATTCGCCTGCACCATAATGTTTTCGGGCTTGATGTCGCGGTGAATGAGGTCGGCGGTGTGGGCGGCGCTGAGTGCGCTGGCAATTTGGGTAGCGATGCGGACGTCTTCGCGCCAGCTTCCCTGGGTACGCACGCTTCCAGCGTGCTGCATACTGGAAGCGTGCGTACCCAAAAGGTAATCGCGCAGCGTTTGCCCCGCAATGAATTCGGTGACGATGAAATAGAGTTCACCGTCTGGCTTTGTCACCTGCCCGACTTCGTGAATCGTGATGATGTTCGGATGATGGAGCGCTGAAACCGCGCGCGCTTCCTGCTGAAACCGCGCAATGCGTTCGGGGTCAGCGGCAAACTCCGCAGGCAGAATTTTGATGGCCACCTCACGCGCAAGATTTTTATCCCAAGCCTGCCACACTTCGCCCATTCCACCCGCACCAATGCGCACACGAATTTGGTAATGACCGATGTGCTGCCCACTCAATGATTCGTCCGACGGCGCAGCAAACTCCGCAGCGACGTGCGCGATGGCTGGTTCTTTGAGAAAGCTCTTGATGCGGGATTCATCCCTGAGCAAGGCTTCGACTTCGTGGCGCAATTCGGCATCGCCATCACAGGCTTGCGCCAACAACGACGTGCGCTGATCGGGTGCGATCTCACTGGCCTGCTGGAATAACTCTTCAATCTGTTGCCATCGCTTCTGATCCATCGGTTGTCCTCCGATTCAATTCCCGGTAAAGCCACAGCCGGGCTGACTTCCATTGGCGATTCACGTGGTCAACGGAAACGCCCAAGACGGCGGCAGTCTCTTTGACGGTCAAGCCACCGAAATGGCGCAACTCGACGATCCGGCTCTGGTGCGAATTGAATTGCTCCAGTGCCTGCAAGGCATCATCCAGTGCCACAATCTCGCCGTGCTTGTCGGGCATGAGGTTGATCATTTCGTCAAACGTGACGCGGGTGTGATCCCCTCCGCGTTTGGCTCGATTCCGTCGCCGTGCCCACTCCACTAACACCCGCCGCATCACCGCCGCTGCAAAGCCGAAGAAGCTGGCACGATCCAACATCTCAGCCTGCTCGCCTGCTTGCAATTTCAGATAGACCTCGTGGACGAGGTCAGTCGTTTGCAGCGTATGCCCGTTCCGTTCACGCCGCAGGTAATGATGTGCCTGCCGCTTCAATTCGTCGTAGACCAGCGGATAGAGTTGCTGATACGCCTCCTGATCGCCGTCTCTCCAACGCTGTAGCAGCGTCGTCACGCTCTCTGAGGTTTGGTTCTTCATCGCGCAAAGACCTCCTTGTGAGTTGTCGTAGGTAATGCTGTGGGATTGTAACAGCGCCGTGTTGTCGAGACACCAAAGCTGCCTCGACCAAGAGGCGAAAAAAATATTTACCTGTCCCCGCACTTTTCCGCAGCAAAAAGCGCATGCCGCAGATGAAGCACAAAAAAAACGGCTGATGGCGGTGTGTTGACTTGTCGGACTGTTGACGCGGTCTGCAATTTACCACTGCCATCAGCCGCTGGCAACAGAATCTCAAGTTTTACCTTTCCCTCGGTTCACAAGAGCCAAAGCTTTAGCGGAGAGTAACCTTGGGGATGAGATTGCTTCACTATGACGCTAATAACCCGGAACGCGCTTGCGCGTTCCGTTACCACAAGGAGAAATCAATGAGAAAGGTCATGGCTCGAATGAGGCCGTCCACCCTCACCTCACATCTAGTGCTGGCTGGGCTTGCCTGTTGTGCAGTAATGCTGAGTTCTACCAATGTGAAGGCTCAGGCCAACAACACAATCAATGGCTGCTACAACAACACAAACGGACAATTACGCCGCGTGGATACGGCGGCTGACTGCAACACTCATGAGACCCCGATCTCATGGAACAAGCAGGGACCAACAGGCCCAGCCGGACCGCAAGGGCCGAAGGGCGATAAGGGTGATCCTGGCCCCGCCGGGCCAACCGGGCCACAGGGACCAGCCGGGACTCCGGGGTCAGCCGCAGAATTGATCCTCATTCAAGAAGATCATTTCGACGAGAATTATTTGGATGTCGCAGACTGGGTGGCTTCTACGAATGCGGGTTCCTGCATCAGCTTCGAAGCTAATACGCTGACATTGTCCACAACCAGTTGCAGCGGCGGAAACATTGGGGAAGGCATCGCAACCTTATATGGTACCCGGCAATTTTCAGTCAACGACGGCACGCTGCTCTTCAAGAGTCGGATGCTGGATGTCTATGTGGAGCCTTATCATCCAAACGTTGGAGCCGGTTCCGTTTACGGTAATGGGCAGCCGCGCGGATTCGCCAATGGCAATGATCGCAGCAACGCCATCGAGTTTGTAAGCAAAGGCGCCAGCCTTGTCGCCTGCCGGACGGTGAAGGATGGCGTTGCCACCCAGACAGTGGTTGACATCGGCCAGAACCTACGTGTGGCGCACACTTATCAGATTGTAGCCAAGCCAGACGAAGTCAAGTTTTACGTGAATGGAGTGCTCAAGTGTACGAACACTACGAACATTCCTATCGTTCCACTGAATATCTTTTTCAGTACTTCGGACAGCTTTGCGGGGAATGTCCCGGTTCGTATTGACTCTGTGTCCTTTGGCAGACGGCCCTAATAATCAAGCTTCGCGGCCATACACAAATTGTGCTTGCCGCTCGCTTAGCCAGGGGCAGTTATAGAGGTCAAGAAAAGGAGAGTAGCGCAACCAGCCCTGGTCCGCCCACGGAATTTCATTTTCTCGAAAACTATAGCCGCGCCGCGTTGCCGGGACACTCGCCCAACAAGCGAAAAAAATATTTGCAGGTCCCCCGCACTTTTCCGCAGCAAAAAGTGCCTGCCACAGATGAAGCACAAAAAACGGCTGATGGCGGTGTGTTGACTTGTCGGACTGTTGAAGCGGTCTGCAATTTACCACTGTCCTCAGCCGTGGGCAATCCAATCGCTACCTGAACTCAGTAAAGGAGAGCTTATGAAAAACGGTATCCTCGAAACGACTTTATTGGTAGACAACGTCTTCACCCGCATAATCAGAATGGCTGGACTCGTCTTTCTTTTCTTGCTCATTGCCCTACAGGCGATCCCCCGCGACAGCCAGGTGAAGGGTCAGTCCATCTCTACCTCCCACTCGGCTCGACCCGTCTCTGCTCGTTTGCCCGTAGCGCCTGACCCCGCGCTACGGGCGCGCATCACTGACTCCTACAGCAAATTGCCTTTGAGCTTTGAGGCGAACCGTGGCCAGACCGATTCATCTATCCGGTTCATCTCGCGTGGCCAGGGCTATAGTATGCTTCTCACTGCCATGGAAGCGCACCTCATCTTGCAGAAAGAGATGGCGGGAAACGACCTGACCTCTGATGTTCGCCCATTACCGGCACGAAAAATAGCGAGTGGTAACTTGGCTGTGATGCGGATGCAATTTATCGGTGCCAATCCGAGGTCGCAGTTGATCGGAGGGGAGGCATTATCAGGCAAGGTCAATTATTTACTAGGTGACAAGCAGGAAAACCCTCTCACTAATATCCCAACCTATGCCAGCGTCAAACAGGCGCGGCTTTATCCCGGAATAGATTTGATTTACTACGGCAACCGGCAACAGCTTGAATATGATTTCGTTGTCGCTCCTGGTGCCAATCCTCGAAAAATCAAAATCGGGTTCAAAGGTGCAGACAAACTGGAGATCGCTTCCAATGGAGACTTGGTCCTCCACCTAGGTGGTGAACAAATACGGCAACGCAAGCCGCAAATTTATCAGGAAGCGAACGGCGTACGGCAGAAGATTGCTGGTGGTTATATCTTCACAGGCAAGTTGGACATTGGTTTCCGTATAGGACGATTCGATCACACTCGCCCCCTGATCATTGATCCGGTCTTGAGCTACTCCACCTATCTCGGTGGTAGTGGGAGCGACAGGGGTTATGGAATTGCCGTAGACCAGACGGGCAGCGCCTATGTGGTGGGAAGCGGTGGCATGGGATTCCGCACCACCGCCGGAGCTTATCAGACAAGCGGCAACGGGACATTTGTAACGAAGCTGAACGCCGCCGGTTCTGCGCTCGTTTATTCTACCTTTTTAGGTTCCAGCAGTTTTGGGATAGCGGTAGACTCTGTGGGCAATGCCTATGTAACAGGAGGCGGCTCAGACGCGATGGTAACAAAGCTGAATGCGACTGGCTCCGCCATTCTTTATTCCACAACGATAGGCGGTAGCGATAATGACGCAGGCGTCAGCATCGCGGTGGATACCTCCGGCAGTGCCTACCTCACAGGCGTCACGAACTCAGCGAATTTCCCCACAGTGAATGCGGCGCAAAATACTGCGGGCGGAACTACGCTTTTCAAGAGTACGAATGGTGCCGGAAGTTGGGGCACGAGCACTCTTGGCTTAAATGCTTCGCGGGTTCTGTCCCTGGCAATTCACCCAACTGTTCCCTCCATCATCTATGCCGGTACTTCCGATGGCGGCGTCTTCAAAAGCGTTAATGCGGGGGCTAGTTGGAGTGCGGTGAATAACGGCTTAACCGCTCCCCGCATCCAAGCTCTGGCGATTGATCCGCTTAACCCCTCTACCATCTATGCGGGGCTAGGCTATCCTTCCACGGATGGTATCTTTAAAAGTACCGACGGGGGAGGCAGTTGGAGCGTTACTGGCCTCGCCTTCGGGAGCGTCAATACAATTGTCATAGACCCGACCACTCCTGCCACTCTGTATACTGGCACTCTTAGCGGGGTTTATAAAAGCACGGACGGAGGGGCAGTTGGCAACAGATCAATGCGGGGCTAACAAACGATGGCGTTCGCGCAATTGTTATTGATCCCACCAATCCCTCTACTCTTTATGCTGGCACTTTTGGTGGCGGGATTCTTGCTGGCGGTGTTCACAAAAGCACCGATGGCGGGAACAATTGGAGTTTGATCAATACTGGTCTTGATACTCGCAATGTTCGGGCGCTGGCCATTGATCCTGTGACCCCTACCACGCTCTATGCCGGTACTGGCGGTGGCGGCGTTTATAAAAGCACGAACGGTGGCAATAACTGGAGTGTGATGAACACCGGACTACTTAATAACGGACTGCCTGAGCGAGAGGCGGTCGCGTTCGCAATTGATCCGGCCTCTCCCTCCACCCTCTACGTGGGAACGGGTACGGAAGGTATCGGATCTGCGTCTTCTTTCAGAGGCGGAGTCTTCAAGAGCACCAATGGCGGCACAAGTTGGAGCGCCACTAACTTCACCGATACTCTTGTCAACGCCTTAGCGATTGATCCCGTTGCGCCCTCAACCATCTATGCTGGCACTCCCATAGGAGCCGACGCTTTTGTAGCACAGTTGAATCCAACGGGGACGACGATCACTTACTCTACTTATCTGGCGGCAGTGGCGAAGATCAAGGTTTTGGAATAGCCGTGGATATGACGGGGAAAGTTCATGTAACGGGCGGAACCCGGTCAGTCAATTTTCCAACCGCGAATGCTTTGGATACATCGCTCGGTGGTTTGCGAGATGCTTTCGTCACCAAACTCAATCCTTTGCAAGTCGGAGCCGCTTCCCTGATCTATTCTACCTATCTCGGTGGCAGCGGCGATGAGGGGTTTGCTGGCGGCATTGCGGCAGATACGGTTGGCAATAGCTATGTTGTGGGCAACACCAGTTCGACCAACTTCCCCGCTACACCGGGCGCGTTTCGCACGACGCTCGCGGGCAGCACAGACGTTTTTGTCGCCAAGCTCAATCCCGCTGGCTCCGCGTTTGTCTATGCGACTTACTTGGGCGGCATTGCCAACGAGATTGGAGGCGGTATTGCCGTAAACGCTTCGGGCAATGCCTACGTCACGGGATTCACCAACTCAACCGACTTTCCTACGCTTGATCCCTTGCAAGCGGCCAATAGCAGCAGCGCCGCTTACAAAAGTGTTAATGGTGGGAATAGCTGGGGGGCAATTAACACCGGACTTACCAGTGCGCAGGTTAATGCGCTGGCGCTTGATCCGATGGCTGTTCTCACCCTCTACACGGGTACGGCCAACGGCGTTTTCAAGAGCGTCAATGGCGGCGGCAACTGGAGCGCGACAAGTTTAACTACCTCGACCTCCGCGTTAGCTATTGCCCCCACTAACACCACGACAATTTATGCGGGAACCACGGCCCGGGTTTTCAAGAGCGTTGATGCTGGGACTACCTGGAATGCCACCGGTTTGACCGTCGCAACCAATGCGCTTGCTGTTGATCCCCTCAATGCTGCCACCGTTTATGCTGGGACTGGCAGCGGCGTCTCCAAGAGCGTTGATGGGGGAACTAGCTGGATGGCGACGAGCCTGACTGCTACCATAGGAGCGTTGGCGATTGATCCGGCGACTCCCGCGACGATTTATGCCGGAACGTCTGGCAGTGGGGTTTTCAAGAGTACGGATAGCGGTGCGAGTTGGAACGTGATCAATACGGGCTTATTCAGCTCTTTTATTCAAGCCATTGCTATTAATCCGGCGACTCCCTCGACAATTTATGCGGGAACGTCTGGCGCGGGCGTCTTCAAAAGCACAGATGGAGGAAATACCTGGAACCAAAGCAATGCGGGGCTTCCCGCCGACATCCGCGCACTGGCGATTGCACAACTTGCGCCCGCCACGCTCTATGCAGGTTCCGGGACAGGAGGGGTTTTCAACAGCACCGATAGCGGAGCCACCTGGAATGCCACAAACCTGACCGCCAATTCGATTACGTCATTGGTCATTGCCCCCAATACCACATCCACGGTCTATGCCGGTTCTTCGGCGGGGAATGACGCCTTTGTAGCCAAGCTTCACACTACAGGTTCGTCGCTGATTTACGCGACATACTTGGGTGGTACAGCCCTCGAAAATGGCCAATCATTAGCCTTCGGTGCCATCGCGGTTGAAGGTGAAAATGCTTATGTGACGGGCATCACCAGATCGAATAATTTCCCCACTACACCCGGTGCTTTCCAGACGACTTTCAACGGCTTGGAGGAAGCGTTCGTGGTGAAAATCGCTGAAAACAACACCCCGGCAGGGGTCAGCGTTGTCGTTCAGCCAGTGAATCCCCTTACGCAGATCGCGCCCGTCACGCTGCTGTTCTCCAACGTAACTCAACCCGGCAACACCAGCGTGGTCATAAGCAATGCGGGGCCTACGCCTCCTGCCGGATTCCAATTGGGACTGCCCCCGACCTATTACGATTTAACGACGACGGCTTCCTTCTCCGGCACGATTCAGACGTGCTTTGACTATACCAATCTCAATTACACGGATGAAACAAACCTGCGGTTGTTTCATTATGAAGGTGGAACGTGGGTGGACGTGACAACCTCGCTGAACACGGCGACCAACATCATTTGTGGCAATGTCACTTCACTCTCGCCGTTTGCGATCTTACAGCGCACCAACCAATCGCCAGTGGTAAGCTGCCAGAACGCGACCGTCACCGCCGGTGCGAACTGCACCGCCGATGCTTCCATCAACAACGGCTCGTTCGATCCTGATGGCGATGCGATTACGATCACCCAATCTCCCGCCGGGCCGTATCCGCTGGGCACGACGCCCGTCACCCTGACCGTGACCGATAGCAAAGGTGCTTCCAGCCAGTGTTCATCTACTGTCACTGTCAACAATCCTGCCCCAACCGTGACGATCAACAGCCCTGCCAGCGGAGCCGTCTTTGCCGTCGGCACGCCGGTCAACTTTGCGGGTTCGTTCACGGACAATCCGGGCATGCACACCGCAACCTGGATGTTCGATGCGCTCTCGCAGGCAGGCACAGTTAATGAAATGACTGGTGCAGTCAGTGCGACCTACGCCTTCACGACGGCAGGCGTTTACAAGGTGAAGCTGACGGTTGATGACGGCTGCGGCGGAACTGGAATGGCGACGACGGTGGGCGGGTTTGATGCGATGGTGGTGATCTATGACCCGAATGGTGGGTTTGTTACCGGAGGCGGCTGGATTACTTCACCGCCGGGTGCGTACACGCCCAATCCAGCACTGACCGGCAAAGCGAACTTCGGATTTGTCTCGAAGTACAAGACGGGCGCGAGTACACCGACTGGTCAGACAGAGTTTCAGTTCAAGGCTGGGAACTTCAATTTCCAAAGCACGAGCTACGATTGGCTGGTGGTGGCGGGCGCGCGGGCGCAGTACAAAGGCACGGGCACAATCAATGACGCAGGCAGTTACAGCTTTCTGCTCACGGCGATTGACGGGCAGATCAATGGCGGCGGTGGCACCGATAAGTTCCGCATCAAAATCTGGAACGCGGGCGGGGTCATCTACGACAACCAATCTGGTGCAGGGGATAATGACAATCCGACCACCGCGCTGGGTGGCGGCAGCATCGTCATTCACAAGTAATGTCGTTGGGGTAAGTGAGAGGCGTTGGTCATAGATTGACGCCTCTCTTTTCTTTTCAGCCAGTCCGGGTGTGCGTTGCCGCAGCAAAGTTTCACCACCGCAAGCAGCTTTGCTATGATGCTCGTAGTCAATCAAAAAGGATTCACTATGATACAAGCAATTGATCCGGTTTGCGGAATAGCGATTTAGCCCGGTCACAGGTCGGCATTGCGATGGGAACGGCAATAGAAAGTGCCGGAATGACGCTGATTAAAGGCGACCTGCGGGGCATCGTGCGAGCGCGGAAATTGAGCAAGGCTGTCATGAGCAACATTCGGCAGAATCTTTTCTTCGCCTTCGTTTACAACGTGCTTGGCGTTCCGATTGCAGCAGGCGTGCTTTATCCAATTTCTGGAATTTTGCTCAGCCCGATGATAGCGAGCGCGGCAATGACATTCAGTTCCGTGTCGGTCATCGCCAATGCGCTCCGGCTGCGCCGCTTGTCACTCTAAACGGCAATAGCAACTCCCGCAAAATTCTTCATAAAGTTGTCCTCTATTGAACAGCGCAGGATTCCGCCCTCAGGTCTAATCAAAGTGATCTACGGTGAAATGTCACGGTAGTGCTTAACTAAACAACATAAGGAGAAAAGTGAGCAAAACTCAGTGTCCAGCTAAGCCCGCCTTTACCTGGCTCCTGCGCCCTCAGATCGCCAATCACAACATCACTGAAAAGAAGAAAATAGAATCTCAGCTCCTGCGCTCGCAGCGGCTGGAGAGCCTCGGCACACTGGCCAGCGGCATCGCGCACGATTTGAACAATGTGCTGACGCCAATCATGTTGGGAGTGCAAATCTTGCAGTTGCGCTTCACTGACGAGAACAGTCAACGGATCCTCGAAGTGTTAAGGCTCAGCGCGGAGCGCGGCGGCGAAATGGTCAAGCAGGTGCTTTCGTTTGCGCAAGGAATCGAAGGGCAAAAAATTACTCTTCAACCCATCTACTTCATCAAAGAAATCCTGAAGATGTTACGGGAAACGCTTCCCGAAAATATTACTGTCAGGCACGTACTGCCGCCGGACATCGGTGCCATCAACGGCGATGCTACGCAACTCCATCAGGTCTTGATGAACCTTTGCATGAACGCGCGAGATGCGATGCCAGACGGCGGCCTGCTGACCATCGAAGCTGCGAATACGGTTATTGAAGAGTGCGAGGCGCAGATGGCTCCTGAGGCAAGGGCTGGGCGGTACGTGATGATTGCAGTGTCCGATACAGGAACAGGAATTCCCGAACATCTCAAAGCTAAAATTTTTAACCAGTTTTTCACGACCAAAGAAATCGGCAGAGGCACGGGGATTGGTCTTTCAACGGTAAGCTGCATCGTCAAGAGTCTGGGTGGATTTATCAATGTCCAGAGCGAAGTCGGCAAAGGAGCGCAATTCAACATCTATCTGCCGATGATCGCACCCGCCGAGACGCACAAATCGCAGTGACGCAACCCGGATTGCCGCGTGGAAACACCAATAACGTAATGAACGAGAGGAAATCATGATTAGAAAAATGAAGCAACAGTTTGTTGATGCGCAGGCTTGAGAAATTTGAGCCGACTGAAGCCGTACGACAGGAATTTGATGAGGATGACGTATACGGCAGCGGGGCAATTGACGCAGGAGCAATTCGGGACGACGACTATTCTATTATAGCGGCACTTTTATGATACGGCTTCAATTGCAAACGTTTTACGAATCAAATCCAGAAAGTTTTTAGCGGCATGTGAAAGCGACAATTCGCGGCGGTAAATCAGGCGAATTGTTTTTTCAATCTTCAGCCCCTTCACGGGAACTTCGATCAGCTTCTTCTCCGCAAGTTCCGTTTTGACTGCCAGACGCGGCAGGATCGCAATTCCGGCGTTACCTTCCACAAATTCTTTAATCGTTTCCAGTGTCGCCAGTTCAATCGAAATATTCAGCGGCGTCCGGTTCTGTGCGAAGAGGTCAAAAATCCGCGCCCGCGCCGGAGTCTTGACGTTATGCGCGACAAAGCTTTCCTGTCCCAGATCACGTACGGTGACACCTTTTTTCTTCGCCAGAGAATGTTTCGGACTGACGACTAATACCAATTCATCTTTGAAAATTTCCAGTGACTGAAGCATCGGATGTTGCGGATCAAACGACAGTAATCCGAAGTCCAGATTACGTTCTAAAACTTCGTTGGGGATGCGCTCGGAGATGTTGCGGTACACTTCGATTTTGATGCGCGGTTGCTGTTTGCGATATTCCAGCAGCAAGGGCGGCAGCAAATATAACGAAGTGCTTTCGTTTGCGCCAATGCTGAGGCGTCCGCGATACATTCCGCGCAATTCGCTGATGGCTCCGGTGGCTTCATCGCGCAAATTCAGAATGCGCTGCGCGTAGGAATGCAAAATCTTGCCTGCTTCCGTCATGGTTCCGGCTTTGCTGCTGCGGTCGAACAAGATTTCGCCTAACTCTTCTTCCAGGCGTTTGATGGCAATGCTGATCGCAGGTTGCGTGCGCAGCATCTTTTCGGCTGCCCGTGAAAAACTTTTTTCCTGTGCGATGCTCAAAAATATTTCTAATTGTGAAAAGTCCATACATTTAAATCAAAAGGCAAATATCAAAAATTGAAAGTTAAAAGGGAGGCACTTCGCGATTGAAGAAAAGAAAGGATCGAAAATATTTTTGCTTTTTGATATTTGCCTTTTGCCTTTTGATTTGCCATAAGTTATTTTTATGTTATCGTAAAAATTATAAACTTTACGATATAGCAATTGCAATGTTATTTTAACAAAATTCCGGGATTGAGTTTTTTTCAACCCTGCATTCTTGAAGGGAGCAACGAACATGAGCAGCGAGCAAATAGCAATTTTTGACACGACTTTGCGTGATGGCGAACAATCGCCGGGGTGCAGTATGAACCTCGAAGAGAAACTTAAAATGGCGCGTCAGCTCGAAGCTCTCGGCGTCGACATTATCGAAGCCGGATTTCCGGTTGCTTCCGAAGACGATTTTAATGCCGTGCGCGAAGTGGCGCGCATTTGCCGGACGCCGATTATTGCGGCACTTTGTCGCACGACAACGCTGGATATTGAACGTGCGTGGGAGGCTCTGTGCGATGCCGCCCGTCCGCGCATTCACACTTTTGTAGCGACTTCCGATATTCATCTTGAGCATAAGCTGCAAAAGACCCGCGCCGAAGTGTTAGAGATGTCGCGCAAGGCTGTGCGTTTGGCCAAAAGCTTTACTTCGGATGTTGAATTTTCCGCCGAAGACGCTACGCGCAGCGACCTTGATTATCTCTGCGAGATCGTCGAAGCCGTCATTGATGAAGGTGCGACCGTCGTGAATATTCCTGACACGGTTGGCTACACAATTCCGTCGGAATATCACCATATTATTTCGACGCTGAAAGCTCGCGTCCGCAATATTGATAAGGCTGTCATTAGCGTTCATTGTCACAACGATTTAGGTTTAGGCGTAGCGAATTCTCTCGCCGCGATTTCCGCTGGAGCCAGACAAATCGAATGCACGATCAACGGAATCGGTGAACGCGCCGGCAATGCGGCACTGGAAGAAATTGTGATGGCGTTGCGGGTTCGCAAGGATTTAATGCCGTACAAAAATAATATTGTCACGGAAGAAATTTATCGTTCGAGTCAAACGTTGAGCAATATTACCGGGGTTCACGTGCAGCCAAACAAAGCAGTAGTTGGCAAAAACGCCTTCGCGCACGAAGCTGGAATTCATCAACACGGAGTTCTGAAAAATCGCATCACGTACGAAATCATGACGCCTGAATCTGTTGGCGTGAAAACCAACAGCATCGTGCTGGGCAAGCATTCCGGTCGCCACGCGCTGAACAAAAAATACGAAGAAATGGGCTATCAAATGGCGCGCCCTGAACTTGATAAGGCGTACAAGCTCTTCACGAAACTGGCCGATCAAAAGAAAGAAATTTTTGAAGAAGACCTCTTGGCAATTTTGCAGGACGGCATTGCGCAGATTCCTGAAGCCTATAAATTAAGAGCTTTGCAGGCGACGGCCGGGACGACAAAAAACGCGACAGCGATGGTTACGCTCGGAGATGATTTGGGCGAGCGCTCTGAATCCGCCGTCGGCGACGGGCCGGTCAATGCTTCATTTTCTGCGATTGATAAAATTACCGGAATGGAAGGCAAGCTGATGGATTACACCGTCCGCGCCATCACGCAAGGTACTGATGCCGTTGGTGAAGTTTTTGTCCATGCTGAATTTGACGGAACTTCGTACACCGGCAAAGCCGCCAGCACGGATGTCGTAGATGCCAGTGTCCGAGCGTATTTGAATGCACTGAATAAAGCAGTATATGCAAAAGCACGACGCAAGAGTGATGTGAATGAAGAAATTTCGGTAGCGACGCCGCTGCCGAAAGAATAAGTAACTGTAGCGTGAACTGTTTGTTCGCGTTGGCGTGAAAACGTTGTAAAATATGGGAAAAATGGACATCAAATTTACTACGATCAACACTACACTCATTCACTCTGACGCTGAGATTTTGAGCGGTACGCCTGTCTTTGTTGGGACACGCGTACCTGTACAAACGCTCTTTGACTATCTTGCTGATAACTGCAAACTTGGAGAATTTCTTGAAGATTTCCCGACGGTCAAACGTGAACAGGCTTTGCAATTATTAGCGGTTGCTGCACAAGCTGTTCAGGCTGAAGTGCAATAAAATATTACGAGAAATTATCTGATATTAACCTTGAAAACGAATTAAATAATGGATTTTAAAATTACAGTTCTCCCCGGCGATGGTATTGGCGTAGACGTGACGCGTGAAGCCGTCGCTTGTCTTGAAACGATTGGAAACACCTACGGTCACGAATTTACGTTCGGGACGCAATTGATTGGCGGCGCGGCTCTTGATGCTAAAGGCGTCCCGCTTCCCGATGAAACGTTGCAGGCTTGTCTTGACAGCGATGCCGTTTTACTTGGTGCAGTCGGTGGCCCGCAATACGACAACAATCCGCCGAAGCTCAAGCCGGAAACCGGATTGCTTGGCTTGCGTGCCGGATTAGGTGTCTTTGCGAATCTTCGCCCGGCATTTTTGCACGAAGTTTTGATTGGTGCTTCGCCGCTGAAAGAATCAGTTGTACGCGGGACGGATATGATGATTGTCCGCGAATTGATGGGCGGCGCATACTTCGGTCAACCCCGCGAAATCACCGAAGATCGCGGCTTGAATTCGATGGTGTACACGGCTTTTGAAGTTGAAAGAATTGCCCGTGTCGCCTTTGAAATTGCGCGTGGTCGCAAGAAAAAACTTCATTCGATTGATAAAGCTAATGTCTTGGAAGTCTCGCAGCTCTGGCGCAAAGTCGTGACGCGCATTGCGGCGGATTACCCTGACGTTCAGCTTGAACATGGCTACGTTGATTCCTGCGCGATGGCTTTGGTGACGAAGCCGACGGCATACGACGTGATCGTCACGGAAAATTTATTTGGTGACATTTTAAGCGACGAAGCCGCCGTATTAACAGGCAGTTTAGGCATGTTGCCCTCCGCGAGCATTGGCGGCAAAGTCGGATTATATGAGCCGGTGCATGGTTCCGCGCCGGACATCGCAGGCAAGGGAATTGCGAATCCGCTGGGCGCGATTGCTTCTGTCGCAATGATGTTGCGCTACACGTGCAAACTCGAAACCGAAGCCGCTGCGCTGGAAGCCGCGATCAGTGAAACATTGACAGAAGGCTACGGAACTCCAGATTTAAATAGTCAGCCGAAACAGGTTTCGACGACGGAAATCGGTGATGTGATTCGGGCGAAAGTGGCGAAAGCGAAAGCTGCTTAAATTTCTCGCAATTTGTTACTGGTGAGTGCATCATACCAAGCATGAAAAGTTTAGCTGTAACACTAAAAACTGCGATTGCTACCTTGCCGGAGGGTGCATCAATTCATCTGCCGAATGTAAAATGGGAGACGTATACGGGTGTCATTGCAGAACTGGACGGCGATAGCAAAGTCCGCGTGGTGTATGACCGGGGGAGTTTATTTCTGATGACGAAATCGCGGCGGCACGAAATCATTTCACGATTATTTTTTCCCTTGATCGAAGTTCTGGTTGAAGCGCGTGGCGGTGATTTTATTTCGATTGGTGAAGCTACTTTAAATAGCAAACTGGCAAGTCGCGGGATCGAAGCGGATGATTGTTTTTACTTTGATCATTTCGCTGAACAAAGTGAAGACCGGACATTTGATCTGGCAGTTGATCCTCCTCCCGACCTGGCGATAGAAGTTGATTTCTGGAATTCATCAGTTGATAAAGATGGGATTTACGCGGCGTTGCGTGTGCCTGAAATCTGGCGTTACGAAGATGGTCAGGTAACCTTTTATCGCCTTAGCGGAGATCATTATGAAGAGATCGCAGCGAGCGATCAATTTCCCGAACTACCCGCTGATGTCTTGCCGCAGTTTTTTGAAATCGGGCAAAAGCGAGGCACGATTGCGATGAAAAAAGCCTTTATTAATTGGCTGAAATCGTAATCTGGATATAAATAAAACTTATCATCCGCGAAAAACTATAGACACGCGAAAAGGTAATGCTCTATACTGCACGGGTCTTCAAACAGGTAGTTATTTTTTACCAGCAGTATTACCAGCATAATCGCAATGACTTTTCGACTTCCACAACTCGCTTCGCTTCTTCCGCTTGACGAAATAGTTCAAGTCAGCGTCGTTGTCGTAGTTATTAACATTATCGTTGTTGCGGTCGTCGTTATTACAAGCACCGCACCGCTCGCTGGCACTGCCTGAAGAAAAGGCAAAGAGATTTAAAAAGCCCCAGCGAGCAGGAAGTTCGCTGGGGCTTTTGATTTGTAGGGTGAACTGTTAGTTCGCCCTGTTCCCAAAACAAGAATATTGGTTTCGATTGACGTTACAGTTGAGAAATAAGCAAACTGGAAAGTTTGCTCTACATGAGGCAATTTTTATGAAAATGCGTGGTGCGCGAATCTTTCTTGAAGCTTTACGTTGTGAGGGCATTGATGCTGTCTTCGGCTATCCCGGCGGCGCAGTGCTGCACATCTACGATGAAATCGGACTCAGCGGACAAGAGCTTGGCATCAAGCATTACCTGGTTCGACATGAACAGGCGGCGCTCTTTGCGGCGGCAGGATATGCGCAGGCAACTGGAAAAACCGGAGTCGCGCTGGTGACTTCAGGCCCTGGCGGAACCAATGCGATTACGGGCATCACCAATGCCTTTATGGATTCGCTGCCGATAGTCGTTTTCACGGGTCAGGTTCCCACGCATCTGATCGGGATGGATGCCTTTCAGGAAGCTGATTTGACGGGGATGACGCGCTCGTGTACGAAACACAATTACCTCGTCAAACGCGTCGAAGATTTAGCCCCAACCATCAAGGAAGCTTTTCACGTGGCCAGCTCAGGGCGTCCGGGGCCTGTCCTCGTAGATTTGCCGAAAGATGTGACGGCGGCGATGACTGAATTCAGTTATCCCGAAACCATCGAAGTCAAAAGTTATAAGCCGCAAATTATGGGCGATCCGAAGCAAATCCGTAAAGCTGTGACGGCGATGATGAAGGCGAAGAAGCCTGTGCTATATGTCGGCGGCGGTGCGATTACGGCGGACGCGCATGCGGAAGTAAAACAATTAGCCGAAAAATTAAATCTTCCGACGACGTGTACGTTGATGGGCTTGGGAGCTTTTCCTTCGACGCATCCGTTAAGCTTGGGAATGCTCGGAATGCATGGCGGTTATTGGACGAATATGGCGGTCAATAACAGCGACTTATTAATTTCAATCGGCGCACGCTTTGATGATCGCGTGACAGGCAGGCTGGACGAATTTGCGAAAGGCGCGAAGATTATTCACGTTGACATTGACCCTTCAAACATTGGCAAAAACGTCAAAACGGACATTCCTGTTGTGGGTGATGCACGAAGCGTTGCCAAACAGATGATTGCGGAATTATCTGAACAGCTTGAAGCCGGAGAACTCATCGCTGACAAATCCGATTGGCATCAGCAAATCGCCGATTGGCGTGAACAGCATCCTTTCTGGTTCCATCAGGACGACGAAACGATCAAGCCGCAATTTGTTATCAAGGAATTACATCGCCTGACCGAAGGCAAAGCCGTCGTGTCCTCGGACGTAGGGCAACATCAAATGTGGACAGCCCAGCTTTACGGATTTGATAGCCCGCGCAACTGGCTGAATTCCGGTGGACTTGGCGCGATGGGCTATGGATTTCCCGCCGGGATGGGTGCTGCCATAGCGCGCCCCGGTGAAATTTGTGTTGCCGTGGTTGGCGATGGCGGATTCCAGATGACTTTGATGGAACTCGCGACAATTAAGGAATACAACATTCCGATCAAGATTCTGATCCTCAACAATCAATATCTGGGCATGGTGCGTCAGTGGCAGGAGCAGTTTTACGCGCACAATTATTCGCAGAGCGACATCTGTGTGCAGCCGGATTTTGTGAAGCTCGCAGAAGCATACGGTGTGCCGGCATTCCGTGCCGAAAAAGTTTCTGAAGTCGCGTCAGTCCTGCAAAAAGCGATTGATACGCCCGGCCCGGTCTTGATGGAATTCAAAATTGCCCGTGAAGAAAATGTGTTCCCGATTGTGCCTGCGGGTGGGGCGTTGAAGGACATGATTTTGCGGTAAAATTATAGTGAGGTTTCGTTATGACAATCAAAGTAGTAGTCAGAAAGATTGCCAAAGGCTATTCCGCAACCGTTCCTGGATTTTCTGATTGCTCGGCTGAGGCTTCAACTCGTGAAGCAGCAATTGAGCAAGTAAAGCTTGAAGCCAAAGACTTATTAACAAAAGTATCGGAGTTGGACTTTGAAGTGATGGAAGAGCCTGAACAGAAAAAGAGAAAAGAGCTTTCTGACTTTTTTGGCATGTGGAAAGATGATGAGTCCTGGGATGAATTCACAGCAGCGATGAAGGAATATCGAGAACAGATTGACTCCCAGTCAAGGTGAAAGTTGAGCTATGCCGAGTTACTTACTTGATACCGATCACATCTCTTTTTTAGAGCGCGGAGATGACAAGGTTATCCAACGCTATGAATCAGAAATTAATGATCAGATTTTCGTTTCAATCGTAAGTTATGAGGAGCAACTGAAAGGACGCCTGGCAGTTGTTAGTCAAGCGAAACCTGAAAGGTTAGAGTTTGCCTACTATCGGCTACAGGAAATGCAGGAATTCTTTTGTATGTTGAATATTGCGAGCTTTGATCGAAGCGCGAAGCTGAAATTTTTAGAGTTAAAAAAGCAATACCGCCGATTAGGAACAATGGACTTACGAATTGCCGCCACTGCTCTAACCTTAAATGCAGTTTTGGTAACCAGAAATCGGCAGGACTTTGAGCAGATCGATAATTTACAAATCGAAAATTGGGCTTAATAATTATGAGACATACAATTTCGCTTTTAGTGGCAAATGAATACGGAATGTTGGCGCGTGTCGCTGGACTCTTCAGCGCACGCGGCTATCAAATTGACTCGCTCTGTGTCGCGCCAATGCTTGAAGAAGACATGTCGCGGATGACCATCACGACGCACGGAAATGATCAAATCATTGAGCAAATCATCAAACAACTTGAAAAATTAGTGAAGGTGTTTGAAGTTGATGATCTGACGACTGACCCGCACGTTGAGCGCGAAATGGTACTGCTCACCGTGAATGCGGCGATGGGCGAACAGCGGCAGGAAGTCCAGAACCTGATTGATATTTTTCGTGCCAAAGTCGTAGACGTTTCAACCGATGCTTTCATCATTGAAATGACGGGCAGTGCGGAAAAAGTTGACGCGTTGATTGACTTACTAAAGCCCGTCGGCATTCGTGACCTTGTGCGCACAGGAACCGTTGCCATGACACGCGTAGCCGCCGTGAAAGCGCGTCAGCAACGTAGCGACGATGAAGCATTTTCTGAATTGACCTTGAATGAAAAAGTGTAGCGCAAGCTTTCCAGTTTGTGCTTGAGCTAGAGGCAATCTGGAATGAAAACGTATAATTCACCGGAAGAAATTCTGCGCTTGATCGAAGGCTTTGAGAACGGGTCTTGGCCTGCTGCCAAATGGACACATCAGGCGCATCTCGCAATGGGTTTATGGTATTTGTCAAAGTATGATGTGCCGGATGCGACGAAGCTAATTCGTGATGGCATCAAAAAATATAACGTGGCAACGGGCGGGCAAAATACCGACACGAGCGGCTACCACAAAACGATTACTTTGTTCTATATTTGGTATATCAAAAAATATCTGACGACTGCTGATCCGAATCGTTCGCTGGTTGAATTGACGAATAGTTTTTGTTTGCTTCACGGCGATAAGAATTTACCTTTTGAGTATTACAGTAAAGATTTACTAATGTCAGTTGAAGCCCGACGCGATTGGGTTGAGCCTGATTTGAAGAGTTTTAGTTGAAGCAACAAACGGTTGCAATTTCACTAATGTTATTTGTTCATCTAACCCGCAAGCGAACAGTTTGCGCAACAATTTTATCGGAGCTTTCCACATGAAAATTTATTACGACAAAGATGCAGACCCTAAATTTTTGCAGGACAAAACCATTGCGATTATCGGCTATGGTTCGCAAGGATTCGGGCATTCCAATAACCTCAAAGACAGCGGCGCAAATGTGATCGTCGGACTTCGCTCTGACAGCCCCAGCGTTGCCAAAGCGCAGGCTGCCGGACTCGAAGTTTTACCAGTCGCCGATGCCGCAGAACGTGCTGACATTGTGATGTTACTGACGCCTGACGAATTGACACCGGGAATTTATGCCCGTGAAATCGCACCGCATTTGAAAGCCGGAAAATATCTCGCGGTTGCGCATGGCTTCTCAATTCACTTCAAAAAAATTGTTCCACCCGCTGATGTCAACGTCTTCATGGTTGCCCCGAAAGGCCCCGGACATTTGGTGCGTCGTGAATACGAACGTGGTGCCGGTGTACCGTGCTTAGTCGCCGTCGCGCAAGACCCCGCTGGCGATGCAAAACAAGTGGCTCTTGCGTACGCGTCAGCCATTGGCGGCGGACGCGCTGGCATCATTGAAACGACTTTCAAAGAAGAAACCGAAACTGATTTGTTCGGTGAACAGGCAGTACTTTGCGGTGGGCTGACAGCGTTAATTCAAGCCGGATTTGAAACGTTGACTGAGGCTGGATACGCGCCGGAAATGGCGTATTTTGAATGTTTGCATGAAATGAAATTGATCGTAGATTTGCTCTACGAAGGTGGCGTCGCAAACATGCGCTACTCAATTTCCAATACCGCAGAATATGGCGATGTGACGCGCGGCCCACGCATTGTGGACGCTTCGGTGAAAGCGCGGATGAAAGAAATTCTGGCTGAAATTCAATCCGGTCAATTCGCGGATGAATGGTTAGCCGAAGCTGAATCCGGCAAAGTAAATTTCAATAAAATGATCGCTGACGGCAAAAAACATCAGATCGAAGAAGTTGGTGAACAACTGCGCGGACTGATGCCGTGGTTGTCCTCGAATAAGATCGTTGATAAAGCGAAAAACTAAAATGGTGGATGGTGAGCGGTGGTCGGTGGTCGTTTTTTTG
>JAYVZE010000059.1:0-18566 GCA_043783625.1 Blastocatellia bacterium | reverse complement strand
TCCGACCAGTAGTAACAAAATTAATGACGCCTTGTTACTCAACTGGACAAAATAATCTTTGCGATTGGTAAGCCCTAAAAATACGATTGTTGTCACGCTGGCTATTGCTGAAAAATGAACGACGATGGCGCGTGGGTCTACGCTTTGCAAACGGTTGAGTCCGAGCATCGCAATCGAAGTGCAAAACGCTCCGCACAGGGCCATCAGACACGCAAATTTGCCACCTTCAAAATGTGGCTGCTGAATCAGGATGATGCCGAAAACACTGACGACAACTGCAATTAAAATTCCTGACGCTGGCTTTTGTTTGAAGACAACCCACAGCATCAATGTCACCCAAATCGGCGTCGTATTCATCAACGTCAACGTATCCGAAACCGGCAAATGTGCCAGCGCATAAAAATTGCAAAGCATCCCGATGCTTCCTGCTACGCTGCGAACCCACATCGTTTTCGGACCGAAGAAAATGAGCTTCACGCCGGAGATTTTGGCGATGATGAGAGAAAAGAAAAACGCTACGGTAGCGCGCGCGACGGCGACCAGTTGCCAATCGCAATACTCGCCCGCCCAATGGCTGACCGCCGCCATGACTGCAAATGCGAGCGACGCCCAGAGCATGTGAACGGCTGCGATTTTGTCGTGAGAATTTTGCGGTATTGAATCCGACATTTTATCCGTAACGAAGTACTAAAATTAGCGTTATTTATTTTTCTCCAAGCCTTGATAGTAGGGGAAATTCCAGCGACTAACCTATGAGAATTCCAAACTTAAATTGGAATTCTCATAGGTTTTACTGTCAATTTTTCAAGCTCAAAAGCTTCTTAACAATATCGTGCGCCGCATTCGGATGCCCCATTTTACGGGCATTTTCCTGCATCCGCGCAAATCGTTTCGGATCATCCAATAACTTATCCAGCTTGTAACTCAGCACGGGTAAATTATTGCAACGGATCGCGGCTCCGGCTTCTAATAAATGATCGGAGTTGCGTTCTTCCTGACCGGGGATTGGATTGACAACAACAAAGACGAGGCCTTTGGCTAACGCTTCCGAAGTCGTCAAGCCGCCGGGTTTGCCCAGCACAATATCTGACGCGGACATGTATTCGTCCATCTCCGTCGTGTAGCCGATGGGCCACACTTTGACGTTTCCGGTGGCTTTGATTTTTTCGAGGCGGGATTTTAATTCTTCGTTGCGTCCGCAGATGGCTACGATTTGCGCGGGATGTTGGAGCTTCAGCAATTCGTTAATTAATTCATCAATTGCACCAACGCCGAAGCCTCCGGCAGAAACCAAAATCGTCGTCAGGTCAGGCGCGAGTCCGTGCTTTTTTCGCATTTCCAATTTGTCTTTTTTCTGCGCAAAAACCGGATCAATCGGGATGCCGCTGACAGTGATTTTATCGGCGGGAATTCCTAACGCTTCAAGATAAACGCGTGTCTCTTCGAGCGCGACAAAATACTGTTCATAGTGATGACAGAGCCACATCGCGTGCGCATCAAAATCCGTCACGACAATTGCCTGACGGCTGTGCAGCCGCTCTTTGGCTTTGAGCCACGACACGATTTCCGCTGGCAGAAAATGCGTACAGACAATCATATCGGGCTGATATTCGCTGAGCATTTTGACAAACGGACGTGTATTGAGTTTATCCAGCGCGAGCCGCCGCCGTTCGTTTTTCCACGGCTTATCCAGACGATCATAAAAAAATCCCGGCAATTCCGGCATTTTATTGACGACATCAATATAGGCTTTGGAATACAAATGCTGGAAAATTTTGCTGGTGTATTCGAGCGTATCAATGTTGCGAACTTCGCGGGCGGCGTTAGCTTCGAGCAACGCGCGTTCGACTGCCTGTGCAGCACGTAAATGCCCGGCTCCAGCAGAAGCGGACAGGACTAAAACTTTATTGAACATGATTTCCCCGGGTAGGATTTAATTTTGTAAACGCGCCAACTCTGCACGTAAACGAACAACTTCGGCTTCGGCTTGAATGCGGGCTAATGTTTCTTCTGCCAGCGTTGGCAAAAACTTTTCCGCTATCGGATCAAACAACCGCAAAGTTTTTCCGGTATCAACTAATTCCAAACCTAATGCTTCGCTGAAGACGCGATGCTTCTTCACTTTGACTTTTTTGTAAGCTCCGTCCTTGAGCTGAAACGCAAGTAACGGCTCCGGCAAATAATCGTATTCAGGATCAAACAGATAATATTCCTGCACACCAAGCCGCGCATAAAGTTGCAGTTTCAGATAGGAATCATCGCCCCAGGTTTTGCGTGAAGAAATTTCAAAGATGACCGCAGGAACTTCTTCTTCCCAGAGTTTATAGGAGCGGCGTAATTCTTTTCCGACTCCAAGCACCACCATCACATCGGGCGAAACGCATTTTTGCGGCTTGCCCATTTCGTAATACAGCATGATGTTTCCGGTGACGTAGACATCCGCGTTTTGCAAAAACCAAACCTTTAATATTTCGATCAATTCCAGAATCAAATCACGATGAATATCCGTCTCTGCCATAGGTTTCCCGTCCGATTCCGGGTAGTCAATTTCGACTACCGCGCCTGCTAACGCCAAATTATGTTTGCTCATGCTGCACCTCTCATGGCGAATAAATTAACACGAAAAATGATGAGTGAAAAAGGTTATTCAAACTGCTTTTTGAAATCAGCGAACTGCGATTTCAGCTCTGCCATTTCCTGCTTCAGTAAAGCGATTTCAGTTTCGAGTTGTGCGACCCGTTCTTCTTTCACAGACGAAGAATTTGAGACACGCGGCACAGCAACCGCTGCTGCAACTTCTTCGACATTCACTTCTCCTGACAGCAAATGTACATACCTTGATTCTTTCATTCCGGCCTGGCGCGGCAATTTTATGACTAATGGTTTGCGTCCCGGACTGTCGGATAGATCATTCAAAATCGCTTCGACGGCGGCGGAAGATTCAAAGCTGAAAAGTGAATTGGTACGGCTGCGGAGTTCACCGGGAGTTTGCGCTCCACGCAATAATAATACGCACATCACCGCATTTTCTTCTTCATTCAAATCATACGCTTCAGGAAAAAGATGACCGTACTTGGCGACCCGCGCATCGGCTCCGCTAAAGACGTAGGCGAGTTTTTTTTCGCGCAAAACATTCAATGTTTTTTGCACGATTTGTTCGTCGTAAATAACGACGGGATCGCGGCTGGATTTTTGATTGCAGGCGTTGATTAATGAGTTGAGCGTGAGCGGATAATATTCAGGCGTCGTGATTTTCTTTTCGACTAATGCGCCGATGACGCGGATTTCGTATTCATTCAAAATTATATCCACAAATATTCCTTAAGTATTAAAGCGAATTTTGTCCGCCTTGTCCGAACCGCGAAGCTCCTGCCTGCAAAAATTTAATGAACTCATTCTTATCTCGCGTGAGTCCAACCGGCGCGGATAATTCTTTTCCATCAGGCGTAATCATCACGTATAACGGAAGTCCGACATTTTTAAATTTCGTTTCTTGCAACGCGGCATTCTTCTCGTCTTCGGGCGTTTGACGATCTGTGTATAACTCAGCCAGCACAAAATTATCCAATGCTTTTTTTACTGCCGCGTCAGTGAACATATTGCTTTCCATCCAACGGCAATTCGTACAGGTGATGCCTGTGAAGTTCAAAAATACGGGGCGATTCGTCGCCATCGCCTGCGCCACAGCTTTGTCGTAGTTCATGATCCAGCTTGAGGACGCGTTCGATCCAACCTGTATCGAGTTTCCGTTATTTTTTGCCGGAGGAACCATGCCTTCAAATCCCGCCAAATTTCCGCCAAACATTCCGGTCAAAAAGTAAAACGCCAGACCAAAAAAGAAGACGCTCATCAGCATTCGCAACACGCCTAAACTTTTGATGGGAGAATCCATTGGAAGTTGAATTTTGCCCAGCAAATAAATTCCTGCGACTAACGCGATGGCGACCCACGCCGATAAAAATACATTGCGCGTGATCGCATTCCATCCCCAAACTAAATCAACGTTGCTGAGGAATTTCAATCCGGCGGCTAATTCAATAAAGCCCATTGTGACTTTGACGCTGTTCATCCAACCACCAGAAGACGGCAGTGATTTCAACCAATGCGGAAAAATGGAAAGCAGGAAAAATGGAAAGGCGAACGCCGTAGAAAACGCCAGCATTCCGATGATTGACCAGAACCATTCACCCTGCGCCGCGAAGACTAAAACCTGTCCGACGAAGGCTACGGTGCAGGTAAACGAAGTCAGCGTGAACACCAGCCCCATTAATAAAGTCGCGCCGTAACCTCCGCCCGTGCGTGATTGCGAATCTAATTTATTGACTAAACCCGAAGGTACACGAATTTCAAACAAGCCGAAAAGATTCAATGCGAGCGTCAAAAATAACGCTGCCATAAAAAGATTCAGCCACGGATTCGCGGCGAATTTATTCAGTCCCGCCGCTCCTGCTACGAGCGTCATCAGCAATCCGAGTCCCGTGAAGGTGAAAATAATTCCGAGCGCATACACCAGTGATTGCGCGATGGCTCCGCTACGGGATTTTTCCGATTGCTTCGTGAAATACGAAACCGTAATCGGAATCATCGGAAAAACGCAGGGTGTCAACAACGCCAATAATCCTGAACTAATCGCCAATAAAATAAAATTTAAGAGACCTTTGCTTTTCAGATCTGCGGCAGAAGTTGGAGAAGTATTTTGTTCAGTTGCGCCAACGCCTGTCCCGCTATCACTGGGCGGAATTGTCGTTTGAATTCCGACCGGAGAGGGAGTCGGTGTCGGAGTTGGAGTTGGAGTGGGTGTAGGCGGAGCCACTGTTGGAATTAGCGTCGGTGTCGGCGTTACTGTTGGTATCGGAGTTGGTGGCACAACCGCTGCGACTGCCGCAATAATCGTAGCCTCCGCGTCAAAATTCTTCGTCGTCGGACGTAAACAAGTCGTGTCAGTACAAACCTGAAACGTCACTTTCGCTGAAGCTTTCGTCGCTCCGATGACGGCGTCAGGCTTGGCTTTGATGGGAATTGAAAACGAGACGCTGCCTTCATACGTTTCCGTCTCAATCTGAAAATTCGGGTCGAAAGCTTTTTTCGCAGGCGGTGCACTGACTGCGCCATCCGGCAAAAATTCTCCACCTTCTTCTAATGCTACCTTCGTCGCACGCGGCGGCGGCCCCTGATTCAGCGAATACAAATGCCAGCCCGGATCAAGCTTGGCAGTGACCACCAATTTTGCTTTGGTTCCCTGTTTGACGGTCGCGGGTTCGAGTTTCGCCGACCAGGAAATAGGATTCTGGGCGAAAGATGGAATTGTAATTAATAAGCTCAGGAAGAATAAATATCGTAGTTTCATGCTAATCATAATGGCTTTTTGGTCTCTCGTTCTGATTTCAGTTGCCTCTAACTCTATTGCCGGATGGCGTCAATTTATTCCGGTAACATCAAAAAGTCGCTTCATTTTTTATCATATCATAGCCAGGTACGACAGGCGGGGCGCCTCTCGTATCCTTTTTCTGAAACGGCACTCAATTCGTCATATATTCCTTTCTGCCTGAGATAACTACGCAGCGCTGAAATTTTCTATTTGATTGACGGTTCCGATGCTGTGTTATAATCAGCTCGTCTGGTCGCCCCCAATTGCCCCGGACAAACCATTGTATGAAAGGTGTCCTGAATAATATGCCCGTTTCGTAATCACACCGTCGGAGTTTCGCTTCCCACGGTTCGCATCTTTTTCTCCCAACGTCAAAGATGCCAATGTTTTCAAAGCTGCCATTGCACACGTTGTATCGTGTAGTCAGCGGCAGGGAGGTGTAACAATATGGAAGATAAGAAATCGCCACTCAATCTCAGCGATTTGCTCGGAGCTTACCGCCGTGAGCGGGAAGAACTGAAATGGGACGGAACCTTTCAGGAATATTTCGAGCTGGTTTCGCAAAATCCCCGCATCGCCCAACTCTCTCACGCTCGCGTCTGCGACATGATCCTTTCCGCCGGAGTTGATAAAGTCCACGAAGGCACATTACACGAACATCACAATTACCATTTCTTCAGCGAAGAACTTTACGGTATTGATGAAGCCATTGAGCAAATCGTGGATTATTTCAAATCGTCCGCGCAACGTCTGGAAGTCCGTAAACGCATTCTGCTGTTAATGGGGCCGGTCGGCGGCGGTAAGTCTACGATTGTGACAATGCTCAAGCGCGGGATGGAAAAATGGAGCCATACGACTGCCGGTGCAGTCTACGCCATCAAAGGCTGTCCGATGCACGAAGAACCGCTCCACCTGATTCCTGCTGAGCTACGCGCCGATATTGAAAAGCATTACGGAATTTATATCGAGGGAGAATTGTGCCCTCAATGTCGTTATAACCTCGAACATACTTACGGCGGAAAACACGAAGACATGCCCATCGAACGCGTTGCCTTTTCTGAAAAAGATCGCGTGGGAATCGGCACGTTCGCACCTTCAGACCCCAAGAGCCAGGACATTACGGAACTCACTGGATCAATTGATCTTTCGACCATTGGCGAAATCGGCAGCGAATCTGATCCGCGTGCGTACCGCTTTGACGGCGAATTAAATATTGCCAATCGCGGCATTATGGAATTCATCGAAATCCTGAAATCCGATGAGAAATTTTTGTATTCCCTGCTGACACTTTCGCAGGAACAAAATATCAAGACCGGACGCTTTGCGATGATCTACGCTGATGAAGTCATCCTGTCGCATACGAACGAAAACGAATACACCGCGTTTGTTGGCAATCGCAAATCGGAAGCCCTGCAAGACCGCATCATCATGATTAAGGTTCCGTACAACCTGAAGGTCTCGCAGGAAGAAAAAATCTACGAAAAACTTTTGCATCAAAGCGAAATCCTGCGCAACGTTCACATCGCACCGCACACGTTGCGCGTAGCTGCAATGTTCGCAGTCATGACGCGTCTCGAAGAACCGAAAAAAGCTAACGTAGATGTCGTCAAAAAAATGAAGCTCTACGACGGCGAAGATGTCGAAGGGTTCAAATCGCGTGACGTGAAAGAATTGAAAGCCGATACGTTGCGCGAAGGCATGGATGGAATTTCTCCGCGCTACATTATCAATCGTTTATCGAATGCGCTCATTAAAGACGGTGTGACCTGCATCACTCCGATTGATGCGCTACGCACGATCAAAGATGGATTCGAACAGCACACAGGCATCAGTGCCGAACAGCGCGAACGATACATGAGCCTGATTTCATTGGCTCGGCGTGAGTACGACGAAATTGCCAAGCTCGAAGTGCAACGCGCTTTTGTCTATTCCTTTGAAGAGATGGCGAAGAATATGTGCAATTCGTACCTCGACAATGTCGAAGCGTTTTGCAACAAGGAAAAACTGAAAGACCCGATCACCGAAGAAGCTCTTGAACCCGATGAACGGTTGATGCGCTCCATCGAAGAGCAAATCGGAATTTCAGAAAATGCGAAAAATACGTTCCGTCAGGAAATCCTGATCCGCATTTCTTCGTATTCGCGCAAGGGAAAAACGTTCGATTACAATTCGCACGAACGCCTGAAAGAAGCCATCGAAAAGAAAATTTTCGCTGACCTGAAAGACGTCGTGAAAATTACGACTTCCGCAAAAACTCCCGACACCGATCAGCTCCGCCGCATCAACGATGTGGTAGATCGCTTGGTGAAAGAACACGGCTACACGCACGAAAGTGCCAATGATTTGCTGCGTTATGTCGGGACGTTGTTGTCGCGGTAAAAATGTACAACGAACTGTTAGTTTGTTGCGCTGGCAACGAGTAAGCATTCAATTATTCGTTGCCAGTGCTATTATATGCCATCAAGATCACGCGCTATTTACGCACTTCTCGTCGTCGTCGTCATCCTGCTCGGCTTAGCCTCTAGAACTCGCTTCGCCCCGCCTTTCGCCCACGAATATGTGGGCGATGCGTTGTATGCGTTGATGATATTTTTTGGCTTTGGATTTTTATTCCCGAAATTCCCTACGCTGAAAATCGCAGCACTCGCGTTAGCATTTTGCTGCTTGATAGAAATCAGTCAGCTCTATCACGCACCATGGATTGATGTGATTCGGCATACGCGCCTCGGCGGATTGATCCTCGGCTTTGGATTTTTGTGGAGTGATTTAATTTGTTATTTTATGGGTGTTAGTTTTGGATTAATTATCGAACGATTGATGTCCAACAAACTTTAGTTTGTTGAGGGATCGCAATAGAGATACAGTGCCTGAGAGGAGTAACAAACTGAAGTTTGTTGGACTTTTATATGCCATCAATCATTTCTCATCCTGCCGTCGCCGTTGCGTTGGCTCCGATTTTTCAACGGTTTCGCGTCCCACAAAAGATATTTTTCCTCGGCGCGTTCTGTACCATCGTACCGGATTTTGATGTCGCAGGATTCTTCTTCGGGCATCGCGGATTCACACATTCACTTTTATGTGCAGCCCTTTTAAGCTCTATCATTGCTTTTGGTTTCTTGCGCAAGCGAACAGATTTGTCTCCGATTTCGTGTTTTATATTTCTATTTCTCTGCACGGCTTCGCACGGAATTTTCGACGCGCTCACGAACGGCGGTCACGGTGTCGCCTTTTTCACTCCATTTGATCAAACCCGATATTTTTTCTCGTGGCGACCAATTCAGGTTTCTCCACTCGGCGTCAGCCAATTCTTCTCGCGCTGGGGCGCAATCGTCCTTTTCACTGAAATTCTATGGATGTGGATTCCTGCTCTGATTGTTGGAATCGCGGTAATGACCATCAATAAGAAAGAAGTTCGCAGTTAACAGGTCGCAAGAGACCGCGAACTACTAATCAATGATTGAAATAATTGCGACAACAGTCGAAGACGCTCTCGCGGCTGAAAAAGGCGGCGCAGATCGCATTGAATTGATTTCACATTTTGAAGTTGGCGGGCTAACTCCTTCGCTTGAACTTATTCGCGCAGTCACGGAAGCGGTAAAAATTCCGATCCGCGTGATGCTGCGTGAAAGCGAGAATTTTCAAGTGAATGATGTCAACGAAAAGCAACGTTTATGCAGTCTTGCAGCCACACTCGCAATGTTTCCCATTAATGGAATTGTCTGCGGATTTATCGCGAATGATGCGATTGATGAAGAACTTTTACAGCAGGTAATCTCTGCTGCTCCACAGAAAAAATTCACCTTTCATCGCGCTTTTGAAGAGCTGAGTAGCCCGCAGAATGCAATCAAAATATTAAAGCAATTCCCTGCTGTAGATTGCATTTTAACGAGCGGCGGAAAAGGTAATCAGGAACAAAAGATTGAAAATTTTCGATTGTGTCTGCAAGCTGCAAGCCCTGAAATTATGATTCTTGCTGGCGGTGGAATGACGGATGAGATGATGAAAATTCTGGCAGAAGAGGTAGGAATTCAAGATTTTCATTTTGGTACTTTTGTGCGCGAGCCGAAAGAATTTGATGGACGAGTTGATGAGGCGAAGGTTCGAGAAATTGTAAAGCTGGCTGAATAGCTACCTGTTCAGAGTTCACGTCTTCAGCGTGACAACGCCAGCGAAGCGCGGCGTTTGGCAAACTAAAGTTTGTACTCTGAACCGTCTTAATCCGGTTTGATTGTGCCGCCATTCAGCGGAGGTGCAATGGCGATGGCACTTTTCAATCCTTCCAGCACGTTACGGGTTAATTCGTCGTAATCGGCGACCATCGTGAAGCCCGCTGCGTTTTTATGTCCGCCGCCCCCAAATTGTTCGGCTACTTGCGCGACATTAACACGATTTTTTGAGCGCAGACTCACGCGGTATTTTGAATCTTCCAATTCACGGAAAAAAGCCGCCGCTTCGACATCTCCGATGGTCAGCGGATACGTGATGATGCCGTCAGTATCTTCTTCTGTCGCTCCCGCCTCTTTCATCGCCTCGTTGGTCATCGTAATCCACGCAATCTTGCCGGATTCATCACATTGCAACGTCGAAAGGACTGAGCCGATCAGTTTGATTTTTGCGTAGGGATATTGATAAAAAATTGCCTGTGAAAGGATCGCGGGTTGCGCACCGCATCTGACCAAATCGCTGGCAATTTTGAAGGTACGCTCGGAGGTGTTGGAAAAATGAAAGGAACCTGTGTCGGTGAGCAAAGCCGCATAAACACAGCTCGCAATCTCTGCTGTAATCCTGACGCCCATCGCACGCGCCAAGTTATAAACCATCTCACCGACTGCCGCTGCGGTCGAGTCAATCCAATTCAAATTACCAAATAATTCAGTCGTCGTATGGTGGTCAATATTGACGACAAACTGGTCACACAGTCCCGGCAATCCGGGGCGTGTCACGTCGCTGCATTCAATCACAAAGACAGCATCGTATTTTTTATCAAGATCGGGAACCGTACGGATTTCGCCGGAACCAGGCAGGCTTCGATAGGAATGCGGAACGAGATCGCAACTAATGACTTCAGATTCTTTATTAAGGGAATGGAGAATCCAATTCAAGGCGAGTGAGGAACCTAACCCATCTCCATCGGGTCTCAAATGTGTAGTAATTGCAAACGAATGATGCTTTTCGATCAGTTCAGTGACATCACCAAGCATAATCAAATACCGTCCTTCTCTATCGAGATTTATTCTTCATCAGAAGCTTCCGCTTCCGTCTCTGCTGAAGAATCCCGTAACTCTCGCCCCACCTCATTCAAGATTTCGTCCATCTTGGCACCGTACTCAATTGAATCGTCGTATTCAAATTTCAGCTCAGGACATTGCCGCAATTTAAGCCGCGAACTAAGCTGCCGTCTGACGAATCCAGCACCTTTTTTTAGCGCAACCATCGTGGCTTTCTGTTTTTCCGGCGTCCCTAAAACACTGACTAAAATTCTGGCGTATTTAAGATCAGGTGTAACTTTAACCGTAGTGATCGTCGCAAATCCCATGCGGGGGTCTTTCAGTTCACGAGAAATAATGTAACTAACTTCATTCCTCAATTCCTGCGCCAGTCTGTCTGATCGGTACTGCATAAAAGTGCTGAGTGCTGAGTAGAAAGTCCTGAGTAAGAATTTCTGAAAACTCAGCACTCAGTACTTTCTACTCAGAACTATTCTTAATCCAAACTTGTCGCGGCGACTTTCTCTTCGAGATAGGCTTCAACGACGTCGTTAATTTTGAAATCGTTGAAACGGTCTACCGTGATACCGCACTCATAACCTGTTTGCACTTCACTGACATCGTCCTTGAAACGACGGAGGCTGCCAATGGTCGTGGTAAAAATCACGACGTTTTCACGAATAATACGCGCTTTGGCGGTACGTTTAATCATCCCGTCAATCACATACGAACCCGCGACTGATCCAATTTTGGGAACCCGAATAATATCGCGCACCTGCGCCTTGCCAATGATGGTTTCCTTGATCGTGGCATCCAGCATCCCGATCATCGCGTTACGAATTTCTTCTTCAACTTTATAGATGATCGAATGGAGGCGAATATCTACACTTTCCTGCTTAGCTGCATCATCAGCGCGGGCTTCAGGCCGGACATTGAATCCGATGATAACCGTCGCCGTTCCCGCCGTCGTTGCATTTGAAGCACTTGCCAGCAATACATCGTCGTAGGTAATAGCTCCCACAGCGGCACGAATAATTCTGACTTTGATTTTTTCAGTCGCCAGTTTCGTCAGTGTATCACGCAGAACTTCAACTGAACCTTGCACGTCTGTTTTCAGAATCACGAGCAATTCTTTAACTTCTCCGCTTTCCATTTGGATCGCTAATTGGTCAAGCCCACGCGCCGAGCTGCGCGTCAAGGCCGTGATACGAGCTTTCGATTGGCGGAATTCTGAAATCTGGCGGGCTTTAATTTCGTCCGCTACAACCTGGAATTGATCCCCGGCGGCGGGAACACCCTGCAAGCCAAGCACTTCAACCGGAGTTGCCGGCCCTGTCTCATCTAATTGTTGACGACGATCATTAAATAAAGCACGAACGCGACCAAAAAAGTTTCCGACAATAAACGGCTCGCCAACTTTGAGCGTACCATTTTGAATCAAAACCGTCGCGACCGAACCGCGACCGCGATCCAGTTTCGCTTCCAGTACAGTACCCGTAGCCAGACGCTTGGAGTTAGATTTCAACTCCATAATGTCAGCCTGCAAAATAATTAATTCAAGCAAGCCGTCAATATTCTGCTTCTTTTTGGCAGAGACTTCGACCATCGTCGTTGAACCGCCCCAGCCATCCCAAAGCAAGCCACGATCTGCGAGTTCTTTTTTCACGCGATCTACGTTGGCATCCGGCTTATCTACTTTATTAATGGCTACGATTAAAGGAACGTTGGCAGCGCGAGCGTGCTCAATTGCTTCCACTGTTTGAGGCATCACGCCGTCGTCGGCGGCGACAACTAAAATAACAATATCAGTGACCTTAGCTCCGCGTGCACGCATCATCGTAAACGCTTCATGACCGGGAGTGTCGAGGAACACGATGCGACGCAAGGCAGCAGGATTATCAGGATCAGTAACGTGAACCGAATAAGCTCCGATATGTTGCGTGATACCACCGGCTTCGCCTTCTGCGACGCGAGCCTGCCGAATCGCATCCAGCAAACTGGTTTTTCCGTGATCTACGTGTCCCATCACCGTCACGACCGGAGCGCGATCTTCAGTGTCGTCCATTGCTTCGGGAGTGATTTCGAATTCAGTTTCGACAATCATTTCCTCAAAGGCTCCAAACGAAATTTCAAAGCCGAATAATTTCCCAATCTCTCTGGCAGTTTCAGGATTCATCGGCTGGTTGATGGTTGCCATCACCCCGCGCGTGAACAATTCCGTCACCACATCTTTCGGCTTAATATCCAGTTTTTCTGCAAACTCACGAACTGTTGAGCCTTCCATGACACGGATCGGCTTGAGTTCCGCCGGAGCGACTCTGGCAGTTGGAGCCGCGACCGTCTGCCTCCGTGTGCCGGGAGGTGAAAATCTTAAACCTTCCTGCTTGTCTCCAGGCGTCGCGACTTTGCCACGCACTCCGCTATTACGTCCTTTATGACGATTATCTTTAGGCGGAATATAAGTGGTACGTTGCGGCGCACCTGAAGGTAATAGATGGACGTCTTCTTTTTTCTTAACTTCCGAAGGTGACGGAAGGACGCGCGGCTTTGGAGTCGCCAAACGAATAACATTTGTCCCTGTCGGTTTGGCTGTGACAACCAGAGGAACCCTTTTAGGAGCTGGCGGCTCAGGCGGCACAACAACAGGCTTTTCAAGCTGGCGTAAGTTGAACGCGGCGGGCTTGGTCGGCGGAGCTGCTGGAATTACTTCCGCAATCACAGGCGCTTCTACGATTTCTTCAATTTCAACTGGGGCTTCCTCAACCCCTGGAGCTTCTGGCTCCTCAACGACTGGCGCAGCAACTTCAATCGGAGCAGGTTTCGCCAGCTTCACAATGCGTGATTTTGAAGTGTCAGCCGCTGGTGCTTCAACTTCCACCACTGGTGCAACCGTCGGTGTAGATATTTCAATTGCGGCTTCCGGCTCTGGTGCTACCGCTTCATCAGAAACCACGGGCTTGCTGGCTTTCACTAAACGCGCCGTACGCGTTGTGGGCGCAGCCGTTTCTTTCTTCGCCGGGAAATACATCTCACGAATCTTGTTCGCAATTGGATCATCCAACGTGTTAGAGGGAACACTTACATCTACCCCCATCCGACGTGCGTCATCAATGATCTTTTTGCTTTCTAATTTTAGCTCACGAGCTAACTCGTAAATTCTGACTTTGCCCATTTAGATTTCCAATTAGTTCCAGCGACGAATAACGAACAGCAATCCCCTACCCCTTGTCTTCACCCTCTTCCGCCTTAGCTTCGTCATTATTTTCTGCTACTTCAGTTTCTTCCGCTTCGGCGGGATGAGCTTCAACAGGTGTTTCAGCTCCAATTTCATCAGCTTCTGCGTTGACCGCTTCAGTTGTCTCTTCTGTTACGGTATTTGCTGCTGCATCTTCTTCGTGAGCAGCCTCTTCGTGTGCTAAAGCCGCTTCTCGCACCGCGACAATTTCACCAACCATGCCAATCATTTCTTCAGCATCGTCATAGCTAAGATCAAGCCACTCACAGAGGTCATCCACATTGGCAGCCGCCAATTGCTCAATCGTTTCGATGCCATGTTCAGACAAAATCGCAGAGTCGTTCGGCGTAATGCCTTCAATGAAGGTGACTGGAACAACTTCGGCAGTCAACATCTGCTCCATCTGGTGAGCAATTTCGCGCTTCATATCTTCTTCGCTGCGAATATCAATATCCCAGCCAACTAACCGCGCCGCGAGACGAACATTTTGCCCGCGCTTACCGATGGCCAGGCTTTGTTGTTCGGTGTCCACAGTGACTTGCAACTTTTTATCTTCAAAATCAAGGACGGCGACTTTACTGACTTTCGCGGGAGATAAAGCATTCGCCGCAAAAATTGCCGGGTCTTCCGACCATTCAATAATGTCAATTTTTTCTCCGCGTAGTTCACGGATAATTGATTGGACGCGAGAACCTTTCATACCGACGCACGCGCCGACCGGATCAACATCGCGTTCATTAGAAACAACGGCAATTTTCGCGCGGTCGCCTGGTTCGCGCACGGCCGCCTTAATGACTACCGTTCCGTCGTAGATTTCCGGGACTTCCATTTCAAAGAGGCGTTTGACCAATTCCGGGTCAGTTCTTGAGACTTCGACTTGCGGTCCTTTGGCTTCGCGGTGAACGTCGTGAATCACGACGCGTACGCGCTCGCCCTGCGTAAAAGTTTCAGTCCGTGATTGTTGATTTTTGGGCATGACGGCTTCCAAACCGTTCCCCATATCAATAATCAGGCGTCCGCCCTCAAATCGTTTCACAAAACCATTGAGGAGTTCTCCAACTTTACCAATGTATTCTTCATAAACATTGTTCCGCTCAGCTTCGCGGACTTTTTGGAGAATGATCTGCTTTGCGGTTTGCGCCGCAATCCGTCCCAAATCTTCCATGGGGCGAGGCATTTCCAGCATATCGCCGGCTTCGACGCCTTCACCGACTTCGTTGACGGCTTCTTCAAGAGACATTTCCACCGCTTCATTTTCAATGACTTCAACGACGGTTTTGATGGCGTAAAGCTCAATCGTACCGGTGTCAGCATTGTAACGAGCGCGTAAATCTTCTCCGGTCTTGAATTGCTTACGCGCAGCCGAAACTACGGCATCTTCAATAGCGGAGAAAATCACCTGTGAATCAATGTTTTTCTCTTTGCTGAGTGCTTCGATGTTTTGTGCAATGGAACTGGTAGCGTTCATGATCATCAAAAGTAATAATTAATAGTAAAGAGTCGAATGATTCCTGACCAATCGCTCTGTTTATTTTACGGTTCAATATCAACGTTGGCTTTAGCAATCTGATCCAGCGGCAAGCGATGCCGTTGACCTTTTTCGTCATCCAGCAAAGCAACTAAAAGACCTTCTTGATCTAAACCCATCAAAGTTCCGTGGAAGTTTCGCTGCCCATCCAACGGAGTCAATAATTTGATATGTGCGGGAAGACCTGCGAAGCGTTCATAATCGTTGGGCTTGTATAAACCACGATCCAATCCCGGAGAAGAAACTTCCAAAGTATAGTGAGAGGCAATCAAATCCTCAACGTCAAGGATTAATCCCACCTGATCGCTGACTGCGGCACAGTCTTCGTGAGTCACACCACCCGGCTTATCAATAAAAATCCGCAAGATTCCATTACCGCTCCCGCCAACTAATTCGGCATGGACGTATTCAAGCTCTTCGCGTGAAGCGACTCGTTCGATAATTTCACTGATGCGCGGATCCAGACTCATGCAAAAACAATAAAACTAACTTTTATGGCAACAATCGCCCATAAGTAAAAAAGTGGGCATTGTGCCCACTCCATTAAACCGAGGATGGTAGCTGAGAGTCACGTATAAAGCAAGCGCGGTGTGATATTTAGAAAAGTAGTTCTTTCCCGTAGCAGACAACCTTATTTTCGTTTATACTTCGCTCACCCCTTTTATACCCCTTCATTGTCACTGACCAATCAGGAGATGATCCATGAAACGCTGCACCCGATGCTCAAGCGAAGTGTTACGCCTTGCCGTATTTTGTCAGAATTGCCAGCATCCGAATTCACCCGACTTCGAGAGCCTGATTCATAAAACCCTCAATGACCGTTTTCTAATTTACCGTTACCTGAGCGAAGGCGGACTTTCGACCGTTTTTGCCGCGATTGATTTACTGCACGATACACCAATAGTCGTCAAGATCAGCGATCCTCGCCATCTCATCCAAACTGAATTCAATTCGCCGTCAGAGCTGGCCGATGCTCAGCAATATTGGATTGAAATGAATGACCGGATGAAACGTGAAGTCGCTGCCCTGATGAATATCAATCATCCGAACATCGTCAAAGTTTATTCCTCCGATGCAATCTCGGATGATTTACGTTATGTCGTCATGGAACTGCTGCATGGGCGAACGTTACGGGAAGAACTGAATAGTAAAGGTCGCCTGCCCTATTTGGAGGCTGGCAACATTGCCGCCGAAGTCGCGCATGGGCTGAAGCTGATTCATTCACGCGGCATTATTCATCGTGATCTGACGCCACGAAATATTTTTCTTTGCGATGGAGATTCCACCAACGCTCCGGCAGTAAAATTAATTGATTTTGGCATTGCCAGATTTCCGAAATCCGCCGGAGTCCGAACCTACACGCAACATGCTGTGATGGCAGGAACTCCCGGCTACGCTTCGCCGGAGCAATCTCAAAATTTAATCGTAGATCATCGTGCCGATATTTATTCGCTGGGAGTCACGCTGTACGAAATGGTCACGGGGCAAAAACCTTTTGCCGGACGTAGCGCAACTGAAATCGCTCTAAAACAGTTACGCGGAGAGCCAGTACGTCCACGCGACCTCGTCCCGGATTTGCCGTTACAATTTGAAGCCTCAATTCTGCGCGCCATGGCACGCGAACCAAACACACGGCATTCCAGCATCGAAGAACTCTACACCGAATTACGCGCCATTACTTCCCGACTAGAAATTCCTGTTATCAATGTTGCTGCTACGCCAGAACTCTCCGGCACTGAAGTATTTCGATTATTAACAACATCCTCCTCACCGGAACCGCTGCCGGAAATCGCGCCGTCAATCAATCCGATAGCAATTGAACCTGCGACACCACCAAAAGTCTTTCGTCGTGTCGCTGCCATCGTGGTGTTTTTACTCGCCAGCTTCGCAGCCCTTGCCTGGTTTCTCCACCCAGTGACCTCACCGCCCGCTTTGATTGAAAGTAGCGCATCTCCGGCTCCAACGCTCACGCCAACCTTGCGACCTGATGTAATTGCGCCGCGCAGGTCGGCTCCAATAAAACAAGTAGCAGTCGCTGAAAATATCGAAAAGCCTTCCTCCCTACTGGCAACACTAGCTGAAGTGATTCGACCAAAAATTCAAAAGCCTGTCATTGAAAAACCTGCCCTGGTAACTATCTCAAAGCCAGTGACGCCGCCAACGCGAACAGAAATCCCGAAGCAGTTACCGCCAATGCCAGAACCTACGCCGCGTCCGGCTCCAACTCCGGTAGTATTAGAAGCCCGAACGCCGCCGCCGGCTGATAATTCCGGTTGGAAACGTCAGGATCAAGCACAACGGCAGGGGGTGACGATTCCGATTCCAGAGCCTCAAGCTTTCTCGTGGCAAGGAAGAGTTAATGGAGTTCGTGAGATTACTTTAGATATGCCGGGAACTCCCGGTAGCGTAGATATTCCACCAACATTCCGTAAACGCATTGGCATCATCGAACCTCCCAGCCCCGGCAACAAATGGCGTAAATTAGTCCTGCGCGTTTTTGGCGACGGAGATGTTTCATTTGTCGTCCGCTGGATGCCGCGTCTTGATCTGAATACGAAACATCAGGAATTAGTCCGCTGGAACTAAACTGGGAGCGCAAGCGTCCCGCTTGCCGTTTGCCAGCGCAGCTTGGCAAACGAACTTCGCACAGGATAATTGCTGGCGATGACAGTCCCTTTCCGCCACGTCAGCGAGCGGCGTTTCACGCGCTCACAGCAAGCGGGACACTTGCGCTCCAGTCAAATAATCCTTACCTCAAAATAATTCTCCACAAAAATCTGGAAGGCTTCCTCTATTACCGCTTTACATAGCACGTCCGAAAGAAGTCGGACTTAGAGGTTAGTTGAAAAGATTCGATGTTGTTCGGAGATGAATCTAATAGCTGTTCTCACGACCCCCGTTTGTGGTCCGTGTTGACAGTTATTAGATTCCGTCTCTCGCTGTCGTTCTTCTCACTACCATTTCACGCTTAACACTTTTTACTTTCTTAAGGAGTAACTCACAATGACCTCACACAAATTCACACGTTTGTTCTTCGCTTTAGCCGCACTTATCGTGTTGGCTGCTTCCGCTCTGGCTGGCAATCCTCCAACCAACGTTGCGGTCAGCGATCAGAAAGCCGGTTCCGTTCTGGCTTTCCCTTACTACACTTCAGTCGGAACTTCAGACACACGCTTAACCATCAGCAACACGGGTAACTATGGTGCAACCGTTCACATGTTCTTCGTG
>JAYVZE010000058.1:0-36642 GCA_043783625.1 Blastocatellia bacterium | reverse complement strand
AATTAAATGAAAGTCAGGTATCGGAGCTAACTTGCAGTTAATTCATTTCTAATTTTGTAAACTATTGATGACAAACGAGCTACCAACCTCAAAAAATGTACACAGTATTGCGTAGTGAGCTATGGGATTTGCGGTAGGTAAAAATGCAGGGACTGACCGATGGCAGTGATTTGGGCTGTATTTATTGGCTTTTTACTCATCAAGCGACAAAACGCCGCGACGAATTGCGTATCGAATCAGCTCCGTATGATTACTGAGAGCGAGCTTTTTCATGAGATTGGCGCGATGCGTTTCAGCGGTACGAGGGCTGATAAATAATCGTTCGGCAATTTCGTTATTCGTGCTGCCTTCGGCGGCCAGCTTCAGCACTTCACGTTCCCGCGTAGTCAATGAATCGTAACTATCTTCAGGAGTGGATTCGGCTTTGAGAATATAAGTTTCAATCGCTCGTTCTGAAAGCTGCGAGCTGAGATACCGGCGACCGGCAATCACATCCCGGACGGCCTCGACTAATTCTTCTGACACCGTGTCTTTTAAAACGTAACCATTCGCCCCATTTCGCAGGGCTTCTAAAACATAAGATTCAGAAGCATGCATTGAAAGAATGATAATTTTCGTTTTAGGAATACGATGTTTGATCTGGCGTGTGACTTCAAGTCCAGTCAACCCGGGCATCATCATGTCTGTAATTAAGATGTCAGGTTGGAGTTTCTCGACCATGCGAACGGCTTCCAATCCATCGCCTGCTTCACCGATCAGATTGAAATCTTTTTCAGCTTCAAGGACTGAGCGCAAGCCACGTCGAACAATTGGATGATCGTCTGCAAGAATAATCGTTGTCATAAATTTAGAATGTCAAAATGCTTCCTGACCCAAAGGCAGAGTAGCAATGATTCGGGTGCCGGTTTCTGAATCTGATTCAATCGTCAATCCTCCGCCCAGCAACCGCGCCCGTTCGCCCATTCCCGCGACGCCGTTGGAATTATTAGCATCCAGCGCTGCCTGAGGATCAAAGCCCTGGCCCTGATCGTGAATTTCGACCGATAAAATATCCGGGTCTGACCAACCATTCACTGAAACTTCTTTGACTCTGGCGTGCCGTGCCACATTCGTCAACGCTTCTTGTACGATCCGATACGCAGCGGTCTCAAGTGGTGAAGGGAAGCGGCGTCCTTCCAGATGATGATGAGTAAAATTCACCTTGATTTTAGTTTGCATCGAATAACGCTGAAAATACCACAAAAGTGCAGGTAGTAAACCTAAATCGTCCAACATTCCAGGACGCAGATCAAGCGAAATTTGTCGCACCTTCGACATTAATTCAAGCACCAGATTCTGGGCATCCTGCACATTGGATTTAGCCTCTTCGGGCGGCAGGCGCAGGCTCATTTCTAAAATCAATTTCAGCCCTGTCAGGTATTGCCCGATTTCATCGTGCAGTTCACGCGCAATATTACGCCGTTCTTCTTCCTGAATTTCAACCAGTCTTTGCGACAACACACGAGTTCGTTCTCTGGCCGCGTACACTTGTTCAAATAAACGCGAGTGATGAAATGCAGCTCCCACTTGTCGCCCGAAAGAACCAAAAAAAGCCATCTGTGCTTCATCAAAAATGATAGTACTGAATAACCCAACGACTCCCTGCATAGCGCCATCAGCCAGAAGCGGAACAAGCAGACAGCTCTTCCACTGGGGATGAGCTTCGTGCAACTTCAGTTCAAGGTAAAGAGGTATGTCCAGAACATTCGGGAACAGGAAAGGGCGGCGTGTTTTAAGAATTTCATTGGCTGGAAACAGGTGTCCAGCCAATTTTTGGACATGCGGCAAAACATCATCCGACATGCCCCAGCTTTCACTGAGCAAAAAACTATTCTGCTGGGGATCGAATAAATAGACACTTCCACCGGGGATACCTAATTGTTGGGATAATTGCTGTTTGAGAACTAACAGAACTTCAGACAAATCAATCGTAGTACTGACCGCCGCCGGGATCGCGTTGAGCATCGCCAGCTCACGATTTTTTTGTCGGATTTCCTGTTCGACCAGTTGCGTTTCCCGAACCTGTTCACGCAAAGTTTCAATCGCCTGCGCAAGCTCAATGGTGCGCTCCTTTGCTCGCCTCTCTGCTTCCAATTCGACCTGTGCTTCAAGCAATAACAAGCGATCAGCTTCTTCTCTGCTTATGACTACTAAATCCGCTGCCGCAAAATTAGCTGGTGGTGTTAACTCGAAACCATCTTTCGCGCCATCACGCAAGGCCTGGAGCAGGGATTGCACCTTGGCAGCATCGTTCTCAATAATTGATACTTTGACAGTCTTCATTTGCAGGAGTGAGCTTTCACAAAATTAATCGTGAAGCTTATTCCTCATCCACACTCACAGTCAAATAATCTTACTTATTGGTCGCTTTCTTTCGCACGTTTGAGATGAAAAAGTGGTTCACTTGTATTCGGCAAAATTGTGACATCCACCAGTTCCCACCCGGCCGCTCCCAACTTATCAAGATTTTTTTCCAGCACATAATGCTCGCGGAAACTGCTATCAAGTCCGAGCTTGCTGAGTGATGGAGAAGTCCCTGCTGAGGATAAATTCACTTTAGTCCCGCCGACTACGACTAAATATTCCCACTGCGTTTTAGGCTCCTCTTTTTTGGTCTCCTTCGCACGGCTTTGTGCAAAAACAACGGTTGCCAGCAAACCAGCCAGAATAATGCCGATCAATAAAAGACTACGTTTCATGAGTGTCATTCCTTTGAAGAAATTGAAATTTTGAGTTGATTCAATTCTCAAACGCTGTGGCAAGAGGATAGTTGCAAAATGTCACGGGAAGGCTGAAGTCAAATGAAAAAGCGCAAGTTGTTGACACTTGCGCCTGGAAGAACAATCTAATTTTGAGAGAAAATTTATCCCGCAATCTGAATTCTGGTTTTGGCACGAACTATCTCTAACTCAGCACGAGTCGCGTCAATACTTTCACTACCAATCAGGCTTTTTTCAGCGCGTGCCAGTGCAGCTTTGGCACTTTCGAGATCAATGTCTTCAGGCTTTTCCGCCACATCTGCCAGCACTGAAACTTTATCGCCCAATACTTCAGCAAAGCCGCCACTGACATGAAGTTTTTGTGACGAAGCACCAATGCGATAACTGAGTACTCCCGTTTTCAATTGCGAAATCAAAGGTTCGTGATCGGGAAGAACTCCGATTTCTCCGGTCAGCCCCGGCAAAACGATTTCGTCTACGGATTCCCGCAGCACAAGTTTTTCAGGCGTGATAACTTCAAGGTTGATTTTATTAGACATGAATTTAGTTTCGAGTGCTGGGTTTTGAGTACTGAGTGCCGAGTTTTAAGAGAAACCTCGTATTTCTCCGAAACTCAGCACTCAGCACTCAAAACCCAGCACTAACATTTTACATTTCCTTCGCACGTTTCAGCACGTCTTCAATAGTTCCTTGCAGATAAAAAGCCTGTTCGGGAATATCGTCGTGTTTACCATCTACGATTTCACGGAAGCCGCGAATCGTATCCGCAATCGGGACGAGCTTGCCAGGAATTCCGGTGAATTGCTCGGCGACGTGGAATGGCTGTGAAAGGAATTTCTGCACCTTACGCGCACGCGTCACGGTCAACCTGTCGTCTTCAGACAATTCATCAATACCCAGAATAGCAATAATATCCTGCAAATCTTTGTATCGTTGCAGCACGCGCTTCACGTCCTGCGCACATTTGTAATGCTCCTCGCCAACAATGCGCGGATCAAGAATACGCGAACTCGAAGCCAACGGATCAACCGCCGGATAAATTCCAAGCTCTGCAATCTGACGTGAAAGCACTGTCGTTGCGTCCAAATGCGCAAATGCTGCCGCCGGAGCCGGGTCGGTTAAATCGTCCGCCGGAACGTAAACCGCCTGTACCGAAGTAACAGAACCGGTCTTCGTCGAAGTAATGCGTTCCTGCAATTCGCCCATTTCAGAAGCGAGATTCGGTTGATAACCCACCGCGCTCGGCATACGTCCAAGCAATGCGGACACTTCAGAACCGGCTTGCGTGAAGCGGAAAATGTTGTCTACGAACAGTAAAACGTCCTGACCCTGATCGCGGAAATATTCCGCTACAGTTAAGCCTGATAACGCCACGCGGAGGCGCGCTCCTGGAGGTTCCGTCATCTGACCGTAGACCAAAGCCACTTTCGATTTCGATAAATCTTCATCGTTGATGACCAGACCTTCGCGCATTTCCAGCCAGAGATCGTTTCCTTCACGAGTACGTTCACCGACGCCCGCGAAGACCGAAAATCCGCCGTGCGCTTTGGCGATGTTGTTGATGAGTTCCATGATCGTGACGGTTTTGCCGACGCCGGCTCCGCCAAATAATCCGATCTTTCCACCCTTCAAAAATGGCTGCACCAGATCAATGACTTTGATTCCGGTTTCAAGCATTTCCAGCTCAGTGGATTGCTCATCAAAAGTCGGCGCGCTGCGATGAATCGGATAGCGCTCCGTGTGAGGTACCGGGCCGCGCTCATCAATCGGTTCGCCAATGACATTCATGATGCGTCCCAGCGTTCCGTTGCCCACCGGAACGGTGATTCCGCTGCCGGTGTCCACCGCTTTCATCCCGCGTACCATGCCGTCAGTCGGTAACATCGAAACTGTTCGCACACGACCTTCGCCAAGGTGCAGTTGCACCTCGCAGATAACATCAATCGGCTTGGTGACATCAAAGCCCTCGCTGGTCACGCGCAACGCCTGATGAATGGGGGGAAGGTTTGACCCGGAAAATTCGATGTCAATGACCGGGCCGATAATCTGGACAACTTTTCCAATGTTGCCGCCGGTGCTGGTACCGTTATTGCTCATATCGCTCGCTTGCTCCTTAGTATTAATGGCTTCTTTCAGACTCTTTTATTTGTTAACAAAAATTACTGCCGATTAAAGCGGCAGAGTTTACCATGATGCCTTTGTTTTATGGAAGTAACTTGATTACCATTTTTCAAATTCCTGCGTTCAGCAGGTTTGACGTGTGGCTTGCACGTTTGTTAGTATCCCGTGTTTCAGAAAAGATTTGACAATTCGGGCATATAACTCAGCGGTAGAGTGCTACCTTCACACGGTAGAAGTCGCAGGTTCGAATCCTGCTATGCCCACCATCTTGAAAAAAGCCGCTTGAGGAATTTCACCTTGAGCGGCTTTTGAATTATTCCGCGAACCTATTATGCGACACCCATCTTTACTTGACCGCAACCGCGCCGCGTTAGCCGTGATTGACATGCAGGAAAAATTTCGCCCCGTCATGCCGGACTTTGACGAAGTTGCGCAACGGATTGCGGTCATGGTGCAAGGCTGCGCAATCCTGAAAACCCCGATCATCATCACGGAGCAATATCCACAAGGCTTAGGTCGCACCTGTACTGAAATTGCGCCACATCTTGAAGGAGTAACGCCAATTGAAAAAATTACTTTTTCGAGTTGCGGCGTCCCAGAATTCGATCTGCAGCTCCGCGAAAAACATATCGAACAGGTCATCATCGTCGGCATCGAAGCCCACATTTGCGTCAGCCAAACTGTCCATGATTTGTTGCAACTGGGTTATCAGGTACATCTGATTAGCGAAGCCATCGGCGCACGTTTTCCCCACAACCGCGAAGTTGCATTGAATAAAATGCAAAAGGCAGGCGCGATCATTTCTTCGATTGAAATGAGTTTGTTTGAAATGATGAAATCGGCTGATGTGGCAGAATTCAAAGCTATCCAAAAATTGATTAAGTGAAAAAGCGAAAGCCCTGAGGCGTCTCACACAACGCATCAGGGCTTGGCAGTTAGCTGAAAAATTGACTTAATCAGAGCTTACACATTTCACTTTGGAGCTGGACTTCTTTTAAGTCTCAGCCACCTCACGGTAGAATTTAAAAATAACGCTCACAAACACAAACAGATATTACACCTGATATGGTGTAGGGTCAAGATAAAGCTGTCCATATCTTGTGGTTCTTGAAGCCAATGAAAGATCGTGGCATAAATAAATTTCACACTCACCTTTCCATCGAAATTAAAGCAAAAGAGGTCACGCATGAAAATTTGGAAGTCTGACGAAGAACTTTTCGCCCTCGCCAAACAGGAATTATTCACCGCCGTAGTCGGCGACGTGATGGACAAAATGGGTTTGCTGCATCAATTCCTCCCGCCCCGCCTGCAACCGCTCCGCGACGATATGGTAGCCATTGGACGCGCCATGCCCGTCCTCGAATGCGACATCTTCAGTGAAACCGTCACGAATTCCAACAACCCAGTCATGGCAAAACCGTTCGGCTTAATGCTCGAAGCATTGGACGATCTGAAAACCAATGAAATTTATGTTTGCACCGGAGGCTCGCCGCGTTATGCGTTATGGGGCGAATTGATGAGCACCCGTGCGATGAAACTTGGCGCGGCGGGTGCAGTCGTAGACGGTTACTCCCGCGACACCTTCGGAATCTTGCAACTCGGTTTTCCAGTTTTTTCCAGCGGACGCTACGCGCAGGATCAAGGCCCGCGCGGCAAAGTTCTCGACTTTCGCGTCCCGCTCGAAATCGAAGGTGTCCGCATCAACCCCGGCGATATTATTTTCGGAGACATTGACGGCGTACTCGTGATCCCACAAGAAGCCCAAGTAGAAGCCTTCACCAAAGCCGTAGAAAAAGCACGCGGCGAAAAACTTGTCCAAAAAGCGATTGAAGAAGGGATGAGCGCGTGCGAAGCCTTTGCGACCTTCGGGATTATGTAAAGACAGCGTATGTGGCAGTAGCCCGACCGTGAGGGAGGTGCAACTTAACAGAAAAGCCTTTTTAAGATCGGCAAAAAGACCGGCAATTTTGTCTTCAATGAATCTGGTAAAGTATTGTATTTGTTATTCTGAAAGCAGGTTTCTGGATCGGCAAAATGATCGGCAAAAATGTGAATAGAATTTCAGCCAATTAGAATTTTACAATTCCAAAACGTTTTCCAGCACCAAAAATACATGAAAAAGAATCGGGTATAATCGGGTATAATATCGGGTATGCCAATACCGCAAAACAAAACTCCAGCAGGTTTAATTGTCTCGCACGAAATGTTGCGGCTGATTGCGGAGGTTGACGAATTCAAGGGACGCTGGGAAGCGTTACAAATTCTTTCGCCCGAACGCCTGCATTCCTTGCGTCACGTAGCCACAATCGAAAGCATCGGTTCTTCCACCCGCATTGAAGGCGTCAAACTCACCGATCAGCAAATCGAAACGCTGCTCTCGAATTTACAACGCTATACTTTTAAATCACGTGATGAACAAGAAGTCGCAGGATATGCCGAAGCGATGGATTTGCTGTTTCAAGCTTGGGAAGAATTAACGCTGACTGAAAATCATGTGAAGCAATTGCATTCCATCCTGCTGAAATTCAGCACTAAAGATGAACACCATCGGGGAAACTATAAACGCACGCCCAACCACGTAGTCGCCTACGATCAACAGGGCAAGGAAATAGGCGTAATTTTTGAAACGACTACACCATTTCAAACGCCGCTGGAAATGCAAGAACTCATCGCCTGGACAAATCAGGTAATAGAAGAAAAACAATTACACCCATTACTCATCATCGCTGTCTTTGTAGTGCGATTACTGGCAATCCATCCATTTCAGGACGGCAACGGCAGACTCTCGCGGATTGTCACGACGCTGTTGTTATTGCGCAGCGGATACGCCTACGTGCCATATGCTTCGCTCGAAAGTGTGATCGAAGAAAACAAAGATTTGTATTATGCCGCATTGCGCAAAACACAAGGCACGCTCAAACAAACGAAGCCCAATTGGGAAGCGTGGATTATTTTCTTTTTGCGCTGCCTGAAAAAACAGAAAGATAATTTGGCAACCAAGCTCCAACGCGAACGCATTTTGGCGCAAGCCTTGCCGCTATTGTCAGTCACGATTTTAAAGCTGCTCCGTGAACACGAACGGTTGACGATTGCGGAGTTAGAACGACTGACAGAAGCGAATCGGAATACACTGAAAGTAAGGTTGCGGGAATTAACACAGGTGGGACAGATTGCAAAACACGGGCAGGCGCGAGCGACTTGGTATTCGCACCGTTAATAATTTAGTTTTAGAGGCACAAACATGTCTAAAATCAACCTGATTCAATCTGAGCTAAAGGCGATTGACCAAGCAAAATTCCAGCGGCTTTGTGACCTCTATTTATACAAGCGAGGATACGAACGCATCAACCCTATAGGACTTGTTATTGGTGCGGATAAAGTAAGAAAAGGTACGCCAGACAGCCTTGTTACACTACCCAATGGAAAATATGTTTTCGCTGAAAGCACAACTCAACAATCGGGAGTGTGTGGGAAATTTCTGGAAGATTTAGGCAAATGTTTTGATGAGAAAAAAACTGGCATTCCAATCGAGAAAATTGAAGAAATAGTTTTATGTCATAACACTATTCTCTCTCCACTTGAAGAAAACTCTCTCGCTGAAACCTGTCAAAAACAAGGTTGTAATCTCAACATTTTTGGCATTGGCCCAATCTCTTATGATCTTTATCAAAAGTTCCCGGATTTGGCTCGTGATTTTCTTGGTGTTGAAATAGATACGAGGCAAATTGTTGAGCCAGCGGAGTTCGTTACCACATATAATAAAAGTGCATTGGCAACCCCATTGGACACGTCATTTTGCTTTCGGGAAAATGAAATGAAACAAATCCTAGATACCCTTGAAACACACGACCTTGTGATAGTTTCAGGAAAAGCAGGGAGTGGCAAATCACGGTTTACACTTGAATGCCTGGATCATTTCGCCAAAGCAAATACAGAATTCAAGGCTTGGTGCATCTTCAATCGGTCAAGAGATTTGTTTGAAGATATACGGGTTTATTTCACACCACCGGGTAATTACCTCATCTTTGTTGATGACGCCAATCGTGTCAGCGGATTTGGGTATATTCTTCAACTCCTGCATGACCAAAATCAGGAACGAAGAGTCAAGATTGTTGTTACTGTTCGTGATTACGCGCTAGATAAAGTTCGAGAGAAAGTACTTCCATATGGCGGGGGGACTGAAGTAGCTCTTGAGGGTTTTACTGATGATCAGATCAAACAACTCGTGTCTGATGAATATAATATTCTCAACCCCGATTATCTCCACCGAATTTCTGACATTGCTAAAGGCAATCCACGTCTTGCTATTATGGCTGCACGCATTGCGGCACATGAGAATACGCTTCAGAGTATCAATGATGTTTCGGCACTTTATGATGAGTATTTCAGCACTATCCGGCGTGAGCTTGAAGACCTCAAGGACAGCAGTCTGCTAAAGATTGCTGGAGTTGTTACATTCTTCCGCGCAGTTGATCGTTCAAATGATGAGTTAATGACTGCAATCAAAAATGCCTTCGGCATCACGCCAGAAGATTTTTGGTCTGGAGCGCAGCGACTTCACGAACTGGAAATTGCGGATATGTACGAGAATGAAGTGGTGCGAATCTCTGACCAAGTGCTTGCTACCTATTTCTTCTATCTCGCTTTTTTCAAGGATCGCGTCCTCAGTTTCGCCACTTTGCTTGAGAGTTTTTTCCCTAAGTTCCGCCACAGAATTGTTGATGCGCTCAATCCTCTTCTGAATGCATTTGATGGCAAAGTGTTATCCGATGAAATGCAGCAACATGTTGCTGATGTTTGGGAAAGATTGGTAAAATCGGGTAGAGAAGAAGACTTGCTTCTGTTAATGCACCTTTTCTGGTTCCTGAAAGAAACGGATACCTTGCTGTATCTCCACGAGCGAATTGCAGAGCTGAGTCCTGAGCCTGTGCCTGAGTCAGAGTTGGATTTCAAATCTAATGCCAACGTTGACTCGCCATCCATTCTTAGCCTGCTCAGTGCGCTCAGGCACGTGAGCAAAGACTCTCTCCGTATGGTGCTTGAGCTACTACTTGATTATCTTGCCAAGCGTCCGAAAGATTTGCCGTATGTTCTGCATTTGCTGACAGAGGACTTTGGTTACAGGCACACTTCACATCACAACAGGTTTGAGATTGAGAAAACTGTGATTGATGTTCTTTGGAAACGGGCGCAGGAGAACGACAACGATTTATTCAAACTGGTCTATCTCACAATTGCCGAATACTATCTGCAAACTCATTTCAGCCATCATGAGGTGAAGGAACGTCACGCAATTTCGATAGTTCAATTTGATTTGGTTGCAACTCCTGATCTTTTTGAATTGCGAAAGACCCTCTGGCAAGGAATGTTTGCGCTCTACCGCTTGTCACATCTGCAAGCAAGAGTTCTTGAAATTTTACGTTCCTACTGCTTGTCTGGCTACCTCATAAGTAAAGAGGGCATTATCAAATCTGATTCAGAGCAGGTGCTGACGTTTATTGATTCGGAGTTGGAAGCTGAGCGATACGACCATTGCCATGTGGCACAGTCTTACCTTCAATTTCTCGGACGGTACAAGACTTCTTTCGACGAAGCGCTAAAAACTCGATTTAGAAATGAAACTTACGCCATTTCTGAATTGTTGTTTGATGACAGATCAGACCGCGCAGAAATTGGATGGCAAGAATATGAGGAATTGAAAAAGCAGCAAATCAGGGCGCACTTTGCAAACTATGCCCTTGACGATTACAAACGATTTTTCGCGGAGTGCGATGTAATCAAAGCCCATTTGCGGCACGGGCGCGACGATTATGTTTTTCAGGGACGGGTGGTCATCGTTCTGTTCGCACTTGCTGATACTGATCCCAGCTTATTTGCTCAGGTGCTGGGTAAATACCTCGCAGGCGGCGATCAATTTACTCTTCATCCAAATGCTCTTGTTTTCAAACTCATTGAGAGTTGTGGAGCGGAACTAGCCCATGAAATTCTCGCGCGCTACGAATATCAATCCAAAAGTCGTTGGCTATTTGCATTCTTTGAGGTGCTTCCACCTACCGATGTAAAGTTAGACTATCTCAGGCAGCTTTACGATCTCTATCAAACAACAGAATTGGGAAGCTTCCCTCATAGTCTTGATTTCCTCACAAAGTATCTTCCATTTGACGAAAATGTTTTTGTCCGCGTGACGGAGGTGCTCACGAAAAAGGCGCAGCAGGATTTGCGTTATGGATATTGCCTGACGAATCTATTCAACGGAGTTACTGATGCTTGTAAAGGGCTGCGCGAGTTTTTTGCCAAAGGCACGGACGTGCTGAAAAAAGCGTATTTTGCGGCTCAGGAGGTAAGAGATCACTCTGATTTCGATGGCACGGCATTCAACGCAATCCTTGACCTTGATCCAAACTTTGCCCCGGAATATGTTGAGTGGCTCTACTGTGGGGATGGGCTTCCATCGCGTTATGACGATACCCGCGAGTATGAATTTCTCTGGAAGCGTGATGATTACGAAGAATTGATGACCAATTTGGTCGAGCGGATTTATAAAATAGAGCAAGAAAGGTCTCTGCTTTGGCATAGTTATTTGGAAGTCTTCTTCCAAAGGAACGGAGACCACACGGTTGATACACAAGTTGAGGAGCACCAAAACTATTTCCTTAGTGAGCTAATCAAAAAACACTCCACTGATTCAGATTTTGTGAGTTTTGTATTTGGCGTGATAAGTAATTTTTCAAATGACCGACGAAAGGTTTTTGTCGAGTTGTTTCTCAAGCACAACCGACGATTCGAGGATTTCAAAAAACTTCAACTTGAGCCTTCATCCTGGAGTAGCTGGGGAAGCGAGGTGCCTATGCTGCAAGAACGGGTAGGGTTTTACGAATCGCTCCTTCCCTTACTCAATACCGTTGACCTTCTCAAACATCGACAATATTTAGAGCAAGGTGTTCAACATATACGAGAGAGTATTGAGCGTGCGAAAAAGCATGATTTTATGAAAGATTGATTCGTTCACAAGGATTTTCAGCTCACGATTTAGCAAGGCTTTCTTTGTCGTCATCGTTCGCTGTGATAGATTCTCGGCGTCAATTCTGAAAGGAAATTCAATTCAATGAAACGATGGTTTGCGGCTCTTCTTTTGTGTGTCGTTGGCGTGAGTTACGGCGCGGCGCAGGCTCCGGTGAATTCTCAAAAACTCTGGTATCGTCAGCCTGCTGTCAAGTGGGAAGAGGCTTTGCCCATTGGCAATGGACGCCTCGGCGCGATGGTGTTTGGCGGCGTGCAGGAAGAACGTTTGCAGATTAACGAGGATACGATTTGGGCGGGGGAAAGGCGCGACCGGAATAATCCGAACGGCGCGGCTGCTGTCATCGAAGTACGAAAATTATTGCTCGCCGGAAAGATTAAAGAAGCGGAACAACTGGCGGATAAAAATATTATTTCTACGCCGCGTAGGCTGCCTCCGTATCAGCCGTTTGGAGATGTGAAATTACGCTTTTTGAATCAGGAAAATGCCAGCGAATACGCCCGCGAACTTGATTTGGATTCGGGGATTGCGCGAGTCAGTTACAAAGTTGGTGAAGCTCATTTCGTCCGTGAAATTTTTTCTTCCGCCTCCGATCAGGTGATTATTATTCGCCTGACAAGTGACAAGCCCGGCGGCATTTCTTTTGCCGCTTCGATGACGCGTGAGCAGGATGTCACGATGGCTTTGGTCAGTCGCAACCGCGTCGTAATGGGCGGCGAAGCGATTGCGCGGGACAAAAATCATCCAGACGAACGCAAAGTCGGCGTCAAATTTCAGGGCATTTTGCAAGCTCTGCCCGAAGGCGGAAAGCTCCGCGTAGACGGCAATGAATTGATGGTTGAGAACGCGAATGCAGTGACTTTGATTTTTGCGGCGGCTACGAATTTCAAAGAAAAAAATCCAGCCGCGAAATGCGAAGAATATTTACAAGCGGCGAAAAAAACATTCGCAAAATTACGCGCTGCACATCTCGCCGATCATCAACGATTGATGCGTCGTGTCGCTTTCAATCTTGCCGCGACCGCTCCTGATTTGCCGACAGATGAACGATTAAAGCGTGTTCAGGCAGGCGAATCCGATCTCTCGCTGGAGGCTTTATATTTTCAGTTCGGACGATATTTGTTGATGGCGAGCAGCCGCCCCGGATCAATGGCGGCGAACCTGCAAGGCATCTGGAATGACAAACTGGCTCCGTCGTGGGACAGTAAATTCACGATCAACATCAACACCGAAATGAATTACTGGCCGGCAGAAGTCACGAACCTTTCGGAGATGCATGAACCACTCTTTGACCTCATCGAAAATGCTCGCGCCGATGGTCGGAATGTAGCGAAAAATCTTTACGGCGCACGTGGATTTGTGCTGCATCACAACACGGATGCGTGGGGACACGCGGTTCCGATTGATGGTGTCGGGTCAGGGATTTGGCCGATGGGTGCGGCTTGGCTCAGCCTGCATTTATGGGATCATTATGATTACACGCGCAACAAAGTGTTTCTCGAATTTCGCGCCTATCCGGTGATGAAAGAGGCGGCGGAATTCTTTCTGGATTATTTGATGGACGACGGCAAGGGGCATTTGTTGACAGGGCCTTCGATCTCGCCGGAAAATTTTTATCTCACTAATGATGGGGTCAAAGGCAAGCTGGTCATGGCTCCGACGATGGACATCGAAATTCTGTACGCGCTGTTTTCGCGGGTCATTGAATCCAGTCAAATTCTGGGAACAGATGAAGAGTTTCGCAAAAAGATAATTGCTACGCGGGATCGTTTGCCGAAGGTGCAAATTGGTAAGCATGGACAATTGCAGGAGTGGATGGAAGATTACGAAGAACCTGATCCGGGGCATCGTCACATTTCACATTTGTTCGCGCTGCATCCGGGAAATCAGATCACGATGCGCGGTACGCCGGAACTAGCGAAGGCGGCGCGGATTACGCTTGAGCGCAGGTTGCAAGCAGGGAGCGGGCATACGGGATGGAGTCGCGCGTGGATTATAAATTTTTGGGCAAGGCTCGAAGAAGGCGATACCGCGCACGAAAACGTTGTAGCGTTGCTGGCAAAATCTACGCATCCGAATTTATTTGATAATCATCCACCGTTTCAAATTGATGGAAATTTTGGCGGTACGGCGGGAATGGCGGAGATGTTAATGCAAAGTCACGCCGGAGAAATTCATTTGTTACCAGCCTTGCCGAAAGTGTGGGGAAGCGGCGAAATGAAAGGGCTTCGTGCACGTGGCGACTTTGAAGTTGATCTGAAATGGAAGGACGGAAATTTAGTGAATGCGCTCATTAAATCAAAAGCGGGATTGCCTTGCGTAGTGCGATATAAAAATTCTGTGGTTATTAAATCACTTGGTAAGGCGGTCAAAACTACAACGCAGGACGGAGCATGGAGTTTCAAAACTGTGCTTGGGAAATCGTACGTCATTACGCCGACGCTTTGAATGAAGAACAAGAATAAATTTTTCCACGAAGGTACACGAAGAAACACGAAGATTTTTTCAGACATGATGAATTGGTAGATTTACGTACGGCTTCGTTAATCGGTTTTTCTTCGTGAAACTTCGTGTGACTTCGTGGATGATAAATACTATGAACGGACAAAACAGAAAAGATATAAAAGCAGGTATGACCGTCGAAATCGTCTTGAAGCAGGATCAGCGGACGGGCAGAAGAACGCGCGGAATTGTGAGGGATATTCTGACGAATTCGCCGACTCACCCGCACGGTATCAAGGTGCGTCTGGAAGATGGTCAGGTCGGCAGAGTTCAGGAAATTTTCGACTAACGACTGGAGCGCAAGCGGGGACGCTTGCGCTCCAGTCAAAAACTCAAGGAGAACCCAATTATGAATCGCAGATCATTTCTTGCTGCTGGTGCGGCTGCCTTGCCCGCACTTAGTCTTAATGGAAACGCCGCTTCTTTATTGATGCAGCAAAATAAAAAACTTAATCGTCTGCGGCTTTCGGTAACGTGGGGATTGATGAACCGTTTGCCGGTGTATGACGCACTGGCGAAGCTGAGCGATCTGGGCTACGAAGCCTACGAAATGTTCAATTGGCGTGATCCGAAAGTGCTGGACACGTTTTTGACCGAAGCGCCGAAGTTTCCGAATTTGACTTGCTCGACGCTTGTTTCCAACAAAGGCGTGACCGCGATTGATTGCGGCTTGGTGAATCCTAAAGAGCGCGACCAGTTCTTGAAAGAAATGGAAGCCTCCATCGCCGTCGCCAATAAATTCAAGTGCAAACGGCTGGTTACGCTCACGGGAAATGACGTACCCGGAATGTCACGCGAAGCGATGATGGATAGCGCAGTCGCCGGATTAAAAGCTGCTGCGCCGATGCTTGAAAAAAATGGCATCACCGCTGTCATCGAAGTGCTGAACACCTACGTCAATCATCCGAATTATTTTCTCTATCTCGTGAACGATGCCGCGAAAATGATTGACGCCGTCGGCAGCCCGAACGTCAAAATTCTCTTCGACATTTATCACGTACAAATTATGGAAGGGAATCTCATCCCGCTGATTCGCCAGCATATCAAACGCATTGACCATTTCCACATCGGAGACCATCCCGGACGCCATCAACCAGGCACAGGCGAAATTAACTATCGGAATGTTTTCAAAGCGATTTACGATCTGGGTTATGAAGGCTATGCGGCGCTTGAATACAGCCCGACGATTCCACTCACGCTGGATTTAATTAACCAAAGAAATCTGACGATCTTTGAGTAATCAAAAGGATTGATTGAATGAATGACCGCGCTTTTTCACGCCGTACTTTTCTTGAGTTTACCGGAATAAGTACGGCTTCATTTTTTGCTGTGAAGAACACAAATTATGACCTCGTGATTTATGGCGGAACCGCTGCCGCCGTCACCGCCGCAATTCAGGCACAACAGATGGGCAAAACCGTCATCATCGTTTCGCCTGACAAACACCTTGGCGGATTGTCGAGCGGCGGGCTGGGCTTCACCGACACAGGCAACAAAGCCGTGATTGGCGGACTCGCACGTGAATTTTATCATCGCGTGTATGAGCACTATCAAAAGGCGGAAACGTGGACATGGGAGGCACATGAACAGTTCGGCAACAAAGGGCAAGGCACGGTAGCGATGGATGGCGCGAATCGGACGATGTGGATTTTTGAGCCCCATATTGCCGAAAAAGTTTTTGAGGAATTCATCGCCGAATACAAAATCCCTGTGGTGCGCAATGAATGGCTCAACCGCAAAAACGGTGTCAAAAAATCCGGCGCAAATATCGTTTCTATCAAGACGCTGAGCGGGAAAACTTACAGCGGGAAAATGTTCATTGATGCGACCTACGAAGGCGATTTGATGGCAGCGGCAGGCGTCAGCTATCACACGGGGCGCGAATCAAAAGATCAATACGGCGAACAATGGGCAGGCGTGCAAACAGGTGTCTTGCATCATCGTCATCATTTCGACGCGGTCAATAAAAGAATCAGCCCGTACCGGATTCCCGGCGATCCTTCGAGCGGAGTTTTGCCACGCATTTCAACTGCGCCACCCGGTGAATACGGTTCAGCCGATAAAAAACTTCAAGCGTATTGCTTTCGCTTGTGTATGACAGACCACGCGGAAAATCGTGTGCCGTTTCCAAAACCTGCGGGCTACGACGCGAAGCAATATGAATTAATGCTGCGGATTTTCCAAGCAGGCTGGCGCGAGACATTTCAGAAATTCGACCGCATCCCAAATCACAAAACTGACACCAATAATCATGGCCCGTTCAGCACTGATAACATTGGCTACAATTACGATTACCCTAATGCCACGTATGAACGCCGCCGCGCAATTATCAAAGAGCATGAGCAATATCAAAAAGGTCTACTCTATTTCATCGCTAACGATCCGCTCGTGCCGAAAGATGCGCAGGAAGAATTTCGCAAATGGGGTTTGGCGCGTGATGAATTCAAAGACAACGGCAACTGGCCGCATCAAATCTACGTGCGCGAAGCCCGTCGCATGATCGGCGCGTACGTGATGACTGAAAATGAATTGCTGAAAAAACGTCCGACTCCTGAACCTGTCGGGATGGGTTCGTACGGAATGGATTCCCACAACATCCAACGCTACATTATCGGCACAGGCAAAGACGCGTACGTGCAAAACGAAGGCGACATCGGTATCTCTACGAACGGGCCATATCAAATTGCGTATGACTCACTCGTACCGAAAAAAGGAGAAGTAAATAATTTGTTTGTTCCGGTTGCCATGTCCAGTTCACACATCGCGTATGGCAGCATTCGCATGGAGCCTGTGTTTATGATTTTGGGGCAGTCGGTGGCAACGGCTGCGGTGATGGCAATTGATGGGAAGATAGCGGTGCAGGATGTGCCGTATGCGAAGTTACGCGAGCGGTTGTTGCAGGACAAGCAGGTGCTTGAATTTTCGCTACCCGCCTTAACCGGGTAAGTAGTCTTTATTGAGAGAAGACCAAAAAATCATCCGGAAAAATTTTCTTTTTCAGAACAAAGACTCATTCAAACTCATCGCCTGACGTTTCACTTGTTGCCAATAACGGCTGAAACGTTTCAGGTCAATTTGTTGTGTTTCGGCTAACGATAAATTCACGAAGGCAGGCGCAGGAAGAATTTCTACTTCAATATTCTTTCGCCGGAGTGTTGTGACAGTTTGCTTGAAACGTGGTGCAACGCTGGTAATGGTGATGATACGCTGACAATGATTTTCTTGCATAGCTACTATTAATTCTGTGGCGACGACACCTTTACGAATTTGGATAGCAGGAATTTCGAGTAGGCATTCGTAGACAAAAGTAATGCGTTTGAGGCTAATATTTATCAGTACTTCTTTGTCAAAAACATACACCGCAGGACGCTTGGGATATTGCTGCAAGGCAGGGCTGTGTGGATTGAGACAGTCATCGTAAATCCAGATCAAGGGATTGTTCATGGACGACCTCCGCCGGGATTATCAGTTTTCATTTTGGGAAATAATTGATGTTGTAACTCTTCATACGAAGCCTCAAATGGACAACCTTGTTCATTAAGCGGACATTGCCGGCAAAATTTTCCTTCGGTGAATTGATCAATATTTTCACGATTGAAATAATATGGCTTGGAAGAAAAGGTGCTGGCGATCCATTGCCAGGACAAATTATTACTGGCGGGATCGCCATCTAATAAATGCTCTAAAAACCAGCTCGCACCAGCCTGCCAACGCACGCGCTGCCAATGGACAACATAGCTCGCAACCCACATCCGCACGTGATTGTGTAAAAAACCTGTCACGCGCAGTTCGTGAGAAAACGCATCAAGACACGCCAGCCCTGTTTTTCCGGCACGAATATCGTCTGGTAATTCTGGCGCATAATCGGCGGGACGAAATCCGGTTTTATAAGATTCCCGATCCTTCCAAATTCCGTCGCCAATTTGTTGATAGACCCGTTGCCAATAATCGCGCCAACCTAATTCATTGACCAATTTTTCAGCGGCTTTACCAGCGCGTTGCAACGCCAGTACGCGTACTTCGTCAAGCGTGATAACACCGTGTCGTAAATAGGGTGAGAGTCGGGTGATTGCTCCGTACAAATAATTGCGAGTCTTGCTGTATTTGACAGGATCAATTTGGGTCAGCAATTTTTCAGCGGTCTTGCGACCTCCGCGTATTTCAGAAATTTCCGGGGAACGCGCTACCGCTTGCGGAAAATTTTCCCGCAAATAGTCGCTCAATTCATTTCGATCAATAAAATCAGTACGAAGCTTCATTTTATTTTCGCTGCCTTACTCGGATCATGTTTATACTTCCGACAAGCGTCGCTGCAATACAAAACGCTTTCCCAGTTTTTCTCCCATTTTTTGCGCCAGACGAAAGGACGTCCGCAAGTGGCGCAAATTTTCGTTGGCAGATCACTTTTTTTCATGAAGTAATTTTACTATTTTTTCTGCCGCCGTAATTCCTGAAATGGCTGCGCCTTCGACCCGCGCTGCGCCGAATCCATCACCTGCAAACGCGAGCGGGACACCTTCATTAACCACTAAACAAGCTTCGGGATGTAGCACTCGCGGCTGACTATAACGCCAGCGATGGACTTGCCAGCTTTGCACGGAATCCCCCAACCATTCGTGAGCGGCAGTCAACAATTTCTTTGCGATTATTTCGTGATTCGCGTCCCAGTTTTCTCGTGTGAATTCTGCTCCGGCGTGAATTGTAACCGTGAAAACATCGGGTGAAATTCCCTTTTGATGATTGTCAGCCATCCAGGCAATCGGTTCACTTTGCAATTGCAACGCGCCCGGCTTCGGCAAACGCGGAGGCGAATCCAGTATCGCTAATAATGCAAAGCAGGGATCGTAGGTAATCCGCTCTAAAGCATTGCGAACATCCATTGGCAACACGCAAGCTCCAGCGTCCAGCAAGGCCAGTGATTGCCCGGCTGGCGGGGTCATTAGCAACGCCTCCGCTGCGAAGGATTCATTATTTTCTAAAACAATTTTCCATGACGAATTTTGCTGAGCTACGTGAATAACTTTGGCGTTGGTGTGGACGTTAATTCCGTTGGTCAAATGTCGCGCAATCGAATTCATTCCCGTCGTACTGCAATAGCGCGGATGCCCGTCATTATTGGGAATGCCATCACTCTGAGCAAAACCGGAAGACCATTGACGGACGATTCCGGCGGCTAACCATTGATCTACAAATTTCTGAAATCGTTCATCGCGGACGGTAAAAAATTGCGCCCCGTGATCGAAGTAAGCTTTCTGTCCGGCGGCAACTTCCACCCATCGCGTCGCCAGACGTCCACCCACACCACGTCCTTTGTCGAGGACGATGGCACGTACACCGTGTGCTTGCAGTGTCTGTGCCGCTATCAAACCTGCGATTCCAGCCCCAACAATGACACAGGAAAATTCTGAATTCATAAAGTTTGTAAAAATTCTTCAGCTTGTGTCTGCACACGTAACCGCTCATCTGCATTAAGGTGTTTCAGACCTAAAACATTTGGCCCCATTCTTGGATTGGCTCGTAATTGCGGCTCAAAGCGCAGCAAAAAATTCCAGTACAGAAAATTGAAAGGACACGCATCTTCACCTGTGCGAATCTTTGAATTGTACACGCAGCCCTGACAATAATTACTCATTTTGTTGATGTAGGCTGCCGAAGCAATATACGGTTTCGTCCCGACAATGCCACCATCCGCGCAGAGTCCCATGCCGATGACATTGGGTGTGACAACCCAATCATAAGCATCAAAATAAACAGACAAAAACCAATCATTGACTTCTTTCGGATTGATTCCCGTCAGTAAAGCAAAATTGCACAATACCATCAATCGTTCGATGTGATGGCTGTAGCCTGTCTCAATCACCCGCCCGATAATTTGCTGCAAACAATTCATCCCGGTTTTTGCTGTCCAGAAAAACTCGGGTAATTGGCGTGTCGCGTTCCAATGATTAAGCGTGTGAAATTCCGGCATCATTTTGTGATAACGCCAATACACATATTCACGCCAGCCAATAATTTGACGAATGAAGCCTTCGACCGAATTAATCGGTGCGTGTCCGGCACGATAAGCCGCTTCGGCGCGGTTTACAATTTCGAGCGGTTCGAGCAACCCGATATTCATCAACGGCGATAAAAGCGAATGAAATAAAACGGGTTCTTCCTGTGCCATCGCATCTTCATAGTCGCCAAAATGCGGTAAACGGTTTTCGATAAAATCTTCCAGCATTTGGAGTGCCTGTTCACGCGTCACAGCTAAATGAAAATTCGTAGTTGAACTAATATTGTCAGGACAGGTGGCGGCAACTTTGGCAGTCACTGCCTGTGTGATTGCATCGGGAGTGAATGAAATTGGCGGGAGCGGTTTTATTTTCGCGTGGTAAGGTTTTCGATTTTCATGATCGAAATTCCAGGCTCCGCCGCTGGGGGCACCATTTTTTTCGAGCAGGATACCAAAATGCTTGCGCATGGCGCGGTAGAAATTTTCCAGAATTAATTTCTTACCGCTCTTTTCTTCCGGTGCAAATTGTTCGACCAAAAAATGAGAATTTTTTATTATCGTGACGGGTAAATTTAACTTGCTTGCGTGTTGATGCTGTAATTGCCGCAGCTCCCATTCAGCACTTTCCATCATCCACAATTTTTTCGGCTGAAATTCGGCGAGGTGCGCCTGTAATCCGGCTTGAAAATTTTCCGCTTCACGATAATCTACGCGCCATCCCTGTTGTCGGAGGGACTGCGCAAAATGCCGCATTGCCGAGACAACTAAAATCACTTTGTGCTGGTGGGCGCGGCGTTCCTGCATTCGATCAACAGCTTCGATCATCACGACCAGGCGTTGTGATTTTTGCGCTGGATCAAGCAACGGATGATGGGGAAATAATTGATCTCCAAGTACCCAAACAGATTCAAGCCCGGTTCGCATGTCGGCATTTTTATCCACAATTGTCACAGCCGTATCATAAATATTTAAATCTTGAATCTAAGTCAGTGGTATCCGTTGCGGTGCTGTTCCAATCAGGCATATTCGCGGGAACGATCAATTCGTAGCGATGTCCAGTTCGCACATCGCCTACAGCAGCATTCGGATGAAACCTGTATTTATGATTTTGGGTCGGTCAGCGGCTACGGCTGTAGTGATGGCGATTGATGGGAAGATAGTGGTGCAGAGTGTACCGTATACGAAATTGCGTGAGCGGTTGTTGTAGGATAGACAAGTGCTGGAGGGTTGATTCTTACCAGCAGATTTTAATTTTCTGTCATTCGAATCATCTCCTACACAGAGCTTTGGAGCCACTTGTGTAATGCGAGGTATACCAAATTCGATGACTCATCCTATATTTTGTGGTAAAAATTAAAGGGTATTTTTGAAGAAGAACTCTGACACTACTACCTTGATGGTACGGATTAGAAAATTCTAGCCAGATATTGCAGTTCAAGTAAATGAGAAAGTATGGCTTCTGCCGATCAAATCAAGTCGCTCGTTCTTAGCCATGTTGATGGTGATGAAGAACAGTTCTATTCGGTTGCAATGCAAGTTGCCGCCGCCGCTGCGCGTAAAGGACAAGGGAAGGTTGCGCAAGAGCTACGTGCGCTGATTGATAAAGCCCGCAGTAATCCAGTGATTCAAGCAGCGAAACAACCTATTCCAATCGTTCGCCCACGTAGCGAATTAGCTGGATTATTGACGGTGTCATATCCAAAAGTTCGACTCTCGGATATGACATTAAACGAACAATTGCTTTCTCGTCTTCAGCGGATAGTGAAAGAGCAACGATTTTTTGACCGTCTTCAATCCCATGGATTGAAACCACGTCGAAAGCTACTTTTCACGGGATCACCAGGCACTGGCAAAACATTGACCGCTTCAGTCTTAGCTGGCGAACTTGGTTTGCCATTGTTCGTTGTGAGGCTGGATGGGCTAATTACTAGATACCTCGGAGAAAGCATCGCCAAGTTGAGGCTGATTTTTGACGCGATTGAAAACACGCGTGCTGTTTATCTGTTCGATGAGTTTGATTCAATTGGCACACATCGTGGATTTGCCAATGATGTAGGCGAAATTAAGCGTGTCCTGAACAGCTTTTTAATGTTCATCGAACAGGACAATTCAACGGGTCTAATTATCGCCGCTACCAATCATCCGCAGAGTCTTGATTATGCGTTGTTTCGGCGCTTTGATGAGTTGCTGGAATTTGATTTGCCAACCCGTGAGTTAATTGTAAAGACACTCAAAACCAAGCTTGCTTCCTGTGAGTGCATGAAAGTGGATTTTGAAAAACTGGCAGATGCTGCTCAGGGATTAAGCTATGCTGAGATTACCCAAGCCTGCGACGAAGCTATCAAAGAAATCATAATCAACAATCGCAAATGTGTTACGACAGCGGATGTGCTAGCACCTATTTCGGATAGAGCAACCTTTCACCGTCGTTTCATACAACAAAGGGATGATCGCTCTGACTAAACATGCCAACACGCTCTCAGCCACTGCATCATATAGTTCTTAACAATCAAGGGTTACCTGAAAGATTTACAACGCCGAACTCAGGAGGGAGTGGCTTTCAATTTAAGCTGCGTGATAGGCAGCAGCACGGTCAGATGTTGCTGGGTCAACTACAGGAAGTAGATCGTAAGGCACGCGAACAAATCCAAGTCGCTCCTGCTGAAAAAGTTATTGAAAAAGGATGCTATGTCGAATTCGAGAGCGACCCTGGATACGAGTTGAGAGTTGAAAGCCTCAAGGATGCAAGGCAAGGAATTAAACTCGTCACTGTTTCTGAGATCATCAGCAATTCAGCAGATGGCGAAAAACAAATGAGGGCGACCGTCTTTGTCCCGGAAGGTAAGATAGGCAAGTTTATCCAAAAGGTTGAGAACTATCTTGATCCAGCGAAAGATACAGCAACAGGGAATCGTGCTAATCAGCCTCTTGTTAACAGTATCTCTACTATTCGACTTGCCACACTTAAGTCGCTATGGACTGATGACGGGATGTTTCCAGAAAAAGATCAAGAAATCTGGTGGGAAATTTGGCTTCGCACCGACGGTACAGAAACGGAGAGAACAGAAATTGTTCGCCAAGTTCGTGAGCTTGCTATAGAAGCCAAGTTACAAACAAGCGAGAATGAACTTATCTTTCCAGATACTACGGTTCTTCTAATACGTGCGAACCCCGAACAACTTGGGCATTCGTTATTCCTCCTTAATGTTCTTGCAGAGGTCAGGTGTGCAAAAGAACTCGCTGATTTTTTCACCAATCTAAAATACGAAGAACAACACGAGTGGATAACCGAAGCGTTGTCGAGGATCACAGCACCCAATGAAGATGCCCCTGCTGTATGCTTGATTGATACGGGAGTCAGTCAGGAACATCCATTGATTAAATGTGGATTGCGAGAGCAAGACATGGATTCATATAGCCCTGATTGGGGAAACTCAGATACAGACGGGCACGGGACTGAATTAGCAGGGCTTGGATTGTATGGTGATTTGACAGAACTCCTATTGTCCTCAGAACAGATTACGCTCAAGCATAGACTTGAATCTGTCAAGATTTTGCGAGACAGAAACCGACAAGAACACGAACCAGAGCTTTATGGCAAGGTAACGACTGAATGCATGGCAAGGGCTGAAATCTTCGCGCCTGATCGTCAACGTGTCTACTGTCTGGCAACGAGCGCAAAAGATTCCAGAGACCGAGGCCGTCCTTCGTCATGGTCAGCCGCCATTGATCAGTTTGCTTCCGGGGCAATGGAAGAAGAGAGGAAAAAGCGGCTGATTCTCATTGCTGCTGGTAATGCCGATCCTTATGCTCCAGGTACATATCCTGATAAAAATCTTACTGATGAGGTTCATGATCCTGGACAATCCTGGAATGCTCTTACGGTTGGGGCTTATACGGAAAAAGATAGTATTAATCCAGATGAGTCGCCGGGCTGGACACCATTGGCTCCTAAAGGTGCGCTTTGTCCAACCAGTACAACTTCTCTGACTTGGGAATCGAAATGGCCTTTCAAACCGGATGTTGTATTTGAAGGCGGGAATATGGCAACACATCTTGAAGAACGCTGGCCTAACGACCTTGAGTCGCTGCAACTTCTTACAACAAACAAAAATTGGCGCTCTGATTTGCTGACAGTCACCAGAGCTACGAGTGCGTCAACTGCGCTTGCATCTCGAATGTGCGCTCAGATTATAGCTGAGTACCCACAATTCTGGCCGGAAACGATTCGCGGTGTGCTTGCACATTCTGCCGAATGGACTTCAGCAATGTGTCCATTTCCGCAACAATGGCCGCCTTCAAAGCCGGAAGTTGAGCGAATACTTCGAGTGTATGGTTATGGAGTTCCAAGCCTTGAGCGAGCACTTTATAGCGCAAGAAACTCGTTGACTTTGATTGTGCAGGATTCAATTCAACCCTTTTTCAAAGATGAAGATGGAACTATCAAAACCAACGAGATGAAATTGCATGCTCTTCCCTGGCCGCGCGAAGTATTGGCAGAACTTGGCGAGACGGAAGTTGAGATGAAAGTCACCCTCTCATATTTCATTGAACCGAAACCAGAACGCAACTTAGTCAAGCATCCTTCAGGATATATGTCGCATGGTTTACGCTTTGATGTGAAGGCTCCGACAGAAACTCCCGATCAATTCAGGCAGCGGATCAATAAAGCCGCTCGTGAAGAAGACTCGGTGCTTACTTCAAGTGATGCAGATAAATGGATGATCGGTCCAAAATTGCGTAACCGAGGTTGTTTACACTCTGATTCATGGCGGGGATCGGCTGTCGCATTGGCTGAGAAAGGGAACGTCGCAATTTATCCTGTTGGAGGCTGGTGGAAAGAGCTTCGCCGCAAAGAAAAATATAACCGCACTGCACAATATTCGTTAATCGTTACAATCAAGACGCCTGATGTAGGAGTAGACATCTATTCACCTGTATCAAATTTAGTTTTGGTTTGAAATATATGGCGTAAACCTGAGAGAAACCTCTTTTCGCGTGTATCGCAGCGAATCACAATATTTCAAAAACTATATGGCAAAAAATACTTATGATGTACTCATTGTTGGCTCCGGTGCTTCGGGCGGGATGGCGGCGCATATCTTGACACAAAAAGGGGCGAAATGTTTGCTCCTTGAGGCGGGGCCGTTGGTTGATTTCAATCGGCAGCGTGGCGTGAAAGCTTCGTATGAATTGCCGTATCGCGGGCTGGGCAAACCGGGCAAATTGCCGCTGATTTATCAGGCTACGGAATTCAATGCGCATCAATGGGTAGACGAAGAAAAAGTGCCGTATACCTACGCCGAGAATCAACCGTATAGCTGGGGGCGAATCCGCATGATTGGCGGCAAAGCGAATTTTTGGGGGCGGATGTCGTATCGCTTGAGCGATTATGAATTCAAAGCAAAAAATCACGATGGCTTTGGTGAAAATTGGCCCATTAGTTATGCAGAGCTGTCTCCTTTTTATGACCGCGTCGAACCTATTTTTCATGTCAGCGGACGCAAAGAAAATTTGCCGCAATTGCCCGATGGAATTTTTGAGGAAGACGCTACGCCGGATGGTGAAGTCCTCAAACGCATTGCTGTCGGCGCAGTCAAACGCGGCACCGGCGTGACGAAAATTCGTCGTGCGCAAGGCGAAGGAGCGTTTGCCAGCTCTTTGAATTTGTTGCTGCCGAAGGCACAGGCGACGGGGAATTTGACGATTGTTCCCAATGCTGTTGTGCGTGCCGTCACGACAGACAAGCAAACCGGTAAAGCGAATGGCGTGAGTTTCTTTGATCGTCAATCAGGTCGTGAGATGCACGCCGAAGCGAAAGTCGTAGTACTCGGTGCTTCGTGTTTGGAGAGTACAAGAATTTTGCTGAATTCCAACATTGCCAATTCCAGCGGCGTACTGGGGCATTATTGGCACGATCAATTTTATATGCCGGGCGGTGTGATTGGCATTATGCCGGAAGCGCGTAACGGCAAGGCTCCGCGTGATTTGGTAGGGAGTTCGGGCTACATTCCGCGCTTTCGGAATTTGAAAACGAGACAGAAAAATTTCATTCGCGGTTATGCCTGCGATTTGTATCCGGGCATCACGCCGGATGCAAAACTCTTTCCGGCTTGGGGCGCAGAATTGGAAGCTCAGCTTGCCAGCCATCGCAACGCTGCCATTGGTACTACGATCATGGGAGAGACGCTGCCGCGTTTTGAAAACCACATCAAGCTCGATCCCACAGTCACCGATAAGTGGGGCATTCCCGTTGTGAATTTCAATGTCAAATACACTGACAACGAACACCACATGGCGAAGGACGCAGCCGACACGATCAGCGAAATGTTTGTCGAAAGCGGATTTGAAATCTTGCACCGCAACGAAATCATGAACCGGACAGGACGCAGCATGCACGAACTTGGCACGTGCCGCATGGGTGACAATCCAAAAACTTCAGTACTGAACAAATGGAATCAAAGTCACGACGTAAAAAATTTATTTGTCATGGACGGCAGCAGCTTCGTCACTGGCGGATCGCAGAACCCAACGCTGACGATTATGTCGCTCGCCATGCGGGCGGCAGAATATCTGGCGGAGCAGTTACGCAAAGGGGATTTGTGAGCTGCTAGACGGTTTGGTCACGGGGCAGTTTTTAAAGTTTTATTCCTGATCCCTGAAAATAGCTGCGTTAACTGTTACACTTAGACGCAACATTTACCTGCGAATTGGGTTGAAATTTATAGACGCAATTTTGGCAGGAAGAATAGATTTTTATGCGATTACAAAGAAGGAGTTCGAAATGAAAAAAATTATGTTAGGTCTCTCGCTCGCGTTTGTTTTGGTCGGACAAAGCTTTGCAGCTCCGTTGCCACAAGATGCCGGCGACAAAATGAAAAGCGGCATCAAGAGCATTGGCAAAGGTGCAAAAGATTTAGGTAAAGGTACAGCAGAAGGTACGAAGAACGTGGCAAAAGCTACGGCCAAAGGCGCAAAGCGTGCTGGCAAGAAAACAAAACACGTCGTCAAAAAAGGCGTGAAAAAAGTTGGTGAAGGGACAGAAAAAGCTGGTGCGAAAATGAAAGAAGCTGGCAAAAATTAGTTTTTGCTTGTGATTATACAAAAAAGAAAAAGGCCAGATATTACTGGCCTTTTTCTTTTATGGCGTTAACGTTTTTTCGCTGGGCTTTTTTCTGGTGTTAGATTTTTGAGCAGGTTATTCTCAAACAATTTCAAAATCCGTTTGTATTCATCCGCCCAACTGGAAGCGCGCTCAAAGCCGTGATCTTCGACCGGGTATGGGGCGATCTCCCAATTTTCTTTGCGTAACTCAATTAATTTTTGCACGAGCCGCACCGAGTCTTGAAAATGGACATTCGTGTCTACCATTCCGTGACAAATCAGCAGCGCACCTTTTAATCCGTTAGCGAAATAAATTGGCGAGCTTTGTTTATAGGCTTCCGCGTCGCTTTGCGGATTGTTGAGGATGTTTGCCGTGTATGGATGATTGTAATGCGCCCAGTCTGTCACAGGCCGCAGTGCAGCGCCCGCCGCAAAAACATCTGGCTCCGTGAACATTGCCATCAGCGTAATAAATCCGCCATAACTGCCACCATAAATTCCAATTCGTTTTGCATCTACGCCGTGTTCGGCAACAAGGTATTTCGCGCCGTCTACATGATCAGTCAAATCTTTGCCGCCCATGTGACGATAAATTCCGGTGCGCCAATCACGCCCGTATCCTGCCGAGCCGCGATAATCAATATCTAGCACGACGAAGCCACGCTCCATCAACAAATGATGAAACATGAATTCGCGGTAATAACTACTCCACCATTTGTGAACGTTCTGCAAATAACCTGCGCCATGCACGAAGATCACCGCTGCGCCATTTTTCTTAGCGGGTGTATAAAGACGGGCTGGCACTGAGACACCATCGCGCCCTTTGATTTGTACAATGCGCGGATCAACCCAATTGTAAGTGAAAAATTCTTCTGTCGGTGAAGTCGTAACCTGCTTTGCTTCTGCGTTTATTTTATTTGCCGCTAAATAAAGCTCAGGCGGTTTATTACTGTATGACCGAATAAGCACCAGCATTGACTCGTCAGGTGATACTGCTGATTGATTATTACCTTTTAAATTCGTGATGCGAGTTTTACCGCTACCATCAAAATTAATGGAATACAGATGGCGCATAAAAGAACTAAAAGGATTATCAGGTTCTTGCCCCGCAGGATAAGCCTCACTAATCATTTGCCACGGTAATGTTGCTGAATATTTGCCTTCACTTGAAGTGAAATAAAACTTTGATTTGTCTTCGGCAATTTGTACGTCCGAAACTTCGTACGTGCCTTTGGTTAATTGCGTCGCTGCGCCGCCATCAAATTTTTGCGTGTACAAATGCGCGTAACCGTCGCGCTCGGAAACAAAATAAAATGTATTGTTGTCCGGCAACCAGCCGAGCGAACTGCCACCGAAATTGTTGATCCACGCATCATCATGCAAATGATCCAACACTGTGGCTTTGGCTGTAATCGGATCAAGTTTCATGATCCAACGATCTTTGTTATCGGCGGAATTCGCTGTGATGACGGCTTTGCTTCCGTCGTCTGACCATTTCAAGGCAAAAAATCGTACATCCCGTTCGCGCGGTTTTTCGGTTTTGTCTTCAGGATTTTTGGGCGGTTCTTTGAGACCGTGATCTATAAATTTCGCTTCGCCTGTTTCAGCATTGATGAGAGCGAGTTTGGATTTTCCTTGTGCGTCTCCGACTTTGTTGCGCGAAGGAATGTCTTCGGTAAAAGCGGATTCGGTCACATAATTCGGAACGATTGTATTTTTCGTATCGCGTGCCGGTTCGTTGACAGAAACGATGGCGAATTTTTCATCCGGTGTGAGCGAAAGAATTCCGGGCGATTGACCGGGCGGTAAAAAATATGGTTTGCGTTTTTCCTGTGCTTTGCGTTTGGCTTCCTGCTCCTCACGGTACTGCGCTTTTTCTTTCACGGCGTCTAATAATTCGCGCTCTTCTTTCTTGATGAATTCCTGACTGTCCGTACCTTTTTTCTTATCGTCGGGAGCCGCGCCAGAGCGAATATCCGTGATTTGCGCGAGCGTTCCGTCTGTCAGCGAAAGTGTGTACAAATTATTTTGGCGCGTGAAATAAATGTGTTTTTGATCTTTGGTGAAATGCGCGTTGTTCTCGCCGTCCGTAGTTTTCGTCAATTGCCGCCGCTCATTTTTCACGTGATCGTACAGAAAAATATCGCCTTCATCGGTGTACACGGTGAGTGTTTTATCTTTCGACAATTCGCCCAAATCTGGCGGCGCAAGTTTTGCTTCGGCTTCAGTAAGTTTGCGCAACCCGCTGCCATCGCGGTTGACGACATATAAATCCGGTTGCTTCAAACGCGGCTCGCCGGCACGTTTCCAGCGAAAATAAACGCGTTGTGAATCACGCGACCAATACACTCCGCTTGGTGCGTAGCCCACCAAATCAGGGCCGCGCATAATGCTGTCAATGGTGAGGTCGAATTTTTTTGGCGCAGGTTGTTGCGCGAAATTTTGAGAGGGAAGTAAGAGAAAGCAAAGACAAAAAGCCGCAAGTTTACGCGATTTCATATTTGAAAAATGGTAGGTAATTTAACTGTACTAAAGTTTATATTTGTCAGTCTAACTTTCGCTGACTGCCGTGGCTTCAATCTCAATCAGAAATTCTTTTCGGGCTAATGACTGCACGCCGATGAGGGAACAAGCAGGCAATTTTTCCGCAGGAAAATGTTGCCTGAGCAATTCACCGATCACTGCTGCCTCTTCGTATTTGTAATTGACGACGTAAAGATTGATTTTGACGACATCGGTGAATGTAGCACTTGCACTTGCCAATGCTGTAGCAAGATTGAGCAACGCTTGTTTCGTTTGCGCTACGAAATCTCCTGTGCCAACTAGATTTTGTTGCTTGTCTACACCGACCTGACCCGAAACATAAATCGTTTTTACGCCGTGATTTTCGACGATGACAACCTGTGTAAAGAAATCTTTCCAGTCGGGTAAGGCTTCCGGGTTAATAAATTTCTTTTGCAAAAGTACGTCTCAGTTTAGCTAAGCAAATCTAACCCTGCCGTCATCCCAGGTAATGGATCATCGGTTCGGACTTAGAGGCAATTTTCTCTGACCCAATGACGAAAAGCCTTACCCAGCGCAAGCCGCCCGGAGTGTTTACTATCTTCCATCACTTCGGTCAGATAGTGAACATTCAGACAGGGAAAGACTATGCTGGTTGGCGAGCTAAAATACGAACCGTCATCTTGCAATAAATGGAAATAAATTGTGTCACCGTCGTACCGCCAAATTTCAGCAACTCCGACCTGACCATAAAGCGTAAGTTTATTGATGGAGCCACTCGTCAGGTCTATTTCAATCACCAGATCAGGCGCAGGGTCAACGGCTAAATCAATTTCTTCCCGATTACGGACGAGGGCTTCCGATTGAAAATAAAAACAACTGTCTGGTTCAAATCCGCTGGCTAAATCTTCGCGTCTGAAAGTAGTCGAGCCTAAATCGCGCCACTCAAGTCCCTTTTCTTCTGCCAGAATTCCGACCAGATAAGCCAGCGTGCGGTTGTAGTCTTCATGCGTGGGGCGCGGACTCATAATTTCGAGGACTCCGTGGTAGTAAGTAAAATGGGGTGAACTTTTACCTCCAAAATCCTTCAGCAAATGCTGATAGGTTTCCCAACTAACCGGGGAAAGAACGGTTAACTGCTCCGTCGCAGTATGCGTACTGTCTACTCGTAACGGCAAAGATGGAAAAGCGGGCATGAGCGTTGAGCTAACATTAATATCAGACATATTACTGAATCTTACACAAAAACTACTCTGCCGTCACCTTCGATGACGCTGCCGATTTCGTAAAATTCTTCGCCGGATTCACGCAGGGAATCTTTCACAAAAGGCGCATTTTCCTGACTCACAACCGCAATCATCCCGATGCCGAGGTTAAATGTACGCAGCATATCTTCGCGCGGGACGTTGCCGATTTTTTGCATCAGCGTGTACACGGTCGGAACCGTCCACGTGCTTTCATCAATTTGTACATCAACATTGCCCGGCAAAATACGCGGAATATTTTCGACTAAACCGCCGCCTGTGATATGTGCTAAACCTTTGATAATGCCTTCACGACCAATGAGTTTATCGAAGGCAGGCAAATAGTTTTTGTGCGGTTTCAATAATTGTTCGGCAACCGTGATGCCAAGTTCAGGAACTACGGAATCAACTTGGTATCCGGCAACGTCGAGAAATAATTTACGGGCTAAGCTGTAACCGTTGGTATGCAAGCCGAGCGAAGGCAAGCCGAGAACTAAATCGCCTGCCACAATGCGCGAGCCGTCAATGACTTTGGATTTGTCTACGACGCCGACGATGAAGCCTGCGATGTCGTATTCGCCATCAGTATAAAATCCGGGCATCTCAGCGGTTTCGCCGCCGAGTAAAGCGCATCCACCTTCGCGGCAACCACGCGCTAAACCTTCGACGACAGATTCGATGACGCCGGGTTCAAGCTTGCCCGTAGCGATGTAATCCAGAAAAAATAACGGACGTGCACCTTGCACCAAAATATCGCCGATGCAATGCGAAACTAAATCCTGACCGACGGTGTTGTGAATGCCAGTGAGAAAGGCGACTTTGAGTTTTGTACCGACGCCGTCTGCGCTGGCTACGAGAACGGGTTCACGCATGTCGGGAAACATGCCGCTGAACATCCCACCGAAGCTGCCGATGTTGGAAAGCACGTTTTCATTGAATGTCGTGTTCGCTAATTTTTTGATGCGGGCAACCGCGTCATTGGCGGCGTCAATGTTGACACCTGCGTCTTTGTAACTAATGGATTGCGTCATAATTTTATCTTCATTTGATCGGCGTCGTTAGATTCCTGTAACTCCGCTTGCAGTTCGGTGACGCGCTCAATTGTATTTTCTTTTTCTACGACATTTTGTGTGAACTCAGTTGCTTTGCCGAGCGCATTGAATGTGACATTGAGATAATCTCCGGCTTGCGAGCTTTCCGGCAATTGTTTGAGCGGAATATCCAGCGAAGTTTCATCGCTGAATATTAGAACTGCGAGATGGTTTTCAATGCGATCAATAAAGGCGAGAGCCAATTCTTGCTGCTCAGATTTCTTTTTCATTTTTGATTTCTATTTGAGAAGAAATGTAGTCAATTCGTAGCACAGTATTTTTCAAGAGATCGGTGCCAATTAGAGCGTCACCTCCTTCACTAATCACTGAAGCAAAGGATTGCACATTATTTAACCAATATGCTTCGACCGCAACGACATCTGCTTTTATCTCACCACCGCCTGCCAGAATGAATATTTCACGACCAATTTCGAGATAAGGAATTTTTTCGATAAAACTGCATGGCAGCATCAATCCACCTGAAAATCCTGTGTCTATTAGTCTGACCAGTGATGAACCTAATTGTTATACACGTCTCGGATAATTCATTCACCCGTCCTGTTTCTGATCCCATAGGCTCCTAGTTTGTCAGTCGTTGCATAGCCAATTCTCATTAAATAGAAACGGCTATGTGACATGGTATTGATCGCCTCAAGCGCGACCTGATTACGATCTTTACCAGGAAAATACCTGCCCGAAATTGGCTCAACAGCTAAAAATTCACCTCGATGAGTTGGTTCCAACAGAGCTTTCAGTTGAGCTTCATAAAACAATCTGCCTTCGTCTACCAGATCAAAGGTTGATGGATTGTTTCCAGTATTCTGTGCCATCTTGAATTCTCCTTCCATGATAGAAGTAAGTACATTTTACTATGGATTCACCGTCAATTCATTCCTGACAGGTTCGCGCCCTGACCAGGTTTTCGCCAGTGTCGTTTCGCGCGTCGGTCGTGCTTCAAAGTTTTTTCCGTCTGAGAAGATTTCGATTTCACCTTGTAAATCTGTGCGCAGCGTTTTAATCCCGGCTTTTTTCAAACGATCCAGAGTGAATTGTGAAGGATGCCCGTAATCGTTGTTAACTCCACTCGAAATAATAGCGATTTGCGGCTTGATTGACTCTAAAAATTTTCCACTCGTCGCATGCCTTGAGCCGTGATGCCCGATTTTCAAAACGTCCGCTACCAATGGTTTTCCACTCTCCATCATTTGTGCTTCCGTTTGAAATTCAGCATCTCCTGTGAACAGCATTTCAAAACTGCCATAGCTTAGACGTAAGACCACAGAGTTCGCGTTTTGCACGCTGCCACCACTACGAATGTCAGTAATCAATTGTCGGTCAGGATTGAGAACTTCAATTTTTATGCCTGAATCAAGCTCAATCATTTGTCCGCGTAAAGCTTTCACATAAGCAACTTTATTATCCTGAATGTCGCGCAACAGTTTTTCGTAGGTGACGGTTCCGTAGGTTTGTCCGCTGTCGAGAAATTGTTTGATCCGAAAATTATCAAAGACCTTGCGCATGCCGCCGATATGATCAGCGTGCGGATGCGTCGCTACCATCAAATCAATTTGTCTCACACCGTGATTGTGTAAAGCAGTCACGACTTCATCGCCGGCTTCAATTGGGCCAGCATCAATTAAGACTGTTTTGCCTTCTGGCGAAATTATTAGCAAGCTATCGCCTTGCCCGACATCCAAAGCATAAATTCTCAGGTTTCCGCGTGGTGCGGGTTCATCCGGTTTTGCAGGTGGTTCGTATTGACCTTTTTCAACGGTTGGCTGACAAGCCAGCAATCCGAATGCAAGCACCACAATCAGCAGGAAGCCGATCAATTGTTTGAGCTTGTGGTTCATAAAACCTTCTGGATTTACTCCGGCTGTTAAGCACGTGGCTCAATGGAATTCACGCTCTCGAATAAAGCTCTTTGTCCGGCTCGTGCGCTCGCAATCTGGACAGGTTGATCGCGCAACAACGTTGGGTAATTTCCGGTGTAGCAGGCACTGCAAAATTTCGAATCAGGCGTATCGCCGACGGCTTCACGTAATCCGCCCAGGCTCAGATAGCCAAGCGTGTCCGCGCCAATAAAATCGCAAATTTCCTGCACTGAATTATTCGCGCCAATTAACTCTTCTTTGGTCGGCGTGTCTACACCGTAATAACAAGGCGAAATGGTTGGTGGGCAACTGATGCGCATGTGGACTTCGGTTGCACCTGCTTCACGCACCATTTTGACAATTTTTTTGGAAGTCGTCCCGCGTACCAGAGAATCATCAATCAAAACGATGCGGCGACCTTCGATTAAATCACGCACTGGGTTCAGTTTTATTTTGACGCCGAAGTGACGGATTTGCGATTGTGGTTCAATGAAAGTACGTCCGACGTAGTGATTACGAACCAAGCCAAAACGAAATTTAAGATTGGAAGCAGAAGCGTATCCAATAGCGGCAGCGACACCGGAATCAGGAATCGGAACTACGATGTCGGCCTCTGCCGGATGTTCGTGCGCGAGAATGCGTCCCATTTTATGGCGACTTTTGTTGATGCTGCGACCAAAGATCAGGGAATCGGGTCGTGCGAAATAAACATGCTCGAAAACGCAATGAGAAATTGGTTTGACCTCAAATGGTTTGACGTAATGCGTTCCATTGTTATCAACCACAATTACTTCGCCCGGTTCGACATCGCGGATATATTTCGCTCCAATCAAATCGAAGGCGCAGGTTTCGGAAGCAAAGACGGTTGCTCCATCCAGATCACCCATTGCCAGCGGACGAAATCCGCGTGGATCGCGGACGGCAATCAAACTTGACGGCGAAGCGAAAACTAACGAATAAGCTCCATCGTGTTGCTTCAGGGCATCAATAATTGCCTCACGCAAATCCACGGCTCGTGAGCGTGCGATCTGATGCAGTAAGACTTCGGTATCAGAAGTAGATTGAAAAATTGCACCGTCGTTTTCCAATTGTTGACGCGCTGCGATGGCGTCAGGCAAATTGCCGTTGTGGCAGAGAGCTAATAAGCCATAGCTGCAATTGACGGAGAAGGGTTGTGCTTCGTTGATGCCGACTTTGCCGGAAGTCGAGTAACGGTTATGCGCAATGGCGATGGCTCCAGGCATTTTTTCCAGGCGGTCTTCATTGAAAATGTCACTGACATGACCCATGCCGCGTTCGGCATGCAGCTTCTCGCCATCCGCTGTCACGATACCGGCAGATTCCTGTCCGCGATGCTGCATCGAATACAGACCCAGATACGCCAGCTTGGCAGCCTCAGGGTGACCGTAAATTCCAAATACGCCACATTCATCTTTAAATTTATCAAACATTATAAATTTTATTGGTGCTTTAAAGTTTAGTTGATTTAGAGATTATCGTTTAATGAAAGTCATCGCTTCAGCGCGAAGATTGGCATCCGTACGAAAGATGCCACGCAAAGCCGAAGTCACAGTGGTTGCTCCGGGTTTTTTGATGCCACGCATGGTCATGCATAAGTGAACCGCTTCGATGACAACTAAGACGCCGTTTGGTTGCAGCGGCTCGCCATACAGCAAATCAGCGACTTGGGTTGTGATCCGTTCCTGTACCTGCGGACGCCGCGCAAAAATATCCACGATGCGAGCGAGTTTTGAGAGGCCAACAATACGTCCATCCTGTGGGATGTACGCCACATGCGCGACGCCAGTGAAAGGAATTAAATGATGCTCACAAATCGAATGGAGCGAAATATCTTTGACCAAAACAATTTCTTCATGTGCTTCGGACGGCAAAACCTTCATTTCGGCTTGCGGGTTTTCATATAATCCACCGCAGATTTCCGCATACATTTCGGCCACACGGTTCGGGGTTTCGGCAATACCGGGGCGCGAAGTATCCTCACCGATACCTTCCAGAATAAGCCGGACGCCATCCGCTATCTTCTGTAAATTGAATGGTTTATCTGTAAATTGAATGCTTGTAGCTTCGTTATTTTGGCTCATTACATTTTCGTATTTCAGCAGAGACTTTTTCTAAAAAGGTATTATCGGCTGGGGTGGGATTTTAGGCAACTGCTGAGCGTCAGCTCTTTGAGGCAAGGCAAGGAAAAAATCTTTTTCTTGATACCATCCATCAGGCTAGGATAAACTAATGTTCTTGTTGTAGCTTTGTGCCCTTCACTTTGACTACAGGCAGCAACCCTCGCAAGGAAAAGCTGTTGAGACTCCTCGCAAATCTGAAGTAGTACTGCTTGCCTGCTTGATAATAAATTAAGAAAGATAAATTTTTCTCATGTTTAATTACTCCCTCACGGATCGCCGTCTTTGTCA
>JAYVZE010000057.1:0-19858 GCA_043783625.1 Blastocatellia bacterium | reverse complement strand
CATTTGGCCGACTTCTGCTTCCCAATTTGCCGATTCGTATTTATTGGCCGTCAAAATTTTTTGGTCCGGGCGCAAAACTCTCCCGTTTGGATGTTCGCGTTTCCAGATGCCAAATGAAACTTCATCGTGAAAAACTTCGGTTAGTTTTTGACCTTTCAAAGATCCCTGAATCGCTTCGCCCGAAACCTGTTGCCACCACGAACCCGTTTCCGCATCGCGCATAATAAAGTTCTGATTATTGATGCCGGCAAGTTGAAAATTCAACACCTTCCCATTGACCGATGATTCCCATACCAGACCGGTGTGACAGAGCGTTCAATAAGTCGCCGTGATGGGCTTGCCTCCAACCACGTCTTGCACCACATGATGATACGCCATTTGCCGCACGGGATACGCGACCGCTTCGCCATTGATTTCAACCGCCATCACCATTTCATTGTCGGTGACAAAACTGGCTTCGCTGACTCTCGCATACGCCGGATTTGGCAGTGGATTGAACATCCACTCAAAATGATTTTGCCGTGCCATCCACGTCGCAGCGAAAGCGAAGATTAGCAAAATTGACAGCAAGGTTTTGCCCCGCCAACGCGCCCCGCGCCACAAATTGTAGGCGAAAAACAATGCTGTCAGCGTCAGAAGAATTGTCACGATAGGAGAAAATCTTCGCAGCCAATACGACCATTCCACGCCGGAAGCGGTCTGCGCTTTGAAGGGCATGATGACGAAGACGGGGATGAAAACGATGGCTATTGTGAGTACGATAAATAGTAGAAAACATAGCCAGAGTTTCCAGCGACCTGTGTTGTCTTTTTCAATAAAAGTTGCGCTCATGATTCCGTGCAAAATCGTTTTGGATTAAAGCTCCAAGGGGCGGGAGAACATCGAATTGCTTTAATGAACAAGCACTATTTTGACTGGTGGTTTCTTATGCAGAAAGTTCGGTTGATAGTTCATTTTCTAATCGTCCAATAAACTTTTGTAGTTCTTCCTGCCATTGTTGGTGACGTTCTTTGTTTTCTCGCGATCGTTTTTTGAAATATAGCCCAATATTTTCTTTGCCAACAATTGAACAACCGTAAGATTTTGAGAGCGGTAAACAAGCTGTCTCGCTTAACCCTTGAAAGGCAATCACGAGTGTTGGCTCATTATCGCTTCGCTGCAAATGCCAATAAGCCGAAATTGAATTATCATCGCCTGGCTGTTCTGAAATTAATCGCCAGCCTCTTTGTTCTAGTGCGACGCGTAATTCTTGCAAATGCCACTGTGCCATTAACACCTTCCACTTTGGTCTGCGGAGTTGCAATTAAACAATCATTTATTTCGCCCCTTCAGGGCTTGCATCTTACAAATTTGCAAACCCAGGGTTTTTTACCCGGGCTATTACATTTCGCCCCTTTGGGGCTGTAGGAGTCATCGTTTCTTCTACAACCTTTGTGCGGTGAGAAACTCTCATTCATTCGAAAACCATCTACCAGCTATGGCTTTCGCACTTCCTGAAAAGTTTTCCCGTACGTTTCCTGATACGTCTTGATCGCTTCGTCTTCAGAAGGCAGTCGCAGCGCATCAGTGAAGCGATTCATATAGGCGAAATTTCCGCACTGCAATAACACTTCCAGCGCCCCCTGCGGCGTGAATTCCTTGACGAGCGCGTCGTAATCCGCTTTCGTCAGTTTCGCCGGAGTACTCGTAATTTTTCGAGCGAAGACAACGGCAGTTAGTTCACGAGGAGTCAGCGCGGCATCATCTTTTGCCATCGCCATTAATTTTGTGTGATCAACGTTGAGACGGCGCAAACCTTGCACCTGATGCAACGTTCAATACCGACACCCGTTGAGCATTGAAATCGAAAATGAAACATGCAATTTAATTTCGCGGCTCACGGTGTTGTATTCACGCGATGTATTCGTAAACGCACGCCAGGCTTTGGTGATGTCGGGAACTAATAAAAAAGCGCGCTGCGAATTCGCCATCCCGATTCCTAGGCCGTTGGGATTCTTCGCTTGCGCGTCCGCCGCCGCCAAAGCCTCAGAGCCTGCGATGATTTGTTCGTTGGAAACCAATGCGACACGCGCGGCAGGTGCTTCAAATTTTGCGGCAGAAACCTTTGCTATCGGTTCTTCCATCGCCCATTTTTCAACGGGTAAATTTGCGCCTTCGCAATACCGCAAAAAGTAATTGAAGAACGCCGTCGTCATCGTCAGTTCGACAAGTTGTGAGTCATTAAAAAAGGCACCGACTTTCTGAAACTCAGAATCCGTAACCGTATTGATGTCGCGCGTCAGCAACTCCACATAACGCAACACTGCTTGTTCATTGGTCGAAAGTGATGTCAGGTCACCCGCTTGCATTGCCGCGAGAATCTTTTCCCCTTGGCTGGAAGCCCGCAACAATCGTTGCAGATGGATTGCCGGATACGCACTGCCGTAAACTTGTGCAATCCGCAAGCCCATCGCCATTTTCGTTTCCGGCGCAACCGTGCCGTTGTAAAGATACGCCTTGAACGTCGCCGCAAACGGTTTGGCGGCGTTAGGCAGCAAAGCCATTCCACGCACGTAGTTCGGAATTTTCCCCGCTTCGAGGACATCCGCACCGCTGACAAATTCAGCCGTGGCATCAGCCAGCGGAACATTTGGCTGGGCATTAAGTTTTTGTTGTGCTGCCTGGTTTAAGACGTCGAGTGACGTCAGAGAATTCTGCGCGAATGATGAAGACGCACAGAAGGCAGCGAGAAAAATTAACCAAGATAGTTTCATCGGGTTTCCTTACGACTGGAGCGCAAGCGTCCCGCTTGCCGCGCGAGCGCGTGCAACGCCGCTCGTGCAACGTAGCGAGGAGGGCGAGTAATTGTCGGCTTATTCCCTCGCCAATAGCGTTTGCATCGCTTTGCTGGCAAACGGAGCAAGCGAGACGCTTGCGCTCCAGTCAGAGTTTGTAATCAGTACTGAAACGTCCGATTTGGATCGTTCCTTTTTCAGCAACGGGTGGCGTAATTAACAACGAACGAATCGGCCCCGGCTTCGTTTGCTTGATCGCTTTGACGGCACCAAGATATTTACCTGTCGGAGCTTCGTAAAACTTGACCTCCATGGTGTCATCATCAATACGCTTGTGACCGAAAACATATTCGCCGGGGCTTAATGATAGATCGCCAACCTTGATGGCGACCTGCGTGATAAAAAATTGCGCGTACTTGCCGTCAGCGGCATATCCGGCAGTAATCATGACGACTCCGGCAATGAATTTTCCTTTGCCATTCGTCACACCTGAAGCCGTCCGAAATTCTGTTTCGATGCGCTCTTTTTCAACGGGAGCGCGCGCCGGAATCAAAGCTCCTAGTTCTTTGCTGCTGGCTTGACGCCAATCCGATTGCGAGACAGCCGGAAAAATCGAAAAAATTATCAAAACTAAAATAGATAAATTCATGTTTCACCTGATCCTTAAAAACTTAAAAGCTCCCCTCCTGTCCTAGGAGGGGTGTCCGCAGGACGGGGTGGTCAAGTCTTAAAATTCTAACCACCCCCGACCCCTCCTACGACAGGAGGGGGGCTATGATTTGTCATGTTTCTAAAAAATAAATCGTGCGCCGATTTGCATCGTCCGCGCTTCAAACGCCTGAGTAGATTTACCAAAATTGCCGAGTGACAAATCCGCGTTCGGTAAATATAAATTCACGTTGTTGAGCGCATTAAATGCTTCAAATCGCAGTTGTAGTTGCTTCCCTTCCATAACCACAAAGCTACGTCCGAGAGATAAATCAATCGTAGCATATTTCGGCCCGCGAAATGTATTCCGACCAAGTGTTCCTGAGCTTCCAATTGTCGGCGTAGGAAAAATATTGGCAGGAAACAAGCCGCCCAGAAAAGCCTGCCGATCAAATGAAGTCGTGATCGCGCCTGCTGCCGGAGCATTCGGACGATCATAAAATCCGCCACCCACCGCACCGCCGCCGCCATCACGGTTATAATCTCCGCCAGCAGTTGAAGCCGCACCATTCCAAACTGAAAACGGACGCCCTGATTGCTTCGTCACAATGGTCGCCAACTGCCAGCCATTGACTACCTGCGAAAGCAATTTATTTCCCTGATCGAATTTTGGAACCCATAATACTTGGGCGGAAAAACGATGCGGAATATCAAAGAGCGATAGCCCGCGTTCACAGCGCAGACAATCAATATTCACTGCTCCTTTGCCCGGTTCAGAATTGTCAGCAAATTGCCCGGTTGACGTATCCGAAGAAGTATCCAACCATTTCGACCAGCGATAATTTGCCTGTAATGAAAATTGCTTTGACAGATTGCGGCGCACTTCTACCGTCATCCCGTGATAGCTTGAATCTACGCCATTCGTGACATAGAGCAACGTGCTGAAGTTCGGATTGATGCGATCTTCCTTGCCATCAATCAAATCTCCCGCAAAACGATTCACGTCATCAATGCGTTCCAGGTTGACGCCACGCGTTCCGTTGTAACCGATTTCGACGATCCAGCCTTTCCATACTTCACGTTGCAAATTTAAAAACCAGCTTTCGCTGTACTGCGTTTTGATCGTTGGATTTACCACAAAGCCTGTGGGACGAATCGCGTTCTGCCCGGCAGGTGTATTGACTCCGCCCTGCGCATTTAAGCCACGTCCAAAATCAGGATTGAACGGAACCGGAATCCCATACAAAATTTTCGTGCCGATCTTGTTTGATGGTTGTACGACGCCTTGTAACGCATCAGGAGGCAAAGCGCGCGCACCGGAAATGGATTGCCCATGATGCGGTTGATACGCCAAACTAAATCCAGCGCGAATCGCAGATTTTCCGTCGCCGAATGGATCGTACGCGAGTCCGATACGCGGCGAGAAATTCGTTTTCTCAGGCGTGTAAAGCCGCTTCACTCGCGTTAGGCTGGCACTCCCTAACCGTTCACGAAAGTTGCTCCCGGCTCCAAAAACAATCGAAGACAAACGGCCTTCGCGTTCGCTGACATCGCCTAAATAATCGTGGCGTAAGCCGAGATTCAAATTGAGTTTGGCATTGACCTTCCAATCGTCCTGAAAGAAAAATGCTGTTTCGTGCTGCACAAAGTAACGGGGGAAATTCGTGCGCTCGCCCGTATTCGGATTCACTGTTAACGTTTGCCGGAAAGGTTGATCGGCAATAAAACTGGCAATACTCGTAAAAGTGTACGTTCCCGCATCCGGCGCGGCGATTGATAACCCCTTAAATAAACGACGATATTCAGCTCCCACACGCAGCGCGTGATGTCCACGATCCAGCGTCAACACATCACGCAATTCATAAGTACGAATCTTCGTTGCACTATTAAAGAAATCCCCCCAGCCCGCCGTAAATCCTGTCACTGTAATCTGTGGCACTACCGCGTTATCGTTACCACGATTGCTGGAGATCGTTTGAAACGCAAATCGGACATCATTCACAGCACGATTCAAAATTTTCGTATAGCCCAGGTTCGTATTTGAAAACCTTCCTGCGTATGCACCGCTCTCGCCGCGCAACACACGCCCCAGCCCCGTTTGCGAGACCGACCCGCTGGTTGCGCCCGTGTTGTCCGCCTGATTCTCAAAGATGTAGCGTCCATATAATTTGTCTTTGCCTTCATTAAATGAATGATCCACTCGCCCCAGAAATTGATTGCTGCGCACGTAATCGTTGATCGTCGTAAATAACGTTCCATTCGTCGGGATGAACTGACCATTGCCAAGACCCAGGCAGTTATTACTGACCGCCGCGCAAGTGCCAACTTGTTGCGGCGCAGGCGAAGCAAATTTGGTTAGCAGTTGATTGGCGATGCTGTTCGGTGCAGTACTTTTGACGTAATCGCGCAACTGTGGAGTCTCGACCAGAAAGGAAGCCGCACGCCCGGCAGCATTGCGCGTGCCTTCATAACTCCCGAAGAAAAATGTTTTGTCTTTAATAATCGGGCCGCCGATATTACCGCCGAATTGATTGAAAACCTGCGGTGGTCTGCTGGTGGCAAAAAAATTACGCGCATTCAATGCCGCATTACGATGAAATTCCCACCAGCGACCGTGAAATTGATTCGTCCCGGTTTTCGTTCGTAAGCTGATAACGGCTCCGTTGCCGCGTCCGAATTCGCTGGAAAAATTATTCGTCTGCACTTGGACTTCTTCAATAGCTTCGATGCTCGGCACAATCGCAGGCTCGCCGGAATTGTTCGAATTGGAATTCATCGCACCGTCCAACACGTAATTATTACCACGATAACGATTGCCGTTGACTGTCACTACTGGTGAGCTGGTTAGCTTCGTTGAGGACGCTGTCCCAGGAATAAACGTGGCTCCGGCACTCAATTTGGTCAGCGCGAAAACGTCACGTTGCGGAATCGGCAATTCTGAAACTTTGCGTTGATCTAGTGAATCAGAGACACGCCCTTCCGTCGCAATTTGCACCTGTGCGCCGCCGCCTTCGATGTTGATAACTTCCTGCAAATCTCCGATTTCGAGCTTGATCGAAATCTCCGAAGTTTGCCCGGCATTCAATCGAATCGTGCGCTGCTCGAAAGTTTTGAATCCTGCCACGCGCACAAAAACGGTGTACGATCCCGGAGCCATTCCCGCCAGCAAAAATGCTCCTTTATTATCCGTCGTGGTCGAGCGCATTTGACCCGTCTCGTTATTTTTAGCGACGACGGGCGAAGCGACTACCACATTGCCTGTCGTATCTGCCACCGTACCTCGCAGCGTGCCTTCTGTGAGCTGCGCGAAAACTGACAACGAGAGAAAAAGTAAGCCAGGTATATTGGTAAAAATACGGGACGGCGGTAGTAGTTTTAGTTTCATAAACTTTGAAAACAGTTTGGCAAATATTTGCGTCACTTTCAGAAAATTTTTAAATTATAAAGAGGCTGGTCTCAGCAACAGTACTGTACAGGGAGCGGTAGCGAGCAAGTCCTCCCACGACGAAATTCCGTCTCCCGCCGCAACCAGACCGCTACCGCTCCCTGTGCAGTACTGCACATCCGAGGTTACAGCTTTGCTTAATGACAATTACGATCAGACGTTGTGAGGTCAGAAAATTACCACGCCCCGTCAAGGCTGTCTTGGACTTAGAGTTTCAGGAAAGTGTAGAACTTTGGGTGGATTAATCCAGATGTACCAGACCGCGTTGAATGGCAGTTGTCGCGGCTTGCGTACGGTCACTGACACCAAGTTTACTAAGCAGAGAGTTGATATGAGATTTGACTGTGGCTTCGGAAATTTTCAAAGCTGTGCCGATTTCTTTATTACTTTTGCCGCGTACGATGAGTTCGAGTACCTGTTGCTCGCGTCCTGTTAATGGCTCTACGGAGAAGCGTTCGGCGAGACGTTCGGCAACTGCCGCCGGGATTCGTTTTTGTCCGGCGTGAACCATTCGGATGGCTTCGGTTAAGTCTTCAAATGAAACGCCTTTCAAAAGGTAGCTCTGCGCACCTGCCTGCAAAGCGCGAAAAATATCTTCGTCACCGTCATAAGTTGTCAGCACAATAATTTTTGCATCAGGAGAAATTCTTCGAATATGATTGATCGCTTCGACGCCACCGATGCCTGGCATCCGCAAATCCATCAGCGTCACATCCGGCGCGTGTTGTTTGAATAAATCAATTGCCTGCTGCCCGTCGGAGCCTTCGGCGATGACAATCAAATCATTTTCAGTATTCAGCAACGAAACTAATCCCTGCCGTACGATGCTATGATCGTCAATCACCATGACGCGAATTTGTGGAGAAGAATTCATGGGGTTCCTTTTACCGTTTGAAGCACAAAAGCCTCATTAAAAATCTAATAATTTACGCGTCGCCTGCCTATGATTTTGCTTCGCCGCTTTCTCAAGCCAAATTCGAGCAAAGTGCCTGTTAATTGTTACACCCTCTCCTTCAACATAAGCCATGCCAAGATTATATTGCGCTCTTGAATCTCCTTTTCGGGCAGCGCGTCGCATCCATTCAATTCCTTTGGCAAGATTTCGCTTCGTCCCTAATCCTTCAAGATAACAAATCCCTAAATTGCATTGAGCAAATTCAGCTCCAAGTTCAGCAGCTCGCTTATATAGCAAAAATGCTTTCTTGGAATCAGCTTTGATTCCCTTACCCTTTGCATAATGCAGTGCTAAGTTAAATAAAGCTTCCAGGTGATTGGATTTTGCAGCCCTCTGAAACCAGTACAATGCTAAAGGAATATTTTTCTCAACTCCTAAACCTAGATCGTAACAATAACCAACTAAATTTTTACAGTGAACATCTCCCATCTCGGCGGCTTCGAGCAAATAGGGAAATGCTTTACGGTAATTCTTCTTTCTCGACACCCCATAGAAGTAACACTGCCCGATCTCAGAAGGGTCCTCTATTTTCCGCTGAATAGCCATATTACACTCACGTCGATTTTCTCACTCCACTGTGATTTTGAAAGGTGATTACAACGTCAGCGCAACCTGAACAACAATTTCAGTTCCCTGATTCATCTGACTGTTCACCGTCACATTTCCGCCGATTTGAGCAGCGCGTTCTTTCATTCCAACCAAGCCGTAATGCTTATCGTGCTGAATTTTATCATCAAAACCACGTCCGTTATCCTTCACCGTCAACTGCAAGTTTTTTGGTTCGTAGTTCAACTCAACGCTTATCATTTCAGCCTGCGCGTGCTTGATTGCATTCGTGATTGCTTCTTGTGTGATGCGCAATAAATTGTCTTCAATCAGGCGGCTGAGCTGGCGATAGGTGCCACCAACTTTGACGCTGACCTGCGTCGAAGTGCCTGCCGTCAACTCCTTCGCAGATTCATTCACCGCCGCTGGTAAATCACTATTTTCAAGTGCCTGCGAACGCAAATCCCACACTGAACGACGCGCTTCATCTAAATTATTTCTTACTAATTGCCGTGCCTGATCCAGTGGAGCTTTCGCGGCTTCCGGCTTAATCGAAAGCATTCGCGCCACCAGTTCCAATTGCAAAGAAATACCCGCTAAGCCTTGCGCCAACGTATCATGAATTTCTCGTGCGAGGCGATTGCGCTCTGATAACACGGCTGAAAATTGCCGCTCTATCAGTTTGACGCGCACACGATAGAAATACCAAATCGCACTTAACGTTGCGGCTAAGCACAGTAAATAAAACCACCATGTTCGGTAAAAATGTGGCTGAACATAAAAATCAAACGATGCGCCGCTTTCGCTCCAAACCCCGTCGTTATTGGCTGCGCTCACTAGGAATTTATATTCTCCGGCGGGAATGTTAGTGTAGGATGCGATGCGGCGCGTACCTGCTTCGATCCAATCCTGATCGAAGCCTTCGAGTTTATATTTGAATAAATTTTTCTGCGGCGCAATAAAACTTAACGCCGTAAAATAAAAATCAAAGCGCGATTTTCCAGATGCGAGTTCAATTGAATTTCCAGCGCGATAGGTTTGGTCATCAACGACAATTTTCTCAATCGCGACAGGCGCGAGCTGCGAATTCAGTTTGAGATTTGCCGGATCAATCATCACGACGCCTTTAATCGTAGCGAACCAGAGCTTGCCGTCAGAGGTTTTCCATCCGGCAGGATGTCCGCCGCCGCCACATTCGTTCGTCTCCATTCCATCGGCAGTTCCATACAAAAAAATATCTTTTAGTTTTGCTTGCGAAGGCGAAAAATTTTCCAGTTCTTTTTTGTCGGCACGAATAATTCCTTTGTTGGAACTCATCCATAAATATCCTCGATCATCTTCGAGAATGTGGTAAATCGCATCGTCGGGAAATCCTTCTTTCGTCGTGAAGTGAGAAAACTTTCCATCCTTGAAACGATTCAGCCCGCCGCCCAGCGTTCCAATCCAAAGCGTACCGCCAGCATCAGCATAAAGCGAAATTATGACTTCATTCGACAGGCCGGATTCAAGGTTGTAGTTCGTGAATTTTTCATTCTTGAAAAGACTCAACCCGTTGAGCGTTCCGATCCATAAATTGCCTGAATAGTCTTCACAAATCGCGCCGACTAAATCGCTCGCCAGTCCATCCATCGTCGTGTACGGCGTAAAAACCCCGTTCTTAAATTGATTCAATCCGCGCCGTGTTCCAATCCAGAGCGAGCCTGCGCGATCCGTGAAAAGCGAACGCACGTAATCATCAGAAAGCCCGTCTTTCATTGAGTAATTCGTGATTTTTCCGCCTTGCAATCGTTTCAATCCGGCGGGAGTTCCGAGCCATAAATCTCCCTGACGATCATCGGCGATGGCGAGAATATCCGTCGTAGCTAAGCTTTGTTGCTTAGGAAAATTGATGAGCTGATTGTTGCGCAGCAAATTCAATCCACCCTCTTTTGTTCCGATCCAAACATCACCTTTTTTGTCGCCAAAAACCGAACGAATTAAATTGGCTGACAGTCTTTCACGAATCGTATATGTCGTGAATTTTTTTATTTTCAACTGGCTCAGCCCGTTCACGTCGGTGCCAATCCAGAGACTGCCTTCGTTGTCTTCAAACAAAGATAAAATCGAAGTATTCGTGATGCCTTCGCTTGCGTAGGCTTGAAATTTTCCGTTGACGAATTGCGCTAAACCATTCGAAGTTCCGACCCACAAAATCCCTGCGCGATTTTCCAAAATTACTCCGATGCGATTTCCGGGCAAGCCTTGTTTGGTGGTGAAGCTGGAAAACTTTCCACCTTCCAATTGATTCAATCCATTGGGCGTTCCAAGCCACACGCGCCCCATGCGATCTTGTGCAATAACTTCAATATTATTGTCTGACAAGCCCTCGCGTTTGGTAAAATGTTCAATTTTTCCGTTGGAATATTTATACAATCCATCCGTCGTGCCGATGCAAACCTCACCGTTTTGAGCTTGAAAAAGCGTATTGATATTTCGCCCTGCCAGCTCAGCAACCTGCGTGATTTTTTCATCTTTGATGCGGTTCAATCCGTCCGCCGTGCCGATCCATAAATTACCTTCACGATCTTCTAAAATCGTTTGAATACTGTTATGAGATAATCCGTTCGCGGTCGAATAATTCGTAAATTTTCCGTCCCGAAATTTGTTCAGTCCGTTAACTGTTGCAATCCAGATATTGCCTGTGCGATCTTCATACACCGAAGAAATATTATTGCTGGAAAGTCCGTCTTTATTGGTGAAAACAGTGAACGCTCCGTTTAGATATTTGACTAATCCGTTCGGTGTGCTGATCCACATATCACCTTTGCCCGCTTCCATCAAACCACGAATCTGATGGTTGAGAATTTGCGGTGTATTGTGCCGATCAAAGGTGACAAAATTAATGCCATCAAATCTCGCCAGACCTTCTTTCGTGCCAATCCAGAGATAGCCGTCACTCGTTTGCAGGATCGTATTGACCGTATTTTGCGGCAAGCCCTGATCGGTTTTCCACGACTCGTATTTGTATTGCGGTTGAGCTTGTGCGAACAGCCTGAGGGCGAGAAATACAATAAGAAAAATTGGATAAATGCGAATTCGCATAAGGGTACAGTACGAGGAGCGGTGGCGACTTGGCAACTCGTGGTAGTTACCAAGTCGCTACCGCTCCCTGTACCGTAACAGCCTACCTCTCTAAGCTATGAACATGAAATGGTACGCTTTCGTTGCTCATTTCTGCATGTTTGCGAAGAAATTCATTCGCAATCGGAAACGCTGCCGGATCATCTTTTAAATCAGAAAATAATTTTGCTTCGCGCTGTGCTTCTTCATTTTTTCCGAGCTTGCGATAAATCAGCATCAGGTTGTAATGCGCTCCTGCGTCTTCAGGATCAATGCTCAGAATTTGCTCGTAGCTGCGTTGCGCGCCTTCGTAATCGCGTTTGATTTTGCACAGTTCGCCGAACTGCTGCCACGAAATTCGATCACGCGGAAATGCTTCCAGTACGCGCTTGAGATTGTCTTCCGCTTCCACCAATTTACCAAATTTTATAAATACTCTAGCTTGCTGAAAAGCAGCACGCATGTTTTTTGGATTCGCGGTGACGACTTCTTCTAAAATCTTTCCTGCCTCTTCGTAACGATCCAATTCAATCAGAACTAGCGCACGATTTATTTTCGCCATCGGGCGATACGCTTCATCCATGTCAGCAACTTGTCTAAAAACATCCGTCGCCAGAGCAAACTGCCGATTATCAAATAACGCGATGCCGTAATTATTCCAACGTCGCCAATCGGGCATTAATCCTTTGACTTCGACGGGAGAATTTTCCCCGATCCGCAAAGGATATTCTGTGCTGACCATCGTGATGATTGGATAGTCTATGGACTTGCTCAACACATAATCCTGAAAGACTCGCGTGAAGCGACGATACTGCAATTTCGCATTTAATTTCAGTGTTCCAGTTAAGCCGTTCGGAACGGTGAATTGATAACGCGCCACGTCCGAACGACCAGATTGAATCGCATTATTTTGTGCGATGACTTTTGTTTTCCAAATGTGATGAATGTCGTTGTAGGAGCCGTCTTCTTTGACGAGATAGCTTTTATAATTGTGCGCGGAATCGTCAAGGTAGCCGTTGGGTTTCAGAAATCCTGAACGATAAACAGCTTTTCCGCTGTCATCCGTCGCGCTAAATTCGATCCATGCTTCATAAAAATCTCGCAGCTCCGGCGGGAAGGAGTGACCGATATTTTTATTCGTAATGACGACATCAACCGTCAGCGCATCTCCGGCATTGATCGTGAAATTACTTTTATTTAAAGGTGCAATCACATCTTTGACGGTTTCAGTATTGCCGTCGCCATTGCGCGAAGCTTTTTTGCGCAACGCAAAAATATCAATGCCCAGCGCATCATTTTCAAGAAACTTTTTCGTCAGTTCAAGCTGATCAGCCCACTTGTAAAAATACGGGATCGCCGTATTCGCCGAAGCCCAGTTATGACTGGCCAGTTTGCCATCTTTCGTCGCAAAATCGTATTTCGTGACCGGCTCTTTTTTCATGTGACACGAATTACAGCTCGCTTGATCGCGCACATAAAACGGGTGCGGAGATTCCTTCGAGAATGACGACAATTGATATTCATCGCCGACCGCAAAGGCGCGCAGGAATTTGTAATCGTTCAGCTCTTGCGGAACCTGAGACTTATGACACGAAGCGCAGAATTCCTGCGTCTTCATCACCGGACGCATCACGGCTCGGCGATGTGCTGGCACGTCATCCAGAATTTCCTGATCGCTCACATTCAATAATCGCGTGCCATCTTCTTTGACCAACAATGCCGGAATTCCCATCACGTATCCGCCGATTCCCTGCTTCGTAGCTTTCTCAATCGAATGGCACACCATGCACGAAACACCATCATCATCGAATGGACGTTTAACTTTGGAATCCTTCGTCAACGATCCCGTAAACACGGCACCGGGATTGTGGCAGGATTCGCAGTGCCGCGTATATTCAATGCCCCGCTGGTTCGTTAAGTCTTTGACATTTTTTTGATAAAACGGTTCGCGGAAGGCGTTGCGATGCGCTGAACGTTGCCACTGCGAATGCGACGCCGTATGGCATTTTGCACAACGATTCGCGGAAATAAAATATTCGGGAGGAATGAAAGTTCCAGTGCTGGTCGTCGCGTTGCTCGGCTTGAAAGGCGTATCAGCTCCGAACTTGAAATCGTAGTTTTTACTGATTTCCTCGTGGTATTTCGCCAGGTCACGTTCACGCTTTTCAGTCAGATTTTTTCCGGCAATACCACGCACGAAAAGCGATCCGGCGAAGAGGACGAAGACTACAACTACGATTTTTTGTATCACGTTACGATCTGCAATTTTGCTCAGCATAATTTGCCTCAAAAACAAAAACTTCCAGACAGGAGAGGCAAGATTAATCTCAAGATCAACAAGCAAGAAGCGAATCGCTTAACTTGGCAGAGTTCCTGTTCACCCTAAGATTAATCTTGTCTATCCTGTCTAAATTCATTTCGCCCCTTTGCCTTGTGTCACGGTCCAGACGCGATCAACGGCATTGATATTTACCATTTCACTTTTCCCGTTCGCCCAACTAATTTCAACTTTATCCACTTTTGTTGCTTCGCCCAAACCGAAATGCATCTTCAAATCATTCTGCGAAGCATAGCTGCCACCACTAATCACATCACCGCGCAGGCGTAATTTCCCAATCGTGACAAACGCAATCGAACCAATTGCATCACGCGGTGTTTTCTGTTTTGGATCACCGATTAACTTCAACGAGAGCCAATGATTATTGGAGCTTGTCACGTTGCGTAAAATGGTCGGCGTAGCATTAAAATTATTAATGACCAGATCAACTTTGCCGTCTCCGTCAAGGTCGCCTTTCGCCAGACCGCGACTCGTCCAAGCACCTGCTAATCCACTTTTCGGAGCCGCCGCGACGCGCTCAAATTTGCCGTTCATCAAATTGCGAAAGAGCAACGGCTGCTGTGCAAAACTCGTCCCCCATTGATAGTTGTCTACGGCAGGATAGACGTGACCATTCGCAATAAAAATGTCCTGCCATCCGTTGTTATCAAAATCTATAAAATTCGTACCCCAACCCAGAAACGGAACCGTCGGTTCGCCATGCCCGGATTGATACGTCACGTCCGTGAAAACTCCATTTGCATCGTTGTGATACAGCGTATTTGTATCGTCGGAGAAATTGGTAAGATAAACATCCAGCCTGCCATCGTTGTCATAATCACCAAGCCCAAGTCCCATTCCCGCTTGTTCCTTGCCGCTGTCATTAAGTGCAATTCCTGACTCCAAGCCCAGCTCTTTAAAGGTTCCATTACCCTGATTCACGTAAAACTGTTTGGCTGTGGAGTCATTGACGACCAATAAATCCAAGAGGTTTGTGTCGCGCATCCGCACAAACGCCGAAGAAAATCCGTAGTAATTTCCGGGATCAGTGACGCCGGTTTGCTGGCAGGCATCTTCAAAGGTTCCGTCAGGTTTTTGATGATAGAGCGTATCCTTTTCGCCTTTGAGACCACGCGGCCCGCACATCACAGTGACACCGCGAAAGTTGCAAAAATTCTGCCCGACGCCGCCTGACTTAATCACTTCAGCCGGATTCGGAGGCAGCTTGTCGAGATCAAATTCCAGGTATGCCGGAACAAATAAATCCAGCCGCCCGTCGTTGTCGTAATCGCCCCACGTCGCACCCGTACTCCAACCTTTTCGTGCGACGCCCAGCTTTTCGGCTACGTCGGTGAACGTACCATTTCCGTTGTTATGATAGAGCCGTGAGATACCGTAATTACTGACAAAAATATCCGCGTGTCCATCGTTGTCGTAATCACCAACCGCGACGCCCATGCCCCATCTTTCATTAGCAACTCCGGCTTTGTCGGTCACGTCTTCAAATTTAAAATTGCCGAGATTGTGATAGAGCGCAGCACGCGGAGCTTTTTCCTCACCGCGCATCGCCTTCATGGTTGAACCATTCAGCAAATAAATATCCGGCTTGCCATCATTGTCATAATCAAAAATTGCGACTCCACCTGAAGGTGAATCAATCACGTAATTCACTTCTGCATCACCTGTGATGTGCTTGAAATTCGCCAATGCCGTTTTCGCCGTAATGTCCTCAAAAATTACCGGAGCTTTCGGGTCAACGACTCCAACTGTACGGTTGACCACAATCGGTTCTACTTGTGCAAAAATGGTCGAAGGAGAAATTAAAAATCCAACCACTAACGCGGTTAGAGATGTGCGAAGATTCCTGGAGTTCATCTATAAATTACCTGTAACAGAGATGAGATCAATCTTAAAATCATTGAATATTCGAATAGAATAGTTTAGTGCTATATTTTACCACCAGCACAATTCAAGTGTCGTGAACTCTAAGTTCCATGAAATTGTCAGACTTTAGTTGTAGCGCACAATTCTCTTTACTTTTTTCCTGAGCCTACCTCGAACGACTTGCATAAGCGGCGCAATACGTTTGAAAATGAATTATGAAAAAAACTTTACTTCTGCTGAGCTTATCAATAATTGTTATCAGCTCAATTCTTCTCGCTAAAAATTTTGAGCCGACTGTCACCACCAATATGGCTACATCTATTCACGAATTTTCCGTCAAAAATATTGATGGACAGGAAGTCAAACTCTCCACGTACAAAGGCAAAGTCGCCTTAGTCGTCAACGTCGCCAGTAAATGCGGATACACGCCGCAATACGATGGATTGCAGGCGATTTACACGAAATATAAGGATCAGGGATTGGTCATTCTCGGTTTCCCTGCTAATAATTTTATGGGACAGGAACCCGGCACGAACGAAGAAATCAAAACGTTCTGCCAGACAAAATTCAATGTGTCGTTTCCACTGTTTGCCAAGATTTCAGTCAAAGGCGATGACATGCATCCGCTGTATCAATTCCTGACCAGCAAAGAAACGAATCCCGAATTTGCCGGAAATATCACCTGGAATTTCAATAAATTCTTAGTGGATCAAAATGGAAAAGTGATTGCCCGCTTCGATACGAAAGAAAAACCGGAAGGCGAAAAAATCACGCAGGCGATTGAAGCGGCACTCAAAAAATAGGAAGGCTCTGATGAAAAAACTGATTCTTTTATTAACTGTGCTTTTGGTCGGTTCTTGTAGCAGCACACAACAATCAACCCCACAACCGACCACCGTTGCGGATTCTTCGCATCATCATTCCGCTTCGCCATCTGCTGCGACAGCGAGCGCAAAACCGACGCCTGACCTTCCAGCATTTTTCAAAAATGCTGAGAGCTTGCCACAACCGTTGCCTCCGACCTTACCGCCGGAAAAATTCACGAACGAGCAAATTAAAAAAGCTTATCAGGTAGCGAGAAAAATTCCGGCAACGCTGGCACAGCTCCCCTGCTTTTGTTATTGCGACAAAGGCTTCGGACACAAGAGCCTGCACAGTTGCTATGAGGACGATCACTCCGCTGGATGCTCCACTTGTATTGACGAGGCGTTGATGGCGTACAATTTGCAAATAGAGCAGGGACAGAGCATTGAGCAGGTTCGCAACACGATCATTGCCCGGTTTGGCAGCCCGAACTAAAGTACAGAGTTACGCATTTATGCGTGTGAGCGTCGGCGCAGCCTGTCGGCGGCGCACGCGTAAACGCGTAACTCTGAACAAGATTTATTTCGCAATCGTGAAACGAATTCCCGTTGACAGGAAGGTATCGTTCTTCTTGATTCCCGGTAATGGTGGATTGCTCAAATATCGGCTACTGTACGTCAGATTCCAACTGATATATTTCGTCAATGCTGTTGCCATCCCTGCATCGAAATTCAAGCGAAATTCTCCGCCCTTAGTGAAGTTCGGAAACAGCACAGCTTTTTCAAAGAATGAAGTTCTGCCATTCAGTTTGTAATTCCACTCTTCACCGACCAAGCCTTCAATCGAATCACGAGTCAGCGTCGTAGACACTGGCTTCGGAACCAATGTGGTCGGAGCCGGCGTCGTATCAAAAATTTCTTTGTTGTAAGAAACACCGCCGAACACATCAAATTTTGAGCGTTCATTTTTGATCACGTTGTAGCCGAATCCACCGCCCGCGACAAAGCGCAAATCAAGCTTCAGCAATTCATCAAAGTCGAAGTTAGTAAAGCCGAAAACATAAGTACGCGGTGAGAGATTCAAATTGTATTGAACGCCGGCGCGCTTCGCATTGGCAATTTTTTTGCTGGGCGTGACGTTGCGATCCGAAGCTGAAATCTGACGATAAAAAACCGTTGTTTTATCGCGTCGCGTCGCACGCGTTAAATCCAATCCGGCAGTGGTCGTAGAAGTGGAAGAATTACCGGAGGTGAAAGCAATCCCAAAATCTGCCGAGCCATTCCACAAATCCAAAACACTGGGATTGGCATAACGATCCTGTTCCTTTTGCCAGGCTGCCTGTTCATCATTATTGCGAATGGTGACAACATCGGCTTTGGCTAACGAAACCTTGCCGGAGTCTTTCGTCGCAACGTCTAATTTGCCTTCCGTTGAAGCGACTGTTCCGACAATTTTCTGACCGCTCTTTGAAAAGACATTGAGCTGTTGCGCTGAATCTACATCCGCCACAGCTTCCCAATTGACCGTGACTAAGCCGGCGTACTCAGTCTTGATGACAATCGTTTTTTCATCAGACTTGATGATTGACCCCGTCAACCGATCACCATTTTTTAATTTAATTGTATCGGCTAACAGTGGGGTGACAGCCAAAAGTAAACATACACCTAGAAACACCTTACGCATGTGATTCTCCTCCAGAAGAATAGTTTTTCAAAATTTATTTTTACTGCTTGTTAGCACGCTCAGTCAGGTTGGATGGCTCAATCTTTTTCGGTTAGTTGAGCATTATTTTTGTTTGCATATTTCTCAATGAATCGTTCTTAGATGCCTGATCTTTTGTCAGGTTGCCTGCAATTCTCTTTTTTTTGCAGCGATATTGTCAACTGTAGCAAGCATCAATTACAGTAATGAATTCAAATTCATGAAGTTTAGCTTTCTTAATTTTTCGGAGATTTATTACCAATGAGCACAGAAAATACGGCTTTAACGATTGGTCAGGGTGCGCCCGAATTAGAACTTTCCGACTCTGAATTAATTTCTATCGTCACCGAAGGCTTGTCAAAAATCCCCACCGGAGCGCGTGTCATCGCCATTCTTCCAGATAAAACCCGCGATGATAATACGCACATTTTATTTCCGGCAGCAGCGAAATATCTGGCTGAACAGTCAGTCGCGGCGTTCGATGCATTAATCGCACAAGGCACGCACGTCCCGATGACCGAAGCCGAAAAACTCGCCAAAGTCGGGATGCCGAACGGTCTCGAAAATGTCGGAAATATTTTCGACCACGAATGGGATTCACCCGAAGCCCTCATCAGCCTCGGAGAATTAAGCGCCACACGAGTCACCGAAATCACGGGCGGATTGTTGAATAAATCTATTCCGATCACTTTGAATAAATTGCTCACACCGGGGAATTACGACTACATTTTAATTTTTGGGGCCACCGTTCCGCACGAAGTTGCCGGATTTGCAGGCGGCGGGAAATATTTTTTCCCCGGCGTCGCCGGCCCTGAACTTACACACAATACGCATTGGCTGGGCGCACTCGTGACCATCGAAAAAACTATCGGAGTCGTTGAAACTCCCACGCGTCACATGATCGAAGCCGCTGTCGAATTAATTCCGACTCCGATTATTTCGATCAATTCTGTTTGTTCGCGTGCGCCCGAAGACGACCACTTACGCACGCATGGTTTATTCATCGGAGAAGTCCGGCAAGCCCTACGTCGTGCCGCTGAAGTCAGTCGTCAGGTTCACATTAAATTTTCGCATCGCCAATACAAACGCGTCGTCGCGCTGCTTGACGATCACTACGATGAAATGTGGGTCGGAGGCAAAGCGAGCTATCGGATTGGAGCCATTATCGAACCGGGCGGAGAGTTAATTATTTACGCGCCTCATCTAAAACATGTCTCCGAAACACATGGACACGCGATTGAAAAATACGGCTATCATCCGCTGGAAAAAGTCATTGAACTAATGGAGGAACACGAAGAACTCCGTAACAATAGAGCTGTCGCCGCGCATCTTGCGCATGTGAGTTACGGCAGCAGAATTGATGAGAACGGCAAGATCGCCCCACGCTTTAAAATTACGCTGGCGACGGCTCTGGATGAAGCCACCTGCCAACGTATTAACCTCGGCTATTTGGATTATCGTACTTTGGATTTAAAGGATTACGAAGATGATGATACGTTGATTGTGGAACGGGCAGGGCGGGATTTATATTTAGTAAAATAACGTTGAGATAAGAAATAGACGAGTCCTTACGCAGCATTTTCTAATAGCCCAGCCCGTTTACGGCTGGGTCGAGTTGCGAAATAAATATTGCAGTCCGGTTGACCGGGCTTGCCAAGAGCTTGAGCTTGTATCTTGAAGGTGAC
>JAYVZE010000056.1:0-10022 GCA_043783625.1 Blastocatellia bacterium | reverse complement strand
TATTTTTCACAGAACAATTCTACTCGTTCCCCCCGCTTGCCTGTCTATTCAACCCCTGATTCACATTTATGAAAAAATATGTAACTGTATTTCTTTTTCTACTTTCCCTTAGTCAGATTATTTCTTCAACCTGCTTGGGATGCAGTTTAGGCATTGCTCAGATAAAATCGTTCGATTCGAAGGAACGAATATTTACTGGTGTTGTGGTTGGTATTGTTGGGCCGATGGAAATTAACAATAGTAATGAAAAATTCTGGGGACTAAAAATCAAAGCTGAAGAAGTAGTTTATTTCCCTGAGCTATCCACACAAAGTATTGAAGTTTTTGAAATTGGATTAGGTGCAGATTGTTCTAGTTTAGGAGTGTCTAAAGAAAATTTAGAACAATATTATCCTCAAGGAACTAAATTAAAAGTCATCGCTCAAGCCGCAAAAATTTTGCCCAGAGCAGCAACAAGCGAAACAATTCGGCTAGAAACTTCCTCTACGAATTTGACTAGCTTTTCGAAAAATGTTTCTGAAGACGGTAAGCCGCTGAGTGTTGCTGCTTCGTATTTCAACTATAAAACCTATCGTGAACCTGAATTTCCTGAATATGCTGACAAATTACTACCAGCCTTCGAACTGCGTAAAGATCTGTTACGATTAGACAAAGCAAAATCCCCAGCAGATCGGCTTACAATCCTGAAAAGGTTACTCTTTTTTCCAGATGATTCGTTTGTAGACTTTGAAGGCATAGCCAGGAAAAATCTTGCCAATTCAGTTACTTTAAAACGGTTGCTAATAGAAAGAGAGCGATGGGTAAAACAATTAAGAGTTAACCTAGCTAAGTTAGATTCCCGCTTTATCACTAAGAAACCAAGAAAAAACAAATGAAAAAATTACTCTTCTTACTTCTCTTTCTCATTCCCGCAGTCGCCCAAAATCGCGGCATCACCAGTGATGGCGAAGCGCATGGGGATGCTCCGTTTATGATTGAAACCGGATGGACGCCATTGCTCAACGGCAAAGATTTGTCAGGATGGCACGGGATGAATCCGACCGCGAAAAATGAATGGTTTACGACGACAGCGATTTCGTGGGAACGTTTATTAGGCCCGACGCGATTGAACGCTGCACCCGTCCCCGGAGATCGCATCGTCAATGGTACTGGTCGTACGGTCAACCTTGTCACCGATCAAAAATTCGGTGACGTTGAATTGTATCTGGAATTCATGGTGGCGAAGGGATCGAATTCCGGCGTGTATTTGCACGGTCTTTATGAAGTGCAGATTTTTGACAGTTGGGGTTCATCGGAAGAAATGACTTCGTCCGATTGCGGCGGCATCTATCATCGCTGGATTGATAACATGGGTGTCGGGGGGGCCGCGCCAAGCCGTAACGCTTCGCGTCGTCCGGGTGAATGGCAGTCGTACCACATCTGGTTTCGCGCACCACGCTTTGATGCAAGCGGAAAGAAAACAGCGAATGCAAAATTCCTCCGCGTCGTGCATAATGGTATGACCATTCAGAAGAATGTCGAGGTCGAAGGCGACACGCGGGCGGCAATGCAATTGGCGGAGGCGGCGGCGAATCCAATCATGATCCAAGGCGATCACGGGCCGGTTGCGCTGAAAAATATTTATTGGCGACCGCTGCGGGAATTGATTGAACGATAAATTTAGTGCGCCAGCATCCTGCTGGCGTTGTTTGTTAAAGCCTTGCCAGCAAGATGCTGGCGCACCAGTTTGAAGTATGAGAAATAAAACAAAATTACGATTACTCATCATCACGATTCCGTTGTTAGCCTTTGCGGTCTTGCTCCCGCTCAGCTCCCAACATGCACAGAGCCAGACTTCGTTTGAAAAGACAGTCGTGCCGTTCATCGCCGATAATTGTGTTTTCTGCCATAACGCCAAAAAACCATCCGGCGGGTTAAATCTGGAAAAATTTCAAATTGCCTCTTCTTTGGTAGAAGGCAGAGAAACCTGGGAGCATGTCGTCCATAAAATTCAGACCGGAGAAATGCCTCCCAAAGGCGCACCGAAACCTGGTCCGACTGAAGTCAAAACATTTCTGAGCTTCCTCGAAAGTGAATTTGCGCGGCTGGATAAAAATGTCAAACCTGATCCCGGACGCGTTACGGCGCGTCGTTTGAATCGTGCGGAATACAACAACACTGTCCGCGATTTGCTCGGTGTAGACATTAATCCTGCCGAAGATTTTCCGCAGGACGATTCCGGCTACGGCTTCGACAACATCGGAGACGTGCTTTCGATTTCTCCGGTGCTGATGGAAAAATATTTGACCGCCGCAGAAAAAATTGCGCGGACGGCAATTTACGGAACTCCGCAGATGAAGCCATCCATGGTGGAAAGACGCGGGCAGGGGCGAAAAAACACCCCGGCGTTTGTGCCGCTCACCGAGTACGATGTGACCGGATTGAGCCTGCCAAATGCGCTGCATCTGACGCATCGCTTTCCGGTTGATGGCGAATATACGTTTCGGCTTTTTTTGAATGGGCAACGTCCGCCAGGTTCCGCTGCCGTCAAATTTGCTTTGTGGATTGACGGGAAGCAAATGCAGGTACTGGAACTTGATCCCGAAGGCAGAGCGTCCTTCAGCGAAAACAAGCAGGATTTCGATTCCAACAATCTTGAATTCCGCACGAAAGTTTCCGCCGGAGAACATTGGGTAGCGGCTTCTGTGATTAATTTATATGACGGTTTGCCAGCAAGCTACAACGGACCGAATCCTTCGACCAAGGCTACGCCGCCAATCCCGGAATTCAAATTACGTGAAGGTGTTTCTGCTGAAATCAATGAGCGTCGCCGAAAATTATATGAAGAAAAACTGAAAGAGAAAGCACCTGTTAATACTGTCCGCGTCAGCCGGGCTGACATCGGAGGTCCTTACAATCAAATGTCTGGAGCCTCGGCAGAAAGCAAAAAGAAAATTTATATTTGCGGACATTTAAATGGTGCGCATCAATCGTCCTGTGCGGTGAAAATCGTCACGAATCTGGCGCGACACGCCTATCGTCGCCCCGTCAGTTCCGCTGAAGTCGAACAGCTCACGAATCTGGTTTCTCTCGCGCAAAAAAACGGGGATTCGTTTGAAGAAGGAGTTTGTCTTTCCATTCAGGCGATGCTCGTTTCGCCGCATTTTCTGTTTCGGCTGGAACAGGATCGCCCTGCTTCAAGCACGGCGAACAATGACAGCGGCTACCCGATTAATCAGCATGAACTGGCGGCGCGGCTTTCGTATTTTTTGTGGAGCAGCATGCCGGACGATGATTTAATGCGAGCGGCAGATCAGGGTGTTTTGCGTAAACCTGCCATGTTGCAAGCGCAGATTTCACGAATGCTCAAAGACGATAAAGCACAGGCTTTGGTAGAGAATTTCGGCGGGCAATGGTTAGAGCTGCGCAAGCTTGAATCCGCCAAACCGGATAAAGATAAATTCCCTGAATTTGATGAATACTTGAAAATGTCTATCCGGCGCGAAACCGAAATGTTTTTTTCCAGCATCATCCGCGAAGACCGCAGCATCGTTGATTTTATTGATGGAAAATACTCGTTCCTGAATGAACGGCTCGCTAAACTTTACGACATTCCAAATGTTAAAGGTCCTGAGTTCCGCAAAGTCGCCTTTGCTGAAAATGCACAGCGCGGAGGCATCATCACGCAAGCCAGCGTCCTGACAGTTTCGTCTTACACAACACGAACTTCGCCAGTGCTGCGCGGCAAATGGATTCTGGATAATATTCTGAATGCGCCGCCGCCGCCGCCGCCGCCCGATGTTCCGAATCTGGATGAATCTAAAATCGGCTCTACCTTAACCGTACGCCAGCAATTAGAAGAGCATCGCAAAAATCCAACCTGTGCGTCGTGTCACTCACGGCTAGATCCGCTGGGCTTTGGATTGGAAAAATTTGATGCGATTGGCGTCTATCGCGCGAAGGATGGCAACCTCCCGATTGATGATTCTGGCGTCTTACCTGACGGTCGAAAATTCAACGGGCCGGCAGAACTCAGAACAATTTTAAGAGCTGATCGTGACGCTTTTGCTCAAGGTTTGACGGAAAAACTGTTAACATACGGTTTGGGACGCGGCATTGAGCGGTACGATAAACCGACGGTTAAAAAAATTGCAGCAAACGTCGCTGCCAACAATTATCGGTTTTCAAGTCTGGTGCTGGAAATCGTCAACAGTTTGCCGTTTCAAATGCGGAGAGGAAGCTTGAAAAATTACGAGCTTGCTCCCGCGAAGTCGTTATAAATAATCGGAGATCAAGATGTTCATCACTCGTAAAAAATTAGCGCGTCGCACATTCCTCAAAGGCGTCGGCGCAAGCCTTGCGTTGCCAATGCTGGATGCGATGACTCCGGCAATGACCGCTGCGACGAAAGCTCCGGCGCGGCTCGCGTTCATTTATGTTCCCAATGGAATGGTGAATCTGGACTGGTGGAAGCCAAAAGAAATTGGCAAGGATTATCAATTCACCCGCATTCTGAAACCACTTGAATCTTTGCGTGAAGATTTTTTTGTGCTGTCAGGACTGGATGATAACAACGGGAACGCACTCGGTGATGGCCCCGGAGATCACGGACGCGCCGGAGCCTCTTTCCTCTCAGGCGTTCACTGCAAAAAAACTGCTGGCGCAGATATTCTGGGTGGCGTTTCCGCCGATCAAGTTGCGGCGCAACTCGTCGGCAAACAAACTCGCTTTGCTTCGCTGGAACTTGGCTGTGAAGATTCGCGCACCGTCGGCAATTGCGATTCCGGTTATAGCTGCGCTTATACCAACAGTATTTCGTGGCGCACGCCAACGACTCCGAACCCACCGGAAGTGAATCCGCGCTTGGTCTTCGAGCGATTGTTCGGCACGGATGATTTAAGCTTGTCGCCGGAAGTCCGTGCGCGTCGTGCTGATTATCGCAAGAGCATTCTCGACCTCGTCCAATCAGACACGAAAAAACTGGTGGCCAATCTCGGAGCCAATGACAAACGTAAGATTGATGAATATCTTTATGCCATCCGTGAAATCGAACAACGGATCGCGGCGGCGGAAAAAGACAATCGTCAAATCACGCCGGGCATTGAAAAACCAGCCGGAATTCCGATTACGTTTGTCGAGTATTCCAAGCTGATGTGTGACTTGCAACTGATTGCGTTCCAGACTGATCTGACGCGCATTTCGACCTTGATGTTCGCACGTGAAGGCAGCATGCGGGTGTATCCTGAAATCGGAATTTCCGATCCGCATCACCCGCTGACACATCATCGCAACAATGCTGAATGGATTGAAAAAGTCGCGCAGATCAACGTCTTCCACGTCAAACTATTCGCGGAATATTTACAGAAACTCAAAGACACCAAAGACGGCGACGGAAATTTATTGGATCACTCAATGATCGTGTACGGCGCAGGCATCAGCGACGGCAACAAACATAATCACGAAGATTTGCCGATTTTATTGGCAGGACGCGGCGATGGCAGCCTGAAGCCTGGACAACATATCCTTTACAAAGGTGGTAGACCAATCACGAATTTGTATTTGTCATTGCTTGAATGCCTGGGCGCAAAGCCTGAAAAGATTGGCGACAGCACCGGAAAACTTGAGCAATTGAGCGGTCTGACAGCTTAAAAAAGTAACGTCGAATAAGGGGGATTAGATGGGAAAAGTGTCTTGCATTAACAAATATTTACTACTCGTAAGCCTGTTGGTACTGCTCATTACCAGTACGGAAAATAAGGCCTTCCCCAAACCATCGCGACAACGGTTAGCTCCCCCGCCTGGATTACCCTGTTCGCGTGACCAGCTAACTTCGTTTTCCGGTAAGATCATCCGGTACACGCGCAAGCCAAAGCAGATTTTTTTGCGCATGCGCACCGACGAAGCCACAACAGAACAATTTCAGATACAGATCAGTCACGGAAAAAACTACCTAAATTTATTTTTACTGAATGGACAGGAAATCTCCAAAACAGAACTGGAGCAGATCGAAAAGAAATTACTGAAAAAATCTAATACGGTGAGCGTGACAGTATGGGAGTGCCGCAATTCCGCCCATCGCATTATTGACTGGCGCGTCAACGTGAACTAAGGCAACCAGTATCTACAAATAATAAAAGGGGGCATCTATGCTCCCTTTTTCATGTTTCCGGCGTGAAGTTTATTTGCCTTCTCAATTGTCGCCCACAAGGAATCCATCCGTGTAATCCATAATAGCCGGGTCAAGCCCTGCTTAAAAATTCAGTGGCGGGCTTGTTTTTTATGACATACCCGCCCTAAATCGAAGAGACAATGGAAAGAATGCACAAGGCTGAAAGTTCAACCTGAGAAAATTCATAGAATGACTTACGCTTGCTATTTTTCTCTGTCAAACTTATGACGGGCTTGCTCCAGGAAAAACGATTATTATGCCGATCCGTGAAATATTAGTACTTGGCAATCAACAACTTTGGCAACCGTCGGAAAATGTCACGGAGATTCATTCGCACACGACGCAGGAAATCATTCAGGATTTAAGCGAAACATTAGCGAATTTTCGTACGGTACAGGGTTTTGGACGTGCGATTGCTGCTCCGCAAATCGGCCTCCATCAGCGCATCATTTTCACGAACATCAACGGCGGCTTTGCACTCATTAATCCGGTCATTAAAACTGCCAGTCAGGAAATGTTTGAGCTGTGGGATGATTGCTTTTCACTCCCGAATTTATTGGTTAAAGTTAAACGGCACATCGAAATCAAAGTAGCTTTCACCAACGAACATGGCGCCGCAAAATCGCTTATTTTCCGCAATGATTTGTCTGAATTATTCCAACACGAGATAGATCATCTGGACGGGATTCTGGCGACAGATCGGGCGGTAGATCGAAGAGGTTTTGCGATGCGGAGCGAAGTAATCAATCGTTGAGAATAGTTGCGCTAAATAACTACCCAGACTACACTAAAAGTGAAAGGAATGGTGAAATGACAGAAGAACAAATGGAAAGAGCAATTGAGTTTCTACTTGACCATCAAGCGCAGTTTGCCGCTGATATTTCGATTCTGAAAGAATCACAAACTGAAACTAGAAATAATATTGATCGAATTACCCTCAAGATTGACGATCTGGCGGATGCGCAAGCGCGAACCCAAGCGCACATAGATAAAACACAAGAACAAATCAATTATCTCGCAAAACAACAAGCCAAGACTTCAGGTGAGTTGGAGCATTTCTCGACTAGCATACAAGAATTTATTACAGAGGTTCGTAACAAACTGGATAAATAATTTTTTGATTATGACGTACGAGACAGCCGAATTAGCACGTATTTCGACACCGGCGTATTACTCTTCTCTGCCACGCTATCAATCGGCACTAACACATTCGCTTCGGGAAAATAGGTCGCGCAACATTTACGCGGGATGTCATAAGCTACGATAATAAATTTGTGGGCAATGCGCGTTTCGCCGTTGAAAATTCCGACTAAATCTACCACGTCGCCAGCCGCACAATTCAATTCATGAATATCAGTTTGATTCATCATCACGACGCGACGTTCGTTGAAGATTCCGCGATAACGATCATCCAAGCCATAAATCGTCGTATTGAATTGGTCGTGGCTACGAATCGTCATCATCACCAATTCACCGTCATTTAATTCGTGTTTTGGAATCGGATGAATCGTGAAATGAGCTTTGCCATCTGGCGTAGTAAATCTGCCTTCGCGCGGCGCATTCGGCAAATAAAAGCCACCGCCTTTCCGCACGCGAGAATTGTAATTTTCGAAGCCTGGAACCGTAGCTTCAATCGCTTCACGAATCTTGTCGTAATCATCGGAAAATTCACGCCAGCAGGATGCTGGCGCACCCAGTGTCACTTCCGCGAGCTTCGCTACAATCATTGGCTCGCTCAGCAATTGCTTTGAAGCTGGAGGATTTTTGCCCTGCGAACTTTGCACAACACCCATTGAATTTTCAGTGCTGACGAATTGCGCGCCACTCGATTGCATATCAATTTCAGTCCGACCCAGACACGGCAAAATCAACGCCTGTTCGCCCGTAATCAAATGCGAACGATTGAGCTTGGTCGAAACATGCGCCGTCAATTTACATCGCCGCAAAGCCTTTGCCGTGAATTCTGTATCGGGTGTTGCTGACAAAAAATTTCCGCCCATCGCAAAGAAAACTTTTGCGCGTCCATCGTGCATCGCCTTGATCGCTTCGACCGTATCGAATCCATGGTGACGTGGCGGTTCAAATTTAAATTCACGCGCCAGCGCGTCCAGAAATTCAGGCGGCGGCTTTTCCCAAATGCCCATCGTCCGGTCGCCTTGCACATTGCTGTGACCGCGTACCGGACACAACCCCGCGCCCGGCTTGCCGATATTTCCTTGTAGCAACGCCAGATTCACAATTTCCTGAATCGTCGCGACGGCGTTTTTATGCTGCGTCAAGCCCATCGCCCAACACGTAATCGTCGCTTTCGATTTGCACAGGATATTCACAGCCTGTTGAATTTCGATTTCCGAAACGCCGCTATTTTCAGTAATTTCTTCCCATGAAATATTGTTGAGAGCTTCAGTAAATTGAATAAATCCTGTGGTCTTCGCGTACACAAATTCAGGATCAATCGCATCAATCTCAAGCAGGCCTTTCATCAGGCCTTTGAGCAAAGCGACATCGCCGTTGATGCGAACTTGCAAAAACAAATCTGAGAGCGCAGTTCCCTGCCCGATAATTCCTGAAACTTCCTGCGGATGCTTGAAGCGCATCAACCCGACTTCAGGCAGCGGATTAATCGAAATTATTTTCGCGCCGTTGCGTTTGGCTTGCTGTAACGCAGTTAGCATACGTGGATGATTGGTGCCAGGGTTTTGCCCGATGACAATAATCGCTTCGGCTTTCTCAAAATCTTCGAGCGTCACCGTACCTTTACCGATTCCGATGGTTTCGCTCAACGCCGTACCGCTGGATTCATGGCACATATTTGAGCAGTCCGGCAAATTATTTGTCCCGAACATTCGCACAAAAAGTTGATATAAAAAAGCGGCTTCGTTGCTGGTTCTTCCTGACGTATAAAACAGAGCTTCGTCCGGCGAATCCAGTGCGTTGAGTTCTTCGGCGATCAACGCAAAAGCCTCATCCCACGCAATCGCTTCGTAATGCGTCGCGCCTTTTTTCAGAATCATCGGATGCGTCAAACGCCCTTGTTGATTGAGCCAAAAGTCTGATTGCTGCGAAAGTTCCGCGACGCTGTGCTGCGCAAAAAATTCCGGCGTAATTTTTTTCGTAGTCGCTTCATCCGCTACCGCCTTCGCGCCGTTTTCGCAGTATTCCGCAAGGTGCGAACGCTCGCCGTCAGGATCAGGCCACGCGCAGCTCATACAATCAAAGCCGCCTTTTTGATTCATCTGATTGAGAGTAGAGAGGCTGCGCGCTACGCCCATTTCCCCGAAGGCATGTTTGAGCGAAGAAATAACCGCAGGAATTCCGCCAGCGGATTCACTTGGACTTTTTAGTTCAATGCCAGTGAAATTTTCGGGAGGTTGTGCGTTGGCTTTACTCATAAAATTAACCACAGAAAGCACGGAATTATTTTTGTATCTTTTGTGCTTTTTGTGCTTATAATTTCAGCATTTTAATTGCCCGCTCAGCGGATTTTCGAATGTATCAGAATCTTCTTCACCGCGCGGACTAAGGCAAGCGAAATCTTTTTCGATGATGATTTTTAGTGACTGTTGTTCGGCTTCGATGCCGACATCGTTGCTCACAGCCCAGGCTCTCGCAGTCTCATTAGGAATAGAAATTAGCATCCGGTTATTTTGGTATTCAGATTCTACCGCCGCGACTTCACGCGCCTGCACTTCGTATTCAAATTGCGAAGTCGGGCTGAAAATCGTCGTCTCTTTCACACTGCCGCCATCGCCAATTGTAGCGACTTCGCTTTGGGTTAATCGTAATCGAATCGTATTGCCTTTTATTCTTAGTTTCATGAATTATTTTTGGAATTGAAAATGCAGAAGCCCGCACGCAGTAAGGGCGTCTTCTT
>JAYVZE010000055.1:0-12450 GCA_043783625.1 Blastocatellia bacterium | reverse complement strand
TTGCGAAGGATTACTCAGAACGAGCGAAGCGAAGATTCGGATTTGCGCGATTCGGTTAATTCTGCGCAGAATCGCCTAACTGCAAACAGGTTCTATAGCCAGCTTCGCCGCGTCCACCTACTTGCAGTAAAGGAATACTGGCATTCATTCCACCATTGAAGGGGTTAATTTGCTCAATGCCGCTGAGTGGATAAGAGCCAGCAGGTGCGCCGGGGGCGATGCCTGGCGGTGTCCAACCACCTGCCGTTGATGCTTGCGCAAAAGCCAACGAGTAACACAAAGAAGTCAAACTAATGACGAGCAAAGCATAGCCAATTTTCAGACGTAGTGATGAGGCAATGAGCAAATTCAACATAAGGTTCCTTGTAGCAAAATGAATACGTTTTCGTTTTAGTAATTCGGTATCACCCCATTATTTGACTGGAGGTGTAATCGTAATTTCGAGTGACCATTCTGGATGTGTCAGTTCCGTCATTTTGTAAGTGCCAGGGTTGAGATCAACGACATCAGACCATGAAGCTTTTTTGGGTGCGACCTTTACATCTTTGAGTTTTGTCCCGACATCTTTATCAAATTGAAAGGCGAGTTCATTCACTCCTGCACGATTTTGGATCACCAATAAAAATGCCCCTTTCGGACGTGATATTTTTTCTGGATCAAAGCCTGTGGGGGTTAACGCCACAAGTTCCACTTCGAGTTTTGGCGCGGTTTGTTTGGTTTGCGCAACTGTAGCAAGCGCAGGTACTGCACCTGCGTGGTTGCTCTTCAATTTCGCCAACCAGTGTCCGGTCGTCGCCAGTCCGGTGATGGCAGTAAGCAGCAACAAACTGACGGCGAGAAGCTGAAGTTTAGTTAATTTACGCAATGAAAAAGGCATAGCAATCTCCTGAATTTCTGACAATGGATGAAGGCAGGCACACTGCGCCTGACCAGAAAAACTTTCTGCGAATGGATTGAATTTTCTGACGGATGACGATCCCCAGGGTAATGACCGAGCGGTATTCGTTGCACGTTGCACACTAGATTTAGCGGATCAAGTATAGATAACGGCGACGAAGTTTTCGTTCGTTCTAACGAAAGCATCAAGGGATCCTGTTCGCACAATCCTGCAATGACTACGGTGATATAAAAATGAATCCGTCTCAAAACTGACTACAATTTACTGGCAACAAATTGTTTTTTGAAATGGTGCAGAACATAATATATTTATTACGATAGGTGTCAAGAGCGTAAAGTAAATAATCGAAATATATTTAACTGAAGGTAGCGTGAACTGTTAGTTCGCACCTTCACAAATCCGTGCGAACTCACAGTTCACGCCTCCCATCGTTTCTCGCTCTCAGGAAAAATACACACCATTTTTTCTCCACTGAAAAGCTATAAGTTAAGCAATAAATTCGCCATACTTTTCCTGATAATTGATCTTGCAGCCCCTGCCTTGAAAGAAAAATTCTTTGACACCAAATTAATGACTGGACGCGGCATCTTGAATTGATTATGATCGCAGTCCGTCATTTTAAACGACCCGATAATGTGCCCCTCTACCTCACGGAGTTTTCCATGGTAATCAAGCGTTTTTCCGCCCGATTATTTGATCTTATCTTTAGTTGCTCTTACGTGGAGCAATCCTCAATGTTTATTGAAGAAGGCTCGCTCTGGCGTGAAACGGTGTACGCCTGTCGTCGTTGCGGCAAAGTTGAATCTCTCGCGCAAAACCTGATTGACAGCGAAGAATTCTGGGAAAACGAATCGCCATATTGCCTGTCAATTGATTCCCTCGAAAGGTAAACGCAGACTCCGGGTTGAAACTTGTGCGGCGCAAGCTTACAGTTAAGCTTGTATTCGGATAATTTCAACCCTTCTGGAGGTCACGCATGCCGCGATTCGATCACGTCGCCATTAAATCTCTGAACGTCGCCGAAGATGTAGCGAAATATCACGCGCTCGGTTTTACCGTTGAAGCCTGTTTTGAGGATTGGGGAATGGTGCGGGACACCAGCGGCGTAGGTATTGCCTTACTTGGTCCAGGGTCTCATCATCCAACCCATTTTGCCATCAAAGTTGAGGAGTTGAACGAACTGGAGAAGGCTGCCGCCGCCGAAAATCGCCCGCTTCAAAAACACCGCGACGAGACGATTTCCTTTTATACGAATGGTGCGCAAGGGATTGCGCTGGAATACATCTGGTATCCACCGGAAGCGATTGCAAGCTAAATAGCTTACCTTTTCGCTCCGGCAGAATTCTTGAGCGGGATGGCTTTTGTCACTAATTTCAGCAGCTCGGTATCACTGATATTTTTCGTAAAGTGCTCTTTGATGCCTAATTCCAGGGCACGTTTGCGATCCAGTTGTTCATCCTCCGTCAGCATCAAAAACATTGGCGGAGCCGGTTGTGTCCCATATTTTTCCCGCAGCAGTGAAACAGTTTCATATCCGTCAGCTTCGGGCATCTGAGTATCTATCAAAATCAGATCATATAAATCCAGTTGATTTACTGCCAACGCTTCCTTGCCACTAGACACATAATCAGCCTGGTAACCGCGCTGTTCCAACAACCGTGTGAGCATTTTCTGATTAATAATATTGTCATCAACGATCAGCACTCTTCCCTTCCACACAACATTGAGGTTGAGTTTATTTTTGCGGAAGCCATCAGGCGGAAGAGGTCGCATCACTAATTCTGTCAGTCTGCTGGCACGAACTGGTTTAAAAATATATTCAGCGCCGGATAATTCGGCTAAGGCTCGATCCTGCCGTCCGACCATCAAAAAGCTGCGTATTGTTTCCAGATTTGTGTCTTCATTAATTTTATTAATCAAGCTCACGCCATCTACTATCGGCATGTGCAAATCAGTCAAAACCAGATTAAAAGGATTTCCTGATGTAACGGCCTGCCTTAATAATAATAACGCTTGCTGTCCGCTTTCTGCCATTTCTGAATCTATTTGATGGCTGAGCATGAGCTGTTGCAAGCCCTGACGACTGGCAGAATTATCGTCCACAATCAAGACGCGAAGGCTTGGTAACACTTCAGTTTCGGACGGTAACTGATTCTCTTGAAGTTGGAGCCGTAAGCTAAATTTGAAATTGCTGCCGACACCTGCTTCACTTTCGACACCAATCGTGCCTCCCATCATTTCGACCAACTGTTTAGAAATCGCCAGACCTAAGCCAGTTCCACCAAATTTCCTCGTCGTTGAACCGTCAGCCTGCGTAAAGGAATGGAACAATTTTGCGCTGATTTCAGGTTCAATACCGATCCCCGTATCTATCACGGACACACGGAGCAGGCACGAGTTCATTCCTTCGTATTTTACCCCCAACTCCAGTTTCAGAACGATCTGCCCCTGCGCTGTAAATTTAATGGCATTACCGACAAGGTTAATCAGTATCTGGCGAATCCGCGAGGGATCGCCTAATAAATTAAGCGGGGTATTCTGAGCAATATGCGTCACGAATTCCAATCCCTTCGATTGAGCTTGCTCAGCCAACAAATCTACGACTTCTTCAACGACGGCACGCAGATTGAAGGGAACGGTTTCAAGGCGCATTTTCCCCGCCTCAACTTTTGAAAAATCAAGAATGTCATTAATGATTTCCAATAACAAATGAGCCGAAGTTTTGACAGTTTCCGCATAATCGCGTTGTTCTTCGTCTAATTCTGTATCCAGCAATAACGAAGTCATGCCGATGACACCATTCATCGGAGTCCGAATTTCGTGGCTCATGTTGGCCAGAAACTCACTCTTGGCACGACTTGCTTCCTCGGCTTTGGCGGTGGCGGCGGCCAGTTCAGAAGTGCGTTCCTGAACTTTGCGATCCAAATCGGATAACAATCCGCGCAACTGCTGATTCAAAGCTTCGCGCTCCTGCAACGAATCCTTTAATCGAAAAGTAGACGTTTCCAGTTTCTCTTCCATCTCACTAAAATCTTTGACGAGCTGTCGTAATTCAGCGGGAGCCTTTTCCTGCAAGGCCTTCAAGTGACCAGATTGTGAGGTGGTCAGTTGACCGGAATCATTAAACCGTCTGATGTTTTCAACTAAATGTTCCAACGGTCTGGTCACAGCTCCCGCCAGCACCCGAGCCAGCAATCCTGCCAGCACCGAGAGAACGATCAACCACACCAGATTGGTTAAATAATATTTCGTAACTTCCTGCCGGATAATGGATTTTGGTTCCTGTACAAAAACTGTCCAGCCGGTCAGCGCGGATTGATTGTGACTCGCCAGGATTTGCTGTTGCGTTGAAGTTGTATAGGTAAATGTGCCATCCTGCCCGGACTCTCTGGAATGTTCCATTAAAGGAGTTTCGCGCAATGATTGCAGCGGCTGATACGATTGAAGCGAGGTCGTAATCACACGCCCTTGACGATCAGAAACGATAACTCCCAATCCTTCAAACTCATCTTTTTTGATGGCGCTTTCCTGCAATTTCATCAAATCTATTGAGGCGGAAAGCACCGTCCATAATTCGCCATTTTGATAAACCGGGCTGGTGACAACCACCACCGGGGCTTTGGAAACCCGGCCTAAAAAAACTTCAGAGATCACGGCTTTTTTGGCTTTTACCGTTTGTCGAAAATAAGGACGATCTGCCACCGAAGAAAAAGTAAAGCCTCCGACGTTGACCCCGGTTCCATCATCCTTCGGCTCCCGTGAAGCAATGACTTCGCCTTGCAGATTAGCGACTGAAATCAAAGAAAACGATTGATAGGTGCGATTCAAATCATCAGCCCGGTCATTAATTTCAGCCTGCCCAAAGCTGTGAGTTTTCTCCAGCGTTTGCCCCAGCACTAACACGGCTTGTTGATATTTGATGATTTCACTATCCAGACTGTGCTGTATCATCCTTGACATTTCATCCAGACGCTGAGCCGCCTGCTTTTCCTGATACCGGGATTGGCGATAGCCATTAATAATGATCATCGTCAACAATGGGATGACGCAGATGAAAACCAGTGTCCGCCAGATTTGTTGACGCAAGGAGAGCGTGACATGTTTTCGGTCAGCGTCTTCAATTATTTTTTTAAGGGGAAGAATCATCAATAAGACTTCTGCCAACCAGATATTCAGAACTCCATTGACCGGCCCTTGAATCAAATTCTCCAGAAAGGCTTCTCCGCCAATCAAACGCCCTGAGGTAAACCACAGAAAAATTACCGGAACGACGACGACTCCCCAGTAAATAATCGAAGCCAGCATTGGATGGAGTTTCTTTTTGACCAGCACACCGATCACGCCGGCTTCACCAACTCCAAAAAGAACGGCGAGATAATAAGGACTGAACAGACTCACTTCCCCGCTGACCAGAACTGCGACCACCATTCCGAAATATGCACCACATTCGACCGCTACAATCAGCGTGGCAATCCCTCCTAAATACAGCTTGAAATCACCCATCAACGGGACGGGGAAAAAATTCAAGAGGAGTCCAACGGCGACCGCAACTACAGAAATGATAATTTTCTTATCTTTGATTAATTTCATTGAATCGTGCTGCCGGAAAGATAGGCAGTTGTAAAAAAAGCCGGGTTGCGCTGAAGAAGAACCATTTGGCGAGGAACCAAACCAAGCTTAATTTATCATAGAATGGACAAAGTTGAGCTGACAAAAGTTGTCAGTCCTTGACTGGAACGACTGCGCTTCAGTCAAATGCCGCCGGCAGCCGCTTCGTCAATCATCCATTTTAACGTTGCGTTCTTTGGCTGAATCAATTGGCTGGGAAATATTTCAGGTAAATACTCACCTTCGAGAACACTTCGCAGAGCCGCAGCCTTGTCAGCTCCGGCGACTAAAAAAACCAGGTCTTGCGCCGCATTGATCGTCCCGGCTGTCAGTGTCAAACGAGTAGCTTTCAACTTTTCCACATAGTTTTCCACCGCTATTTTGTTCGCTTCCGTGTGCAAGGCACTCGTCCCTGGAAACAACGAAGCGGTATGTCCATCGGCTCCCATTCCTAAAAAGACCAAATCAAAAACCGGAGCTGCCTGAAAAAAATCAAGCAGCATTTCAGAATATCGCTGCGCAGCTTCCGCTGGTTCTAATTCGCCGTGCATCCGAAGTACATTTTTTTCAGGAACTCCCACCTTCGACAATAAAGCTTCCGCAGTCATGCGATAATTACTGTCGGGATGATCGGGCGGGACGCAGCGTTCATCACCCCAGAAAAAATAGATTTTCGCCCAGTCAATCCGGCTGACAAACGGTTCTGCCGCCAGCAGTGCAAACATGGCTTTCGGCGTCGAGCCGCCTGAAAGTGCAACGGTAAAGCGTCCCGCTTGAGCGATATTTTCTGCGGCGGCGCGGGCAAAATATTCGGCGGCAGTCTGCGCCAGAGCAGCCGCATCAGCGACCTTGATGATTTGAATATTTTCTTTCATTGACATTGATTGCGTTCTCCGAAATATTGGTGTACTTAATTTTTCCCGAATAAATTTTTATTGAAAGGTTCTATCCGAAGTGGAGCATTATTCCCCAAATACAGGTTGGATTGAAGTGATTGTCGGTTCGATGTTCAGCGGCAAAAGCGAAGAATTAATTCGCCGCATGCGCCGCGCTCAAATCGCCAAACAAAAAGTACAAATTTTCAAACCCGCCATTGATGATCGTTATTCCGAAAGCCATATCGTTTCACATGCCGAGCGAAAGATCGAATCCTTCGCCGTGAAAACTGCGCAGGAAATTATCGAAGGCACTTCCGAAGACACCGAAGTCGTCGGCATTGACGAAGGACAATTTTTCGATCAAGCCCTCGTCGAAGTCGCCAATCAATTAGCCCACGACGGCAAACGCGTCATCATCGCCGGACTCGATATGGATTATCTTGGCAAACCGTTTGAGCCGATGCCGCTCCTGATGGCTATCGCCGAGGACGTGACGAAAACCCGCGCGATATGTATGCAATGCGGTCACGCCGCAACTTATACGCAACGCCTGATCGCCAGCCAGGAACGCGTCGTCGTCGGTGCAGCAGGTTCGTACGAAGCCCGCTGTAGACAATGCTTTGTGCCGCATTTGGCAGAGAAAGAAGCGGAAGAAAAATTAGCGAATTCGGGTTAGACTTCAAAGCATAAAAAATAAGTTTTCAGATAACGAACTCCTATCGGAAAATAATCTTCCGAATCAAGTCCCAACGGGACGAAATATAATAGCCCGGGGTGCAACCCCGGGTAGTATTGCAATTTTTGCGCAAGCCCTGAAAGGGCGAGATAATCACCGATTATTTATGCCGCCCCTTCAGGGCTAATATGATTTTCTGAATCTTACCCGGGGTTGCACCCCGGGCTATTATATTTCGCTCCGTTGGAGCTTGGCGGATTTTTTACCAACTTAAAATATGAACCATCTTGTCTTACTTGGCGATTCAATTTTAGATAATAAAGCCTACGTGGGTGGAGGGCTGGATGTCATTGCTCATCTCCGTCAGCAAACTCCTGAAAACTGGAAAGTAACACTCCGCGCCGTTGATGGCAGTGTCGTTGAAAATGTACGGAAGCAAACTTTTGAATTACCTGATGATACAACGCATTTGATTATCAGCGTTGGCGGCAACGATGCCATTTTAAACGCCGATGTTTTGCAGATGAAAGTTTCTTCCAGCGCAGAAGTATTCGATAAATTGGCAGGCTATTCTTCCACCTTTGAGTTTCATTACTGCCGAATGTTGGAAGCAGTATTACGTCTCAAAAAACCAACCGCCGTTTGCACAATTTATTACCCCCAAATCCCCGAAGCCTTCGCACAAAAAATAACCGTAGCGGCACTCGCTTCTTTCAACGATATAATTATCAAACAGGCATTTTTAGCTGGCTTGCCGTTGATAGACTTACGGCTTGTCTGTAATGAACCTACAGATTATGCCAATGAAATAGAACCTTCTGAGGCTGGTGGCGAAAAAATTGCTCGCACTATTTTACGACTTGTTTCAGAACATAATTTCGGGTCTGGAAAAACGGAAATATTTTTTTGACAGGTGAAAAACATTATGGACTCACTCGGAATCGAACGTCGTCGCGAACAAAATCTGGTCTACAATTTTCTGCGTGTCGTCGAAATGGCGGCTATCGAAGCCGCCCGGACGATGGGACGCGGAGAGCGCAAATATTCAGATCAGGTAGCCGTTGAAAAAATGCGTTCCGAAATGGACATGATTCCAATGCGGGGTCGCATCGTGATTGGCGAAGGCGAACGCGACGAAGCTCCGATGTTGTATATCGGCGAACATCTCGGCATTGGCATTCACGAAGATCAAACAGATATTCCCTACCCCGAAGTTGACATCGCCGTTGATCCGCTGGAAGGCACGAACCTCTGCGCGACCGGAGCGCCGAATGCCATCGCGGTTTTGGCGGCAGCGGAACGGGGAGGACTTCTTCATGCGCCCGACATTTACATGAATAAATTAATTGTCGGGCCGGGAGCCAAAGGCGCGGTAGACATCGATGCTCCGGTGAAAGATAACCTGAAAGCGATTGCGCGTCGTTTGAATCGTGATGTCGAAGATTTAGTCATTGTTGTGATGGATCGTCCACGCCACGAAAAATTGGTGCAGGACATCAAAGCCGCCGGTGCGCGCATTCGCTTAATTTCTGATGGGGATCTTTCAGCCGGAATTTCTGCCGCTGTCGGAGGCTCCGGCGTCCACGCCGTGATGGGCATTGGAGGCGGCCCCGAAGGTGTTATTACTGCCGCTGCGATGAAATGCCTGAATGGAGAAATTCAGGCGCGTTTCCTGACGAAAGAGCAAATGGAACAGCCCGAAGACCGCGCCCGCATTGCCGATGACATCGTAGACCGCATGAAAGCGATGGGCATCAATGATCCTTCGCGCGTGTACGATACGAACGAGTTAGCGCCGGGCAGAAAAATAATTTTTGCCGCCTGCGGAGTCACGGATGGAATGCTGCGCGGCGTCAGATTTTTCGGCAGTGGAACACGCACCGAATCTTTGTTAATGACGACAGAATCGCACAATGTTCGATTTGTTGACACGCTGCATTTGGAGGGCGATCCTGATGCGGTAGTACGATTTGATCGGTTTTGAGCCAGTCATAGAGAGCTTGCTAAACGCAGCTTTTCGCCCTACGATCAGGTTTCAAAAATGAGTTTTGGCAAGGTGTCCGTATGGAAAAAAAACAATTATTTCTGGACTTTAATTCTCACGGACTGGGCGCCACTGTTCCGACCTTAATTTCATATCGCTACACAGGCGAAGCCCTTTCCACCATTTATTCTAAGCGATCTCCGCTGCGTTATCCCGGCGGAAAAACGAGAGGAGTTGAATTCATCACTCGCTTTTTTCCTCGTCAGTTTGAGGAAATGCTGTCACCATTTTTTGGAGGCGGTTCGATAGAACTCCACGTGGCGGCACGGGGTTCAAAAGTCTATGGCTACGATGTTTTTTCACCATTAGTCGAGTTCTGGCAATGCTTGAGAAATCAACCGAAGGAATTAGCTGACGAGGTAGAAAAATATTTTCCATTGCCCAAAGAAAATTTTTATGAGCTGCAAAAAACGCAAACTGATTTTCGCTCTAAAATTGAAAGAGCCGCAGTCTATTATGTGCTGAATCGCTCGTCTTTTTCGGGAGCAACTTTGTCAGGCGGAATGTCGCCCGACCATCCAAGATTTACAGAAACTTCGATTGAGCGCATCCGAAATTTTTATAACCCGAACATCAAAGTTCAGCAGGGAGATTTTGAAAAATCGCTCGCCGCTCATCCAAACATGTTTGCCTATTTAGACCCGCCCTATCTCATCAAAAGTTCGTTGTATGGAAAAAAAGGCGATGCGCATAAAGAATTCGATCATGAAAAATTAGCAAATTTATTAAGAAAACGGCGGCAATGGATTATGTCGTACAACGATTGCGCTGAAATTAGAGATTTATATCAAGGACTAAAAATACTCACGCCCAACTGGAAGTATGGTATGAGTGCTGACAAAATTTCAAAAGAAGTCTTAATTTTCAGTGAAGATTATCCGCTTGATTAAGGTGTCAAATGCCAACACAAACAGAAGCAGGTAAAGCTTTTGAATACGCCTTGTTTGAGCAGGCAGCAGGAATTCTTGCGAGCACTCATCAAATTCATTTAGAAAAAGATCAAGCCTTTCAGACAGCGAAAAATTGTTTTGCTTCGTTCTCTTCGCAAGAACAATCCAGATATTCTCAAGCCGCATCCTCAGCGGTAAGGCACATCATCGAACTTGAACCTCGCCTCATTCATCCCAATTCTGAAAAAGATATTTTGACTTTAAAAATTGTGCCGGATGCTCAAGGGATCAGCGGCGATGTGCGCGATGTATTATTTATTCGCTCCACGCAAAATTGGGAAATTGGCATCTCGGCGAAAAATAATCATAAAGCCGTGAAGCATTCGCGTCTTTCTTCTACCATTAATTTTGGTCAGGATTGGTTAGGATTCAGTTGCAGCGAACCATATTTCAAAACAATCATTCCTATTTTTGAAGAGCTTGTCAGATTGAAAAAAAATGGTGAACTATGGCGCAACGTCAAACAGAAAGATGCTAGATTTTACGTCCCTGTCTTAGAAGCCTTTCGGCAAGAATTGCTCGCGCTCGATCAACAAAATCCTCAAACTGTTCCGGCACGTTTGTTGGGCTATTTAATTGGAGTACGTGATTTTTATAAAGTCATCAAAGGTCGAAATAAAAGTGAAATTTATGGCTTCAATTTACACGGAACACTCAACCAGCCCGCTAAACAAATTAAATCCGGGTTTAAGGTCAGTCGGCTGAAATTGCCAACTAGAATTATTGAAATTGCCTTCAAGCCGAACTCGACGAATACAATTATCCTGACCTGCGACGAAGGCTGGCAAATTTCTTTTCGTATTCACAGTGCCAGTACCAAAGTTGAGCCGTCATTAAAATTTGACATCCAATTGATCGGACAACCACCAACACTTTACGCATATCATCTGGCGTGGTAAGGATTAAATTATGGGATTAGCACAAAAACAAGCTGAATTCATTAGCGTTTCAGAATATCTGGAAGGTGAAAATATCAGTTTAGTGAAGCACGAATATCTTGACGGTGTAGTCTATGCGATGGCTGGGGCGAGTGATCGGCATAATCGGATTGCCGGTAACTTTTATAATCTCCTTGATAATCACTTAGCAGATGATCCGTGCGAACCTTTTATCTCTGATATGAAAGTTCAAGCCAGTGAATCAACATTTTACTATCCCGATGTGATGGTGGCTTGTGATGGAAACAATGCTGATCCTTATTACCGAAAACAACCGCGCCTGATTATCGAAGTCACGTCGCCAAGCACTGAAAATATTGATCGTTCGGAAAAGCTGCTGGCGTATAAACAAATCAAAAGCCTGAAAGAATATGTTCTCGTTTCACAAGACTCAGTGCGAATTGATGTTTATCGCCGGATGCGCGGAGAGCGTTGGCAATTAGAAATTCTGACGGACGCGAAAGAAGAATTGCATCTGGAATCGATCAATTTAAAATTGAGCCTCGCCATCATTTATCGGCGCGTGAAGTTGCCGAAAATTTCACCACGATTACAAACAATCTGATGAAAAATCTTCTTCTGGAGAAAAATATGCAACGACGAGAATTCATCACCACTACCGCGTTAACTGCCGCAGCCACGATGCTGCCAAAAAATAATTTTGCCCAAGTAGGTCAGCTCAAAAAAGCCGTACTTATCAGTATGTTGCCGAAAGAAATGCCATACCTTGATCGCTTCAAATTGGCCATTGATTGCGGATTCGAAGCGATGGAAGCACAAACCATCACTGACCAAAAAGAAGCCGAACTCATCAAAGAAGCTGCCGATAAAGCCAAGCTCCGTATTCATTCGGTGATGAATATGGCGCATTGGAGCAATCCCCTTTCTAGTAGCGATCCGACTAAAGTTGCTGCCAGTATGAAAGGAATGGAAACCAGTTTGCGCAATGCAAAATTATGGGGCGCAGACACGGTGCTGCTGGTTCCGGCTGTCGTAGACGCAACGACAACAATTCCGCAAGCATGGGAACGTTCTGTGCCGCAGATCAAAAAGCTAATTCCTTTAGCAAAAGAACTGAACGTCGTCATTGCCATCGAAGAGGTCTGGAACAAATTTTTGCTCACACCTTATGAACTTGCTCGTTATGTAGATGAGTTCAAAAGCCCGTGGATAAAGGCTTACTTTGATGTCGGTAATATTGTGATGTACGGTTATCCGCAGGAATGGATTCGTCATCTCGGCAAGCGCATTGCCAAATTTCATCTAAAAGATTTCGATACGAAAACGCGTAACTTCGTGAATTTACGCGAAGGTAGTATTGACTGGAAAGAAGTCCGCAAAGCGATTGGCGACATCGGCTACAACGGATATTTGACGGTGGAATTGAACAGCGGCGATGAAAAATATTTGAAAGAAGTGAGCCAGCGCGTGGATAAGATTTTTGCGGGAGAATAAGGC
>JAYVZE010000054.1:0-3247 GCA_043783625.1 Blastocatellia bacterium | reverse complement strand
ATGAAGCCATCGCATTAGTGCTTGAACTAAATGCTGATGCCTTTTTATCGGATGACAGTAACGCAATCAAAGAAACGCGACGACTTAACATTCTCACCTTGCGACTATTCAATATTTTAGAAAGTGCTGCCGAAGATGAATTACTTGATTTATCAGAGGCGTTGGGAAAAATAAAACTAACAACCTTTCACTTACCACCGATTGAGATTATTGACGCAATGCTTGAGCGCGATAGACAGCGAAAATTAAGTGCGACCTGAGCAATCCTCCTATTCTAATTCTACCCACGCGCCCGTTCCAACAAAACCAACATCATCAATCCCAGCACACAGCACAATTCTTCCTGTTCGCTCAATTCTGCCAGACGATCAATTTTGAACTTTCCCTCGAAGAACGCGGGTTGCTTTTCGATCCGCATGACTTCCTGTCCGTTGTTGCGCGTGACGATGTACGCCGGATGAAATAAGTAGCCGGTGAACATGCCAATAATTGGAAGTTCGCCGATGACCGCGTCTACAATTTTGATCCACGGATTCGCTTCGCGTACTGTAAAGACAGGCGTCTCGCCAACACTGATGTCGTAGTGCGCACTCCACAAGGAACGCATTCCCTGCCGCTTGATTGAACCTTCGGGGTTGCCTTGTGCATCTGAAAAATTGTACTTCGCAGACCAATCAATCACGCGGTCAGCATTAATTTTATAGAGCGGTTGCTGTTGCGCTTCATCGGCATACACTGTGATGGCTTCTTTCAATTTGAACATTTTCTGCTTGACGTAGCAGGTCAGCCGCCCCGTGTGATCACGAACATAAATCTGAGAAGAGAGTGCCAACAATTTGAAGGAAAATTCCAGTGGATAATTCATAATCTGTCTCCAATCATACAGGTCAGTTTTTAGTGTGCCAGCATCTTGCTGGCACATCGTGCGCCTCTGACCAAACCTCGCCAGCAAGATGCTGGCGCACCAAAGTCTATGCACTTTCGTACTTACGTCAATGAAAATTATTTGCTGCCTGCCAGAGCCTGCTTTATATTTCATCGGTTATGTCAAAAACTTTTTTTGGATTGGTGTTCGGACTGGTTTTATTGAGCGGGTGCAATCGTCAACCGGAAACAACAAAACCTGTGGAAAAAGAAATTGCTCTCGCGCCATCGGTCGAAATCAATCAACCTCCAACACTTCGACAAGAAGAATTAATTTTTGACTTTTCCAAAGGAATTTCCACGGCTGAACAATCCAACCTGAAAGTTTCACCAGTTGGATTAAGCATCGAAAATAATTCCGAAATTGCTTCGTTAGTTTCTGAAGCATTCCCTGTCACATTGTCTGATCCGTCACCATTTCTCGCGCTTTCCGCCAAATGGCAAGCTGAGATAAATCCTCAAGCGAAACTTACCATTAGCGTCCGATCCTCAATCAACAAAGGCGAATGGAGCGAGTGGCAAGCCTCCAGCCTCGACGGTGATCCGCGCACCAAAGCTGGATTATTTTTCTTTCCTGCGACCAGTAAATTCATTCAATACAAAGTCGAACTGGAGCGCGAGCAAAAGCATTCAGCTCCGATTTTGAAGAATCTGAAATTTCGATTTATCAGCCCCGGTGCGACTCCGAAATCTTTTGATGAAATGGCTCCGTCAAGCATCGTCAAGCGTGATGCCTGGTTTTGCCCTGACGGAGCAACTGCACCGAAAATCAGAGCGCAGAACTCACCCGTCAAACACCTCATCATTCATCACACGGCGACCGACAATTCGTTTGAAGATTTTCCGGCGATGGTGCGTTGTATCTGGAATTTTCACGCCGTCACGAATGGCTGGCGCGACCTCGGCTACCATTATTTGATTGACTCGAACGGCGTCATTTACGAAGGCAAAGCGGGTGGAGATAAATCACTCGGCACGCATTTTAGCTGTGCGAATACAGGGACGCTTGGGATTGCACTGCTCGGAAATTATTCTTCCAATAAGCCGAGTGAAAAAATGATCGAAAGCCTGCAAACATTGCTTTCAATGAAGTGTACGCAACTTGGGCTAAACCCGAACGGGAAAAATTATCACGCCAGTACGCGGCTGAATTTACCGACGATTTCCGGTCATCAGGAAGCGAATGAATCAAAAGCCGGAACTGTCTGTGCGGGGACGCAATGTCCAGGTGATGCATTGTATGAAATGCTGCCAGCGATTCGTAAAAAAATTTAAATTAACCACAGATGAACTCAGATTCACACGGATAATTTAGTTTGAGTCTAAAAAATATCGGTGCTCATCGGTGTCCATCTGTGGCAAAAATTCTTCGTGAAAATTCGTGTTCATTCGTGGCTAACCTCCGCACCTTTCCAAAACATCAAACTCTCCATCGCAGTTAGTTGCGCTACTTCTGAGGCAAGGCTACAATACGCGGTTTAATTCTCATTCATCATTTGGACTACAAAAACTCATGGCAAATATCACCTTAAAAAAACGTCCCGTCGCGCTCATTATTCTTGATGGTTTTGGTTATTCTGAAAAATTTGAAGGCAACGCTATCGCGCAGGCGAACACGCCAAACCTTGATGAATACTATCGAAAATACCCGCATACTTTGATCGAAGGCTCCGGCGAACGCGTCGGACTTCCCTGCGGACAATTCGGAAATTCCGAAGTTGGACATTTGAATATGGGCGCGGGACGCGTCGTCCAAATGGACATCACGCGCATTGACATGGCGATTGCCGAAGGAACTTTTAATACGAATCCGACGCTCGTTGCGGCAGTTGATGCTGCCAAAAATTCTGCGTTGCATTTGATGGGACTCGTCTCTGATGGCGGAGTTCATTCGTATCAAGAGCATCTCTACTCATTACTAAAACTTGCGAAATTACGCGGGATTGAGCGTGTTTTTGTGCATTGCTTCACCGACGGACGCGACACGGCTCCGAATTCTGCGAAGCGATATGTCGGGGAATTAATCGCAAAAATGGATGAACTTGGCGTGGGTCGTGTCGCTTCGATTTGTGGGCGCTATCATGTCATGGATCGCGACAATCGTTGGGAGCGGGTCGAACGCGCTTACAATTTATTGACGAAAGGTCAGGGGAATCTGGTCGCTGACCCGATTGCCGGAATCGAAGCTTCGTACGCCGCAAACGTGATGGATGAATTCATTGAACCCACTGCTATCATTGGCGCAGATGAAAAACCATTAGCGACGATTGGCAAAAATGATTCCGTAATTTTCTTTAATTTCAGAGCGGATCGCGCCCGCGAA
>JAYVZE010000053.1:0-16532 GCA_043783625.1 Blastocatellia bacterium | reverse complement strand
GACGAAGCCTGCGACGTTGATGGAGGGTTACGGCACAGTTCACATGTCCGTGACAACCAAATCCGCTGAGGCGCAGGCGTTTTTCGATCAGGGATTGGCGTTGATGCATTCGTTTTGGTTTTATGAAGCGGATCGGAGTTTTGAACGTGCGGTGCAGCTTGACCCTGAATGCGCGATGGCGCAGTGGGGCATTGCGATGTCCGACATCAACGAAGAGCGACGCAACTCTGCGATCAAACGTGCGAAGGAATTAGCCCCCAAAGCCAGCGAACGCGAACAGCTTTATATTATCGCCGTCGAAGCGCGTTATGCCGGAGAAAAAACCACTGTACAAAATAATGGATTCCTCGGCGCAAGTGATGGCTATCAAAAAGCGATGCGCAAACTCGTGTCGTTTTACAACGATGATCTTGAGGCAAAATTGTTCCTCGCACTGGCTTCGATGTCTGGCTACGAACGCGATGGGACACCCCGCGATGGAACCATCGAAGCGATTGCGCTCCTGCAAGTTGTCTTGTCAAAAGCTCCCGATCATCTCGCCGCCAACCATTACATGATTCACGCCACCGAAGCGGGCAAACGTGCGATTGATGGAGTTTCTGCCGCAGATATTTACGGTATGCTCGCGCCGAAAGTCGGGCACGCCGTTCACATGCCCGGTCACATTTACGTCCACGTAGACCGTTGGCAAGATGCCGCACACGCCTTTGAAAATTCCGCCGCCGTAGACCGCGCCTACATCCACGACAACAAAGAAACTACCGATCACGCCGCCGGGCCGTATGGTCATAATGTTCATTTTTTGGCGAACGTGTACGGCTATCAGGGACGCTATCGTGATGGCATTTCGGTCAGCCAGGAATTGCTGGACGCTGCGAAACAACCGGGTGAAGAAAAATCCCGCGCCGGATTTGAAGGGAGACTCGCACGGCTGCGAGTTCTGACACGCTTTGAAAAGTGGGAAGAAATTCTGAATGGAAAATCTTTGCCGGACGAAGGCAATTACGAAGTCTTCAAGGCGTGGCGTTATTACGCGCAGGCGTTGGCACAGCTTGGAAAAAATAATTTGCCAGCTACGCGGACAACGTTGGACGCGCTCGAACGTGAGACTGCGTGGATGAAAGACAAGCTCGCCAAGACGAAAGATTTGCCGCAGCTCGGACGCCAAAAACAACAATTAAAAGCCCTCGGCGTAGCTCCCATTGAAATCAAAGCGCGTCTCGCTGCCGCCGAAAACAAAGCCGACGAAGCCATAAAACTCTCACGCGAAGCCATCGAAGAAGAACTCAAACTCGGCTATTCCGAACCATCGTTGTATCCGCAACCCATGGAAGAAGTCGCGGGCAAAATTTGCCTGCAACTAAAACGCTGGAAAGAAGCCGAAGAATTTTTCCGCGCCGCCTTAGAACGCGATCCCGGCAGCGGACGCGCTTATTTCGGACTAATGCAAGCCCAACAAAATTCCGGCAAACAAACCGAAGCACGCGAAACATATATGAAATTCATGAAGGCGTGGAAGCAAGCTGATGAAGATTTACCGGAGATGAAACTAGCGAAGGAAAAGGCGGTGGAATATGGTGTGGCGAGTAATGTGAAGTAGCATTGGACTTCTAAATCAGCATTTGACGAAGTACCATAATATCAATGCCGCAACGCGACTTTCATCACTGAATTTGAAAAAGCCGTTGGGCAATATCGAATTTATCGTCAGTTTTTGGAAGAACTCTTCCCTGAGCGCATACTTTACCTAGCTGTCGCGTTGAGCGCATTTGAAGAATCTTTTCAACTGCCTTCGATTCAGGCAATTGTGAGAAAACAGGAAATTCGACTGCTGGTTTTCAACGCGGAAACTGAGGAGATACTACAATGGATCGAATAACAAAATATCATCAGATTTTACTGGACACTATTAATCGTCACGCACGCTACGCACCTGTTAATGGTCAAATCCGCACATGCGCAATTCACGACGCTGAGCGTGATGAATATTTAGTTCTGGATATTGGCTGGAATGAAAAAGCACACCGCGTTCACGATGTTGTGTTGCACTTTCGCATCGGGCAAAACAAAGTGTATTTGGAGCGCGACGCAACAGATGCCGAGGTCGCACGGGAATTAGTACAGGCAGGGATCGCGCCAGAAGATTTGATAATCGCTTCTAACCAACCTGCCAATGAATTGGCTTTTGCCTGACAAAATTTGCTTATAAGTGTGAAGGCAAGCGGATGAAAATTTGCCAGAAATGAAATTAGTGAAAGAAAAGGCGTCGGATTATCGCGTAGCGAGTAATGTGAAATAGTGCAAAGAAATCTCAGCGCCAGCGGCGCGGCATCTTTGTAGAAGTATTTGTTCAGAATTATCCAAGCTCCAGCGGAGCGAAATAAGATGTCGCTCCGCTGGAGCTGATTTATGCCGAATCTTACAATCCCTTAATCTCCTTCACTAAATCACTTTTGCAGAGCCTCAATAATCGTGGAGCTGTGAACTCCGACGGCATGGCTGCCTTCATCGGCGAAAAGTGAGGACGGAAAATACTATTCGCTTCCTGTTATTAGGGTTTGGTGTGCCAGCATCTTGCAGGCAAGACTTGAGCAAGTATTGCCTGCAAGATGCTGGCGCACCAATATTTTACTTAACCGTACGCGCCGCAGCGATGCGATCTGTTAAGGCTTTGAATTGAGCACTGCTCATTCCTTCGCCTTGTAATTCCAGTTTATATTTGTCGCCACGAAACGGAACGACCTCAATCAAATAGGTGCTTTCCTGTTTGATTTCTTTGATGTCCTGATAGCTCCAACGTTGTGAACGTTTGATGTCATTGAGGCTTTCAAAGGCGATTTCTTTTTCGCTAATGATGAGCTTGCCATCTGTGTTGCCCACAGGAAAACGCTTTTGACGAGCCTGATAAACCTTTGAGGTAGCGGTATCAGATGACATTCCTGACGATGACGAAGGCGTGACAGTTTTTGCCGAACCTGAATCCCCGCCCGGTTTGACTGCTGCGACGACCATTGAAGTCGAGTCTTTGAACCATGCAGCTAAGCCTGTGCCGTTGCCCTCGCTCAAGCGAAACGCGAGTTTGTTGCGTTCACCTGAACGGTCTTTAATCGGACGATTTGTATCAATGGTAATAACTCCGTCCGCTTCAGAAAAATTACGAATCGTGGCTTTTTCAATTGAAAACGAAGCGTCCGGGGTTTCTTCGTCCACAAACACCAGCGTCTCGTCAACCGCGATCAGTTTGCCTTTGACGACTCCAAACGGAATCGAAAGTTCTGCTTTCTGCACTTTGACCGGAGCCTGCGCCAACGCCGCAACACCAATCACTGCAACCATCAAAATAGTACTGAACAATTTTGTAACCTTCATCCTGATAAACTCCTTCGTAAGTAGATAATCGTTTCATGAATCCGCCAGTTAGCGAATTCAACCATCCTTTTTGCCAAGTTACGAGCCATTTTGCAAGTAACGGGCGATGAGTTTTTAACGCAAAGAGTCAAAGGATCAAAGAGACAAAGTTGATTCCCTTGACCCGTTGAATCATTGCGTTAAATTTTCTGCTTCCTTGTCCGCTTGTCATGCTTTGCTTTATGATGCGCTCTCTATGAGCAAAACAAAAACGACTCCGGCGCAAACCAAGGATTTGCCATTAGGCGAAGATATTCACCGTTTGGGCGATTTACTTGGTGAAACGCTGAAACGATTGGGCGGTGAACGGTTATTCAAAATCGAGGAACAGGTGCGTGCGCTGTGCAAAGAATTGCGCGGCGAACATTCTCCGGCAGCCGAAAAAAATCTAAAAAAATTGCTTAGCGGTTTAAGCCTGGACGAAGCCATCGGAGTTATTCGCGCCTTTTCCGTTTACTTTCAGCTCGCCAATATTGCTGAACAATATCACCGGATTCGGCGCAAAAGATTTTACGAATTGCATACGCCTGACGCGCCGCAGCGCGGTTCGCTGGCGCATACATTTCAGACTCTCAGCACAGCCAACGTTGAAGCGAAAGAATTGCAGCGCGTGCTTGATAAGCTGGAAATTCGCCCGGTCATTACGGCGCATCCGACCGAAGCCGCGCGTCGCACAATGCTGGAAAAACATCGGCGCATTTCTGATTTGCTCGGCGAATTTGACACGCTGGAAATTTCTGCAAAAAAATTGAACGAACTCAACACACGTCTCGCGGCAGAAATTGAATCACTCTGGCAAAGTGATGAAGTTCGTCACGTCAAACCGACGGTGCTGGACGAAGTCGGCAATTGTTTGTATTACTTCGATGCGACTTTATTTGAGGCACTCCCCGTGATGCTCGACGAATTAGAGCGCGTCCTTGCCAAACATTTTCCCAAAGTAAAATTACAAGACGGAGTTGCGCCGCTCCGGTTCGGTTCGTGGATTGGCGGAGATCGTGATGGAAATCCAAACGTCACGCCGGAAATAACCTGGGAGACTTTGCGCCTGATGCAACGTCAGGTGCTGCGCAAATATGAAACGGCAGTCAGTGAACTCGGACGGCGCATCAGCGAATCTTCGCGGTACGCTCCGGCGACACAGGAGCTGTTAGATTCGATTGAGCGCGATAAAATATTGTTTCCGATTACGGCTTCGCTGGTCTCTGAGCGAAATGCGGAAGAACCCTATCGCCAAAAGCTTTCTTATATTTTCGCCCGGCTTGAAAACACACTGCGCCGCAATCAGGATTTAGCGACGGTCATCAACATTGAAAAGCATCATCCGTTAATTTCTACGCGTCCGGGTTTGCCGATGCTGGCGGCTGTTCGTAAAACTGAAACACTGCCTCCGGCGTATGAAACAGGGTCGCAGTTGTGGGCGGATTTACGACTGGTACGCGACAGCTTACGCGCAAGTAAAGCGCAACTCGCGGCGCGTTCCGTAGACAAATTAATGCGTCAGGTCGCCACGTTCGGATTACATCTGGCACAACTGGATTTGCGTCAACACAGCGACCGCCACATTTCGGCATTGGATGAAATCACGTGCGGACTCAGGCTTGCTAAAACCTATTCGCAAATGAGCGAAGCAGAACGCACCGAATGGTTGACAACTGAATTGTCTACCACTCGTCCGCTGGTGGCATTCGATGCTGAATACGATGCAGAAACCATCGAAACACTCAATGTTTTCCGAGTTGCGCGCCGTGCCTTGGATGAAATCAGCCAGCGCGGATTGCGTACTTTTATCGTCAGCATGACCCGCGATGTCAGCGATTTACTGGCAGTCCTGGTACTGACAAAAGAAGCAGGATTAATGAAATGCGACGGAGCGAATAAAAATCAATCGCGTCTTGCCGTCACTCCCCTTTTCGAGACGATTGACGATTTGCGGCGTGCGCCTGATGTCATGAAGCGATTGTTCGAGCATCCGATTTATTCACAAGTTCTCGCGGAACAAGGCAATTTGCAGGAAGTCATGATCGGATATTCCGACAGCAGCAAAGATGGTGGAATTCTGACTTCAAGCTGGGAACTTTTCAAAGCGCAGGATGAACTTTTGAAAGTAGCAACGGCGCACAATATTGAACTGAGATTATTTCACGGGCGCGGCGGAACCATCGGACGTGGCGGCGGCCCGACGCACGAAGCAATTCTGGCGCAACCAGTGGGAACAGTTGCCGCCCGTATTAAAACTACGGAACAGGGCGAAGTGATTTCAGGGAAATACAGTTTGCCGGATATTGCGCTCCGAAGTTTGGAATTGACAACGGGCGCGGTGATTGCTGCCAGTGTGAATGGTTTTGTCAAAACCGACGAAACAAAATTGGCGCAATGGAAAGAAATCATGGAGGAAATTTCTGAAGACGCCTTCAATGCCTACCGTAATTTTGTGCGCGAAACACCGGGCTTTTACGATTATTTCGTAAGTGCAACTCCGGTCGAAGAATTGCAGTACATGCGCATTGGTTCGCGCCCCACGAAGCGCAAACAGGGTTCCAGCAGCATGGATGATTTACGTGCTATTCCGTGGGTTTTTGGCTGGATGCAAAGCCGTCACATTTTGCCGGGATGGTTGGCAGTCGGAACTGCGCTGGAAAAATTCATCGCGCAAAAACCCCGGATTAATTTGCAGATTTTGCGGGAAATGTACGAACAATGGTCATTCTTTCGCACGACCATTTCCAATATCGAAATGGCACTGGCAAAAACGGATTTTCAGATCGCACGACAATACGCAGATCGCCTGGTCGAACCGGAATTGAGCCAACGGATTTTCAGTTTGCTCGAAACTGAGTATGAGAAAGCTTGCTACGTCGTTGTCCAGATTACCAATGAAAAACATTTGCTGGAAAAACAGCCCGTGCTGCAACGGTCAATTACAGTGCGCAATCCGTATGTTGACCCGATGAGTTATTTACAAGTGGAGTTACTGGCTCGTCTGCGAGAGCAGAAAACCAAAGTGGATGAGCGGGATCATTTGCTGTACGCCATTTTGCTGACCATTAATGGCATCGCGGCGGGAATGAGAAATACAGGATAAGGGCAATTGACAATGAGTAATGAACCGTGAACCGTTTAAATAAACGGTTCACGGTTCATTACTCATTTCCTTAACAATTACGCAAAGCTTGCAATGCCGTCATCTTCGCTATCGAAAATATCGAAAACGGTGTGCAATTTGGTAATCGTCATCAAATCTTTGATGCGTGATGTGACGCCTGCTAATTTCAAGTCGCCGCCTTCAGCCTTAACGGTTGAATAACTACGAACAACTTCGCCTAATCCGCCGCTGTCCATGTAAGGGACATTCGCCAGATTCAGAAGGATTTTTCCTTCTTTGCGGCTTACCAGGTCTTTAATCTTTTTGTTAAGCTGGACATCGCCCTCACCTAACAGGATTTTTCCTTCAACGTCTAAAATCACGACATCGCCGTTCTTACGTTCGGTAATGGTCATACTGTGCCTCCGAAAATTATTTGGTTACAATAGTTAAAGTGTGCGGAAAAACAAATGAAAACTACCACAGCCTTTTTAGCTTGGCAAGTCGTAGCGTTATAAGTTTTTCGCGTTTTCATTCTTTGCCGGTTCCGGTCTCAAAAAAACTCCCGATCCAGGCAGTTCCTACAAATTGTTTAAGCTGGAAATCTTCGTTTCTACGTCAGTTAACACATAAGTTCCCCGCTCTGGCGTCAGTGCCATTCCTTCCGCGACAAGAGCACGATTTCCAAGCCCGGCGTCAGGCCGCGAAAGTCCGGTAGCTTTGGCCAATTCTCCCATGACCGTCATTCCCGCAGATTGTAAAAAACAACGTGCGATTTCACGTAAAGCTTCTTCGCGTTTGATCTTCGCTTTGAACGGGTGGGGAAAGCGGATTTCAGCCAGCGTCCAGATATAGGTAAATTTTGGTACATAAACGACTTCGCCGGGAATCACGATCATCGCGGACTGCAATTCGTCCATCGCTTTATTAAAGATTACCCGATCTTCAATCCCGGCATCTTGGCGCAGATCAAGGCTCGCAGATTCATATTCTTTACGAAGAATTTTGAGAATGGATTGTGCCGTTGGACTGAGCCGGGATTTTTCTTCCGTTTTGCGAACGCCAAATAAAGCGTAAAAATATGGGAGCATTCGCGGAGCCACAAACATTGTCCGCCCTTTGGCTAATTTCCCGTAATACATTTTTCCACGTTGAATAATTTCGTCTTTCAGAACCCACGTCAGCGAAGCCTCCGGGTCTTTCTGAACATTGTGCGGCATTCTGACATCGCGCCTGCCACAAACAGAAACATACAATGAAGCTCCCGGTTGCCGTGCATCGGTCAATGAATTACAAAAGCCGACGCGCTCAATGAACGCTTCGGCTTGTTGCGCATTTTCGATGCGCTGCGTTTCTTCGCGCTGCCAATGATGGTCACGGTAGGCTTCGATTTCGGCGGAAAGTTGTAACACTAGAATTGGCGTCTTGGTACAAGTCGGCGCTGCGGGCGAACTGTCGGTTGTGATCCGACTGTCGGTTGCGATCCGGCAATAGGTTGCGGTGCGTAAATATTCATCAAAATCGAATAAATAAAGTATTTCCCATCAAGGTTGGCGGGAATTAAAGAGAAAGTGTAAGTCTTATCGTTCGTGCGATGCTTGTACCATTTATTCAAAGATGCTGGCGGAATTCCCTGAACCTCAACAACCTTTTGGGGGGAGTCATAAATTTCTTTCGCCAGTTCACCAATCTCAAGACCATTCGCTCTATTCCCCATCGCTTTACCTAACAATTCATCAAATCGTTGTTTTCGACCCGCTGCAACCTGAGCACGTTTTTCGAGTTCGGCAGTTTTCTTTTGTAACTCTTCGTTAGTTTTACGAGTTTTCTCTTCGGCAATAGCAATTTTTGCCTCTGCACCCGTAACCGCCAGACGACCTGAAACGTACAAGTAAGCGAAGAAGGCTGCCAGCGCGAGACAAACTCCACAAGCGATTGAAGTAGCAATCGCAATGGTTCGCATCAATGCTCTTTTTTCGGTTTCAATTTGGATGGTTTGCCGTCGCACCATCTCGATTTCTTGCTGGTTATACATACGTTCCTCGTTCTCTCCGGTGCCTTCTGGAAACTACTTCCAGGTCTTCTTCCACTGCTCTTTGATGAATAAGCCAGGAATTAATTCGGTGATTGTTGCACAAGACTAAGCGCACACGTATCTTACATAGGTGTTCGGTAAGTGCAAGAGTTATTTGAACACGATATATTGCACATTCAATTTTTATTTTAAACCATTTTTTTTCATTAAACATAATGTCCCGATTACTTAACCCAACTGCAAATTTTTCAACCTTACTACTGCTGACTTTACTGTTTGTCAGCTTAAGCTTCATTTCCGCTTGTAAATCCGGTGCGCAACCAGCCGGAAAAGGTACGCCGCCAGGCGGTGGACGAGGTGGCGGAGGCGAGGGAGCCGGACAGCCTAAACCTGTTAAACTTGTCAGTGCTAATGAGCAAACTTTAACGCAGGTTGTCACGGCGACGGGGACGCTCGCCGCCGATGAACAAGCTTCGCTCAGCTTTCGGGTCGCCGGGCGGCTGGCACAACTTTCCATTGATTTAGGCTCTGTCGTTCGTAAAGGGCAACCTATTGCCAAACTGGAAACTCTTGACTTCAAGCAACGTGTGGATGCTGCCGAAGCGGCCTTACAACAAGCGCGAGTGCGGTTGGGATTAGCAGCCAGTGGCATTGATGACAAGGTCAATACCGAAAATACGGCATTAGTACGTCAGGCTCGTGCGGTGTTGGAAGAAGCCCGCGCCAGCCGTGATCGTACCACTCAATTAGTCAATCAGGGAATTCTTTCCCGTGCGGAACTTGACCGCGTAGAGTCAACTTACAAAGTCGCAGAAAGTCGTTATCAGGATGCTATTGAAGAAGTCCGTAACCGACAGGCCGTCTTGCTGCAGCGTCGCTCAGAACTGGAATTAGCGAAGCAGCAATTTGAATACACAACGCTCTACGCCCCATTCGATGGAGCGATCCGCGAAAAGAAAACTGTCCCTGGAGAATATCTTGCTGTCGGTACGTCAATTGCTACGCTGGTCAGATTGCACCCGTTGCGCTTGAAGATTGAAGTGCCGGAACGCGAATCGTTCGGAATTCGTGCCGGACTCGGCGTCAAGGTGACAGTTGAAGGCGACAGTAATGTTTATTCAGGGCGTGTCGCACGATTAAGCCCGGCCTTTCAGGAGCAAAGTCGCACGCTGGTAATCGAAGCCGTAGTGGATAATCAGAACGGGCGACTGCATCCCGGCTCATTCGCCAAAGCGGATTTGCAAACCAGTGCCAGCAAATCCGTCGTCACAATTCCAGTTTCGGCGTTAGTAACATTCGCCGGCATTCAAAAAATTTATTTTGTTAAAGATGGCAAAGCGATTGAGCGTACCGTTGTAGTCGGGCGCAAGGAAGCTGATTGGGTTGAAATTACTGAAGGATTAAAATCCGGTGAAATGATCGTGGACTCACCGGGAAATAATATGGTTGGCGGACAGCCAGTGGTTGTTCAGCAGTAAATCTTAATATTTTTATATTTTACAGCTCGTCAAAAGGCGCGCATTCACAAAGAAGTTATGCAAAAGCTCGCTGAAATTTGTATCAAACGTCCCGTCTTCGCGGCGATGATTATTTTGTCAATGGTCGTGGTCGGAATATCGAGCTATTTCAAGCTTGGCATTGACCGCTTCCCTTCGATGGATATTCCAACTGTTTTCGTCCAGGCTTCTCTGCCTGGCGCTTCACCGGAAGAAATGGAAGCTTCCGTCGCGCAGGTACTTGAAGAAGTCATCAACACCGTCGAAGGCGTCGAGCAGATGCGATCTATTTCGCGTCAGGGAATGTGCTTTGTGCCGGTCACTTTTGACCTGAGCCGTAACATTGAAGACGCGACACAGGACATCCGTGATCGTGTGGCGACCGTCACGCGGCAGTTGCCTCCCGGCAGTGAACCTCCGATAGTTAGAAAACAAGATAACGATTCAGCTCCGGTCATGACCATTTCGCTTTCCGGCAACAGGTCGCCCCGCGAATTAAGAGAGCTGGCCGATAATCGCGTCAAAGTTGAAGTTGAAAGAGCGCTTGGCGTCGGAGAAGTCTCAGTCGGCGGAGGCTTAAAACGTGCCGTCAATGTCTGGGTAGATGCAGATCGCCTCGCTGCCTACAAGATTCCAATTACGATGGTCAGACAAGCTCTGCAACGCCAGCATGCAGATATTCCAGGTGGAAACGTGGATACCGGACGGCGTGAACTTTCACTGCGCACGATGGGAAAAGTTTTAGACATCAAAGAATTTAATGATTTGGTTATCACTACGGTGAACGGATTTCCCGTCCGTTTTCGTGACATTGGCAACGTCGAAGATGGTTCCAAAGAACAACGATCTTTGTCGCGGCTCAATGGTGTCCCTTCCGTCAGTCTCGGAATCATTCGTCAATCCGGCTCAAATACGGTAGCTGTAATTGAAGATGTAAAGAAAAAGCTAGAGCGTGTCAGGACGCAACTGCCTTCCGATCTCAAGCTTGAAGTTATTCAGGATCAATCCCGCTACATCAACAGCGCCTTGCACGAAATCAACGTCCACTTAGTGCTGGGAAGTATCCTCGCGTGTCTGGTCGTTTTATTATTTATGCGCTCCTGGCGCTCAATGCTGATTGCGGGAATCGCCATTCCAACTTCCGTTATTTCTACTTTTGGAATGATGCGTGCATTGGATTTTACGCTGAACAGCGTCTCAATGCTCGCGTTGGTATTGATGGTTGGAATTGTGATTGACGATGCTATCGTCGTCCTTGAAAATATTTTCCGCTTCGTGGAAGAAAAGAAAATGGAGCCGATGGAAGCCGCCAAAGAAGCAACGCGTGAAATTGGTTTGGCAGTTTTGGCAACAACTCTCTCATTAGTTGTAATCTTCCTGCCCGTTTCTTTCATGTCTTCGATTTCAGGACGTTTTCTAAGGCAATTCGGGATCACCGCAGCGGTTGCGATTCTGGTCAGCTTGCTGGTGTCATTCACACTCACTCCAATGATGAGTGCACGATTGTTGAAAAAAGATGATAGCGAGCACGGTGACGGCTCACGCAAAGGTTTTTACACTCTTATTGATCGTTCCTATACCTGGTTATTAAAGCTCTCCATGCGACATCGCCTGATTGTGGCCTGCCTGGCGTTAGCGGTTATTTATTCTTCCGTTCCGCTTTACAAACAAGTACGACAGGAATTCATTCCGTCCAACGTTGATGAGGGTGAATTTTCAGTTGGACTCAATGCGCCGGAAGGTACCAACCTGGCTTCAATGGATGAGGCAATGCAGGCTGTCGAAGGCGAATTGCGGCAATTTCCTGAAATTAAGCTCATGCTCGCTTCGGTTGGGACTGGCGGTGGCATGATGGGTTCAGTCAACAGCGGTGAGATTTATATTCGGATGGCTCCACACGCTGAACGAACGGTTAATTTTGAAAAATTCTGGGCCGCACTCAAGCGTGGTAAGCCCATGCAGGTTTTTGATGGTAATTACAGTGCGCGTGACTTGATGCAAAAGATTCGCGGGAAACTAAGAAAATATACGCATCTGCGCCCAAGTGTTCGGAATCCGCAATCTATTAATCTTGGAACCGGGCCTTCAGATTTTGATTTCAGCCTGCGCGGACCTGAACTACAGGTGCTCTACGATAAAGCGATGTATCTGCGTGAATGGTCAGCCGCGAATGGTATTCTTGATCCCGACGTTTCACTCAAACTTGATAAACCTGAACTCCGCGTCAAAATTGACCGTGCGCGTGCTGCTGATCTGGGAGTGGACACCACTGACATTGCAACGGCTTTACGCTTGATGGTAGGTGGTGATGACCGTGCCGGACGATTCTATGACGCCACCACCAACTTTGATTACGACATCGAATTACGCTTAAAAAATGGAGACCGGAACGATCAACAAACCATTGAAACGCTCTTTGTACCTTCGAGCAAAACAGGATTGGTACGGTTGGATAATTTAGTTCAACTTGAACGCACCACCGCTCCCTCGCGCATTGACCGCTTAGACCGTCAACGAGTCGTCAGCGTCCGTGGCTCAGTGGATCCAAAATTTGGCTTGGCAGATCGGATGGCAGCCTTCAGGCAGGAATTTGCAAATCTGAAATTACCTTCCACCTACTCTTTCACCATCGGCGGACGTGGACGCGAACTCGAAAGAACCTTCACTGAATTTATTGCCGCGTTCGTTTTGTCCGTCGCTTTCATGTACATGATTCTGGCTTCGCAATTTGAAAGCATTATTCATCCCATTACAATTTTGATTAGCTTGCCGCTTTCCGTACCATTCGCTTTGCTTTCGTTGTGGTGGACAGATGGGACGCTGAATCTTTATTCAGCGTTGGGAATTTTAGTGTTGTTCGGTGTCGTCAAAAAGAATTCGATTCTGCAAATTGACCATACGTTAAATTTGCGACGGCAGGGAATGCCGCGTTACGACGCGATTATTCAGGCGAATCGTGACCGCTTGCGTCCGATCCTGATGACAACACTGGCACTGGTCGCGGGAATGTTACCGCTGGCAGTTGGTTCCGGGCCCGGATCAGAGGAACGACGATCTATTGCCACGATTGTTATTGGCGGACAATCGCTGTCGTTGTTGCTGACTTTGCTGGTGACTCCGGTGGTGTATTCGCTCTTTGATGACTTGACCGAAAAGGCGTGGCTGAAAAATATTTCAGGGATTTTCAAACGGAAGAAAGCTCCGGCGGTGGCGACTGAAACGCAATTCAAATCCGGCGATTAATCTTCATGAGCTGCTTGAGGCAAATTCAAGCAGCTCATTTCCATCCATACATTTTCAATCGCAACTCATAATTATTTAAGCTGAGATTTTCGGGAGCGCGTTTCGCAAAAACGGTAGCCTCATCGAAAATCATGGGAACTCCGCCGTGCGTTAATTTCAACCCGTAACGACGATTCGTGAAGACCGTTTTTAAGCGTGGATTGGGAGGCTGCGAGATTCCGTAACGTAGCGAATGCAATGGCAAGTCAGGCTCACGCGACGGATTAATAATTTCAATGCCGTCATCGTAAATATTGATTCGCGCAGTTTTATCGGTGACGCTCCAATCCCGATGAATAATGGAATTCGTCAACGCCTCAATCACTGCCTGTTGATGATAATTCGTGCGGCTGAGTTGTTGTTCTTCTTCCGTCAAAGCCTTGCGCGATGGACGCACTTCCCACAGGTCAACGTATCGCTTGATGAAATTCATGGAGCCGTCGTAAAGACGTAATAAATTCCCCTGCAAAACAGTTTGCTCAATGATCGGAGCCGTATTTTTATTGCCGCCAAACCGTGTCAGCGTGAGTGCCGCCTGCGGAAGTAATGACAAAACTTTTTCGTGCTTACCAAATAACAAAATCCCACCCAAAGTCGTCACGATTTGATCGTTAATTTTTGTCGCTAGTCCCAGATCAAACATCATCTGCGCCGTCGGAAATCCTTTATCATTTTCTGCCCAATCGTCCGGGCAAATACCGCGCACAAAGCTCCAGAATAAGGCTTCGTCAACATCGCTAAGGCGGGCTTTGAAAAATGGGTGCTGCTCAAATCCAACGAAGGGGGCTTCGCCATAAATCGTGCTTAATTCTTCGCGGGTAGCTTCGCGCTTGCTTGATCCATCACGCACAAAAAATTCAAAATCCTTCGTGCAATGCGGACGGCGATGCGCTTCAACTTCCAGGATCACAATCCGGCGACCATTATCAAACGCAACTTTTTTGAGATACGGAAAAACCGAAGGTTGAATATGCTGCGAACAAATTTCGCGCAGGTCAGTTTCAATTTGTTCAGGATCGTCTACGCCTTCAATGCGGAGCTGATCGTTGACACCAAAAATCAGCGCGCCACCGTCCGTATTCGCCAACGCAATAATTTCGGCAGTAAGTTTTTCAACGTTACTGAATTTAACCTTGAGTTCAAGATAGGTGTCTTCACCGCCACGAATTAATCTGATGAGATCAGCTCGTGAAGTATTCGGCGCAGGGACAGAAGATAAATACTCGTGATATGAGCGCTCCGTCGCGGGTGGAAAGCGACGCGTGTGGTGCGAGCGTTTGCGTGACATGGCAAAAGAAAGAGGCAAATATCAGGCAGTGAATAAAGATTCAGGCTGTCAAGCCCTTGATGACTTTGTGATATTTGCCTTGGAAGATGATTCGCCAAAGCGGCGAAGTATAATGACAAAAAACTAAACAGAGGTTTTCTTTTTCTCAATTTCAGCTTCTGCTTCAGCAGCATCATCACTCACTGCTTTTTTAAAGTTACGAATGCTCTCGCCCATTCCTTTGGCCAAAGATGGTAAGCGCGTACTTCCAAACATCAACAGGACGATGACGAGAATAATTACTAATTCCCAGGTTCCTAGTCCAAACATATAATTTATCTCCTTTAGAAAACCATTCTACGCACCCAAAGAGAGGGTGTCAATTTACACCTTTCGTAGCGGATTCCAAATCAACAGTACCAGGATAATAGTAATGATAACGATTTCACCGATAGACAATCCAAACATAATTGATCTCCTTAATGACAGCCTCAAAAAGGTATCAGCTAAGGAAGTTTAACGCAACCAATCTTTCCTTTAATGAGACAACGAATCGCGGTCAATCTCCATCAAAAGTGCTGTCATTTGAATCGTTAAGATGCTATATTCCCGATTCTAAATTATTAACCCCGTGTTCTTTCGAGAACACTCCAAAAAGGAGTTGAAACCATGGCAGATGACAACAACAGCGGAGATAAATTCGTATACCTTTTGATCGGTGCCGGAATGGGCGCGATTGCCGCCTTGCTGTTTGCTCCGAAAGCGGGCAGTGAGCTAAGAGCAGAACTCGCCGATGCTTCACGCCGGAGTGTTGACCAGGCGCGTGACCAGGCGCGACAGGTCGGCGAACGAGCTTCCGAGTATTATCAAAATTCTTCTGAATACGCGGCTGATATGGCGGCTCGTAGTAAAGAAACCCTGACCGATCTCGGCGAACGCAGCAAAGAGACATTGAATGATTTAACCGAGCGCAGCAAGGAAGTCATCAATCGTCAAAAAGCTTCCGTTGCCGCCGCTATCGAAGCGGGCAAGCAAGGCTACAAAGAAGCCAAGCTGAACGACATCGCTAAATCAGCAGCTTCGTCCGGCGCAGCCTACGACGAAAATTAATTCATCCGGTGCGGTGTCAGGCGTTAGTTTTTACTAACACCTGACACCCGACACCTAACACCTACTTCATCGTGGAAACTTATTTCATTGCCATTCTCGTGATTGTGACGCTCCTGCTGATCGTGCAGGCGCTTGTTTTTGTAGGCTTCTATTTTTTAGCCAAACGAGTAGTCGAGATGATCGAACGAGTCGGGCAATTGCAAACGCGTGCTGAGTATTTACTAAAAAATACGGAGCCGGTCTTGCAATTATCTAAGCAGGTAGTTGGTGAATTTAAAGATGCTGCCGGATATTTTTCGCAAGGCGCACAACACCTGACGGCAATTGTTGAGATGGTCAAAGACGAAACCGCCGATGTTAAGTCATTATTAGGTGACACCACTGCGATGGCGCGTCGTGAACTCGACAAAGCCCAATCCCGCGCCGATCAAATTCAAAATACCCTCGCCATCACGACTGATCAATTTCAACGCACTGCCAACATCGTGCAGCACAGCGTCCTCGAACCAGCCCGCGAATTCTCATATTTAATGGCTGGTCTCAAACGTGCTCTTGAAGTTTTCACCGCTAGTAAAAGCCTGCCCGTTGACCGTGTCTATCAAGACGAAGAAATGTTTATTTAGGCTTCCTCTCAGCCAAATCCACCGAATTTCCTTTCATTTTCAACTTATTTTCCTCCCACCAAAAATAAATGTCAAAAAAGTATTGACAAAGAAAAACCAACAGGCGTATTCTCCGCCTCGCCATCATTTTTTTGAATACACATTAATCAATCAGTTGTTTTCTGCGCGTTTTATGAAAACAATCTAACCAGTAACCAAAGCCAAGCTGTCTTGAACCAACAGCTAT
>JAYVZE010000052.1:0-40310 GCA_043783625.1 Blastocatellia bacterium | reverse complement strand
TAAGGAGTAACTCACAATGACCTCACACAAATTTACACGTTTATTCTTTGCGTTAGCCGCCCTCATCGTGTTGGCCGCTTCCGCTTTAGCCGGTGCCGCACCGACCAACATTGGCGTTAGCGATCAGAAAGCTGGCTCAGTTCTGGCTTTCCCTTACTACACTTCACTGGGAACATCTGACACACGCTTAACCATCAGCAACACTGGCAACTATAGCAATAACGTTCACATGTTCTTCATCGGTGCAGATTGTGCGCAAGCCGATCAATACATCTGCCTGACGGCGAACGCCAGTGCTTCTTTCCTCGCTTCTGAGTATGATCCTTCGAACTCAGGTTATTTGCTGGCTGTTTCGGTTGATGATCGCGGTACACCAATCTCAAACAACTCGCTCATCGGAAATGCTTTCGTCAACGATGGTAACTATGTTGGCAACTACGGCGCTGAAGCTTTCTGGTCCAGCGTTCCTTCGCTACGCCCAACTGCCAAGCCCAGTGCTGATATGACTGCTACCTTGAAGTTCGATGGCTACCTTTATGACTATCTGCCAAATCAACACGTGGCAGAAATCCAAAGCCCGAATGATTCAGTCGGACAAAGAATTCTCACTGTCGGTCTGAATGGCAGCATCATCAGCGGCATCAACGGTGCGGCTCAGAACGGAATCGGCATAGCTTACAACGATGGCGAAAAGCCAGGCAGCTTCAGCTCACCTTTCAGCGGTTCTTGCTTACGCAGCTTCATCGTTAGCCCAACGACTCCTCGCGTTCCTGGTGGACTTGGTTCCATCGCTGGCGTCAACAACAATGCGTTGATTCCTTCGGGACGTACCGGAACCTTGAAATGGAACACCACCGGTTCAGTTGGTCTCATCCTGACTCCTAAGCAGGGCACCAACAAGTGGTCTGGTATCCGTACCCTCCACAAAACTGGCGTCCGTGCAGATGGCAGCCTCGTCATCCCGGTTTTTGATGCTCCTAACTGCATCGGCTGGTTAGATGATAAAGAAGTGCTGGTTCCTTAATTCGGGGACTTCCCTGGAACGAAAAAGAAAAGGTCAGAAGCTTCGGCTTCTGACCTTTTCTCTTTTTACGTCTCTTGACTTCTTCTATTGACTAGCTTGAGGATTAATCTTTTCCAGCACCTCGACCAGTTTCATCACGTCTACAGGCTTTGGAATATATTCATCCATTCCCGCTTCCAGACATCGTTCCCGATCTCCGGTCATAGCATTTGCCGTCATCGCGATGATCGTAATGTGCTTTCCGAGTTCTCGCTCTTTGGCACGTATTTCTTTCGTTGCTTCGAGTCCGTCCATCACTGGCATCTGCATATCCATCAGCACCGCATCAAACGCCTCAGTCTCCCACGCCTCGACTGCTTCACGACCATTGTTGGCAATCAAAGATGTGTGTCCCTGTTTCTCAAGCAACTTGGCAGCCAGCTTCTGGTTTACCAAATTATCCTCAGCAATCAATATGTGAAGCCCTTTGTTCTTGAGTTCCATGTTGATTCCTATAAGCATTAACTACGTTACACTTCCCCATAAGGCTTTAGGCAAAGCTAATTTCACGCTTGTGCTTAGAATTGTCAACATTTTTCTCACTAATGTGCAATCAGTGCTAACAAATTACATCTCATCTTGAAACCACTTTTTCAGAAGTGCATGTGTAGGGGCATAAACCAGCGTTGGTAAACCTATCAACATCAATCCAAGCCACATCGGTGCAGGCATCCACGTTTGCGGGCTTTGATCGTTTAAGCCAAAAACATAATTCACGTTCACCGGAATATTTGGATCCAGCGCTGGAGCAGGCGGCGCAGGCAGCACAAAATATCCAACCAGCATTAAGCACCAGGCTAAACCCGTCCAGACTTTTAAGGCACGACTGTCATACCCGATTCGCCAGAGCAGCCAGACCAGCACGAATGGCAACCAGAAGTGAAAAAAGGATAATCCTCTCGTGAATAATGACAAGCCGGGATTGAACATGTATGACGTCATGCCAATCGGCGGATGACCAATGATGCCGCCAAAAAAATCAGCGACCCAAACCGCCTGTGGAATCAAAATTCCGACCGCCGATGCTGAAATCAATAAGGAATTTTCCAGCCAGATGGCGACACAAGTCAGCAGCAAGGCAACGTCACAAAAATACAAAAAATTAGTCGGCCCGTAGGCTTTCCAATAATACGGAACCAGCACTGCGACAAAGGCTGTGTAGATGATTTTAAAAACTAACGGGATGCGATTCGGTTTCATAGTTATCTCCTGATAGTGAATTCGTACAACCAGAGATTACAGCAAGTTCTTATTTTCAAAGCTCTAAGGTCGTGACAGTTTTTCAAGTGTCACAGGTGGGCATAAAGTCCGATAAACTTCAGTTTGTCAGTCGAATTTGTTTCTGTGTAATTTCTAAAGTAACCGGATTTTACGACAAACTAAAGTTTGTCGGACTTGGTAAAATTATTCGTAGCTCGTCACATTTCTTGATTTTTCACGATGACGTTCAAAGGCCAATTCGATTAATTTATCCAGCAATTCGGAGTATGGCAAACCGCTCGCTTCCCACATTTTCGGATACATACTAATGGCAGTAAATCCGGGCAGCGTATTCAATTCGTTGACGTACCACTTCCCTGTTTCACGCTCAAGAAAGAAATCGGCACGCGCCAAACCTGAACCATCAATCGCCTGAAATGCCTTAATGGCAAGCTGCTGAATTTCGGCTGTCTGCTCATCGGTCAGCAGCGCCGGAATCATTAATTTTGCTCCGTTCGGGTCAATATATTTGGCTTTGTAATCGTAAAATTCGGCGTGCTCCGTCGTCGCAATTTCGCCCGGTAAACTGGCGACAGGTTCGTCATTGCCCAACACGCTGACTTCGATTTCACGAGCATTAACGCCTCGTTCGATGATTATTTTGCGGTCGAATTTCGCCGCAAACGCGATGGCGGATTTTAATTCCGGTGCGTCGTCAGCTTTAGAAATGCCAACGGAAGAACCTAAATTCGCGGGTTTGACGAAACAGGGAAACCCAATTTTGGCGATGACATCAGCTTCAATTTGGGCAGGATTTTTTTCCCACTGCGTCCGCAGGAAATGAACGTATTCAACGATGGGCAATCCAGCCTCAAAAAAAAGTCGTTTCATGAAAACTTTATCCATGCCACAGCTTGAAGCCAGCACGCCACAACCAACGTACGGAATATCCGCCATTTCAAACAGTCCCTGAATCGTGCCGTCTTCGCCGTACGTGCCGTGCAAAATAGGAATGATGACATCAAGTTGATCGCTGATTTGTGCGCCATCTGATGAAATGCGTGCCAGTCCTTTTTTGGTGGGATCGCCGAAAATTGCCACGCTTTGATCGGCAGTTTCAATGACAGAACTCGGCAATAAATTCGTCGCTTCGCTGGAAGCCAACCATTTACCTTTAGGCGTGATGGCAATCGGAACGACTTCATATTTGGATTTATCCAGTGCATTTATTACTGATTCAGCGGAACGCAAAGAAACTTCGTGCTCGCCCGAACGTCCACCAAAAATCACACCAACTCTTACTTTGTCTGACAAGATAAATTCCTCAAAAAATAACGCAAACTAAAAATTTACGTTACATAATTTTTTTGCCGAGCGCGGACAGAATCAACTGGACGCCCAATTCTGCTGTCCGGTTCGCATTATCTAAAACGGGATTTATTTCAGTTAATTCAAATGACAACATCTGCCCGGAATCGGCGACTTTTTCCATCGCTAAATGGCTCTCGCGATACGTCGGGCCGCCAGGAACCGGAGTTCCAACTCCGGGAGCAAAATCAGGGTCAACAAAATCCATGTCCATCGTGACATGAAATCCGGCGGTATTGCGAGCCGCAATGGCAATGGCTTCGTCCACACAGTCACTCATCCCGCGCTCGTCAACTTCGCGCATGGTCATAATTCGGACGCCGGAATTGCGCATAATTATTGCTTCCGTAGGATCAACATCACGTGCGCCAATCAGGACACAATCTTCCGGGTAAACCTTCGGAGCGAAGCCGCCGATATGCGTCAGCTCCGGGGCGCCACTGCCTAAAATTGCGGCAAACGGCATCCCATGAATATTGCCCGAAGGCGAAGTTTCCGGCGTATTCATATCGCCGTGCGCATCGAACCAAATCACGCCCACGCGCTTTTCCTGCTGGCGATAAAAGGCAGATAAACCGGAGACGCTGCCAATCGCAATGGAATGATCTCCGCCTAAAATTATTGGCAACGCGCCTTGCTGCAACACTGCCGTCACTTTCGCTGCCAGTGCCTGACACGCCTCGGTAATTTCCGGCAAATATTTCGCGTGACGCGATTCTTCCACCAGCATTTCAGGATTTCTAACGTTGATATTTCCGCCATCCGTAACATCATATCCAAGTGTCGTCAGACGTTGATTCAAACCAGCGACACGAACCGCCGAAGGCCCCATATCTACGCCACGCCGATCAGCCCCTAAATCCATCAGGACGCCGATGATTGTTACTTTTTTGGAATTCATAATCTGAAGAGATGAATTTCCTAATGGAACTATTTCACGGCTTTGACAATCGAAAAACTCCGCGCCGCAATTCCTGTTTTTGATTTCAAGCCACGAATAATAATCTGACGAAATCCGGTCGCGCGCAACAGCTCCGTTAATTCGTGTGACGTGTAAAAATGAGCCTTTGCTTCCTGTTCATTACGCTTAATGTAGCGGTAATAGCGTTGCCGTGCCTTCAGCACAAAATCGCTCAAACCGGACTGTGGCGCTAATTCTGCCGCGACTAATAATTCGCCGCCTTCTTTTAAAACACGATGCGTTTCACGAAAAAAATCTGTCGCATCAAGTTGATTAAAAGCCAGACCGCAAGTCACCAAATCAAAACGTTGATCGTCAAATGGAAGGTGATTAAAAGGCGCAATTCGCCATTCAATGCGCGTGCTGACTTTGGCGGATTGCGCGTCTAAGCGAGCACGCTCGACCAATTCTGCGGTGCTGTCAACACCAATGATTTTGCCTTCTGTGCCGACGTAATTGACCAGATGTCTGGCGATAGCTCCTGACCCGGCTTCGAGTTCCAGAATCTCAGACCCTATGGTTAAATCAGCCGCTTCGATGATTTGTGAAATCATCGTTTGATATTCAAGTCCGGTGCGCTGGAAAAATTCTTTCGACCGTTTTTCTTCTAATTCATTCAGCCAATCAGTGATTAGTAATGGTGCTTTCTTTTTTTCAGTAGTGTTTAGTTCTTTGACCACTTCTTTGGTTATCATTATGGTTTTAACTCCAAGCCCTTTTTCAATTACTGTAATTACTGCCGATAAATACAGCAGTAATTACAGTGCCTCCCTTTTGACCTTTACGGTTTCAATCGGTTCAGCATTCTTCCAAAAGGAATTGTTTCGCGTACATGTTCGAGACCGCAAATCCAAGCAACTGCGCGTTCGATGCCCATCCCGAAACCGCCGTGCGGGACGCTGCCGTATTTGCGTAAATCCAAATACCAGTCAAACGCTTCTTGCGGTAAATTATGCTCGTGAATGCGCTGTAATAGCAAATCAAGTGACGAAGCGCGTTCGCCTCCACCGATAATTTCGCCATAACCTTCGGGCGCGAGAACGTCTACACATAAAGCCAAATCAGGACGCACCGGATCAGGTTCCATATAAAAAGCCTTCACCGCTGCCGGGTAGCGATGCACCATCACAGGCTTGTCGAATTGCGACGAAAGATAGGTTTCATCCGGCGAACCGAAATCGCCACCGTACTCAAAAAGATGCTCGACTTTGCCTTCGGCATGCGCTGTTTGCAGCATTTTCGCGGCATCGTCGTATTGCAAACGCGGAAACGGCGGGATCATATTTTCAAGTTTCGTCAGATCACGCTCAATACTTTTCAGCTCTTCCTGACGGCTTTCCAGTACGCGCGTGACGATGTGGCTGATGAAATTTTCCGCGAGCGTCATGACATCATCCAGCTTGGCGTACGCTACTTCCGGCTCGACCATCCAGAATTCTGTGAGATGCCGCCGCGTCTTGGATTTTTCAGCTCTGAACGTCGGACCGAAGCAATAGGTTTTGCCGAATGCCGCCGCCGTCGCTTCGTTGTAAAGCTGCCCCGACTGCGTCAAATAAGCCTTTTCATCAAAGTATCCGACTTCAAATAACGTCGAAGTTCCTTCGCAAGCGGCGGGAGTAAAGATCGGCGTATCGCACAACGTAAAACCACGATCATCAAAAAAATCGCGGACAGCTTTGATGATGGTATGGCGAATACGCAAAATCGCGTGTTGCCGTTTGGAGCGCAGCCACAAATGACGATGATCCATCAAAAATTCTACGCCGTGTTCTTTTGGTGTAATTGGATAATCCTGCGCCAACTGAAAAATTTCCAGATTACTGACATCCAGTTCATAGACGCCCGGTTTCTTCGGATGTTCACGGGCAATTCCAGTGACGATGATCGAAGATTCCTGCGTAACTTTTTCGCAATTTTCCCACGTCTCTTCGCTGACATCTTTGCGCGAAGCAACGCCCTGCATCATGCCGGAACCATCCCGAATTTCGAGAAACGCGAGCTTGCCGCTGGAACGTTTGTTATAAAGCCAACCCTTGATCGTGATCGTTTCACCAAGAGATTTTGCAATGTCTGAAATGTATGTTTGCGTCATAAAATTTATTCACTATATGCCGGGTTCAGATAAATCATTTCATCATCCATCGTCAGCGCGAGATGCAGATTATCCAGCCAGCTGATTCGACCAAGGATATTTCGATTAATACTTGAAGTTGAAAAAAGAACCGAAGACTCGAAGGTAATTCCAAATGTATCAAGCCTCACAGTATGTGCGTATGCATATAGCCTGCCACCAAGAGTACTCAGGTCAACTCTGATTCCTGACTCAATATCTATTCCTAACGAAAGAGCTAAATCAGGATGAAATAAACAGTACTCACTGCCCGTATTGTTAGTACGAAAATGATTTTTGACTTTAAATTCAAGCTGATGATTGGTCATGACTAAAGTCCCATGTAATGAACATCAGGATCATCTACTAAAAAAACTAAGGCGTGTTCAATGCCAAGCTCTCTCACTTTAGTAAAAACTTCAACCCCGGTTTCACCTTCGGCAATAAGCTGATTTCCCTTTAGTGCAATCCATTTGCCGATATATTCTCTTTCGTGTTGATCCAACCATTCATATTCAAGTGTTCGATCAACATACGGAGCGTCAACACGAATAATTTTACCTTTAGGAATCTGTGGCTTTGCAGGCAAAGGCCTGGTTAATTTCTCAATTAATTTTCCGCGCTCTAACGCAGGCAATTGATTGATTAATTCGACAATATTTTCAACGGTAACTGTAGACATATTCAAGCCTCCAATTTCTATTTAACCACAAAGCCGCTTACTTTCCATAAATCCGGTACGCGTCTTTTGAATTCAATTTTTTCACGCGCAATTTATCGCCATCTATTTTCTCACCATGCGCTGCATCCAGATAAAATTGTCGTCCACCAAAGTTAATTTTCGGATCAATCTCCATCACCAGAATATTAAAAGTATACGCCACTTCACTGGTTGGTTTGAACCAATGGACATTATCCTTTTCATCCGACACCGTAGTCACTTCGCCCGGCAACAAAGCCTTATCCATCGTCGGTTTGATGATAAGATTTTCCGCTTCGTCAGCGATGCGATCAAAGTGCCAGCCGTGCAATCCTCCGCCTATCGGCATGTGCATCGAAGTCATATTTCGATGGCAATGCGGTGGAATCACGCCACTCTTTTTCATCCCGTAAATATACGTGTTGAAGCTCAATTCCTTTGGCATTTCTGTCATGTGTTTGGGAAGCGTTTCAATCACAGCTTCCTGCGAACCAACAATTTTCATCCGCTTGCTGATGCCATCAAAATCAATCGAACGCAGCAAATCTTTTTGTTCGACGCGGGAAAATATTTCGGCGATTTTCTGCTGCCATTCACTTTGTTTGCCCTGCTGTTTTTGCATCGTGCGGGAAACTTCTTCGACTTCGGCTAACCAGTATTTCACCTCTGCCTGGATAGGCTTCGACAGCGCGTCATGACTGAACAATGTTTCGACGAGCGAGAACGTGAATAATGATCCGAGCAGGTTGGTGTTGAAATTACGACGGTTTAAGTCAGGCTTATTTGAAGGAGTTTCTAATTTCATTTTTTTACCACACTTCCAGTTCGATTGAATCAACCTCATTCAAATGACCGTCACGCGAAATCAATGAGCCATCATTGATTTGAGCAGACATTAATACTAAATCATCAGCGGTAATGGTTCCGGCAAATCGCAAGAGAGATTTTCCTGCTACTCCGTGCGGTCGTTCCATCGCTAAGGCACGAACATATTCCAACACCTGCCGCTGTCGCTCGAACGGCAAGCGCACAAATTGTTCGTGTAGTTCATTTTCTATTGCCGAAGAAATCATCGCAGAACCTCCTTAGTTTTTATACGGTCTCAAGCTTTTTGCGCAACGCTGGATATTCCTTCAACCCCGGTTTCCCCATCGCTCGCAGCACCGTAGCGACTGCGGCTTTCATATACTTTTCATAATATTCGCCACGCCCCATCACTCCGGTTTGATAGGAAAAAGTACCGACGGCTTTGAGCTGTCGTTGCACAGTCATCAGATGAAATTCGTACATCAATTCTTTTTTCTCAATCGCCGCCAAGCCATGTTTGACGCGCATTTCGTTGAAGTAATCAATGTGCGCTTCGACCCATTTTTCATCGGCGAGTTCAAGCCTGCGCTCCACTAAAATCGGGACTAAATCATACGTCGCAGGCCCCATCCGAGAATCCTGATGGTCAATGATACGGAGCTTGCCGGATTGATCTACCATCAAATTCATGGCGTGATAATCACGATGGGTCAGGACTCTGGGACGCGCCGACAATTCTTCAGCAATCGCCGTCAGCTCAAATTTGATAGCTGCCGTTTCTTCTTCACTTAAATTTTCATGGCGGTAGCTGCTGAAAAAATGATCAAAGAAGTAATTCAACTCCCAGCCTAATTTATCCGCATCAAACGCGAGCGTCCCGGCCACTGAACCGGAACTAATCGCCAAATCCGAAGTCGCCTGAATCTGCGCAATCAATTCAATGGCTTCTTTCAGCTTTGCCTCTGCGCCTTCGGGATGCTGTGCCATCCAGACCGCCAAGCTGACATCACCCAAATCTTCCTGCATGATGATGCCTTCAGTTCCGGCAACATCAATGACTTTTGGAACAGGCAAATGCGCGGATTCAAACAGCCGTGTCACATCGAGATACGTGCTGCTTTGCGGATTGAACGGCGTCGCGTACAGGCTGACAATAAATGTTTCGTGCGGCTTGGCCGCCAATGAAATTCGATAATACTTGCGCGTTGAAGCATCCGGCGTCAACGCTTCAAGAGTAATGGTTTCAGGGTCAACGCTGAAATGTTTGGCCGCATATCCGCGCACCCGTTTTTCGCTTAAATCTTCATTTGTCATAGTTGATGAGTTCATTGCTTAATTTGATAATAATGGATTAATAATTTCCAACTGTTTTTCCACAACCAGTCCTGTGTTCATGTCTTCAGAAAACAGCTTATCCGCGCCTGAAACTAAAGCACAGGAAACGATCAAACTATCCCAAAAAGAGAACTGGTGCTGCGTCCGTAAATCCGAAGCCTTTTGTAATTCAGCCTTGCGAATGTCAATAACTTCGTAGTTTGCATAGAATGACTCAATGAGATTGCTAATGTCAGTCTCATTGAAAGTAGCTTTCTTAATCAGATTGACACAAATTTCATTAATAACTTGCGAGCTAACTACGATGTCATTACTTTGAATTGTAGCCTGAGCAAGCGTGCTTTTCTTTTGATCCTGACCTTGAATAAATGCATAGAGCCAGATATTTGAATCTATAAAACAAAGCCCCGTTCTTGCACTACTCATATATTTCTTCTCTCAGAAGTGGTTCAAAAGACTGAAGTTTTATTGGGTTACTTAATAATTTCTCAATCAAGTTCACAGGTTGGGCTTGACTCAAAATTTCCTGAGAAAGAAGTATTACCTTAACCTTCCCATTGATTGAGTTTTTGTATTGTTCAGGCACAACGATCTTTCCGTCAATTACTTTCGCTTGAAATTCTACGGCATACATATTAGAAACCTCACTTCAAATTGAGACGACGTAATTTTCTCCGTCCACCACTCCCTTAGTCGCCTTCTCAGGAATCGCTTCATTCACGACCAGTTCGGCGCGAACGATCACTTTTCTTTCGTAATCAGAGTTAGCGGGAATTTTCACGCCGTCAGCAATTATACATTGATTGATTTTCGCGCCGCTGGAAATTTTTACGTCGCGCCACAAAACTGAATTTTTCACGCTCGCACTCGTAGCAATTTCACAGCTTTCGTCAGCCGTGAATTCGAGTTTGTCGCGGCGCATAAATTCAGAACTAATTTCTAAATATCGCGCCAGCGTACTCAGTTCATACCAATCGCCTTCACCCACATGCGCGGCAACAATTTTGCCTTCGCTCATTGCTTGCGGGTAAACCTGACGAATCGAATCGTATTCAACTCCTGAAGGAATATAATCCAAAATCGCGGGTTCGAGAATGTGGATTCCGGTGAACATAAGAGGGGTGGGTGGGGGTCGGGGGTCGGGGGTCGGAAAGCCACTGAAACCTTGATAATTTCCTTGCTCGTCTACGATGATTTGACTGAATTTTTCGCGCTTCGGATTCGGACGCATGACGAGTGTCGCAATAGATTTGCGCTGGCGATGCGTTTTCAGTGCAGCCTGAACATCAAGATTCGTAATTATCTTTCCATTGATGACAAAGAACGTTTCGTCTTTGAGCAGATGGCGTACCGGATCAAGTGCTCCGGCAGTTCCAAGAATGATCGGGTCTTCAACAGAATACATGATTTTCACGCCGTATTCGCTGCCGTCGCCGATTTGTTCGCGGACGGAATCCGGTTCGTGATGCAAATTAATAATGATTTCAGTAATGCCGAATTGCTTCAGATAATCAATCGTAAAAGCAATTAAAGGACGATTCAAAAACGGGATCGCGGGTTTCGTTCGCTCAATTGTCAGAGGCCAGAGTCGGGTTCCGAATCCGGCGGCTAAAATCATTGCTTTCATAAAAAAGGTGGTCGGTGGTCGGTAGGCAGTGTCTTTAACCGATCACTGAACACCGCCCACCTTTTAAAACACCATATCTTCCAGCGATTTTCCTTGTTGCTGGCAATGGGCAATCTGTAGAGCTAAATAGCTGTCCAAAATGTAATCTGCTGGATTCAATCCGAGTAATTTTACGGCTTCAATAATGGCGACTTCTTCGCCTTCCAGCTCCAGAAAATTCCCAAGGGGAGTCTCATCCGCCATCAAGTGAAGCTCTTTCTCATCGGGCAAAATTACGCGGTAGACCGTCCGGTATTTCTGGTAATGAAACCATTTCTTGAAACCTAATCGCTCGAAAATAACTAGGGCTTTTTCAGGGTCTCCGATCTCCGTTTCGATTTCAATTCGTAACTTAAATTGCGAAACCGGAGCGTCGCTGCCAGGTCTTTCTTTGTAAGTCAAAAAGCCGCTGCCATTCACGGCTCTGACACGCAAAATCGAGGATTTTTCTCCTAATTGACGCAAGGCTGAATCCAGCAACCAGTTCTCTTCAAAGTGGCGTGGAAGCACTACTTCCAAGCGAATGCCAGCGCGTTCGAGCGCAACTACGTCCAGCTTTATTTTGACTTCGATTTCGTGACTCATGAAAAATGTTAGAATTTCTCAAAAGGCAGAAGCCCGCACGGAGTAAGGGCGTATGTTTACGCGAGATTTCTTGCTGATGAAAAGGCACCCTTACTGCGTGTGGGCTTCTGCATTTTGACCTTGATACCGCTCGTTGTGACGATGGATTATGAAGGAGGGTTAGGCTACTTGTCCAGTCGCGTACTGAACATCAAGTTCAAATGTACCGGGAGCAACTTTGCGGAATCGTTTGGCGCGGCTCAGGGAAACAGCCAGCGTAATCAATTGATGTTGACCGCGAAACTCGAATCCACCTTCCGCCATTCGCTGATAAATTTCGCTAACGTGCAGGGGATGTCCGGCTTCGCGCAAAACAATGGTTGCCGCCTGCGGAATCCGAAAATCATTGAACCGGACATTCCCTGAAATCGGCTCTAATTTCTGGACAGGAATTCCTGCTTCGATGGCTTCGAGGTCTTCCAGTTCAAGTGCGGCCTGTTGTGATTCAGGCTGATAATAATTCGTATATTGCGCACGTGGCGGCGCAGCTTGCGTCGTATATTGATTGGGAGGTGCTTGCGTGTATGTTTGAGGCATCGGCTGTTGAGCGGGAGCAACCGGAGCCGGGTTCGGGATAAAAATGTCGGTCGGAAATAATGCTGAGCGCAAAGCAGAACTCGTCTGATCAACCACCATTTCCAATGAAGTTGCCTGAGAGCGCAACATTGCCGCTTCGGATTCCAGTTCTAATAATCTGGCTTCGATCCGTTTTTTGGCATCCCGCGCTTCTCTGAGCGCACGATGCATAGCTTCAATTGCTGTGTTTTCAGTCAACATTAAAAATCAAACTTCCAGACTTATTTTTCCCGTTCAACCACAAATTGAGCGATGTCTCCGAGCGCTCTCCGGTACTGATTATCGGGCAAAGATTCTAACGCTTCCTGCGCACGAACAGCATAACTCAGTGCCTCTTCACGAGCAATTTCCAGTTGACCACATTCACGCATAATTGCCAAGACCTTATGCACAGCTTCATCGTTTTCAGACATCGCTTCACTGACCAGCGATTCATATTTCGGATACCGATTCAGCAGGCGAATCAGTGGCAATGTGACTTTGCCTTCACGCAAATCCTTGAGGACCGGCTTACCTAATTTTTCAGCATCAGAAGTGAAATCCAATAAATCATCCGTGAGCTGAAAAGCCGTACCAAGATTCATTCCAAAATCTTCGAGCGCAGCTTTTTCAACGGCACTGGCTCCGCGCAAAACGCCGCCTAAACGACAACTGGCACTAAATAAAAAGCCTGTTTTACGGCTGACAATTTCAAAGTGCTGTTCTTCGGAAATTTGCAGATCGCCGACCAGCGGGATTTGCAGCAATTCCCCTTCTGTCATCTTGCGCGTTGCTTCAGCCAGAACATCTAACACTTCAAGATTGCGCTGCTGCAACGAAGTTTCAAAGGCTGTCATATACAACCAATCGCCCAGCAAAACCGCGATTTCACTGCCCCATCGTGAAGTGACCGAAGGTTTCCCACGACGCGTTTCCGCTCCATCAATAATGTCGTCGTGAACCAACGTTGCGGTATGCAGCATCTCCATCACCGCCGCCATACTAATAATGGATTGATCCAATTTTTCACCAAAAACTTTTGCCGACAACAGCAGCAAAGCCGGACGAATCCGCTTGCCACCGGAGCCGCGCAAATAGCGATTGAGGTGATTTAAAATTTGGACGTTGGAGCGTGATTGCCGTTCTAATTCAGTCTCAACCAAAGTCAGGTCATGACGAACGAGTCCGAAAATATGCGCAATATTCGACCGCGTACCCGCGATAGTAGGTAAAGAGATAAGATTTGGAATATTCATTTACGCTCCGTGCATAAAGCGAAGAAGCAACGAATAGCTTAGTTCGATCTGTAGTTAGTAAATTGCATATCAATGCCAAAGTCTTCAGGCTTGAGTGCCGCGATCACATCTTGCAAGACGTCACGATCTTTGCCTGTTACTCGTACCAATTCCCCTTGAATAGAGGCTTGTACTTTCAGCTTTGTTTCTTTAATAAATTTGACAATTTCTTTGGCTTTTTCTTGCGGAATGCCATCTTGCAACGTGATGCGCTGCCGCACCGTACCGCCTAACGCAGATTCGATCTTACCGTACGTCAACCCCTTCAATGGCACATTTCGCTTAACCATCTTCGACTGTAAAATATCATCCAAGCCCTTGAGCCGATATTCGTCATCGGAAGTCAGAATAATCGCCTCCTGCTTTTCCATTTCGATGTTGCTGATACTGCCTTTATAATCAAAACGGTTCTGCAATTCTTTAAGTGCCTGGTTGATCGCATTCACCACTTCGGTGTGCTCAATCCTGGATGTAATATCGAAAGAATTCTGTTGTGCCATATCGGGTATCGTAAGTTCAAAATTTCACTAGCGCGTTCGGTTCTCATTGAGAAACTATCACACTCTGTTTATTTGTTAAATATTCGGGCTTTTGTTTGGGATGATTTATTTGAAGATAATGCAGAAGCCCACACGCAGTACGGGCGCAGCACTGAGTTGCGTCAGAGGCGTTGATACCATCTAAATTTCTGAATACTTCCTAACCATCGCGCTTGCATTCCCTCCTCGACTGACTTATGCTTTTTCCACTCGGTATTCTTATCAAAATTGCGTTCGTACTACTTTGTTTGAAGGCTGTGGAATTGCGTCCACAGTAAAACAGAATTGTTTGCAACTCAGATCACCAACTCCCCTGCCGTGATTGCTGAAAATGTGGAGGCCAGTTCGATGCCTGACAGCAACAAGATTCACGAATTGCAAGAACGCGTAGCCAATTCTCGTGACCTCATTAAAAAACAGGTAACCTTTGTGTGCCGCAAATACAATTCCTGCCCCGAAGTGGTTAAAGACTTAACTTCAGAAATTATTTTATTTCTGTTAGTAGAAGATTGCCGCCATCAGAAAACATACGATCCAGCAAAAGGAAAATTCCCGACATGGCTGCGACAAGTAATCAGGATTCACGTCGTACATCACTTTCAGAAGAAAATTCATTCAGAAACCATCGACGATATATCCGAAAATCAATTGAGGATAGCGGCATCACAGGAAAGAGAATTATTGATGAAAGAACGGCAAGCGTTATTACACGAAGCTATCAGCCAGCTTACGCCCCACGATCAACGTATTGCTCGGTTCAAGTTAAATGACGCAACCGACCAAGAAATCTCTCAAGCGATAAAGATCACCGTTCGTTCCTTACAGCGGGAATGGCTGAAAATTGGCAAGAAAATAAAAACAATATTCAACACGGGGGGGCAAAAACTGTGCCAAAGTGAGGGAGGGCGAAAAATATTTTTAAAATTGCGTCTACATTTCATCACAAAAAGACTATAAGTAACTGTCCCCCATAAATTCAGGAAATATTTCTCAGGTTATTTTCTGTACGATCTATCATCAAAGAATTGTGAAAGGAACGGTGTCAGCTTATGCGAAAATTTGTATCTGTTTTATGTTGCTATGGACTGATGTTTTTCAATATTAATAATGTGCTTTCCAGTGTGGTCTATCTACAAAAGGCTCCGCCTTTCGGGATATATGGTCCGAATGCTAAGCCAAGAACGGTGACACCAGCGGAGGTTAGCCAGGAAAGAAGTGCACGTGAAATAGAACGGGCAAGAAAATTATCACCTAGCATCACCAAGATTGATAGACTACTGAAACAACAAAACGTCCCTTTTGAAGCTTCTCTGTTATTCACAAGCAATTGGAAATCCAAGCTTGCTAAAACCTTGCAAGAGATGCCACAAATGAAGCAAGACATTGTGGACAAAGATAAAATACGTGGAGCAATACTTGGGAACACTCTCAACTTAACTAATAAAGTAATCATCGAAGATGATACGGTTATTATCGTCAACAACATCGTTGTTAAAGGTGCTAGCCTCGAATTTAAAGGTAATCATGATTTTCATTTGTTTGTGATGGGAAAAATGACGGACGAAGCTGGGAATACAGTTGCGCTAAAAGTCAGTACAAGTGGGACAGGCTATAAGGATTGGCTAGAAGAAAATAAAGTGAAGGAAAAAAAGATTTCACTAAATGTACCTATCAATCAAGGATTAGGTATTCGTTCATCGCAGATTTCAAAAATTCTTCCTAATTCAACTTTCCTATTTAATTCACCATTTATAGGCACAACTGCTAAAAGATCAGCTTTTTCTGACTTAGCATTTTTGAATAGTTTCCCTCTAAAATCGTTATTTCTTAGTGTTTCGAATTACCAATCAACGAGTGGTGGGCCAGGCTCCCCAGGAAATACTGGAGTTACAGGGAATCCCGGGATTAATGGTAGTCCCGATCCTGGTGCTACTGGGAGCAACGGTGTTTGTGGCTCTAATGTAAATGGCGGAACTGGCGGAACTGGCGGGGGAGGTAAGTCAGGTAAAACAGGAGGTATTGGTGGTGATGGTGGTGATGGCAATAATGCGACCAATCAAACAATCACAGTTACATTAAACCAATCAGTAACTGCGTCTGCAAATGGCGGAGAAGGTGGGCCAGGGGGACAGGGTGGTACAGGTGGGCGTGGTGGTGATGGTGGTAAAGGTGGACCGGGTGGACCGGGGGCTGGATGTGCTTGCCAAGCTGGGTACCTAGGGAATGGTGGTCCAGGTGGAGTTGGCGGATACTCAGGTCGTGGCGGCGATGGTGGTCCAGGTGGTGTAGGTGGTAAGGGTGGGAATGGTGCTATAATAACAATTATTCACCCTGCTGGGTATAATACTAATCAAGTAAATGCTACAGCACATAAAGGGCAACCTGGGGCAAAAGGTCTTCCTGGTATTCCAAACTTCCCTGGGACGCCTGGTGCAGGGGGAGAACCTGGGCCAAAAGGCTCATTAAATTATTGTAGCATTAGCGCTCTTGATGGTGCTACTGGACCTGCCGGATCTAGTAGTGACAGTGGCGAAGCTGGCGAATATGGCGAGCAAAAAGGTCCTGGAGATTCAGACGGGTCAGTCGTATTTCAACCTGAAAATAATAATCCGCCGCCTCCTCCTCCTGGCGGTGGTGGCGGCGGAGAGAATGGTCCATATCTAGAACCTTGGGGGTCTAGTGGCGGTTGTAATGAGTATTATTGGGTGTATACTACTTGTTATGGCAGTGGCTCATGTTTTATTACAGGGTATAGCTACGCTGGTTGTTGGTAAGAAGTAATATAGATTGTTACTTGTGCGATAGCTGACATTAATAATAGTTATGTCAGCTATCGCATTATTTTTCTCAGGCGTATTGAATTGGAGGTAGAATGTCTTTCTGGTCAAGATCAAAAAAAATACCAAGTCAGCCAAATCAACGAGCCGATAAACCGAATAAAATTCTTTTGGATAATTCTAAAAAGATACGCTACTGTCGGCGTAATTTAAAAGAATACGCATTATCATCTTCAAGTAAAATAGTATTTTCCCAAGATATAACTCCTACTGTAATTGATAACCCGGATGCTGCCCTATTATTATGCTGTGATAAATTTGAAACCTTAGATATTCATATTCAAGAATATACTACGCTTAATAAACGTATGGGACTTGAGATTGATAAAGAGTATGTAAAGGAACAATTAGATCAACTTATTCAGAAAAACTTGCTAATTTCAGAAAACGAGTTTTTAGAAAGATTTTCTCATGAGAATTTAACAAATATTGAATCTCAGATTTCAACGATTGGAATACTAACTAAAAATCGCTCTGAATCTTTAGAGAAATGCTTAGGAAGCATACTTGCTAATGCTAAGACCTACAAAGCAGAAAGTAAAAATCTGCGCTTCCTGATTGTAGATGATTCTACTGAAAGCCGATTTATTGAGCAAAATAGGAGCATTCTAACCAAATTACAAAATGATTATAATTTTAATATCGAATATTTAGGCTTTGAGGAAAAAAGAGTTTGGTGTCAAGCACTTAGTAAAAGAGCAATCATACCTTATGAAGTTCTAGAATTTGCTATATTAAACCCTTTCCATTGGTCTCGTAGTACCGGAGCAAATCGTAATTCCCTCTTGCTGGAAACTATTAACGAGCATATATTATCTCTTGACGATGATATTGTTTGTTGGACAACAGATGGAGATGCTACTAATGAAGTTGCAATCTGCGCCAATGACCATTTTTTTGAAACTTGGTTTTATAAAGATCATCCATCTGTATTTGCAGATGCTCTTTCTCGTAGCATTGATATTATAGGTTATCACGAAGAGCTTCTTGGTAAATCACCAGCTGCACATATAAAGAGAATTAATGATACTCAAATTACGGCTAACATTGATGAGGCAGATGCTGATTTAATAGAAAAACTAAGCAATCAAAATGCAACTACAGCAGTTACCTTAAATGGGGTTATTGGTGATGCTGGTATTAATTCAACAGCCCCATATTTCCTGTTACCACCAAAAATTCGAGAGAGATTGGTGAGAACTGAAGAAGAATATCGAGCATATCTTGGTAGCTATGAAGTGAAGAAAATGGTTAGGTCTAAAGTAATCACAAACACTCCCTGGTCATTCCAAACCTATACCATTGGATTTGATAACAGAAAGCTATTACCGCCTTTCTTTCCACTAGATTACGGGCAAGATACTTTATTTGGAATAGTTCTGAAGGAGTGCTTTTCAACATATCTTATCGGGCATCTTCCATTTGCAATTTTACATGAGCCTCCTGAAAAGAAAGTTATAACTTCAAACCATTTAGAGGCGATATCGTTAGCAAATCTTATCAGTTCTTGCATAAATCTATTCTCACCAAATCTGCGACACTTGGACGGTGACGAAAAACTAAAGGCTCTGGGGAAATGCCTAATGGATTTAGGTAAATATGATAGTAATAAATTTCAATATCTTGTTCATTCAAGCGTCTTGCAAGGACAAGGTATTTTCCTTGAGGCATTAGAAACCTGCCTTCGGTATTTTCGAGAATCCCCTGATTTTTGGGCAGCAGATTTAGAGGAATATCTTGAGAAAATGAAATCTTTTCTTATTAACCCAGATTATATAATTCCAGAGAATATACGAACCAACCGAACTCCCGATGAGGCTAAAGCGTTATTACAAGAAATCGTATACAGATATGGGCAGCTATTGTTTTATTGGTCAGATATACTAAGTGCCGCAAAACAGTTAAAAGACGAAGGATTTTCACCGACTCAAAAGTCCAACACCTTATCAGTCACTTAATTCTCGACTTCAAGCACCATCCCTGCATTTTTCAATCGCCGAACTAAGATTTCGCCTAATCCCGTCGCCGAAGTCAGAATTCCGCCGCGCTCTGCTCCGCCCGGCAATTCATCTGTATTCACTGCAAGACTCAACGCCGATTCGCACAAAAATTTCACTGTCGCACGATTCCCAGGGTCGCCTTGATCTTTGATGATGCCGCGTACTTTTCTTCCGTCTTCGGCGATGCCAATTAATTCGCAGCGAAACCAGCCTTCGTTCATCGTTTTTTCGGAAGGACCTTTGCCTGGTTGCGGCAACATGGATTTCAAAAATGGGCGCAGCGGAGAAGCCATCGCCAATTCAAAAATTGACGTTCCGGCGGAGAGTCCGGCGGCGGGCATCCAGCCGAATGCACCATTAAATTTTGAATATTCCTGATAAGAAAAATCTCTGCCGTAATCTTCTTCCCATTGCGCAAATAAAGCGTTACTGCGGCGGACGACTCGTGTATTGATCTGTCCCATAATAAACGGGCCAACCCAGGCTCCGAGGTCAGAATCGTAGTTTGGAGAAGATGGGTCTTGATGCTGTTTCGGGTCTTGCTTTGACGGTTCAGGATTCAACAAAAAAGGATTCTGCGCCTGCTTGACGTAGCCGCCTTCGTACTGATTAAAAGCGGTCGCCAGCGTCCCGCCATTCACGCCGCCCGCCATTTGAAAATAGGCTTTTACTTGCTGGCAGGAGACTCCCAATTTGCGCTGCATATAGCGCACTACGATAAATGTGCCCAAATCAGAAGGAATCGAATCGAAACCGCAAAAAGGAATGATGCGCGTGCCGTCTGCCGCCGCTTGCGCGTGATATTTATCAATCAGTTTTTTGACCCAGACGGTTTCTCCAGTGATGTCAACATAATGAGTTTTAAAGCGGACGCAGGCGTCTACGATTTTTGTTCCATAGAGCGCAAACGGCCCCGCAGTCGTCAGCAACACGCGAGTCCGCGAGACAATTTCATCAATCGCTTTTTGATCTTCGGAGTCGGCGACGAGGACTTCAATATTTTTTACGGATGCACCGATTTGGGATTTTACGGCTTCGAGTTTTTGGCGGTTGCGTCCGGCAATTGCCCAGCGGATATTCCCGGCGTGCGCGGCGAAATATTCTACGGTTTGCTTGCCGGTGAAGCCGCTGGCTCCATACAGGACAACATCGAAATCACGTTGGGGCATGAGAGATTCTCCTTGATTGATTGGTGGCGTACAGTGGACTGCCGTTACGGCGATCTTCGATCAGCAATATGCCAGAGTACGCCAGTAGGATCAGTCAGGTAAAGCACTCGCAGCCCCCACGGTTGTAATTCAGGCGGCTTGGCCAGGTACAAGTCGTATTTGTCCAGAAGTCCAATACTCTTGATGTGGTTCCACCAATCATCAGCGTTTTCCACCATCAGGCTCATCATGAAGTTTTCGGCATGTTCTTTCACATAGAAATTTTGTAGCAGGAACCGATACCCATCTATCTCAAATTCGCAGGCTTGATCGTTGCTCCAATTCTCACGAAACCCCAGATCAAGATAGAACCGTCTGGAAAGTTCAAAGTCTTTTGCGGGAACAAACGCTTTGAGTTCAAGAACCTTGCTAGTTGTCATAGTTGCTCCGGCTCATGCTTTATCGGTGATTTGTATGATGTAGTTCGATAAAATTGCTCGACAAGTTATTTGAATAAACTGGTGATGCGATTCTTGGCTAACGGACTGGCAGCCTGTACTACGTTTTTCTACTTCGACAGGAACAAATTTTGATCGAAATCTTTCGCGCGTCCGGCAACTGCAAAATGAAAATTGCGAAGGTATTTATTGGCAACACGATTGAGGTCTTCAGGATTCACTTTGGCGACTTCGTCGAGCCACGTCAACGCCTTGCGCCAATTCCCTGCGATCAATTCGTATTCACCCAGCCGTGCCGCCTGCGAATCATTCGTTTCTAAATTTCGATAATACGTTGTCAAAAATCCGCTGATAAATTCCGGCAACACTTCCGCGCGTAAAAGGTTTTTTTGGACGACATCAATTTGGTCAAACATGACCTTAATCGCTTCGTTCGGTTTCGGAGTGCTGACGGAGATAAATCCGGTGTTCGTTGATTGCGTCAACAAATCAATATTCGGCGCATACGACAAGTTTCGCTTGACGCGAACTTCATAATAAAATTGCTGATTGAGGATGCTTTGCGCCACCATCATCGCGGGATAATCAGGGCTCCCAATCGAAGGCGCAGCAAAGGTTGCACGGATATAATTCGTCGGAACGCCGCGATCAATCAATTGAAATTTCGGCTGATCCGCACCTTCAAAATTCGGCGGAGGTGCGGGTTTATAATCACCTTTGGGTAATTTTCCGAAGCTCTCTTCGATGCGGCGTTTGACTTCTTCTTCCGAAATATTTCCCACAATAATCACCAGCATCCGCGAAGTCATTAATTGCGTCGCGTGATACGCTTTCAAATCCGCTGAGGCTAATTTTCCAACGGTAGCGAGCGTTCCAAATGGACGATTCCGGTATGGATGTGAAGCGTACAACATTTGATCGCTCACTGATGAAACGTAGTTTTCAGGATCATCACCTTCCTGTTTTAAGCCATTCAAAATCTTTTCTTTTTCGAGCGTGACTTCTTTTTCGTCGAACGTCGGATTCAAAGCAATGTCAGTCAACAGCTTCCATGTCCGGTCAAAATGTTGGCGCACGCAAAGACTGGCAATCACACTAAAATCGTAACTCGCTCCGGTTGACAGCACAGTTCCCAAACGATCTTTTTCACGGTTGATCTGGCTCTTGGTGTAATTTTTTGTGCCAAGCTGCGCGACTTCCCACATCAGGGTTTCGATCCCGGCATTTTTCTCTGTCAGGTTCCGCGAACCACCACGAAAATACACACGAGCTGAGACAACATCATTAGCTGTCACACGCCGATGAATAACCTTCAGGCCATTCGCCGTTGTAAAATCATAGGTCGTATCGGCAGCGGTGATAGGTGCAGGTGCGGCGGTTTGCGCAAAGCTTACAGCAGAGAAAATAAATAGGGATAAGACCAGAGACCACGGATTCAGCGGATTTACGCGAATTTTGAAATTTTGGTTCATTTGAGTTTTAGTAAAATGTGTCATTTTGAAATCAGTCTGCCAGAATGTGGCGTAAACTTTTAGTTTGCGCTTTTTTGCTTCTGTAATTTCTCAAAGCTTTTGAAGCAAGCCCTCGCTATGAAAACGGCACAAACTAAAAGTTTATGCTACTTACTTCGCCAATAAATCTGCTTCGGTTAAGGAGATGCGTTTCTTTTCTTCTTCAGAAAGCATCACGCCAACAATTCGCTTCTGCCCTTTGATGTATTTTCGGGCGTAGCGTTGAATGTCAGCCTTCGTCACTTTGCGGCAATTTTCGAGGTAGTTCGCAAAGTAATCCAGCCCCGAACTTGCCCACCAGAAACTCAGAGTATGCGCATACTCTGAAGGCTTTTCGCGTCCGAAGGTTTCGTTCGCTTCGAGCAATGTTTTCGCGCTTTCGAGCTGTTCGTCGGTTAAATAATCCAAGGCATCTAACTTGGATAATTCCGCCTGCACAGCTTTGATGGAGGCCTTCAATTTATCCGGCGAAGTCTGTGCAATGAACTGAATCGGCCCGACATTTCGCTGCGTTAAATATCCCAGCGAAACGCCGCTCATTAACCCCGAATCAACCAGGTTTTTATAAAATTTGGAATCCTGCTGGCGCAGCGCAAATGACAAAACATCCGCCGCATAAGTTGCGGCTGCATCAGAATCCGTCGAAGGTCCGTGATAAGAAATAATCAGCGAAGCCGATTGCACGGGCTGCGTCACGATAATGCCTTCATCTTTTTGAATCGGCGGATGCGTCACCAACGGATTCTTGATAAACGGGTTCTCAACTGCCGGCCAATCGCCGTAAAGCTCCTCCGCCATTTTGAAAATTTCTGCGGTGTTCACATCTCCCGTTAAAATTAATGCCGTATTATTCGGAACATAATATTTTTTCTGAATCGTCCGCATTTTTTCCGGCGTACAGGTTGAGATCACGTCACGCGCTCCCAACGGGTTTTTCCGCGAAGGATATTTCCACCACATTTTTTCATCAATCGCGTGATTCAAAAAATAAAATGGATTCGCTTCGTTACGCGCAAATTCATCCAGTACGATTTGAATTTCCTGATCCAGCTCCTGCTTATCGAACAGCGGATAGCGCAGGGCATCCCGCATAATAATCATCCCCGGACGCAAACTGGTTTTCACGGCTGTCGCGTAATAATTCACGACTTCTTCGCGCGTGGTCGCGTTGCGAAAAAGGGCTAATTCTCCGGCTCCTTCAAAGTAGCCTTCGCTCTTCGATTTCTCGTTCGACTTGAAGAACATGTGCTCAAAAAGGTGCGAGAGTCCGTTGTATTCCGGCGGTTCCGTATACGATCCGTTTTTGACGGCAAGTTCAATCGTCACCAGCGGTACAGCATGATTTTCGATGACGATGACCTGCAATCCGTTTTTGAGCGTTTTTTGCTGCCATTGCGGCTTGGCAACTACAGGAATTGTGACGAGAAGAATTAAGGCGGCGAGTAAAAGTTGCTGAAATCTGATAAGCGGTCTCCTTTCTTGCGATGTGCAAGACCAAGAAATAAAATCGTGTCATTATAACGATTCGTAAATCGCATTCAAGGTGTTCTTTGGATGCATCAATTATTTATCTGATTGCCTGGTAAAATAAATAGTGTTACCGCAAAGGATCAAAGAAACAATGGATCCAAAGCTGGTCTAACGGACTGCTCTTTGCCCCCTTGCTTCTTTGATCCTTTGCGATAAGAAAATCCTGCCCATCCCTTTTTGATACACATACCCCGATAAATCCCTACCATTGAAGTCACTTTGCTACACATTTGCAAAAAACACTTTCTATTTGGTAAGGAAACCCAAAAAAATCGCAATCAAAAAAACGTCAACTGCTGAATCAATTACCTTAACTTTAATGTCTGCAACAATTGAGAAATATTTTAAAAAACTCTCTCAGGGCTTGCCAAGACTGGTACACTATTTGCTATAATACTTGTTTATAGGTCGTCCGCCACAGCTAAGCGGTAGTAAACTGATGAAAAGTTATCAATTTGAAATTTAGTCCTCGCGGTGAATGTCTTAATGATACACACGCCGGGAATTAGGTAAGAATATAAAATACGAGATGTTTGCTTAGGTGCTGATGAACGGAACGAACACGAAACATCCGCAGTCAACCAACCAATGAGGAATTAGAATGGCACATAAACCCATTAAGTACGTCGAAAAGGGATTATCCAAATTCGCCAATTTCGCTTTCAATGCGATTCAATCGGTCAATCAATACAAACCAGGCCCGTCTTTTATCCCGAAATGGTCGGACAAGCCAACATTGAAATCATGGCAAAAATCCAAGCCAACGCTCGGATGGCCGCGCACGACTGATTCGCTCTGCCCTGCCTGCGTCAAAGAAGCCCGTACGCGCATCATTGATAATGGCGAAGACCCGTTCAAAGTCATCGAAGATCGTCCTGGCGAAATCAAAGCCACCATCATCGAACGTAACAACGAAATCTGGATGGTCAAAGATTGTCCGATTCACGGTCATTACGAAGACATGATGGCGATGGATGCCAAATTCCTGAATCACATCGAAGCGATGTATCCGGGCCGCGACATTGACGCCCACAACGACAAAGACCTGCATAAACACGGCTCTTCGACCATCAAACACGGACGCGGTTCGGTTCTCACCGTAGACCTGACCAACCGTTGCAATATGATGTGCGACCCCTGCTTTATGGATGCGAACCAGGTCGGATTCGTCCACGAATTGAGCTGGGAAGATATTAAAGAAATTATGGACAATGCGGTTTCCATCAAGCCACGCCGTCAAATGTCCATCCAGTTTTCCGGTGGCGAACCAACGCTTTCACCGTACTTTTTTGACGCGATCAAATACTCGCGCAAAGTCGGATACAACTCCGTGCAAGCCGCGACCAACGGCATTGAATTCGCCAAGTCGAAAGAATTCTGCCGCAAAGCCGCCGAAGCCGGATTGCGCTATGTGTACCTGCAATTCGATGGCATCGGCAACGCTGCCAACGGTCATCGTCAGGTCGGAAATTTGTTCGATGTCAAACTGAAGGCGATTGATAACCTGCACGAAGCAGGCGTTGAAATCGTGCTCGTGACAACGCTGATTAACGACGTGAATAACGAAGAAGTCGGCCCGGTCATTCGCTTTGCTTTGGATAATCCGAAGAAAATTTCTTTCATTTCGTTCCAGCCGGTTTCCTTCACCGGACGCGATGAAGACATCACTGAAGAACGCCGCCTGCGTCAACGCTACACGCTGTCGCACATGGCGCACGATGTCCAAAAACATCTCGGCGTCACCGATCCTCATCGTGATTGGTTCCCGATTTCTGTCATGAGTACGTTTGCGGATTTCGCTGATTTGATTCACGGTCCACAAGCCGAGTGGGGACAAATGAGCTGCGGTTGCCATCCGAATTGCGGAGTCGGAACCGCGTTGATGATTAATAAAGAAACCAAGGAGATGGCTCCAGTTCCAGGCTTCATCAACATCCCGCAATTGCTCAAGGATATTACAAAAATTACCGATGCCGGACGTGGCAAAACCATGTCAAATATGATGATCGCGCTGGCCTTGCTGAAAAATTACAATTCCTTCGGTGCTCCAGCTTCGTTTAATCTGATAGATTTGATGAAGAAATTCGATAAAACTTTCGGATTAAGCGGCAAGAAATACGGCAGCGTCGAAGCGGATCGAACCCTCGAAGATATTCAATTGCGTCGTCAAGACCAATGGAATTTCTTGTTCGTCGCCGGAATGTGGTTTCAGGATTTGTTCAATTACGATTTCCGCCGTACCGAAATGTGCATCATTCCTTACGGTACACAGGAAGGCGAAATTTCATTCTGTGCTTATAATACAGGCATCGGATGGCGCAACATCATTGAAAATATGCACCAGAATGCGACCGTCGCAAAATGGTACAAAGACAATGGACGCCACGAGATTTTCGCCAATAACCACAGTGTCAATCTGGATGATATAGATCACGGCTTGAAGATCAACGCGGAAGATGCCGGACGCGGACGCGAAAAAGGCACGCTCCCGCAGAACGCCAAAGAAGAGCAACAGTTGATGCGCAAAATGTATATGCAATCAATTTTGAAAACCGAAGCTCCCAAACTGGTTCAGCTCGGCGGAGTCAAAGATAAGAAAGATGAAGGTACTGGTGCGCTGGCGATCAGCGGCGACTAAGGCAGGAATCATCGAAACTTACTGAAAGGCGCAGCATTTTTGCTGCGCCTTTTTTATTTAAGTTTGTACCTACCTTAAAATTCTCATTTTTGCTCTAAGTAATCATCGAACTATGCCCATCTCAAATCGGCTCCGATAATGACAAGTGAGAATTCATTCCTATACATTGACACTAGCAGCTAATTAGGCTAGATATGAGTTGGTCTTATCAACTTACTTATTATTATTCAGACCTAACCTCTTTAATCTTTCATTGCTGCGGATTAATTCCAATAACTTAAATTGAACGGCTTGGTTTGAGTCGGTCAGTTACTCCTATTTTTTCGTAAAGGATTTTTATGAATACCAACCGAATAAATTCTATGCTCGTTCTATGTTTGCTTTTGGGACTGACAAATTTTATTTCAGCCCAAGCGGTCAAGGGATCAATGCTCGGTACAATTTCTGATTCCAGTGGCGCAGTCGCGGCCAATGCGACTGTGACGATTACAGAAACTCGAACGAATATTTCAAACACTGCAACCACTAATGCTGATGGCAATTATGTCTTTGCCAACGTCAAGGATGGTGTCTATCGCGTTGAAGCGACACTTAAAGGATTCAAGAAAGTTGTCCGCGACGGTGTCATCGTAGATGTCAATACTACCGTCCGCGTAGACCTTGCATTGCAGGTCGGCGAAGTCAGCGAAACAGTCACTATCGAAGCAACCTCGGCTCCGATCCTGCAAACAGATCGCGCTGATACCGGACGTTTGCTGGAAAGCAAACAAATTTCTGAGCTACCGCTTGGTTTTAATCGTAATTTCCAGGGATTACTTATCACCGTACCCGGCGCGACGCGTCCAACACGACCTCATTCACAGTTCTTCAATTCGCAGGACAGCTTAGAATCGAAGGTTAACGGTCAGTCGCGCATGTCCAATAACTTCCAGATCGAAGGCGTTGACGACAACGAAAAAACGGGTCTACTGCAAGTATACATTCCCCTGCCGACGCGATTGAAACGGTGAGCATCGCCACCAGCAATTTCGATGCGGAGTTCGGACGTGCAGGCGGCGCAGTTTCCAACGTGACGCTGAAATCAGGCACTAACAATATGCACGGCAGCGTGTTTATGTTCGGCAATAATAATAATGGTTGGCTACAGGCAGGCAATTATTTCACGCACTCCACTGCACCGACGCATTATCGGCAGGCTGGTTTCACCATCGGGGGGCCCATCAAAAAGGATAAACTCTTTTACTTCGGTGATTACCAATACACCACCGACACACAGGGAATTGTCAATCGGTTTGTGGTTCCATATTCAGCTTGGTTTAATGGAGATTTCAGTGCAGCACCTACGAAAATCTATGACCCGCTGACGGGTAACGCTGACGGGACAGGACGCACACAGTTCCTGAACAATACAATTCCGGCAAGTCGCATCAGTCCGATCACCAAAAAACTATTAGCGTTCCTGCAACCTGCCAATATCGCAGGTGCTGCATTTGGAACGCAAAATTTTGTCTTCAACGAAGTATTCAATAAAAAAACGCATGCCTTCGATACGAAGATCAATTACACCATTAATGAAAAGAACACACTGTCGTATCGTTTCAGTTTCCAGCAACCAAAAGTCTTCCAGCCTAGTTCCTATGGTGTCTACGGCGGCCCGAATTCGGGCGGTGGGTTCGGCGGAACCGGAACGCAAAATACCATTAGCACGGCGGCGAACTACACGCGCACTTTTAGCTCGTCCTTGATTTTGGAGGCGCGGTTTGGTGTAAGCTGGTATCACAACGTTGCCGTTTCGCAGGCAGATGGATTGAAGACCGCCACCGATGTTGGTATTCCGGGTGTTAATCTGGACAATTTTTCCAGCGGACTAACAACCATCAATATCACTGGCTTCACCGGCCCGGTACTCGGCTTTGTGAACAGCCTCCCCTGGGATCGTGGCGAGAAGACGTACCTCGGTACTGCCATTCTGACTAAATTGTTTGGCAATCATTCGCTCAAGTTCGGCGAAGAGATTCGGCACAATCGTGATTTGTTGCTCCAGATTCAGGATCAAGGCGGTGTGCGCGGACAGTTCAGCTTCAACGGCGGGCGGACGGCAACTCCGAGTGACACCGCAGCACAGAATGGTCTGGCAAACGCCTTCGCGTCATTCCTGTTGGATGCGCCAAGCGGTTATTCAAGAGACCTGAAAGTGCTTGATCAGGTTGGTACGCAGCATTATTCCTTTGCCGCTTTTTTTCAAGACAACTGGCAGGCAACCCAAAAGCTGACCGTTAATCTGGGTATGCGTCACGAATACTATACGCCGCTCGTTGGTCTCGTGGACAAAGGTGGACTTTCAAATTACAACCCAAGTAATAATACTGAACTCGTGGCTGGCTATGGTAGCGTTCCGCAAAATGTAGGGGTCAAAGGAACCTGGAAGAATTTTGTACTCCGCAGTGGTGTGGCTTACCGCATCAATGATAAGACAGTCATTCGCGCAGGCTATGGCGGCAGCATTATTCCTTTCCCTGATAACAGCTACGCCTATAACTTTCCGGTCAAGCAGAACAACCAGTTTGTCGCAGCCAACAATTTTGTTCCGATTGGATCATTGGCAGCAGGTTTCTCGACGCCGACGATTTTCGCTATTCCAGACACCGGCATCATTGATGCGAATCTGGCAATCTTGAAGAATTCGGCGTTATATTACGCACCGCCTGATCTCAAAGAAGGAAAGTTGCATTCCTATAATGTGGCCTTCCAACGGCAACTGCCCTGGAGCTTTTCGGTAGACGCTGCCTACGTTGGCAACCTCGGACGAGGCATCCTATCAACGCTTGATCTAAATGCGGCAACTCAATTAGGAATAGCCTTGCCAGGGAATGATAATGCTTCCCGTCCGCTTTTTGCGCCCTTCGGACGCACCACTTCAATCACGACCAGAGTTCCCACCAACACGCATTACAATTCGTTCCAGATCAAAGTTGATCGCCGTTTCACGAAAGGGTTACTGGTCACGAGTAATTACACTCTGGGACGAGGCATCAGCGCGTCAGGCGATGACAATGGTGGTCTTAGCACACCGGCAAATCGTAAGCTTGATATTGGACGCACCGGATTTGACCGGACGCATTCGTTCAGTTCCAGCTTTGTCTGGCAATTGCCATTCGCCAGCAAAACGCATGGCTTTGTCAAAGCGGCACTTGATGGTTGGCAGTACACTGGCATTTTGGTGATTCAATCCGGTTCGCCGCTTGATTTCACTACAAGTGCCACTAACCTGCATGCACCAGGCAATACACAGCGTCCGAACGTTTCAGGTGAGATTAAAATTCTGGGTGCTTTGGGACCGGGACAACTGTGGCTTGACACCTCAGTATTTTCCACCCCCGCAGCCACTCAGACAGGCTCTGGTGGCGTTGCTTACGCGCCGTTTGGGCAGTTGACGCGCAACAGCACAATCAATGGCCCAGGCTATTGGAATCTTGATAGCTCAATTTTCAAGAAGTTCAAATTCACGGAGCGTTTCGGCGGAGAAATCCGGGCGGATGTTTTCAATATCCTGAATCATCCGAATTGGGGCAATCCAAATACTAGCGTTGTCGCGACAACGTTTGGGCAGATCACGGGCGTCGCTAGTTCAGCACGTCAGGTGCGATTTAGTGTTCGCATGACGTTCTAAGCATATTGTGTTTAGCAAAAATGTAGCCCAGACCATAGGCGGAAATTTTCGGCAGCGAGGCCTGTTCCATCCATAGTCTGGGCTACATTATTTTTTTAGACGCCGAGCTGCGCTACTTCCAGAGTAAAAATGATTACGGGTCAATGCGCACTTTCAAAAACGGATGATAAATATACGTCTGCGAAAAATTTTTATCTAATCCGAAATATCGTGCAATGACTACTGCCGGATTAAAAAACCACTCGCCTGCTGAGCGTTCAGATTCAAGGCTGTCGTACCACGCCCACGGAGCACGGGCTTTGTTTTTGAAGCCTTCTTTGCCTAAAAAATTCGTTCCGATTTTGCCGATTTTTGTTTCGATTTTCGTTTCTTTGCCATTCGGTTTTACTGTCAGGACTGCTATCTTACCGTAGTCGAATTCTTCTCCGAATGTCTCATTCGTTCCACCTACGGCATGCTTCCACAGCGTCTCCTGCATTGAAATTAAATCGTAGCTCAAGGATTTTCCGCGCACTTCGTCGGCATCATCCGCTGTGCTTTTGGGTTCGTAAATTAACGTTCCTCTGATTGATTTTTTGAGTTGGTCGTGGCTGCCGGAGTAGCTGAAAACGCCGTGTCCTTTCGGCTCGGAAAAAATCATTGGATGCTGTTCCTGAAGGTCTATTATTTCGCCGATATTGGAACGCGCATTCGACGTTCGATATTTGTAGAAACGGTTATGCGCTATCGTTTCGACGTAAGCGACTACGGCATCGGCGAAGTTTGTGCCGCGCTTTTCGACGATGACTAAACAGCCTTCCAAATCATTTTCGTGAGAAAGCGCGATGTCATCGGCGAGTCCGGTCGGGTCTTTTCCGGCGCGGCGAATTCCCTCTTTGATGAGCGTATCCAGAATCGAAGTTTTGGCTCCGCCGCCTTTGTAATCCCTCGGGTGAAACGTCGCGTAGCAAATAAAATAATGTGTCGTAGTTTCCAACAATGAGTAATAAACAAAGGCTCGCAAGTGATGTTTGCGATTTTCTAAATTGTTCCAGTTGTTGTCGCCTTTCCAGTCTCCATCAAAATCGAAATTCGTAATGTAATCCGCTCGCGGATCATCGCCCAGACCTTGATAAATAATAGGCGCGAATTGCTGCGCGATAGATTTCTCACGATCCGGGCGCATTGTGATTTTTTGTGCGAAACACGAAGTAGCGACAACCAGCATCAATACACATCGAAGCATTCAATGTCCTCCAGCGATTAGAAAATTTAACTAAATTTTAGATGCAGGAATGATACTTGTGGTGGGATGCGACAGCAAACGGCTTTCAGGGAAATAGACCGCCGATGAAGCGAGTCGAACGGGTTTTCGCGGGTCTGATCCGCGAGTACCCGCTAAAATCCGTAAAATCGGCGGTCTATTTTCTAATTCTTACCACTTCAATTTGGCAGGGAAAAATTCCGAAACTAACTCTTCGTAATAACCGCGCAGCTCATCGAAATTCGGCTCGACTTCGACTTTGGAATACAAATCATACGGATTGAAAGCGCGTACCGAATTCAGCATTTCGTGATCGCGTGGCGTCAGCAAATGCCCGTACTCACCTTCACGATGGACGACGTAGCACGAATGATAACGGATCATCCACAAGGCTTCTTCCGGCAAATAATTTTTCACGACCTGATATAAATATTCGTCGTGTCCCCATGAAAGATGAACATTATCCAATCCGCAGGCAGCTTCATAAATTCCATTCGGAGTATTAAGCTTCGGATTCTGTGCATCAGGGTTTTCAGCAAATAATTCTGAGAAAACAATTTTGTCAGAAAAGGCACAGCCAACCGGATTCGTATCGCCGACAACCGCCCATTGCGGTTCATTAAATAAGCACAAAACCTTACCCAGATCGTGGATGAGTCCCGTCAAAATAAACCAGCGCGGATGCCCGTCCTGGCGAATGGCTTCGGCGGTTTGCAGCGCGTGAACGATTTGCGGCAAAGCCAGATCGGGATCGCTGTCGTCTACCAATTGATTCAACGATTCCATCGCTTCCCAGATGCTCATCTCGGCACGAGTTCGTTGACCATAATTGGCTTTTTGAGCGAGGACAAAATCAAGCGTTTGCTGACGGTGATTCAAGCCGTACAATTCTTTGACGCTGCTGCGCGTTTCGGCTTCGTAGTTACGGTAGGTATCTGGCACTTTGCCGTCGTGGATTAAGTGAGCAGGAACTTCGTTAAGCGAGCTATGTAGTGCAACTGACATAAAATTATTCTCCTTTTCAAACAGAGGAATAATACGTCAAAAAGAATTTGATGGCGAGATTTTTTCAAACGAATGCAGAAGCCCGCACGCAGTAAGGGTGCTTTTTCTCGTGAAATAACGCCCTTACTGCGTGCGGGCTTCTGCATTTTTATTCGTAGCGCAAAGCTTCAATCGGATCAAGCTTGGCAGCTTTAATGGCGGGATACAATCCGAAAATTAACCCGATTGCGACTGAAGCGCCAAAGCCAATCCCGACCCACACCATCGGAATGGTCGAAGGGAATTTGATCAGCTTCAAAATTCCACTCACCAGAAAACCGAGCGCAATGCCGAGCAATCCGCCAATGCCAGTTAAGGCGATTGCCTCCAGCAGGAACTGCGTCACGATGTCTACTTTGCGCGCTCCGATGGCACGGCGAATGCCGATTTCTTTGGTTCGCTCGGTGACTGACACCAGCATAATATTCATCACACCGATTCCGCCTACTAACAACGCGACACTGGTAATGGGGATAATTATCAACGCGACCATATTCAAAATCCCGCCAAAGCTTTCAATGATCGCGCTGGCGGTATTGATCGAAAAGCTGTCCGGTTGATCGGAAGAAACGTTGCGACGGCGGCGCAGGACTTCAGTGACCTGATCTATCATTTTGTCGAGATTTCCGGCTCCGGCACTCATCACAATAAAGTTATCGTCCTGCCCCGGATACATCGTGTGCATAATGCCGTAGGGGATGTAGATAATATTGTCGTTACTGGGGCCGCCCATGCCACCTTGTTTAGCCTGCTGCGTCGTCCCGACAATCGTGAACATTTTAGAGCCGATAGCCAGTTCTTTGCCCAGCGGATCATAACCGGCAAAAAGCTTCTCTTTGACCTGAAAACCAATCACGCAGACCGGTAATTTATGTTCGTCTTCGGTATCGGTAAAAAAACGCCCGGTATCAAGCTGAACATCGCGCGTCCGTGCGTAAGCCGCCCAGACGCCACGCACATTCGAGGTCTGCATTTGATTTTCTTTATATTTGACAACCGGCGGTAATTTATCAGGGCGCAGTACGGGCGAAGCAGCTTCGACCAGAGGGAGCTGCGATAAGGCCAGCGCATCATCAATGGTCAGCGGCTTTCGTTTGCGCTCTTCTTCGGTCAAATCACTGAAACGAGGTCCCCCCTTGAAGCGGCTCACGAAAGCGGTATTCGTTCCGAACTGTTCGATTTGTTCTTTGAATCCCTGCTCCATTCCACTGACAATGGAAGACACGGCAATCGTCGTCGCCGTGCCGATCACGACGCCAAGAACCGTCAGAAAAGAACGGAACTTATGCGACCATAAAGTTCCCGTTGCCTGCGAGACCAACTCTTTGAATTGCTGTATTTGCATAAAAAAATAGTCCTGAGTAAGAAGTGCTGAGTCCTGAGTAGAAAGTGCTGAGTCCTTGAAACTGTTTTCCTCAGCACTCAGCACTTCTCACTCAGGACTCAGCACTTCTTACCATTTATTCCGCTCTTAACGCGACAATCGGATCAAGTCTGGCCGCTTTCCACGCCGGATAAATTCCGAAGATGGCTCCGGTTCCAGTGGAAACGATCAACGCCAAAGCTACCGCCCATAATGGCATCGAAGCCGGAACCGGAGTAAACGATACCAGCACCCATTTCAAGGCATAGGCAACGGCTAACCCAATCAGTCCACCACATCCTGACAGGACAATAGCTTCAATCAAAAATTGTAAGAGAATATCTTTGCGGCGCGCTCCTAAACTTTTGCGGATGCCAATTTCGCGGGTGCGCTCCGTCACGGCGACGAGCATAATATTCATGATGACGATGCCGCCCACGACTAATGAAATTGAAGTCACGCCCAAAGCCACTGTCGCAATTGTCCCCGTCAAAGTTTTGAAAAGATCATTAATCGCATCGGCGGTAATAATTCCAAACGTATCTTTTTCGCTGTACGGAACCTTATGGCGCGAACGCATCAGCATTTTTGCCTGATCCTGTAAATTATTAAAGTTAACAGTTTCGGATCCCTTAATCGAAATCGTCAGGCTGCGACGCCCACCCCAGATTTTTTGAAAGGTCGTAATCGGAATGGTGACATATTGATCCTGTGATTGACCAAACACGCTGCCTTGCTCTTTGCCAACTCCGATAATTTCAAATGGTAAGCCTTCGATTTTGATTTCTTTGCCAATGACATCACGCGTCGCATACAGTTTATCGGCAACCTCTACACCTACCATCGCCACGTAGCGGCTCCGCTCTTCATCAATTTCTCCGATATAACGTCCCGTATCCGCCGACACCGTATCAATATTTGCCATCGAAGCCGTCACACCTTTGACCGAAACATTCGCCAGCTTTTCGTTACCTGCCTTAACTTCCGTATTGTTTTGCCCGTCGGCTCCGATGAATAATGCCAGTGTCAGGTTCTCACGCAGATATTTCACATCATCAAGCGTCAAGTCTTTATTGCGACGATTAGCGTCGAGAAATTCTTCAAAGCTGGTGATGATTCCGAATTTCTGGATCGTCAGCGTATTCGCTCCCTGATCCGCAATTTTCTCGGAGATATATTTGTTCGCTCCTTCAATGACAGAAGCGACAGCCACGACGGTCATGACTCCGAAGATCACGCCGAGCAACGTCAAAAAACTACGAAGCTTGTGCGCACGGATTGAACTAAGCGCTAATTTGAGGGATTCGATAAATGTATACATGCCGTGTTCATAAACGATAACACAGAAAGGTTAGTTGCAAGAATCTGCGTGGACGAAAGGATTCGCTAAGACTGAGAATTAGCGGACGGCATGGTGAAGCTGAGGACGCTTAATTTCAAAATTGTCACGGGGGTGACAAGGGCAGATCAAGCCTGACAGGGGAGTTGTCATTGCTTGAACCGCCCTTGTGAAGGCTATAACTCAGGAAGATGAATATTACGATCTCCGAGCAAGCCTGTATCAAGGCAAGCGGCAAAACAATCCACGACCTGTGGATCAAATTGAGTGCCGGATGATTGCCATAATCTTTCGACTGCGGTGTCACTGCTCATCCCTTTGCGGTACGGACGATCAGAAGTCATCGCATCATACGCATCTACCACAGAAATAATCCGCGCTCCCAGAGGAATTTCCTGACCGGCGATTTTGTCGGGATAGCCGCCGCCGTCCCACCATTCGTGATGGCGCAGGACGATATTGCTGACGCGCTTCAATCGCGGCAGCCCCTGCAATGCACGATAGCCGTGGAGAACGTGCTTATCCATTTCAGTTTTTTCTTCAGGAGTCAGGCGTGAAGGCTTCTTCAGGATTTCTTCAGGAACTCCGATTTTGCCAATGTCATGCAACAAGGCTGCGAGCTTGACATCACTGACTTCGTCGTCCGCCATGCCCAGCTTTTGTGCGATGATTTCGCAAAAATTCAAGACTGCTCCCGAATGTTCTCCGGTATAAGTGTCCTTCACAGAAAGCAGCGAAGTCAGTGATAGTAAAATGGAAGAATGGGTTTCCTGGATTTCCTGATTGGCTTTTTGCAAATCCTTGATGAGCTGCTGATTTTGCTGGCGAATTTGTCCGATCATGAAAAAATTATCAATGACATTCACCAGCTCACTCGGGCTGAACGGTTTGACCAGATACGCCGATAATCCACCGGCAAATAATTCGCGCTGTTCGGCTTCATTGCCGTCGCGTCCGGTCAGCATCACAACAGGAATACTTCCCGCTGCCACAGCTTCATCCTGCTGCATTAATAAATTGAACACTTCTTTGCCTGACATTTCGCCGAGCGAGTAATCAAGCAACACAAGGTTCGGTTTCTGTAGTTCGACAATTCTCAGGGCTTCCTGACCAGTACTTGCTTTGAAAAAAGTAAATCCGGCACTTTCCAGAAATAGTTGTCCTGTTTCAAGCATTGACAGATCATCGTCCACCCAGAGAACCTTTTTAGCGTGAGGGAGCATATAATTCCGGTTTCTGGTTTATAGAGCTAATCAGGGATAGCAATTAGCCGCATCTGTTATTAGACAATCACAGCTTGATCCGTCAGTTCCTATTCATTATCCCACAAGGAACGACTGATCCTGCTGGAAAAGCAAGAAGTGTGTGGAAGCATTACCGATTAACTTTTAGTGATTTGAGCTAAACAACCGATTCGAGACAGCAGCATTTCACCTCTTTCAGAGACCCGACATCCAGCGATTTATATCTCTTTATCAATAACCAGTGATAATTAATCTCCAAACAACATCTCAGAGAGCTGCAAAAACTGTAATCGGACAGGTAAAGATGTGCGATTACAAACGGGGGGTTACGAGTGGCAGGAAGCAGAACCTTTTTCGTCGCACTGCTGACGATCAAGTAGCACTCTTCCTGATGTGGGCACATTAAGAAAGTGAGTACTGTGTTGTAATAAGTGATTGAACTTTTCAGTTCTCAAGTACAGGCGGAGTATAACAAGGTTCTAAATCAGGGCAAGACCATTGCACCTCGCTTTGCTAAACCCCACTACCAGAGTGAATTTTATTTCGCAGTCGCGCACGTGAAGCCGCGACGCTTGCTGCCGGACTTAATAAGTCATTCCACAGTCATTCTTCATGATGCTTGCATTCGCTCTTCGATTCAGTAAAATGGCGTGTCATTGAACTTCATATTTATTTTGTTAAGGAGAATAAACTTAGATGGCTACTTATGTGATTTGTGAACCATGCATCGGCACGAAAGATACGGCGTGTGTGGACGTGTGTCCGGTGGATTGTATTCATCCTCGCAAGGATGAAGCTGCTTTTGAAACGATTGATATGCTCTACATCAATCCTGATGAATGTATTGATTGTGGCGCCTGCCAGCCGGCCTGTCCGGTCGAAGCCATTTTCCGCGACGAGGACGTGCCGGAGCAATGGCAACAGTATACTGAGATAAATGCTGCCCATTTTCAATAATCGGTAGCCGGATCGTTTTATGGAGCAGTTTCTTTTAATGATCGCTTTGGGTGGATGTCTCTATGTAGTCGTGCGCTTATTGAAACCCAAGCCGTCCGGCAGTTGTCATTCCAACGCCTGTGATTGCGAAGAATTGAGTTCCGAGCTGCCTTCAAAGACAGCTTGCCACTCACCTCAATCTGAAGAAACTGCTTCCACCGTGCCTTAGCGTTGGATCTTGATGATAAGTAATGCCGGATCATTACTTTCCCTCCACATCATTACGTCAATCATTACTGTGTAAATCGTTATTTCGTCTCGCCCCGTCCTGAAGCCAAAAGGCAAATGATTAATTCGGCAAATGTTTTAGAATTTAACCCGCCTCCGGTAGCAGCTCCCGCGCTGGCACTTTCCGTGCGCCATCTGTCGCGCCAATTCGGAGATTTCTTAGCGGTTGACGATCTGAATCTTGACGTTTATCGTGGCGCATTTTTTGGTTTTCTAGGCCCTAATGGCGCCGGCAAATCTACCACTATAAAAATGCTGACGGGATTACTGGCTCCGACCGAAGGCAGCATCGAAATCCTGAATCGGGATGTCACCAGAGACAGCACTGCCATCAAAAGAATGATCGGAGTCGTCCCCGAAGACCTGAACTTATTTGACCGCTTGACTGGTGCTGAGTATCTGACATTTGTCGGACGCATGCACCAACTGGAATCCCGCGTTATCGCTGAACGTACTGCCGAACTACTGCATGTCATGGAGCTGGAACATAAACCGAAATCCCTGATTATCGAATACTCCCACGGGATGCGAAAAAAGATTTCGCTGGCAGCGGCGCTCCTGCACAATCCGCAGGTACTTTTTCTGGATGAACCTTTTGAAGGCGTAGACGCGGTGGCCGCGCGTGCCATTAAAAATTTATTGGAACGCATGTGTGAGCGTGGCGTCACGATTTTTTTGACTTCGCATATTCTTGAAATTGTGGAGCGGCTGTGTACTGACATCGCCATCATCAATCACGGTCGCCTGATCGTAACCGGTAAGCTCGACGAAATGCGCGAACAAGCCGGAACCAGTCTGGAAGATTATTTCGTCAGCCTCGTCGGGAACGAAAGACAAATGTCAGGAACACTTTCCTGGATTGGCTGAACTTTTATGTCTCAGCTTTACACCTTATTCTGGCTGCGCTATCGGGTCTTCGTTAACTCAATGACGACACGTGGCGAAATCGTACGAACTGTTCTCAACACCTTATTACTGCTGATCCCTGTCATCTTGAGCGTTGGGATCGGATTAGCCTTGTTCGCTGCTATTATCCTGATCCCGGAATTCCGCGAACCGGTCATCAAGGGTGGCATGACGACCGTGCTGGCGACTCTGTTATTATTGATGCTCATCTCGCAATCTACCGGAGCTTCCTCCCATTTTGATCCGCGCCGATATTTATTATTCCCGATCAATCTCAGCAAATTATTTTTCCTGAATCTGGTTTCAGCGCTGGGAGAATTTTCAATGCTGATGGTCTTGCCTTCAATGGCGGGAATGCTGATCGGACTCGGCATCGCCTATCATAGCTGGTGGGGCGGCTTGTTAGCATTTTCTCTCGCCTTGCTTTGGATGGTGGCACTTTTTATTTGTACCGGAATGGTCTTTGCCTGGTTATTATCAGGGCGCAAACGCAGCCGTGAAGTTTTCTTTGCTTTGTTAATTGGAGCTTTCACTGCGACCGGACAATTACTGCCCCGCTTTCTTTCCACTGAATACGGGACAGAATTATTAGTCGGAATCCTGCCTTACCAGGAGGTTTTGTCGCGGCTCATGAATTGGACTCCGATTGGCGTCTGGTCATATTTTTTTACGGAGTTAGCAGCAGGTCAAACGTACTTCGCCTTCGTCCATTTATTAGCTGTCAATGCCTTGTGGACAAGCTTAGCTTTACTGGTCGGATATGTCGTTTTCAAACGTTTGGCAACGAACCCCAAAGCCAGCAGTGCGAGTTCCGTCAACACTGAAATTCAGGATGTCGCGCAACTCAAAAGAAATTTCATCACTGTCCACCTCCCCTTTTTTTCACGACAAACCTCGGCCATTTTTGCGAAGGAATTAAAATACTACCTGCGCAATCCGGCAACCTATTTAACTGCTCTTTCTTCGTTGATTTTTCCTTTGATTATGTTCCGCTCAATCGGGAATTCAGGACGATCTTCGAGATACAGTGACAGCATCTGGATTATCTGCATCTGGGTTTCGTATGTGCTCATGCTGAACCTGCAATATTTCGGAGGATTATTTTCTTATGATGCTGCCGGGTTCCGGCAGTACTTACTCTCGCCCTTAAACTGGAAGCGCTTGTTGCTGGGAAAAAATCTGGCTATCTGGTTGATCGTCGCAGTTCAAATCAGCCTGATTATTGGACTATCTCAACTAATTGATGGAAATATTTCAGGGGATAAATTATTCACTGCTGTCTGCTGTTCACTGATCGCACTGGCTCTTTACAGCATGGTCGGCAATTACATTTCAATCTATTTTCCCGCTCCCGTAAATTTCGGAGTTCCCGCGAAAAGGAAACAGAACTGGTCAGGAATTAATTTGCTGATTCAGTTTGGATTATTGTTCGGAGTCGCCGGATTACTGCTCCTGCCCATTGGCGCCGGAGTGTGGTTCAGGAACTCAACCATCCGCTCCGTGCTGTTTGTTTGCTTCACCGTCGGGAGCTGGGTCGCCTACTTTTTCTGTCTGGGAAAACAAGGACAAAAACTGGAAGAACGCAGGTTTGAGATTTCCGAAGCAATTAATCGAAAAACAGAAAAGAATTAGCCGGAGCGCAAGCATCCTGCTTGCCGCGAGCGCGTGCAACGCCGCTTGCAACATGGCGAGGAGGGCGCGTACATCGCCAGCCTGCACTTGCATGGAAGTAAGACGCTTGCGATCCAGTCTTATCGCTCAGGCATTTCAAAATAAATTCAAAAATATATTGACAAAGAAAAATAAGCAGGCGTATGCTCCGGCTCGCTATCATTTTTTGAATACACATTAATCAATCAGTTGTTTTCTGCGCGTTTTATGAAAACAATCTAACCAGTAACCAAAGCCAAGCTGTCTTGAACCAACAGCTAT
>JAYVZE010000051.1:0-87396 GCA_043783625.1 Blastocatellia bacterium | reverse complement strand
TGTTCCATTAACTGTTTTGTGCCAGGCTGACCGGGCTTCATTTTGCGTAACATGCCGCTTCTCCTCTACTAGAGAAAAACTTCATGGACCAAACTGAGTAGCTTTACTGTAGGACAGCACAAAGTATAATTCGGCTTCCCAAAACAACGCAAGAGTTTTGCGGTAATGCCCAAGTGGGCTAACGACTGGAGCGCATGCGTCTCGCTTGCCGTTTGCCAGCGGAGCGCGGCAAACGCACTTCGCGCCGGAAACTTACTGACGACCACACGCCTTTCTCGCCACGTTACGCGAGCGGCGTTGCACGCGCTCGCGGCAAGCAGGATGCTTGCGCTCCCAGTCACATCGCGTGCCGATGGGGATCGCTTTCGGCTAAATTCAAATTTTCAGGCCAGGCTAATTCGACTCCGCGCGTTATTAATTTTTGCTGAAAACCTTCTAAATGATTATGGCGGACGGCATGCGGTGTAGCTCCTTTTTCTATGCAATACGCCGCCAGAGTTCCCGCGACTTCTCCGATGTTCCATTCGACCGGATGCAGGCGATAACAACCGTTGGTGATGTGCGTTGTGCCGATATTTTTTCCGGCTGGCAAAAGATTTTCCAGTCGCGTGGGAATCATCGCACCCAGCGGAATTTGAAACGGGAGCGAACCAACATCAAGGTAATTATCTCCGCCCGTCGTGGGATGCAAATCAATGCGATAATAACCAATGCCGACCGAATCGAAATAGCGTTCCGCATACATTTGATTCGGACGTAAAGCCTCAGAAACATGTTGCTCAAGAATAGTGAACTCAGCTTCGATGCGGCGCGATTCGCGGATGTACGGCATCTTCGCCAAGCCGTCTTGTGAGCCTGTGATGTCCCTGCGCAAACGTAATCCGCGCCATCCCTCACCACCATCAGGACGCGGTGCTTCGGTTTGCAACCAATAGACCAACGACAGGCTTTGCTCACGGGCATCGGCGATGTGGCTGGCTCGTTCTTCATCGGTGCAATTGCAAAGTTCACCTAACAAATAATCCGTCTGCGGCCAGTTCACCAGACAAACATCCGAAGCATAAAACCCTGATGAATATTGGCTGCGATCAACGATACGGCGATAGCTCCACAAGCCGGAAAAGGCTTTCCCTGATTCGTTGTGCGGATCAAAATGATAACGCAACGGAGTCATTAAACGCGGATGCGTGATCTCCCACGATAATAATTTCCCCGGCCACGCGGGGTTTAGGTTTGGTACAAAATCGCGCCAGAATTCGTACCGCTCCGGTTTTTCAATCGTATGGTTTTCGCCTGCGAGATGATCCAGCGCGAAGCAAATTGAAAAGGCTTGGGAGTTGTTCGGTTGCGGTTCCGGCTTCGCGTTTGGTTCTCCAGTTTGCACCTGAGATTCTGCGCCTGTGACGTATTCGCAATTCGTCAGCGGCAACAAATCTCCGAGTTCCGTCGCATCAATAAAATAATCCGCTTCAATCGTAAAACGGTTGTCACTTCTTGCTTCAATCATTTCTACTGAATGAATTTTATCGTGGCTCACCTCCGCTTGAATTGGTCGGCATTCCAGTAAAATTTGCAACTGCCCGTTACTCACAAACGGCGCGAGCATTGCTTCGAGTATAGCCAACGCCACACGCGGTTCGTGGCAAAGCGGAGAAACCCAGCCATTGCCGGGGTTCAAATAAATATTATTTTTCGCCTCATCTTTCAGCGGATAATTGTGGCGATAATATTCCCGGATACGGTTACGAAAACTTCGATAAGCAGCCGTACAACCAAATTTTTCAATCCATCCATGTTCATCCGGCGGGACAGCCTGCGAAGTCAATTGCCCGCCAATCCAATCGGATTCTTCGGTCAAGATTATTTGTTGTCCGGCCTGCGCGGCAGCCAATGCCGCAGCGCATCCGCCGACACCTCCGCCGATAATTGCGATTTTTGTTTGCATAAAAACTATCGTTCGATCTTTGGTCTTTGTTTTTTGGTCTTTGTTTTCTCCGAATAAATTTCGAGGATTCTAGCACGCGGGAAATAATGCAGCTATAATCTGCGCGTCATGGATAAGTATCTGGAAAATCAATTAAACGAGCTGGGTGAAGCAATCAACGATGCCATCCAGGAATCGCCGGAAGTCCAAAAAATTCTGGATCGTATTCGTGCGACCGGGAATGAAGTGATGTTGGCGATTGAGGCTTCGATCACCAAAGCCGAAGAGCCTCCGTCACTGAACCTGAAACAACCGCGCAAAATTTCTATCGAAGACCGCTTGAAAGAATTCAGCAACGAAGACCGAAAATTTTTGCAAAGCTTGAATATCAAACTTGATAGCGATGAATGAGGTAACGTCATGGAAAAAATAATGACCATTGAGGAAATTGAGAAATACTATAACGACGAATGGATTTTAGTCATAGACCCGATCACCGACGAAAAGCTTAAAGTCAAAAGTGGAAGTGTGGTTTGTCATCACAAAGATAGAGATGTCGTCTATCGCAAAGCCAAAGAAGTAAAACCTGCGAATTTTGCGATGCTTTTCACTGGGCAAATTCCACCTGACATGGAAATTATTCTATGACATTTTCCTTCAATATCTTAAAGTTCATTTATTTTGGAGCCGATATGTCCCGTATCTTTGTTCTCTCAATTTCAGTTCTCTTCTTCACTTCCTGCACCGATCCGCGTCAGTATTTCGAAGATCGCAGTGCGCGAAAATCTTCTACGCTCAAGGACGATCCGGGATACACGCAGAAGGATTCCGGCTTGATCAAAATCACGCCGTTGGACGAACCAACTCCATTTCCGTCAATAACGCCGGGCGTCAGACCTGCCACCATTGGCGCCACAGCTTTTTCCGGTGACATTGCCGGAGTAGATGGAAAGCAGAAATTCTATCAGTTCCTGCAAAAAAATGAGCAAAAAACTATCAAGCTTGACCTGCTTTTATCCGACGATCAAGTCCAGCAAATCAATGATGTAGATCGCGGGAAAACCTGGTATTTCGATCTCGGATTTTCAGATAAAGACAGCTTCCCAACCGGCGGAGAACTGTTGATTGATGTGGCGAAAAACAAAGGTGATTTGAGGCTTGCTGGAAATCATTTAACGGGCAACATCAAAGTCATTGACTGGTCAGGACCGCGTCAGGGATTGATGAGCATTACCGCAAAACCTGCGACGACAAATGCACCACCAATCATCAGCGTTCCACCTCTCGCAATGCCGCGTCCGACAGTCAATGTAAGACCACGAACCGTTAAGCCGGAAATAAAAACGAGTAATAACAATCCGCCGATCTAATTGGTGTTTAGCACCTGTCAACTCAATGCTTCAAATGAGATGCTCATGAAAACTAAAAAACTAAAAAAGAATTTTTCCAGTTTTAATGCGAACGAAGCGTTGCAAGAGTTACAAGTGAATGAATTGATACGTTGGGAAATTGAATTCCAACCTTACGAACCGAGTTCATTTTTACCGGAGCGTTTACGACGCCTGGAAAATTTTGATCTGACGTTTTCCGAACGAGCCAAAGAATTACTGATTGATGCTTTCTGTGAAGAAGTAGTCGAAAAACATCCGCACCTCAAAATTTGGAAATCCGCTCCGCTCCAAAGCGATGAATTAACGGGGCAAGTGGACTATTTGATCGCTCCCAAAAGAGCCTATTTATCAACTCCTTTGCTGTGCGTAGTCGAAGCCAAGAAAGACGATTTTGAAAAAGGCTTAGCGCAGTGCCTCGTCGAAATGAAAGCCTGTCGCTGGAATAACGAACAGGTGAATAATCAGATTGATGTCTATGGAATCGTCACGAATGGCGAAGTCTGGAAGTTTTACAAGTTAAGTCTTGAGGGACAGGTCTTCGAGACGCTCCCCTATTCGTTAGGCGACCGGGACAAGATTTTAGGTATCCTTGAGCAGGTTTTTACCAAGTGTGAACAAAGCCTGACACAACCTTCATCATCCTAAAAATATGACCATTAATGCCGTCTGGATTTTAATTGGAGTGCTGGCAATCTACGCCATTGCGTATCGCTATTACAGCGCGTTCATCGCCGCCAAAGTCTTGACCTTAAATGATGCGCGGATCACTCCGGCGCATCGTCTCAACGATGGCAACAATTTTACGCCGACGAATAAATACGTTTTGTGGGGACATCACTTCGCCGCCATCAGCGGCCCCGGCCCCTTAATCGGCCCTGTTCTCGCGGCGCAATTTGGATTTTTGCCTGGGCTGCTCTGGATGGTTATCGGTGTCGTTCTCGCTGGAGCCGTCCACGATTTCATCATTCTGTTCGCTTCGATACGCCACGATGGACAATCGTTAGCCGTCATCGCCCGCCGCGAAATTGATCGCGTCACAGGCGGTGTCGCGACTTTTGCAATTTTGTTAATCGTCGTCGTCGCCCTCGCCGGCATTGGCGTGGCGGTAGTCAACGCGCTCAGTGACAGCCCGTGGGGAATGTTCACGATTGCGATGACAATTCCGATAGCGTTGTTGATGGGGATGTATATTTTCAGATGGCGCGGCGGCACGGATCGGGCGATCACCGAAGGCACTGTCATCGGAGTTGCACTATTAATTTTCGCCGTTGTTTTTGGCAAAGTCGTCCAGGATTCTTCGTACGCAGATTATTTTCGGTTAAGCCGAAACGGGATCGTCATCGCCCTCGCCATTTATGGGTTTATCGCTTCGGTGCTGCCGGTTTGGTTGTTATTATGTCCGCGTGATTATCTCAGCTCCTACATGAAAATCGGTTCGATAGCGATGTTCGCACTCGGAATTTTATTGGTGCAACCAACCCTCAAAATGCCTGCGACGACAATTTTCATCAATGGTGGCGGGCCTATCGTACCCGGCAAAGTTTTCCCGTTTGTTTTCATCACCATTGCCTGCGGAGCGATTTCGGGCTTTCACGGATTAGTCAGTTCGGGGACGACTCCGAAGATGATTGATAAAGAATCTCATGCGCGTCCGATTGGATACGGTGCGATGCTGGCGGAATCCATCGTCGGAGTGATGGCATTAATTGCGGCGACTTCGATGTTTCCGCACGATTATTTTCAGATCAACGTCCCCGTCGCCAAATTCGCGCAGATCGAAGCAAGCCTGCAAGCGATGGGCTTTTCAGCTTCCAATCTGGTCAAATTAACCAAAGCCGTCGGCGAAGAAACCCTGGCCGGACGCACCGGAGGCGCAGTCAGTTTAGCCGTGGGAATGGCGCAAATTTTTTCCGGGATTCCGGGAATGTCAGGCTTGATGAGTTACTGGTATCACTTCGTAATTATGTTTGAAGCGTTGTTTATTTTGACGACGCTGGATGCCGGAACACGCGTCGCCAGATTTTTAGTGCAGGAAACAATTGGCTTGGCATACAAACCCTTTGCCAAAACAGATTCCATTTTCGGCGCAATTGTCGCCAGCGCGTTAGTCGTTTTCAGTTGGGCGTATTTTATCTGGACAGGATCAATTCAAACCATCTGGCCGCTGTTTGGAATGGCGAATCAAATGCTCGCATGTTTGGCGTTGTGCGTAGCGACGACGATGCTTATCAATGCCGACAAAGCGAAATATGCGTGGGTGACGGGAATGCCAATGGTCTTCATCGCCATTATCGAAATGACCGCAGGCTACCAGAATATTGCGATCAATTATTGGCCGATGACGAATGATCCGAAGACTTCGTTTAATGGATATCTGAATACGTTGATCGTCGCTTCTTTGATGATCGGATTGGTGATTGTGATGATTGGTTCGGCTCGCAAATGGTATCAGGTCTTAGTGAAGCATGAACTGCACGCAACGCCAGCGGCAAGTTGAAAAAGTGTAGCGTAACCATCCTGTTTGCGCTTCCGAACGGAGCTGCAAACGGGACGTTTCGGGACGTTTGTAGTACGCTTCTTTTCATTGAACTAGCTGCAATAGAATCTCGTATACAATACCGCCCGACAAATCTTCTTAACTGGAGCCTTTTATGTATTGTCCAAATTGCGCCATCCAAATGACCGACGATGTAAAATTTTGCCGCAGTTGCGGAGCCGATTTGCGCACGGTGCAGGACGCCTTAACAGGGCGCAACCCGCAGTCCATTGATTGGAATAAAACCTGGGTCAGTGAAATGATGATGAGCCGCGAAGAGCGCGAGCGACGCCAGGGCAAGACTCCCGAAGTCAAACGGTTGGAAGAAATCAAAGCGGGTGTCATTGTATCTTCGGTTGGAATTGGTGCGATGATCTTTCTCTATTTTTTACTGGGAGCGGTTGCAGCGAATGCGCCTGCTAAAGATGCCTTAATTATTAGTAAAGTCTGGCTGGCCGGATTGGTTCCGTTTCTGATTGGATTATCCCTAATTTTCAACGGAATGTTTATTAGCAAGCGGATCGTCAAATTAAAAAAAGAACAGGATGACCGACTGCAAGCCGCGCCAGGAATTTCGACGACGCATCAGTTGCCGGACATCGAAACGATTCCGGTTCCTAACTACAGCGTCACGGATCAGACTACTTATCGTTTGCCGCCGCCGCTTCAGCAGGAGCCGCGCAAGACTGAATAATTTTCCAATCTCCACACTTGTTTTACAGAAGCATCGTTTGTAATTCAGGATTACAGTTATGGATTTAAACTCGCTCTCGGATCAAGCAGTAAAAATAATTTCTGTTTCCACTTCACGCGATAACGAACCATTAACATCACCTAAAAACTCCCCTCCTGTTTTAGGAGGGGTGCCCGCAGGGCGGGGTGGTCAAGCACACATTAACAATCTTCCTCACTTAAAAACCTTCCGCAAAACCCTGCGAAAAAATCTGACTCCCGCTGAAGTTTCCTTCTGGAGCGTAGTGAAAAATTCAAAATTTGAAGGCAGAAAATTTAGACGACAACACAGTGTTGGCAATTATATTTTGGACTTTTACTGCCCCTCAGAAAGACTGGCAATTGAATTGGACGGGCAAGTCCATTTCAATGATGCTGCGTACGAATACGATTACGAGCGCAAATTATTTTTACAATATTACGGGATTAAGGTGCTTCGTTTTGTGAATAAATTAGTATTTGAAGAATTGGATTTTGTACTTGGTGTTATCAAAAATAATTTCGGATGGAATGCATCAACCACCCCTGCCCCTCCTTCGGAAGGAGGGGAGCTTTCGAGGGCGATGCCCTCGATTGATAAAGAAAATAGTGCGACCTGAATCCCTACTGCATTTATAGGAGGAAGTGAGTCCCTGATTATTCTTACCGACAATTCTCATGAAAAAAATACCTTTTCCTTTATCTCTAATTATTTTTTTCCTCCTCGGATTCAGCCATCTTTTCGCACAGCCCAACCTCCAAAATCTGAAGCCTGAAATTGAAGCCCTCATCAAAAATTCTCATGCCGGAACCGTCGCGGTTGCCATTTACGATCTCAATTCCAAACAACAATTTTTACTGAATGAACGAATGAATTTTCACGCCGCGAGTACGATGAAACTTCCGGTCATGATGGAGTTATTTCGTACCGCAAAACCCGGGGAAGTTGATGCGCCAATGATCGTCAAAAATTCTTTTTCCAGCCTCGTGGATGGCAGGGAATATCAGCTCAGTCCTGCCGATGACAGCGACGCCGAACTGTATAAAAAATCGGGCAGCCCGTTTCCATGCGCGAATTAATTCAGCGCATGATTACCCGCAGCAGCAATCTGGCGACAAACATTTTGGTCGAACACGCCCAAGCTGAAAACGTCATGAAGCTCATGAAAATATTAGGCGCGAATGACATTCAGGTCAGGCGCGGCGTGGAAGACAACAAGGCGTTTCGCGCCGGATTAAATAACACAACGACCGCGTATGATTTGATGTTGTTATTGAAAGTGCTGGCTGAGAAAAAATTGCTGAGGGCGTCCGCCTGCGAGGCCATGATTTCAATTTTAGCAGACCAGGAATTCAACGAAGGAATTCCGGCGGGAATTTCAAAAGGCATCAAAATCGCCCATAAAACCGGCTCCATTACAAAGATTTATCACGACGCGGCGATTGTGTTTCCGCCCAAACGTAAACCATACATCATCGTGGTGTTAACGCGCGGATTTGAGAAAGAAGCGGAAGCGCACAGGATGGTTGCTGATATTTCGCGGATGATTTGGAATCAGGTGTGCCGGCATCCTGCTGGCAGTTTTCTTAACAAATAGTTGCCAGCAAGATGCTGGCGCACCCATTACTTTTCCCCTTTCTCACCAGGCTTCACGGCGAACAAAATCCCTGCCTGATCTGCTCCAAGTACCAACCCGAATTCATAAAACGCACGAGACAGAACGGGATCAAAATGGTTCATCAAATCCGCTGCACCGGGCAGCAGAATTTCGTCAGGAGTGACGCCGATTTTTTCCAGGCTCTTGCCATCCGGCATTAATATTTCCGCGATAGTCATTGAACCAAACGGAGTTTTGCTGGCCTTCATCACCGCGCCGCGCGTCCGATCACCAATGATTTTGCCGCGTTTTTCCAGTTGAATAATTCTCGCAAAATGTTCTGCGGCGGAGCCTGAGTCGCTGTCTACCAAGACGATTAATTTTCCGCTAAAAATTTCTTTTCCAATCGGCGCAACGGTCAAAGTTTTTGTTTCTTTACGATTTTTCTCAGTTCCGATTTTTACCTCATGGTCAAAAAAATGTCTGAGTAAATGCTGTAACGCTTCCGCGTAGCCGCCACGATTTCCGCGCAAATCCAGAATCAGTGCCTGATGTTTTTTCGCTCTTTCCATGAATAAATCAATCTCCGTATTCGTAAGATTGAAGTCAGCCATTTTCCACACGTAGAGGGTCGAACCGGATGAATAAAAACGATGAGTGACCAGCGAAATATCAGGCGACGATGATAAAAAAAACCATTCGTCATCGGGTAATTTCAATTTTATGCCGGTGTCTGCATCCGGTCTGACCTTCACTTCAATTTCGCGGACTTTTCCCTCTGAGTTTTGCATCAGCAGCGATGTTCCGTGCTGCGGGCGGAGCACATAATACAAATATTTTATGGTCCACAGATTACTGTTCGTGGGAGTAATTCCGTCAATTTTAACGACCTGATCCCCGGCTCTCAAGCCCTTCATTTCGGCGTCGCTCCCAGCTTCGACGGAGGTAATCAAACAACGACTTCCAATCATTTGCATCCGCCAGCCATAATTTATTGGCAACCGCACCGGAGGCAGATAAACCGTATGCGAATCTTCAAATTTCAATAACACGGCGGCGAGTGCTTCATACACCTGATTCCAATTGGCGGCAATTTTAATGCGGTCATCCGCCTGTTTACAGAGGCTTTCAAAATCCACTTTGCGGAGTTTTGGATCGTAGTATTCCTCTTTCACAATGGTCTTCATTTGCTTTAATAGCTCGTGCGCGGTGCGGCGATCCTCTACCGTAAAATTCTGCGCGAATGCACTCAACGAAAGAAAACAAAGCAAAAATAAGAAGTGAATGCGAGGCGGACGAGAATTCATGGAAAGTTGTGAAATGGGGCGGGCTGGATTATTCAGGAAGTAGCCAAATGAAGCAAGTTAATTAACTGGTGCGCCAGCATCTTGCTGGCGAGTTGCGGCGACACGCATCATCGTCGCCAGCATCGTCGCTACTAATTTTTCTTCACCATTTTGTACGGCAAAGACATCCCCGATACAAACGGAAAGTGTGCGCCCGGCTTTGTTGACACGCCCTCGCGCAATTAATTTTTCTCCTTTGGCAGGAGCGAGAAAATTAACTTTATATTCGACACTAACAACTTCGGAATCTTCCGGCATCATCGTCAAAGCCGCATATCCACAAGCCGTATCGCCAATCGCCGCGACAACTGCACCGTGAACGTAGCCGTGCTGTTGCGTCAATTTCGGATCAGTCTCCAACTCAATTTCTATTTCGCCCGCCGCGACTTTCGTTAAGCACGCGCCGATAGTTTGTAAAAATCCCTGACGGTTGAAGCTATCGGCAATGTGTTGTGACATTTTCATACTAACTTCTTGCCACTGGAAAAAATTATTGTCAAACGCTTCTAAATCATTAGAATTACTACTATCAATGTTACAAGAAAGTTTTGCTACGAGTTGTCCGCTCCGCACTTTACGTGCATTGAGGTCGAGACATGAGTTAAAATGCATGCATTCTAGTAAAATTTGCTTCCGGTTAGAGAGGTCATAATTATGAAGTTCAGCATTGTGAAATTCAGCAGGTTTGCCCTGATTCTACTGATAATAATAGTATTGATGCCACAAATGATTTCTCTGGCGCAACAGGATCGCGGCCTCAAAGTAACAGGACAAGCCGCCCCTAGCGAGCAGCGCGTAGCTCTCATCATTGGCAATGGTGCTTATTCACAAGGCTCTCTAACAAATTCCGTCAACGATGCGCAGGATATGGCGACCACTCTGCGAACAGCAGAGTTTGAAGTCCTCTATGGCGAAAACCAGAATCGCCGCCAGATGCGCGAGTTGATCCGACAGTTTGGCGAAAAGATTCGCAACGGCGGGGTCGGACTGTTCTACTATGCCGGACATGGTGTGCAGGTAAAAAACACGAACTACATCATCCCGGTTGGGGCCGAGATCACCAAAGAAACCGAGGTCGAAGATGAAGCCATCAGCGTGGATTTCGTGCTGGCGCAAATGGAAGATGCACGGAATAAACTCAATATCGTAATTCTGGATGCCTGCCGCAACAATCCATTTGCGCGTAGCTTCCGTTCAGGATCACGCGGTTTGGCCGTGACACGCAGTGCACCGACCGGAACCCTCGTGGCGTATGCTACCGCCGCCGACAGTGTCGCCAGCGATGGAAGCGGGCGCAACGGACTTTTTACGCAGGAACTGTTGACGAACCTGAAGACGCCGGGGCTGACGCTGGAATCAATCTTCCGCCGCACCCGCACCAGTGTGCGCAGCAAATCCAGCGGTCAACAAGTACCGTACGAATACACCTCAGTTGAAGGTGAAGATTTTTATTTCCTTGCACCCGGTATTGCAACGCCTACTGTTGCTACACCTGTAGTTACAACGCCTACTGTTACGACACCTGCAATTACATTGCCTGCGGTTACATCGCCGGCTGTTACTACGCTCGCAATTGCAACGCCTACGGTTATGACACCGCCAGTTGCTACGCCTACTGTTACGACACCCGCAATTACAACGCCTGCGGTTACTACACCACCAGTTGCATCACCTGCGGTTGCCTCGCCTACACTTACAACACCTACGGTTACTAGACCGCCAGTCGCAACACCTACCATCGTAACGCCTGAACCAGTAATTGCGACTACGCCGCCTGTCACCAAACCACTTGTGCGGATGAGCGTAGTGGGCGTACCGCTGGCAGCAATGAGTTTTACGACCGCCAGCGTCGAGGCGAACGGAAGTGTCACGAATCAGCGGCAAGAGCAAACTTTTAGCTTTATCGAAGATTTTGGCAACGGGATAAAATTATCACTGGTAGAAATTCCGGGCGGGACATTTCAGATGGGTTCGACCAGCAGCGCGGCACAAGAAGCATTAGAAGATGCCAAGCGGTACAGCAAAAATGCAAAATCCGATTGGTTCGCCTGGGAACAGCCGCAGCATCAAGTGAGCGTCGGCGCGTTTGCGATGGGCAAATATGAAGTGACACAAGCGCAATGGCAAGCGATTATGGGCAGCAATCCGTCAAATTTCAAAGGTGCTGAGCTACCCGTGGAACAGGTCAGTTGGGAAGATGCGCAGGAATTCTGCCGCAAGCTGAGCGCGAAAACGGGACGCAAATATCGGCTGCCCACCGAAGCCGAATGGGAATATGCGGCGCGGGCGGGAACTACTACGGCATTTGCCTTTGGTGAGACGATCAGCCCTCAACTCGTGAACTACGATGGGAACTATCCCTACAAACAAGCCGCCAAGGGTAGCTTTCAAGACAAGACCGTGGCGGTGGGAAGTTTGGGCATAGCGAATGGATTCGGGTTGTATGACATGCACGGTAACGTCTGGGAATGGTGCGAAGATGTCTGGCACGAAAGTTATAAGAGTGCGCCGAGTGACGGCTCTGCCTGGTTGAGTGACGGAGATGCAAGCTATCGAGTGATACGGGGCGGTTCGTGGGTTGACAGCGGATGGTACTGCCACATTGCCAATCGAGGTCGGCATGCGTCCAGCGTTCGCCACGGTAATGGTGGTTTTCGTGTGGTGGTGTCCGCGAAGGCTCAGTAGAGTAATTAGCTTTTCTAATAGCCCAGCCGTTTACGGCTGGGTGGTGGGGCAAGAAATCCACGCCGCCCGATTGATCGGGCTTGACAAGGGCTGAAGCCAGGAAAAAAGGACGCTGTAGCGCCCTGAAATGTTTTCGCTTTCGAGTCCCAGCCGTGAACGGCTGGGCTAATAGAAAAATAACCTTCTTTAATTTTCTTAGCTTAATCCCATTGGGTAGTAGCTACTTTGTAATTACTGAGAGTTACCAAGTCGCTATCGCTCCTCGTACTGTAAATTCGTCCACACATCGCCTCGTAATTCTTCCGCGACAGTCTCAGAATATTCACGACGTAATCGCGCAATTAATTCGGCAACACTCGGAACATCTTTGATGGCTCCAACACCTTGTCCGGCTGACCAGATTTCTTTCCAGGCTTTTTTCTCTTCCTGTTTCTCTTCCGTCTGTAAACTTCGCAAATCAATTTTATCTTTGGGAATCAGTTTATCAGGATCAAGCCCGGCATTGACGATGCTGGGCTTCAGCATATTCGCGTAGGCTCCGCTGAATGCATTCGTGTAGACCAAATCTTCCAGCGTCGAATCAATCAGCATTTGCTTGAATTCCGCCTCCGCCATGCTCTCTGTGGTAGCGATAAACGAAGTCCCCATATACACCAAATCCGCACCCATAATTTGTGCGGCGCGAACCTGCCTGCCGTTTGAAATCGCACCGGAGTAAATCAGCATGCCATCCCAGAATTCACGGACAGCTTGAATAAACGCAAATGGTGAAAGCGTCCCTGCGTGTCCGCCTGCACCCGCACAAACCAGCACTAATCCATCAATGCCCGTGTTCGCCGCCTTCTTCGCAAACGCCGGAGTGATGACATCAGAAACGACAAGTCCGCCGTAACTGTGGACGGCTTCGACGGCGGGGCCAGGGCTGCCGAGCGAAGTGATGACGAGCGGACATTTATATTTGACGACGAGGTCGAGATCAGTCTGCAAACGCGGATTCGTGCGATGCGTGATGAGGTTGACCGACCACGGCGCAATGCGAGCCTCTGGCTCAGCATTTTTGGCAGCCTCAAGTCCTGAAGTAATTTGCTGCATCCATTCTTCTGCGCCTTCACTTGTTCGAGCATTGAGAACAGGATAAGAACCGATGACGCCGGATTGACAGGCTGCCAGCACAAGGTCTACGCCGGAGACCAGAAACATTGGGGCGGCAATGAGAGGTAAGGTTGTGTGTTCAGTAATTGAAGTTGGGAGATTTTTTGTCATGTTTTTTGTGGCGTAAACTTTTAGTTTGCTAAAACCTCTTATCCGCCGTGAAGCGGCTGAAAGATGGTAGCCAGACGTAATACGTCTGGAAGAGGAACGATTAATTAATCGCATCCTGAAGGGAGGCGAAGAAATCTGGCGTCCCTTCAGGACGCAAATCATAAATGCTTGTACCAGAGGCGGCGACCATCTTCGATAGTCTTGCCACTGGCTACCATCTGACTGCGGCTTTCAGCGCAAAGAATCCTGAAGTTTCCAAACAGCTTCTATCAATTCGTGCTACGGTTAGCGCACTGTCAGCATCGGAGTTTCCGTCGCAAGCGGATCAAAATATCCATTAAATTTCGCCAGCGTAGCGACATTGCCTTCTGCCTTGATTTCACCTTTTTGCAGCATCTGCGCAAAAGTCGTCTGTCGTGCCATCACACGATGCAAATCCGCCGTTGTCAAAACTAAAGTCGCATCAACTTTAACGGGTAATGCCTCATGCACTTGCGCGATACCACGACGAACTTCGACGGCGTAGACTTTGCCCGTATCGGTGAAGCGAAATGCCATTGTCACGTTTGCGTCTGCGCTTTTCACCGGATCAAGTCGCACGGTCATGGATTCAAAAAATTTGCTCACGGGCAAAGCTTTCAAAACATCGGGTGCGGCTAACGAACTTAATACGGCTGCGCCAATCGCTTTGTTCAGTGAACCATCCAACTCACGTGCCGAGGTGATGTACCAATTGCGCCAATTCGAGTTTTCCGTTTTGTAGGCAAGCTGGCGCAAAGAATCGGCTTTCAATTTGCGGGCTTCCAAATCTTCTTTGTTGACGCGAATCAGATGCGTTAATAATTCCGCCGTCCATTGATGCTCGCCTGCGTCGAAAGCCTTTTTCGCCGCACTCATCACCTTCTCTCTTCCACCCATTAATTCGACGTAACGTTTCGATTCTTCGCCGCGCGGCAGCGGATCAAGCGCGGTCGGATCACCTTCAAACCAGCCCAAATAGCCGACGTAAATCTGCCGCACCGAATGCTTGACCGTGCCGTAAAATTCGCCGAGCCACGGGTGCTGTGCCAAATGCGCAGGCAAGTGCGCGACCTGCTCGACGATCTCATCCGGCGTCAATCCTTTGTTCATTAAGCGAATCGTTTGGTCATGCACATATTGAATCGCATCGCGGTATGCCGTCAGCATCTCTTCAATTTTTTCTTTGCCCGACATCGGGCGTCCGTGCGAAGGTACGAGATGTTCCGCGCCGAGGCTGCGCAAGAAATCAATCGTCTTGTACCACGCGACGGGATCGCGGAATTTTGTGCCGCGAATGGTGTGAACATTGGGGAACGTTTCGCCTTGAATGACTTCCGCCGATTGCAACAATTTTTGCTCCGGCAACCACACAACGATTTCGTCATCGGTTTCGCTCGGCGCGTACAGCAATTGCATTTTCACGCCCGCAATCGTGACCTCCAATTTATCCTTGAAGGTTTTGGTTGGCGCAATGAAACCTGTTGCACCGCGCACATAAGCCGGGCCAAGTCCCTGATTGACCCAGCCTTCCGGCCCGCGTTCGAGCATAATCCCGAACGTGTACGCCGCCCGAATGCCGAGCGCGGGCGCGACGACGCTGGCGTTGTTGATGACCGTATTCATCATCGTTTCGTGCGCGTAGATTTGTACTTTGCCCGCGTTGACATCGTCTTCATTGGTGAACGCTTTGACGCCCATCGTGTGATCGGAATGGTTGTGCGTGTAGATAATCGCTTTGACGGGCTTGTCAGTGATCTTACGAAATTCGGCGAGTACGGCTTTGCCCGAATCGCTCGATTCCGTTGTGTCCACAATGATGATGCCGTCGTTGCCGACGATCAATGTGGAGTTCGCGGCACCAAAACCAACGCCGTGGTAGACGTTCTCCGTCACCTTGTAAACACGCTGTTCCATCTTGCGCGAATGTTCGGTCAGGCGCGGATTGATTTTCGGCGAAGGTTGATCGTCCGCCAGGTTTTTTGACTGCGCACAAATTACTATTGTCAGCAGCGCGTTCAGCATCAACCATAAGAAAACTTTTTTCATGAAATACTGTGAGTTGTTCATGTCATCATCCCTCAATAATTTTAATGAGTAAATCACGTGCATCTTACGACGAGCGCGTCAGCTTTGACAGCCAGCAGAAAAAATCATGGAGAAACTGATAGAACTTTCAATACAGCGTAAAGTAAATTTCTTTATGTTTGAAAAGATTGGAGGAGACCGGGAACGCAAGCATCCTGCTTGCCGCGAGCGCGTGCCACGCCGCTCCCTGACGTGGCGAGAAAGGCGTGTGGTCGTCAGGAAATTTCCTGCGCGAAGTTCGTTTGCCGCGCTCCGCCGGCAAACGGCAAGCGAGACGCTTACGCTCCAGTCCTCCGTGCAGAAATAATGATTGCATCTCGTATCCACCTGCGTATAATTCCCTCCGTTGAATCTTCGCACTCCACTAGCTGAAGCTAGTGGCAATGTATGCAATACAAAATTCAGCTCCTTAATCCGCCACTGCCTGATACGCCAGCACTCTGAATTCCGAACCGTAATCCACGCTGTTCGGTAATATCTGAATCATAAAAATTCCGATCATGTCTTCTTTCGGATCAATCCAGAATTTCGTACCCGCTGCGCCGCCCCAGTTATATTCTCCGACAGTGGTTTTCTTTAAACTTGTAATTGGTCGCTTTTTCGTTTTCAATAGCATTCGTGAGGTAAAAAGAAAATGACGCAAACAGTTGAAAATTTACTTATTTCTTTTGAAAAACTAACGCTGGCGGAAAAACACGATTTAGCCGTTGAAGTCGTGCGCCGTACGGATATTTTTGGCGTACCTGATCTTTCCGACGACGAACTGGCGATGGCAGCAGAAGACCTTTTTCTTGAACTTGACCGCGAAGAAGCAGAAGCGGAGATGAAACTTAAATGAGCGCGTTGACTAATCGTGGCGAAGTCTGGCTGGTGGATTTAGGGTACGCGGCAAAAATTCGTCCGTGCCTAATCTTCAGCATCAAAGCAGATGACACTGACCGTGCTTTAACGACAGTCGTGGTGCATACGACGAGTATCAGAGGTACTTATTTTGAGGTTTCCCTCAACATCCGATTTTTGAAGCAGGGCGCATTTGATGCGCAAAATATTCTCAGCGTTTCACACGCGAAGTTCGTAAGAAAACTTGGTAGCTTAACTGATGCGCAAATGCAACAAGTGGAAGACGCTGTCAAAGATTGGCTTAACTTATAATTTCCTTAACATCTAAAAATAAAATCAAAGAGTAGGAAGTAGACGGGAGATAGTAGACAAACACGCTACCGTCTCCCGTCTACTTCCTACCGCCTACGCTCAATTAATCCGCCACTGCCTGATAAGCCAGCACACGAAATTCCGATCCATAATCCACACTATTCGGCAAAATCTGAATCATAAAAATTCCGATCATGTCTTCCTTCGGATCAATCCAGAATTTCGTATCGGCTACACCGCCAGCAATTCATACCCGGCTCACCATTGCTCTTCAAAAATGACCCGTTGACGTAGTTGCAATTTGTAACTACAATCTCGTTCATGAGGTTCGAGTGGGATGAGGAAAAACGCCAGACAAATCTTTCCAAACACGGCATTGATTTTACTGATGTACCACCTTTGTTCGACGGGGTGACGGTTCTACGAATGGACAACCGTTTTGATTATGGCGAGACACGCTTCATTACACTGGGCTTACTCAACAGCATCGTGTTTCTGGTTGTCCACACGGAAACAGATGAAACAATTCGCTTAATCTCCGTTCGCAAAGCATCGAAGTATGAAGAAAAATATTATTTCCAAGAAATCGCAAACTGATTGGGTACGGCTGAAAACCATGACCGATGATGAGATTGATTTTTCTGATTGCCCGGAATTAACACCGGATCAGTTTGCTCAGGCTATTGTCAGACATGGGCTACAACCAGTGTCTCGCAAGGCACAACTAACGCTCCGCCTTGACCGTGATGTATTGGATTGGTTCAGGCTACAAGGACAAGGTTATCAAACACAGATCAATGCTTTGTTACGAGCCTATATGAACGCACATAAGGGAGAAAGAGTAGGCGGTAGAAAGTAGGCTTTCCGTCACGCGAAACGGACAACTCGTAAGCCTTCACTACCGTCTACTTCCTACCGCCTACGCTCAATTAATCCGCCACCGCCTGATAAGCCAGCACTCTAAATTCCGCACCGTAATCCACGCTGTTCGGTAAAATCTGAATCATAAAAATTCCGATCATATCTTCCTTCGGGTCAATCCAGAATTTCGTACCGGCTGCGCCGCTGACAGACAGTAAAAATTCAAACTTTCATTGACGCTGCGAGAAACAAACGGTAGCTTTCTATGATGAAAAAGCGCGGCTTTGTCATTGATACAAATGTTCTCGTCTCCGCTCTGATGTCCAGACGAGGAGCGTCTTATAAAATCTTATCGTTGATGCCGACTGGTAAGTTCGATTTTCATCTTTCTGTACCGCTCGTTTGCGAATATGAATCCGTATTAAAGCGTAGCGAACTCAAGCTGATCTGGACAAATGACGAAATTGACGAATTACTGGACATCATTTGTTTACTTGGCGTCAAACACGAAATTTGGTATTTATGGAGACCGTTCCTAAAAGACGCCGGGGATGAATTTGTTGCGGAGTTGGCAGTGACGGCACAAGCCGAAGCCATCGTCACGCAGAACACCAAAGATTTTAAAGGAATGGATAAATTCGGCATCAAGCTGCTGCCGCCTAAAGAGTTTTTGCAAAGAATAGGAGAAGCAAAATGAGTGCGATTACGATAGATGTTCCCGATTCACTTTTCGGAAAGTTGAAGGAAGTTACAGCAAAAGATCAAAGTACGCCGGAACAATTTGCGTTGCTGGCATTAGCGGAGAAATTATCAAGCGTCATCACCGTAGAATACTTGGAAGAACGTGCGAAACGCGCCAAACTCGAAAGATTTGAGCAATTGCTGGCGAAAGTACCAGACGTAGAGCCAGCCGAAAGCGACCGCCTAAACTAATAACGCGGAGCGTATGGAGTGCTATGGCTCGGCGTAGCTTTGGTATAATTTCATCGCTGTAGATTTGCAATGACAGCCTCTACCAAAGCGACGACAAGGCGTTGCACTCCATGCGCTCCGCGTTTCTCTTAATCCGCCACCGCCTGATAGGCCAGCACTCTAAATTCCGCACCGTAATCCACGCTGTTCGGCAAAATCTGAATCATAAAAATTCCGATCATGTCTTCTTTCGGATCAATCCAGAATTTCGTACCGGCTGCGCCGCCCCAATTATATTCTCCGGCACTGCCCATCATGCCAGTTTCGCCCGGAGCTTTATTCACCGCGAAGCCTAAGCCGAATCCATAGCCTGATGACGGTCCCGGAATGCTGCCCAGATTGTCGCTGCTCATCAATTCTACGGTTTTGCGGCTGAGCAATCGTTGCCCCTCAAATGTGCCTTTATTCAGCATCATCTGACAAAATTTCAGGTAATCATACGTCGTCGAAACTAAGCCGCCACCGCCTGAAAACATGCCTTGTTGTTCCAACATCGAAGGCGCGGCGTTCGGGAATTTCGACAAACAATCATCGCGCCCTGAGCAAAGATTGATCGGGTCTACACCGCCAGTTTTATTGGGCGTATACAGTCGTGCAAAACGATTTTTCTTGCTGGCGGGAACAGTAAATCCAGTGTCCACCATGCCGAGCGGAGTGAAAATTCTTTCCTGCAAAAATTGATCGAACAATTTGCCGGACAGCACTTCGACGAGGCGGCCTTGCAGGTCTACGGACACGCTGTAATGCCAGCGCGTGCCGGGTTCGTATTGCAACGGCTGTTTCGCCAGATTGAGCGCAAAATCTTTCAGCGACAAATCCGAAAGAATCCCCGCCTGACGATAGGCTTTATCCACGGGCGTGTCGCCGAAAACGCCGTAGGTCAATCCGGCAGTATGCCGCAACAAATCACGAACAGTAATCATTCGTTTCGTCGGAACAGTTTTGAAAGTCATCGCGCCGGTGGTCGGGTCTTTTTCTTCGACACCGAGATTCATTTTCGCAAATTCCGGCATGTATTTTGCGATGGGATCGTTGAGCTGAAATTTGCCTTCTTCGTACAGCATCATCAACGCGACGCTGGTGATGGGTTTGCTCATGGAATAGATGCGATGAATCGTATCCATCCGCATCGGCGAACCCGCTTCCATATCCGCCATGCCCCACGTTTCCTGATAAGCGACTTTGCCGTGCCGCGCAATTAATCCGCTGGCTCCGGCAAGCTGTTTATTCGTGACGTGCTGGCTCATCACCGTACGGATATTCGTGAGACGATTGCTGGAAAGTCCGACCGCTTCCGGGGCGACTACCACAGGCTCAGTGACCCGCGTCGCCTTCGTCACAGGAACAAGACTCGCTACGACTAACAAAACCGGAACCAGCAAAAACAATAAACGTTTCATAAGCACTCCTAAAAAGGGGGAATTCGCAGAAGCTGCAATTTCTGCCACGCACGGAAAAGAATTTTCACTATAAACACAGACGGGGATAAATTCAATGTTCACTGGGAGCGCCCGCATCCTGCGGGCGAGCCTCACAATGGAAACAGTTTTCATCGCAGGGGATTTCTTGCCACGGTTTCGCCCGCAGGATGCGGGCGCTCCCGGTGAAGGCGTTCCCAGTTCACATCTGTAGCAATCGCGCCGCAATTTCATCCATCACGGCATCGGCTTTTTCTCTGATTTCATCGGGCGTCTGATCCTGAATGGGATGCTCAACATAAATCACATCAAAGTCGGCGCGACCAAGTGCTTTCGCTTGAATGCGGGCGGCTTTCATGAATTCGGTAGTCGCAATGGCGACGGAAGGAATTCCTAAACTTTCGAGTTTTGTCGTATCGTGCAAACTGCACGTGGTGCAAGAGCCTCAATCGGCTAAGGCTTCGATGACGGCGTGCGGATGAGAATTCAAAATCTGCTCCATCACCGCATCCGGGGCGGGTTTCGTGAAGGTTGGCTTCGTGATGCGAATAATTTGTTTGACGCCGAAACGTTGGGTCAGCACCTCGGCTACACGGTCAAGAAAGACGCTGCCACCAGGTTTGCTGATGTCGAGCAGGGCGACGGTTTTGCCGCTGAAGGTGTGCAGCCGTGGCGCAGCAGGACGCGGTTGATGGAAGGTTTCGTTCAGCGGGTTTACAAGAATTGTTGTCATAAATTTTACCCGTTCAGAGTTACGCATTTATGCGTGAACCACCGCCGCGCTTCGCTGGCGGTTGCACGGCTGAAGCCGTAACTCTGAGCTTTTTATTTTCCAGATTCCGGCATCTTATATCCCTGCCAATCAGCCTCGACCCAGGCAGCGAAAACGCCGACATTATTACTTCCATATTTGATCCACCCGAAGCCCTTCTCGCCCCATTCCTCACCCCACGAATTTTTAATCAGCCACGCTTGTTTTTTATCATCCCAACCGATTAATAAAACTACGTGGTTGACCATCCCGGCGTCTTTTTCATTGAAGACGCCGCCACGATAATTCGCCAGACATTCATCATAAAAAATCGGCGCGACGAGCGGACCGTGCGCAATCAAAGCCTCTTTCAATTGCGCGACGGTTGGCAATTTGTCCGGTGGAGAATTCACGTAATCCCAGGCATTGGCTTTGACATATCCCGCATTCGGTTTGCACGAGAATTTTGTCCCGGCCTGGTATTCATTTTTGTAGGTAATTGTTTTGCCAGTGCGCGGGTCTTTATCGGTGAAACCGTTTTCGTATGCCAGAGGAATTCCTTTTTTGTAGGTCATGAAATCGAACGCCGTACCGTGCCATCCACTGCTACAAACTTCTTCTTTTTTGATCGGCATACAATTCAGCAAATCCTGGACAAAAGGCTCCATCGTCCAAAAAGCAGTGGGGCCAATCAGAGCCATCGCGACACCGGGTTTTAAGGGATCAAAATGATAGGAAACCGAGTTCGACAGATCCTGATAATTTTTGTCGAGGCTGGCAGTGGCGGCAGCAGTAGCCGCAAACGCCCAACAGGTATTGCATCCTTCGCCCTGATTCATCACCGGCCCGACATTGAGTTGCTGTTCACGCCAGTCGAATTTTTTCATTACCAGCCGTTCTTTATAAAATCGTTTGTACTTTGTATTTTCGATGGCAGTGTCAATTAATGCTCGCCATTTTTTCTTTTCTTTGGAAGTTGCTTTTGGAAAATTCGTAATCCACGCATCGTAGATTTTATTGAATTTATCAGCGGCTTCCATTTGATACGCCAACGCGTTGGCACGAATTTCTTTTGCGTGTTCCGTTTCACCGAGCGGCACGGTCAGGATTCCCCATTTATCCTTGATGCGCACCTTGTCTTCAGTGGTCATCGCCGCACCAACCAGATACGTCATGCGTTCGTTGGAAGCGGTCTGCGCCGGAGTACAGGTTAATGGTTTGGCAGGAAGAACCTCCCCAACGGTTTTAGCAGGAACCCGCCGAACAGGTTTTCGTTGGCGCTGCGCCGAGGCTGTTTGCGGCAGGCAAATAAACGGCAGGATACACAAAATCAAAAGCAGCGAGATTCGTTTCATAAATATTGTCTGAGACACGTTCAAGTGTGAACTCTTAACACCCGAACAAAGAGAGGTTGTCACCTGTCATAGATGGAAGTCCCCCGCAAATGGGCATCAACAAATGCAGCAAAAACGCCGATGTTATTACTGCCGTATTTGATCCAGCCAAAGCCCTTCTCGCCCCATTCTTCACCCCACGAATTCTTGACCAGCCACGCCTGTTTCTTGTCATCCCAGCCAACTAACAGGACTACGTGATTGACCATTCCCGCATCTTTTTCATTGAAGACTCCGCCGCGATAATTCGCCAAACAGGGATCGAAAAAAATCGGTGTCACAATGGGGCCGTGTTCAGCCAAAGCGGATTTCAATTGCTCGACGGTGGGTAATTTATCCGGCGGTGAATTCACATAATCCCAATCATCACCCTTGATATAACCTGCGCTTGGATTGCATGACAATTTTTCGCCCGGTTTGTATTCACGCTTATAGGTAATGGTTTTTTCACCAAACATTTTCGTAAAGCCATCGCTATACGCCATCGGTGCGCCTTTTTTGAAAACCATAAAATCGAACGCATTGCCGTGCCATCCGCTGTTGCACATCTCATCTTTTTTGATCGGCATGCAATTGAGTAAATCCTGGACGAACGGCTCAGGATCACCAAGTGGTAAATCCATTCCATTCAGCACTTCATTCATTTCACCAGTGATAGGATCAGGTTGGAACAAAGGTCTATTGCTGCGATCAAGAATGCTTTTTCTGATGCTGCACGCAGCGGCATTCGCGGCGGCGACTGCCCAGCAAGTATTGCATCCTTCGCCTTGATTGATGACGGGGCCAACATCAATTCGTTTGCTCCAATCAAATTGGCTGAGTGCCATGATTTCCCTGACTTTTTTATAGCCGAAGACTGATTCCAGTGCTTGATCCTGCTGCGCCTGCCGAAGTTGAATTTGCCTGGGCGTAGCATTCGGATGCATCTTTTTCCAAAGCACCAAACTGTTTGCCACGACGTCAACTTGCTGTTGCTTGAACGCAGCACACGCGGAACGTATCAGTTTGGCGCGTTCAGTTTCTCCTTGTGGAATTGTGAGCGTTCCCCACTTATCCTTGATCCTGGATTTGTCTTCATTCGACATCGCAGCACCGACGAGATAGGTGACGCGTTCATTGGAGGCAATGTTGGCAGGCGTGCAGGTCAATGGTGGTGCTGACGGGACGGAAGGTGAAACAGGAACAGGCTGGCGATTCGGCGTTCGTCGGCGCTGAGCGACGGTATTCGTTGACATCGCAGCCATCAAGAATAACAGCGTCAGAATTGCCAATGCAGTTACTTTAGTCATGACCTCCCCCTGAATTAATTTGAATTAAAGCTCAGAGCCACAATTCGGCATACTTTGCGCCCCTGCTAAAATGTGAACTCTGAACTCCTTACAGTTTTAATTTTCCGGCATTCCAATATTGCATTCTGACTGACTGGAGATACAGATGTCGCCGCATTTTATCTGACCCGGCCCACAACCTCCGGTTACCCCAACTGCCAAAGTGTTAACAACCTTCTTCACACATTTGGTTTTCTTTGCGTATTTTTCAATTTCTTTCTTTACCTCTTTGGTAGTCGCCCACCCTTCCAACGTCACGATATTATCTTTGACTCTCACGTTGATGTGACTTTTCTGACCATCATATTTGATCTTCATCTGCGCATAGATTGATTTGACAATATCTACGCTCGTGACAGTCGCACATTTATTCTCGACCGTAGCTATGACGACCGCCTGAGTTGAATTAACATTAAAGGCAGCTATTGCTGCCAGCATGAAACATCCCATCAGCGAAAATATCAGTATTCTTTTTCTGGACATTAGTTGTTTTGACATATCGGTTCTCCCCTGTTTATTTGAAGTTGGTAAGCATAGAGAGCAAGCTATACCGCGATTGCTTGCCAAAGAAAATGGCTTTCCCATCCGGTGCCCAGGCCAGACTCGAAAAATAAAGCCGGGCATTATTGTTAGCAGTAATTTTTTTGGCGATACCTCCACTCGCAGGAATCAACCAGACGTTATCTATGCCGTCCTGGTGTGCGGCATAGGCAATATTTTTTCTATCTGTAGACAAATGAATATTGTAATAATAGGCGACTTGTAAACTGGCAATGTTGCGTTGCGCTGGCTGTTCAACTGAACTTTGTACCAGGGTTATTTCAGATGGAGAACCACTTACAATTTTACCCGGGAAAACTGCGAGCAGTAATCCTTTTTCATCTTGCGACCAGCCTAATAAACGCAAATGTTTTTCCGCTTGAAAAACATTCCTTGATTGCTTTGTCGCAACATCAAAGACGCAAACGCGATAGGTAAGTTTTCCATTCTCAATTTTGTTTGGTTTGGTGGTATACGCAAGGTGTTTTCCATCAGACGACCACAAGGGGCAAGAGACGACTAAATTTGCCTCCCCATTATCGGTGATTTGCTGATCGTTCGTGCCATCAGCAGAAACTTGCCAGAGGTTGGACTGTCCGCCTTTTTTCGAGACATAGACAATGCTGTTACTGTCAGGCGACCAACTGAAATAACTGGACTGCACACGGTTATAGGGCAGTACTGAATTCTCAACTGAGAGCATCCCTCCAGCAAGTTGCTTTTCTTCACCACCTGTATTTTTAACTGTAAAGAGATTGAAATTTTCACCGACAGAACGCATAAAAGCTAATTGCTTTCCATTAGGCGACCACTGCGAAAGCAAACCCTCTGCCGCCAGTTCATAAGGCTGACTTTCCTTGCCGAGTGCTTTTGTTAGAAGCGAGCTTTTCGCTAACTTATCGCCCTGACTTAAATTTTTAATGGATTGATAAACGACTGTTTTGCCATCAGGTGAAACATCGGGCCATAGCTCTGAAGTCATATCTGACGCCACTGAAAATTCAGTTACCGTCGCAACATTGACTCCCCAGACATCAGATTCTTCTTTGGAGGAACCGAATAAAATCTTTGCTCCATTCGCTGCAACATCCAAGGCAAAAGCATCTTTATCGCCAAAGGTGAGCTGCGCAGGCTTGCTCCCATTTTTTGATGCAACAAAGATTTGAAAGGCTCCTTCAACAGGTGCGCTGTAAAGTATTCGCTGACCATCTGGATGCCAAACGATGTTTCGGATTTCATTCGGATCAGTTGCAACCTGTCTACTATTGCTGCCCTCCGCAGACATCACCATTAAGCTTTGATTCGCTTTTTCATCGATGTTGACATAAGCAATGGTCGCTTCATCCGGTGAAATATTGATCGGTGGAATGCTTGATCTTTGAGCATCAAAATTCGTTATTTGCTTAACCGTACGCGAGGCAACATCCAACGCAAAAAGATTATTTTTCAACTGATAATAGAGCTTATTATTTTTTGACCAGAATCTTAATCTAACGTCTCCTTCACCATTTTGAAGCGGCTTGAGCTCTGTCGGCGTCCCTCCAAAATAAGGAATCCGCCAGATGCCGGGATGATTACCCCTGAGCGAAATAAACGCGACTTCTTCACCATCCGGCGACCAAATCGGATTGTCGTTTTTGAATTCATCCGTCGTAATTTGTACCGGATTTCCGGCAGTTGTTTGTTTCACCCAGATGCTTTTTAATCCGCTTTCTGTCGAACTGTACGCGATGCGTTTGGCGTCAGGGGAAAACGCGCCGATGCTGTAGACTTCGCCCGGAGTTGCAGACCAGTTCACAACTTCAGAAATTTTCAAAGAAGCGATGGGCGGTATTTCCGTTTGCGTGCTGCGGCTAAACCACCAAACAGCCAGAGCCATCACCAGCACCACGGTCAGCACATTGCGCTTCGAGAAAATTCCAGTCAAGGCTGCGGCGGATAATCCGGGCTGGGTTTGCGGACTCTTGGAAAGCTCATGCGTCTCCACAAAATGAGTTGGCAAAGTGGCGGCTCCTTGATTTCCTGCCGTCCTTTTCTCTCCGCTGCGAGCCGTCGAAATCCCTCTCACGACATAGTGTTTCTGATGAATGAACTCCACTAAATCCTGCTTTAATTCTGCCAGCGTCTGGTATCTCTCAACCGGCTCTTTCGCTAAGGCTTTGGTGAGAATTTCGGCGAGTTCCAAAGCTACCTGCGGATTCACTTCGCTGGCCAGTTGCGGTTCATCATATAAAATCAAATGCAACGTATCTATATCGTTGCGCCCATTAAAAGGTCGCTGCCCCGTCAGCATTTCGTAAAGCAAGATGCCGAAGGAAAAAATATCGCTGCGGGCATCAAGTTGTCCGCTTCTCGCCTGCTCCGGCGACATATACGGAATCGTACCGATGATTCCCAAATGCGTCGTGACATCTTCAAGCGCGGGAGTTTCTGAATCCGATCTCGCTTCAGAATGGATTTGCTTGGCCAGTCCAAAATCCAGCACGACCGCGACGTTGCGTTCATTCACAATTACGTTTGATGGTTTGATGTCGCGGTGAATAATCTCGTGCTGATGTGCTTCGTGCAGTGCATCCGCCACATCCAGCGCATACGCGAGCGTCGTTTCGATTGATAACGCTTTGTTTGAAATCAGGCGTGCGAGCGTTTCGCCTTGGATGTATTGCATCGCAATAAAGACTGTCTCTTCGTGCTGTCCGACTTCATAAACAGTGCAGATGCTCGGATGCGAAAGGATCGAAGCAGCCCTGGCTTCTCTAAAAAATCGTTGTCGTGCTGTCGGTTTATCAATCAATCCGGGCGAGAGAGTTTTGATGGCGACAGTTCTTCCCAGCTTGGTATCAATGGCTTTGTAGACTTCTCCCATGCCGCCGCGCCCCAGCATTTCTTTGACTTTGTAATGATTGATGACACGCTCGACCAACAGCGTTTCCACAGCGATGGGGATCGTTCTGGCTCCGCTTAAATCAGGGTTGGAATTTTCGGATTGTTCGTGCGCAGAAATTAACGTTTTCACTTCCTCCAGCAGCGCAGGATTTGAGTCACAGGATTCAAAAAGAAAAGCCGTTCGCTCCGGCGTCGGCAATTTAACAGCCTCGTCAAAAAGTTCTTCCGCTCTTTCTTTGATTGCAGTTATTTTCATTTATTAATCAGCTTTATCCAAAGCTCCGTAGGAGCGAAATCTTTGTAGAAAACCGATGCAATCACGATCCCCAGCTCCATCGGAGCGACATCTAGCGCCAAGAGATTCCACTCCTACGGAGTTAAGTAATTTCTGTAGATGCACACCGCTTACTTCTAAAGGGGAGTTAAATTGGATAAGTCACAATCTGACTGCCACGCGACCCTGTGACCCAGCTATTAATGACCGCAGAAAATTTCCCTGCGGTGCCACCAGCCACGATAATTTTTATCGCTTCAGGACGAGCAAATTTACGATAGCATTCTTCACCATCAATCATCACTTTTGTATAATAAGAGGCCTGATGAGTGCCTTCACCGCCGTCATTTTCTGAATAATACCTGATCGGAATTCCCGTGTTCTCGTATAAGAAATCACGAATACTTTCTTTTGTGAAGCCGTCACGATGCAATGTTTTCACATGCTCAGGACACAGCACCACAAAAGCTTCGACCATCGCACAAACACGATAGCTCCACGACGTTGCCAGCGTGTAAGCAATGGTCTGCAAAATAGTACGTCCCGTGCGGGCGTAATGTTCGCTGACACCACGCGGAGCTTCAGCGGTAAACAATGTGACGGTACTTTCTTCAGGCTTGAACCCCGCTTCTACGTGCAGCGGCTCCCACGGATTTTCTTCTTCGTTTTCGGCGATGCAGTACGAAAATTTGCCGGGATTGCCGGATAATTTTTTGCGAGCCATTCCAAGTAAGGAAATGTGAGCTGACAGGTCGGACAATCCGTCTCAAAAAAAATCAACAAGGTCGCGTTATCGCCTTGTAAATAGGAGCTACCGTCAAGATTTTGTAAAGTGAAAGATTTTGCTTGTTCGCCAATTTGCAGCATAGTCGTACTCGAATACAGTTGGTGCGCCAGCATCTTGCTGGCGCACCAACTCTCAAATCTTCTCTCTCACAAATTCACCAATCTTTGCAATCGCTGCTTGCCCTTCGCTCAGCATCGGATGATAGTAATGCCAGATGTGAACCATGTCTTCCCACACTTCCAATGTCGTCTCAACTCCGGCAGCTTTCGCTACGGGTTCCAAACTGATGGAATCAGAGAAAAATGGATCAGCCGTTCCGCCATGAATCAGCAACGGAGGCAATCCGCTGAGATCAGCAAACAGCGGTGAAGCCAGCGGATTTTTGACATCAGCTCCGTTCAAATAAAACTGCACTAATCCAACCAATCGTCCTCGCGTACTCAATGCTTCGGGCGTTGCAGAATAGCTCGCGCCTGACAGCGTCAAATCTACCCACGGACAAATTAAAACCCCGGCGGCAGGCAACGGCAGCCCCGCTTCACGCAGCGAAATCATCAACGCCAGCGTCAATCCGCCTCCGGCTGAATCTCCCGCGACAATAATTTTATCAGGCGAAAATCCTTGCGATAACAACCAGTGATAAGCGTTGATGGTATCTTCCACCGCCGCCGGAAAAGGTAATTCTGGCGCCAGCCGATAATCAAGCGCGAAGGCTGGCAGATTCGTTGCCGCGCTCAATCCCGCGACAAGATGACGATGCGAACGCGGCGAACAAAAAACGTATGCCCCGCCATGCAAATACAGCAACGCCGCATCACGGCGCACGTTCGGAGTCCGCACCCATTCGCCTTTGAAATTTTCTGTCGTGACGGCTTGAATTTCCGTGCCTTCCGGCAAAGGAAAATTGCCGGCGTTTTTATCGTCAGCGACGCGCCGTTCGGCGATGGGCAATTTCTTAACTTCGACATCTGCCGCTAAATATTCCAGTACTTTTTCCAGTTCTTTGCTTCGCACAATTTTATCCTTTATTTTTTTGCCACGAATTAACACGAATTTTCACGAATTGTTTTTTGATCCACCACAAAAAGCACAAAATACGCAAAAATATTTTGATTTATTTTGTGTCTTTTGTGCTTCTTTGTGGCAATTCTACTTCTTATGAATTCGTGTTAATTCGTGGCAAAATCTTCGTTTCAAATCATTGGTTTTTGATTCGCCCACGGTTTCGCTTTTTCCAGTTGTGCCGCCAGCCTGAACAAAGTCGCTTCATCGCCAAAGCGTGCAGAAAACATCACGCCGACGGGCAAGCCATCGCGTGTCCAATGCAACGGAACCGACATCGAAGGCTGTCCCGTCACGTTATACAACGCAGTGTACGGGCTGAATTCTCCAACCGCTTTACCGAATCGTGCCGGATCATCCAAGCTTAAAATACCCAGTGGAATCGGCGGCTTCGCTAAAGTTGGACTCAGGATCACATCGTATTTTTCCTGAAACTTCGCCATCGCCAAACCGACCTGATGCATGTAAGCGATGCTGCGCGAATATACGACACTACTAATTTTATTGCCGTTTTTGTACATCGCCCACGTTGCGGGTTCGACATCATTTTCGGTGACTTCGTGACCCAGGATTTTTGCCGCGTCTTCCAACGTGCGCGTAATCGAAACCGTAATCACATTCAAAAACGATTGACGAAACATGGCATTATCAATCGGCAATACAACTTCTTCGAGGCGATGCCCCAAGCGTTCGCACAATTTCGCAGCGTCCATCGCAGCCGTTTTGCATTCAGCCTCAACCGCCGCATTACCCGGCGCATTCATCGCCAATGCGATGCGCAACTTGCCCGGATCAGCCCCGACTTCTTTAAGGAACGGACGCACCGGAGGCGGACACGAATACGGCGCACCTAATTCATCACCCGCCGAAATATCCAGCAAAGCCGCGCTGTCACGCACTGAAATTGTCACCGCGTGATGCGCCGAGCAACCGTTCCAGCCTTCCATTGAATTTGGCCCCATCGGGATTCGTCCGCGCGTCGGTTTGAGTCCAAACAACCCGCAACACGACGCCGGAATTCTGATTGAACCGCCGCCATCACTGGCATGCGCCATCGGTAAAACCCGGCTCGCCACTGCCGCCGCAGAACCTCCCGATGAACCGCCCGCGATGCGTTCCAGATTCCACGGATTGCGCGTCTTGCCGTACACCGCCGATTCCGTCGTCGTCGTAATTCCCAGCTCCGGCGAAGTCGTTTTGCCAAAAATCACCAACCCTGCTTTTTTGTAGCGCGTCACTAATGTGCTGTCACTTTCCGCCAAATTATTTTTCCAAACTTTGCTGCCGTACGAAGTCACCGTCCCCGTTAGATTCATCCCCAAATCTTTCAGCGCAAACGGGACGCCTTTAAACGCGCCTTCCGGCAAACCCTGCTTGATCGCGGCTTCGGCTTTGTCGAAAAATAACAAAGCAAACGCATTGATTTTAGGGTTCACCGCTTCATATCGGAGCCGCGCCGCATGCAGCAATTCCAGCGGCGTAATTTCTTTTTTGCGAACCAGTTCGGCTAAGCCGATCCCATCATATTTTTCGTACTCAGTTGCGGCGTTGGTCATTGGATTCATAATTGTTATGGCTGCGCCCGCCATTGCTCCCTGTTTGAGAATGTCGCGGCGTGTGATGCGTTCGTTAGGCATAAAGTTGTTGCTAGTACGAGGAGCGGTAGCGATTTAGTAAGTAAGATTAATTACTAAATCGCTTGTTGTAATTATTCTTAAATATCACCAGAAGGCAAATCCCAATAATTTATTCACAAGCATATTTGAGACAACGACTGCTTTTGCGTATGCTGATAACTATTATTTCATACTTCGGGAACACAAAAATGATGAAGAAAATATTGCTCCACACGCTGTTCAGTTGTTTGCTCGCACTTGTCGCCATCGCCCAAACCTCGCAACCTGCTGACATCCTTATTCGTAATGGTCGCTTGCTTGATGGCTCCGGTTCACTCGAAAAAATTACTGACATCGCCATCACCGGAGACCGCATCACGTTCATCGGCAATGCCAAAAAATCAAAGCTCACCGCGAAGCGCACTATTGACGCGAAAGGATTAATCGTCGCCCCCGGTTTTATTGATCCGCACACGCATGCCGACGAAGACCTTTCCAACTCAACTCGCAACAACAATCTTAATTATCTCATGCAAGGCGTGACCACCGTAGTCATCAATAATGACGGTGCAAGCGTTTTACCACTCAGCAAAAGATTTGCGTTATTCGACACGCAAGGCATCGGCACGAATGCAGTTTTGCTGGTAGGCCACGGTTCTGTGCGACAAGCGGTTTTAGGGATGAGCGACGTAGCACCCAATAACGAGCAACTGGAAAAAATGAAAGCCATCGTGCGACAAGCTATGACAGATGGAGCCTTTGGAATGTCTACCGGACTTTATTACGCTCCCGGCAGTTTTGCGAGCACCGAAGAAGTCATCGAACTTGCCAAAATCGTTGCCGCAAATGATGGCATTTATGATTCACACATCCGCGATGAAAGCTCGTATACAATTGGCTTGCTTGGCGCAATTAAAGAAGTCATTCGCATCGGTCGTGAAGCCAAATTACCTGTTCACGTTTCGCACATCAAAGCCCTCGGCGTGGACGTGGGGGGGCAGAGCCAGCAAGTAATTTCATTGATCGAAAAAGCTCGTGCCGAAGGCATTAACATTACCGCCAATCAATATCCATACACTGCTTCCGGCACCAGCGTTGCGGCATCTTTGTTACCGCGCTGGGCGGAAGCTGGCGGCGACGTAGAGCTAATGAAACGCATTGATGATCCAAACATTCGCCCGCGCCTCATCAAAGAAATGGAAGAAAATTTGCGCAGGCGCGGCGGTGCGAATTCGCTTTTGATCGTGGGTGGAAAAGATCGCTCATTAATCGGCAAACGGCTTGATGCGCTGGCTAAAACTGCGAATAAAACTCCGATAGAAACCGCCCTTGATATTATCAAACAAGGCAGCGCTCCGGTTGCGTCCTTCAACATGAACGAAGAGGACATCGAGAATTTCATGAAGCAGCCCTGGGTCATGACGGGCAGCGATGGTTCCGGCGGGCATCCGCGTAAATACGGCACATATCCGCGCAAGCTTAGCGATTATGTCTTGAAACGGCACGTCATCACGGTGCCTCGATTTATTCAGGCGAGTTCCGCTCAAGTCGCCGAAACTTTCAAGATCAAAGAACGGGGATTTCTTCGCAAAGGATATTTCGCAGATGTCATTATTTTTGATGAAAAAATAATAGCCGAGAAAGCAACTTATGAAGAGCCAACCCGATTAGCAGTCGGCATGAAATGGGTTATCGTCAATGGAAAAATTGCCGTTGATGGCGGCAATTATAACGGTGCGCTGGCAGGTCAGGCTTTACGCAAAACAAATCAATAGCGTCAGAAACCTATCAATTATTAACTTTCAACTATCAATTATTTTTTATGAAACGCTCGCTCCATTACTTAATATTTTTTTTCACCCTCGCACTCGCTTTTCCTTCTTTCGCCAGACCAGCCCAAAAATCGTTATCTAAACAGGTCACCATTCGCCGCGATAGTTTTGGCATTCCGCACATTTTAGGCGAAACGGAAGAAGCCGCCGCGTTCGGATTCGGCTACGCGCAAGCCGAAGATCATTGCGTAGAAATTGCTCGCGGATATATTTCAGCGCGCGGCGAAAACGCAAAATATTTCGGCGATGGAATCGAAAGCGATTTTCGGCTGAAGCAATTTGATAATTACGGCGCATGCAAACAGAATTTCTCGCAACTTGATCCGACTGTCCAAAAAGTTTTTCGCGCCTATGTCGCAGGCGTGAATCATTACGTCGCCGGGCATCGAAAAGATTTGCCTGCGTGGATTCCGGTCTTTGATGAATTTGACGTATTAGCCAATATCCATGAAGGTTCCATCAATGCGATTGGTGGTGTCATTCGACGCTTACAGCAAAAATATTCCAATCAAAAAATAGCCGCTGTAGCAATTGAAAAATTCCCGACAGAAACGGAAGAAGCCGGGTCAAACGCCTTCGCCATCGGACCTTCGCGTTCTGTTTCCGGTCAAGCGATGCTGCTTGGCAATCCGCACCTGAATTGGTCTTCGCTCTACTGGGAAGCGCAAGTCACGGTGCCCGGCAAAATAAAGTTCTTTGGCTCGACCTTGCCGGGACTGCCAGTTTTACGCGCTGGATTTAACGAACACCTGGGCTTCGTGCAAACCAATAACGCACCGGACATGGCTGATGTTTACGTGCTGAAACTGAATCCTGAAAACTCTGAGCAATATATTTTTGACAGCAAATCATTGCCAATAACTAAGCGCGAGGTGTCAGTCGAAATCAAAAACCCTGATGGCTCTATCAGAATCGAAAAGAAAAATTTTGAATATTCACATTTGGGAGCAATCATTTTTCGCAACAGTACGCAGGCGTTTGCGTACCGCTCTACCCAACTGGATTCGTACCGTCATTTTGAAGGGTTTTACCGCCTCAGTAAAAGTAAAAACTTGCGCGAATGGATGGACGTGATGAAGTTGAATTTACTGAATTATTCCAACTTCACCTACGCCGATGCCGCCGGAAATATTTTGTATTTCTGGAATGCGCAGTTGCCTAAGCGAGTTGATGATGGCACCAATTATGAATTGGAGGTGCCAGCCGAAACCAGCAAATACGTGTGGCAATCGTTGCATCCGGTAACTGATTTTCCACGCTTGCTAAACCCGCGCGGAGGCTACACGCAAAACTGCAATAACGCCCCGTGGTATGTGTCAATGCGCGATCCAATTGATGCGACAAAATTCCCTGCTTATTTTGAACGCGGCGAACTGGCACTGCGTCCGCAACTCGCGTTGGAGATGTTGGAAAGCCAGGCGAAATTTTCGATTCAGGATGTCATTCGATTAAAATTTAATACAAAAATGCTCATCGCAGATCGGCTCAAACCAGACCTAATCAAAGCCATCAAAGCTGTGCCAAATCCATCGCAAGATTTACTGAAAGGGTTAGCCGTCATCGAAGCGTGGGATAACACCGCATCCGCAGAAAGTCGCGGCGGCGTACTTTTCCAACGCTTCGGCAACACATACTTTGACGCTATCAAACAACCGTACGCAATTGCATGGGACGCGAAAAATCCGGCGCACACACCGTCCGGCATTGCTGATCCGGCGTTAGCACTAAAACATTTTGAGGAAGCAATAAAGTGGACGCGAGAAACATTCGGGCAGGCAGACGTAGCGTGGGGAGAAGTGCATCGTTACCGATTTAAGGAGATTGATTTGCCCGCCGATGGAGCACCTGGCGCGTATGGAACTTTCCGCGTGATGGCATTCAAGCAAATGCCCGATGGCAAGCGCGTAGCCGGATGGATTGGCGATAATAAACCGCTCGCAGGTTTCGGCGATGGCTGGTCATTAGCTGTAGAATTTTCCAAGCCTGTCAAAGCATTTTCGATTCTCGCGTACGGGCAAACCACAGATCAAAATTCAAACCATAGCCGCGACCAAATCGAACTTTTCGCTAAACATCAGTTCAAAAAAATCTGGTTCACCGAAGCCGAAATTAAAGCGAATCTGGAACGCGAATATCGCCCGTAGTTCAGAGTACAAACTTCAGTTTGCCAAACGCCGCGCTTCGCTGGCGTTGGCACGCTGAAGCGCGAGCTCTGAACAACTCATTTCGGGAAGTTCGCGTTGGCTTTGACCTCTTCGATTTGCTGATTGTGGCGAATATTATGTAACGGAATATAAATCAACCACTGATACGCACTCAGCGTATTGAACACCGGAAAAACATGATCCGTCGTATGCGAATGCATTTCGTCTTCGGTCTTCGTGGCGAATTGGCGCGTCTTTGCACGAGCCGCTTTGAGCTTCGCCATCAGCTCCGCACGCGGGATTTCCCCCGTCGGCACAATCGCTTCAGGAGCCTGCGCCTTGCCCTGCCGTTTCACCATCACGCGTTCGATAAAATCGGCTTTGCCTTTGGTCTTCGCTGCCCAATCAGCAATGACAGGCGCGGCGAGTGCTTTTTCCATCTGCGCAAACAGCGTCCCTTCCGCTAACATAATATGCTCGACGACTTCGCCGACTGACCATTTCTCAGGCGCAGCTTTGAACGACCATTGCACATCGCTCAGTTTTTCGACTGCGGCAATAGTTTGCGCGTTTGATTCATCCAGCCATTTCAGAGCTTTGGCGCGGTCTTCTTGACTCATTTTTGTCTCAGGAGTTTGGGCTGTTGCCAGCAAATTTACAGCCAGCAACAGAGTGATTAATATCAACGTTTGACGAATGGTAGACATAGAATTCCCTTCTGCATTATGCGGTATCGTATTAATTCTTAAAGCCCCAACGTGGGCGTAATTCAATAGCCCGGGGTGGAGCGCGTTGCGTGCGAAACCCCGGGAAGCCGGGCAAAAATTCAAAGCCCTGAAAGGGCGACATAGAAATATTTTATCCCGCCCATTCAGGGTTTTAATTTCGTGATTTCATCTACCCAGGGTTTTACCCTGGGCTATTGAATCTCGCCCCGTTGGGGCTTCTGCGGCGTCACCTCAAAATAATTCCCATTGCGCTACCGCTCCGGCAACGCTTCCGCAACTTGATTTTTCACAATCCAGCGGCCAAACAATTCCACCGCCAAACGGTAGCCGTTTTCTGTTTTCTCTAAAATTTCCTTGCGCATCAGTCTTTGAATCGCGGCTTGGTATTCCGCCGTCAACACGCTCGCGCCTGCGCCTGTAGCGAAGGCTCGCATCACGGTTTTCTCGTCGGCAGAACAATCATTCCACGTGTTGTAAAAATATCCATCTGCCGTCGTCAGCACTTTCTCTACGGCGACGGCTAAATCTTCCGGCGTAGCGTGCTGGCGTTTTTGTGCGTTCAGATAATTCACCAAGTCCGAAGCGACCGCTTGCAAGAGATAGGGCTGGCAATGGGTGAGAGCAATAATTTTTTGCAGTACACCTTCGCCGTACTGCAAATTCGGCACAGGCTCCGTCAACAATTCACGAGCGTCTTGCTCTGCCAGATAGCTTAATTCCAACGTCTTCGCGTTAATCAGGCAATCCGACCAGTTCACGGCTGGCAATTCTTCAAAACGATGACTGCCGGACACCAGCACAACGATGCGCTCGCGGTGCTGAATGATGGTACGCAATTGGTTCAGCACGGCTTCGGAAATTTTGGATTTGGTGATGCCGATTTCCAGTCGTTCGTATTCGTCAAACGTCAGCAAAAGTTGCTTGTTGATGTTGCGCAGGAGCGTTTCAACATCACTTAAAAATACATCAAGGCGAGTAAAAGCATATCTCTCAAACTGTTCCAACTGAGGCTGGCGCAAACCGTCTTCCCATTTATTCAGGCGGGTGATGATTTCGGTGAGTTGTTCGGTACGCCCAAAAAAATCATCGGGATTCGTGATGGCTCCGCGATTGGTAAATGGGTTCATAATGGCTCCGTTGTTGGCTCAACTATGCAGCTTTAGGTCTACGCTTGCGAGCCTGCGCCTGTGTCAGGCGTTCCGCCAGCTTCGCAATGAAATCTGTATTATCAAGTAATGACAAATAATCAGCAGTCTTCGGCTGCGCCGGAGCGATAATTTCACGTTCCATGATCGTGCGCAATTCATTGTTGATTTGCGTTTGATATGGAGCGGCATGTGATTGTGCGGCACGCTGACGAAAATGCGCCAGCACGTCAGCATCCAAAAACATAGAAATCCGCACCTTCGCTTTTTTGGGTTCGTAATCGGGGTGCATTTGCTTGAATAAGCCGCGCACGAATTTATGCTTGCCGGGTTTTAGTAAAGATTCTTCGTCAACGCCTTTGGCTTTCGTCGCCTGATATTGCTTTTCTGTCACTTCAAAATTGACTGTACCTGATTTTTTTCTGGTCTTATTACTCGTCGGCATAATACTGTTCCTTTTCGTATGATTCAGAGATACGTGCTGAGATAATGCGAATAATATCTCCGCGCTGCTCGACATAGACCACTAATAACAAACGCTGGCTCGAAGCTCCGATCAGACGATAGCGTCGCTCGCCAAAGGAATGCGCTTCGTCTATTTCAACTATCGCATAATCGTCGTCAAATGCTTCACCGGCTTCTTCAAACGTTACACCGGAGTGATTTTGTTCATTGACAGCAGCCTTGTCGGGATCCCAGTCGAATTTCATCACAACTAATGTATGCCTAAATATGCATTTGTCAACATAGAAAAAAACCTATTTAATTTCCAGCACGACCTTTTCCAACTTCCCGCTAAACGCAAACTCGCCCTTGTCTTGATAATTCAGGCTCACAGGTGACAGCGAATCGCGTCCGATGTCGAAGCCTTCCCACGAAATCAGGAAGGGTAAGAGTTGTGGAATCTTTCCATCGCCGATTTTTTTGTCGTTTGAAAATAATGCGACTGCGCCATTTTTTTGAAATTCCAGACGGAGCTGCGCGACGCCTGTTGGCAACTCTTCAGTTGATTCGATCCGTGTAATTTTTCCCGTGAAATTATATTCAAATAACAGGCGATTATTTTTCACATAAAAAACGTAACCACTGCGATAGCTGCCGTATGCTGCCAGCACTCCTTCGGCTTGGTTGTTCGGGCGTTCGACGTAAGCAGTCATCGTCCAATTTTTATTGCGCGTGTCGGGAGCTGCGCCGGGATTCCAGTGATCCATGCCGGGATAAAACGTGAACGTATTTCGATTTTGCGGCGAAGCGAGAATGTGCGGAAACCATAGCTGAATCGTGCGGTCATCCAGCGGGAAGACGCCATATTTATTGGCTTCGGATTGCCAAAGCTGCTGTAATTCTTTGAGCTTGTCGGGATTTTTATCTGCCAAATTATGAACAGCGGAAAAATCTTTCGTCGTGTCGTAAAGCTCCCACTTGTCCTGCTCGAATGGAGTGCCGCGATTGTGTGCGGTCACGGCTGTCCATCCCTCATTCCAAATCGCGCGATGCCCGATCATTTCAAAATACTGCGTCTTTTTATGCGTCGCGGCTTTGGCATCATCGAACGTGTACGCCATGCTCACGCCTGCGATGGGCAGTTGCGCTTCGCCGCGATAGTTGTCGGGAGCCTTTAGATTCAGGGCTTCCAACACCGTCGGCGTAATATCGGTGATGTGATGGAACTGCGTACGAATTGCGCCTTTGTCTTTGATCCGCGCCGGCCAGTGAATAATCAGCGGATCGCGGATGCCGCCAAAATGGACGTTTTGCTTGTACCGCTGAAACGGCGTATTGCTTGCCTGTGCCCAGCCCCACGGAAAATTGCTGAAGCCGCGTTCTGTACCGATGTCGTCAATCCGCGCCAGATTCGCGTTGAAATCATCGGCTAAGCCGTTGTAATACGCCGTCGCATTGACCGTGCCGCCGACGCCACCTTCCTGACTTGCGCCGTTGTCAGAGACGACCACGATCATGGTATTTTCCAATTGATTTTGCGCTTCGAGATATTTCAGTAAACGTCCGATGTTTGCATCTGTATGTTCGATAAATCCGGCGTAGGTTTCCTGCAAGCGCGTGAATAAACGCTTTTCGTCATTGCTCAAACTATCCCAGGCTTTGACGTTTTCGTTGCGCGGCGCGAGGTCAGTGTTCGCGGGAACGATGCCCATTTTCTTCATCCGCGCCAAACGGTCTTCGCGCGTTTGATCCCAGCCTTTATCAAATTTCCCTTTGTATTTCTCAATAAATTCTGGTGGAGCCTGATGCGGCGCGTGGGCGGCTCCGAACGCGAGGTACATAAAAAACGGCTTGTCCGGCAACGCCATTTTTTGATTGCTGATGAATTCGATGGAGCGGTCTACGAGGTCTTCGGTCAGGTGATAGCCTTTGCGGCGCGGCGGTTCGATGCGGTGATTATCGTACGTGATGGCCGGATGCCATTGGTCAGTTTCGGCGTCTAAAAACCCATAAAAACGATCAAAGCCACGTCCGAGCGGCCATCCATCATACGGCCCCGCCGGAGTCGTTTCGTGCATCGGCGCGAGATGCCATTTTCCCAGCGCAAACGTGTTGTAGCCCTGAGCTTGCAAAATCTCTGACAACATTGCTGCCTTCTTCGTGACCTTGCCTTGCGTATTTTCTTCAGCCGAAATGATATTGGAAATCGCTCGCATCCCAACCGTATGATGATTGCGTCCGGTCAATAACGCGGCCCGCGAAGGCGAACATAACGCCGTTGTATGAAAATTCGTATAGCGCAATCCATTCGCTGCGAGCCGATCAATATTAGGCGTATTGATTTCGGAGCCATAACAACCGAGATCGGCAAAGCCTACGTCGTCAAGCACGATATAAATTACATTCGGAGCAGATTGCGCGAATGTTCCCGTGGCGGGCACGGAGATAATGAATGCCAGTGCGATGATGGCGCACGCCAATTTTTTCGTACAATTCATGCGGACTCACTTCCAGTAAAAGTTACGTTTGGAATGTTTGTAATCAGAATTTTTATGCTCTATAAATTTTCGTTGGTCTTGACATTGCAAAGTATACACAGGCAAAGGATGCCTTCAAACGATGATTGAATTGTTTGTATTTTTCGCGTCCCTGATTTTCAGAAAAGACTTGCAGAAAGAAAAGAACTTCGGCAAGCTAAACACTTCTTGCTAACAACTATTTTCATTCACTCTGGAGCAGCACACTATGGCAACTTACTTGAGCAAACATTTAGTCATTTTGATTTCACTCGTCTTATTCGGATTAGCGCAGAAGCCTTCTACGCAAGACCCCGCAAAGATGGAAATCACCGACAGCACCTTCAAATGCTTAGCCCAAATGACCAAAGTTCGCGGGTTTTATGTGGACAATTTACTAGGTAATTTAGAAGGAACGTTGAAGGTGGCGAATTCAACAACGGGCGGGAGCTATCCTCCGGGTTCGGTCGTGCAACTCGTCCCGACTGAGGTCATGATCAAACACGAAGCGGGCTGGAATAAGTCCACTAATGACTGGGAATTTTTTGAATTAAACGTCACGGCGGAAGGCAGCAAGATCAAAGTTCGCGGCGTCACAGAAGTCGTCAACCGGTTTGGCGGAAATTGTTTTTCCTGTCATGTGAAGGCTAAACCGGAATGGGATTTAATTTGTGAAACCGATCATGGCTGCGCTCCGATCCCGCTGAAACCTGAGCAAATTACCGCCATCCAAAAAGGCGATCCTCGCTGCAAAAAATAACGTGAAACACTGATTTTAAGATGAACACAACTATTTCATTCCGCCAAGCCCGTTTAGAAGAAGTGGAAGTTATTGTCAAGTTGGTCAACTCAGCCTATCGCGGTGAAGCCAGCAAAGCAGGGTGGACGACCGAAGCTGACTTGCTCGATGGACAGCGTACCGATGAACACGAAATTAAAAATCTGATCGAAGATGAAAACTCAATGATCCTGCTTTGTTTACAGGGTGATGAAGTCATTGGCTCGGTCAATCTTCAGCGCAAAGGTGAAGCCGGCTATCTTGGCATGTTTGTCGTCAAACCTACTTTGCAAGGCGCAGGAATCGGCAAACGCTTCCTACAGGCGGCTGAAGAAATTTGCAGGCAAAAATGGAACAGCAAAAAAATGACGATGTCGGTCATCACGCTCAGAGCAGAACTCATCGCCTTTTATGAACGGCGCGGTTATCAGCGCACGGGCGAGATTTTGCCGTTCCCGAAAGACCCTGGCAACGGAATTCCACGGGTTGAAAACCTGCAATTTGAAATGCTGGAGAAGGAGCTAAGCACATCATAATTTGAAGAAATTTGAGCCACGAATGAACACGAATTTTCACGAAGAAAGAATTAACCACAGATAGACACAGATGAACACAGATTATTGAACCCTCAAATTATTCGTGTATATCGGTGTTCATCGGGGGTTATTTCATTTTTTAAGTTCGTGTAAATTCGTGTTCCTTCGTGGCTAATATTTTTATTTTTTCTGCGGTAACGGCAGCGTCGAATTAGGTGGCGGTGTGCCTTCCACCGTACGCGGTTCCATCAATTCAATTCGTGTGCCGTCAGGATCGAAAAGATTTAGTTGGCGGCGGCGATTGATTCCGGTACGGATTTCAAGTGGGCGGGTGTATTGCTTACGATACGGGCTGGCTTCCAGTTGCGCCAGAGCCTTATCAATGTCAGGAACTTCCAAACAAATGTGATGCTGGCTGCCGCGTTGCGTGGGCGCAGGTAAATCGGAATAGAGCATGAATTCGACGTAATCCTGACTCTCAGGCAAGCGCATATTCAGCCACGAAACTGTCTTGGCATTGAGTGCATTGCCGCGCCAGAATTCTTTCAAGCCTAAAATATCCGTATAAAACTTTGCCGCTTCCGGCGCGTCACCAATGATGATACCGACGTGCATCATACGCTTTGAAATCGGGGTTGCGCCTAACGCTTTTCCTTTTTCGCGGCGCGTCCATCCACCCGGTTCGTACTGCGTAATTTCAACCGTATGACCTTCGGGGTCTTTGATATTGAAGCTCGTATTTCCGATGCGGACTTTGTTCACTTTGTCAGGAACTTTCACTCCTTTTGAAGCTAGATAGATTCGTAATTTTTCGGCATCATCCGTTTGAAACGCAATGTGATTCAGCCGATCCTGTTCGGGTTTTAAGCCGGGGAAAATTTCAAGATATTGATCTTCATTGATCTTAAAAAACGTCAGGCTCAGCGAACCGTCCGCATTTTTCAGATCGTACGGTTCTTCAAATCCGAGGAAATCGTGATAGAAACCACGCGCCTTTTCGATGTCGCTGACGTAGAGCGCCATGTGCGCGACGCCCAATAGCTGCGGGCGTTTTTGGAGAGGCGCGGCGATTGAACAGAGTGTCACGCAGAGCAAACAAATAATAAGTATCCGGGCTGTCATAAGAACGTTCTCCGAACTAAGAATAGGTACGCCAGCATCTTGCTGGCATCTCGCTTACCAAAACCGTGCCAGCAGGATGCTGGCGCACCAGTTTATTTTTACGCAATAACGATGCCGCGACAAGCTCCGAACCCGATACGGCGAAAACCTTCGCGTTCGCAACCGCCTTGCATAATTACCTCATCGCCGTCTTCCAAAAATTTCCTAACTTCACCACTTGGCAAGTTCAGTGGTTCAGTTCCGCGCCAGGTTAATTCCATCAGGCTGCCGCGTGAATCTTTGGATGCACCCGAAATCGTGCCGCTCGCAATTAAATCACCGGACTGTAAATTGCATCCGTTACTGGCGTGATGCGTCAGCATCTGGCTCATCGTCCAATATAAATCACTGGCGTTGCCGCGACTAAGTTTCATCGGGGCGAGATTTTCTTCGCGCATTTTTTGGGAAGCAATAAAAACTTCGAGGTTGAGATTAATGCCGCCGAAATTATTATTCTCATTAGAATGTAAATACGACAAGGGTTGCGGATCGTCGGGAGCACGTTGAAAAGCCGGAACACGAAAAGGCGCGAGGGCTTCCATCGTCACTACAAAAGGCGACATCGAAGTCGCAAAACTTTTCGCTAAAAACGGGCCGAGCGGTTGATATTCCCAGCGTTGCAAATCACGCGCTGACCAATCATTCACCAGACATAATCCAAACAGGTAACGCTCAGCATCGTCAATGTTGACAGGTTCGCCAAGCGCATTTCCCTGCGCCACTAAAGCTCCGATTTCCAATTCGTAATCCAGCATTTTGCTCTTTCCAAAAATCGGCATCGCTGCATCATGAGGGTTCGTCTGACCGTTCGGGCGTTTGACCGGAGTCCCGCTGACAACAATTGACGAAGCTCGTCCGTGATAGCCAATCGGAATATGTTTGTAATTCGACAACAACGGATTGTCTGGACGAAACATGCTCCCGATATTTGTGGCGTGAAAAATTGAGCAATAAAAATCCGTGTAGTTGCGAATTGTGGCAGGCTTTAAAAATTCGACTTCGGTGTTTGGAAATAACAATTGCGCAAGAATGATTTCATGTCCGGTAATAGATTGATTTTCGCGGCTGAGAAATTTACTCAAACCACTCCGCAGTTGTGCGCGAGACTCCACACTCAAATCAAGCAAGGCATCAATTGAGGAGCCTTTACATTTATCCGCCAGCTCACGATCAAGGTTAAATAATTCAACGGCAAAATTCAGATCAAGAACGAAATCTCCGATGCCGACTCCGATGCGCGGAGTTTGATCGTTATGCTTAAAAACACAAAAAGGTAAATTCTGAATCGGAAAATCTGTCGCCGGATCATTCGCAGATTCAACCCAGCTTTCCAGTTTTGGATCATGGGTGTGGTTGATTTCGTAGCGCATAAATTGTGGCACAAACTTTCAGTTTGTGCGGTGTACTAACCTGTAATTTTATGGGAAAAACTTCAGTTTCTTTCAACTTTTGAATTAATGTTATAGGCACAAACTGAAAGTTTATGCCACGTTTTCGGGAAAGATTTCCCGAAGCTCTTGAATTGGCTCAGTAAACGAACACGACCCAAACGACAACGCAAATAAATTACGCGCATTGCGCAGATGACCACGAACGACCATCTTGTCACGCCACGTAATGCTCCCGTTTTCAAACAGGAACGCCTCAACTGAACGCTCGTCAAGAATCGTTGTCAAGTCCTCTTCGCTGCATCCATTTTGTGCAAACGTTGAGGCAATGAACACATTCAAAAAGCCGTGCATCGTAGCCATTGCGCTGTCCGGCGCGTAGGTCAGCGGATATTCACCGCGTAACGCATGATGCAATCCGGCGGTTGCTTTGAACGCAACATCTTCATCCGTACAGGCTTTGATAAATTTTGCCAATTGGATAGAAGAAGGAAAAGCAGCAGCCGTAATACCGCCTGTCCGAACCTTGGCAAAGGCTTCGATAGACGCAATCGCCTGCAAGACATCGCGTAAAGAATCATCAATCTGAACTTCAAAAAAAGTTGTCAGGAAACCTGAAATCATTTGCGCCTGCGCGATGAATTCCGCATCTTTGGCTTTTATTTCAATGGAATTGACGATGATCTGATGAGAGTAGCGATTGTTGAAGGAGGCAATTTTCTCTAAATCTTCCTCAAGATTTTGGCAGACAGCCGAGACTTGCCAGAGCGGTGACGTTTCGTTCCCGAAATGCCGCAAAGCTGCTTCAGCAAAATGTGAAAGCTGCGTCGCGGGAACCACAAAACGGCTTAACATCCACGCCTTTTCACTTTTCTGATACGCCGCAAAATTATTTACCGCCTCCGGCATGGACAGCGCAGTAGGTGGATATAATCCCGCGTAATCAATTATATTTGTCAGTAATATTTCTAATGACTGCATGGCTTGTGGGGGTGAAAAAAATACTAAATTACTTCGTCAACTGGCTCGGCAAATCCTGCCAGCATTTCCAATAATCTCTTTGTAACGTTTCATGTTCCAACGCCTGCTTCGTAGGATTCAGCACTAACCGCGATTCAAACATGAAGGCCAATGTCTTCGACAAGTAGTTTGGTTGTAATTCGGCGTTGCTGGCTCTGGCAAAAGTTGCAGCATCGGGACCGTGTGCTGACATTGCATTATGCAGGCTGGCCCCTCCAGACACAAAGCCTTCGGCCTTGCCATCATAATTTCCCAAAATTAATCCCATCAATTCACTCATCACATTGCGATGAAAATATGGCGGACGAAACGTCTTTTCGGCCACCATCCAACGCGGTGGGAAGATCACAAAATCTACATTCGCGGTTCCGGTAATTTCAGATGGCGAAGTCAACACGGTAAAGATCGAAGGATCGGGATGATCGAAAGACACTGTATTCATCGTATTGAAATGCGCAAGATCGTATTTGTACGGCACATAGTTTCCGTGCCACGCCACGACATCCAATGGAGAATGTTTGAGATTAGCAGCAAAAAGTTTCCCGCCAAATTTAGCGATTAATTTAAAATCACCCGCCTGATTTTCGTATGCCGCCACAGGCGTTAGAAAGTCGCGCGGACTGGCTAAGCCATTCGCACCAATCAATCCCAAATCCGGCAAACGAAATAACGCGCCGTGATTTTCGCAAACATAGCCGCGAGCTTCCGCGTCAACTAAATCAACTGCGAATTTCAATCCGCGCGGCAGCACACAAATTTCTCCGGGCTGAATTTCCAGTGTTCCAAGCTCCGTACGAATCAGTAATGCGCCAAGCTGCGGCACAATCAATAATTCGCCATCCGCATTATAAAAAAACTTGTTTGACATTGATTCATTGCACGCATACACATACGCCGTGCAACCTGTGTGCAACGCAGCATCACCGCTAATCGCAAGGGTTATCAGCCCTTCAATAAAATCAGTCGGAGCTTCAGGAATAGGAAACGGCGACCAGCGCAATTGATTGGGGGTCAGAATTATTTCACTGCTTAACCGCACAGAATTGATAGGTTCAAAAGGCGAATGGACGACGGAAGGATGAATCCGGTACAACCACGAACGGCGATTCATCGCACGCGGAGCCGTGAACGCAGTGCCGCTAAATTGCTCCGCATATAATCCAAACGGAACTTTCTGCGGCGAATTTTGATGTGCTGGTAATGCACCCGCAATCGCTTCCGTAGCGAATTCGTTGCCAAAACCGGATTGATATTTGAGGTCCGTCATATACTGCAAATGGTCACCAACTGCGTTTTTTCATCCACGAAGCGACACGAAATGAACACGAAGAAACGCTCTGATTTTATTGTCTTTCTTCGTGTGACTTCGTGGATGAAAACCTCAGATTTCTCTACACCAGATTTCCGCGCCGCGCCTGTTCCTGCTCAATGGCTTCAAATAAGGCTTTAAAATTCCCCTTGCCAAAACCCTGTGCACCTTTGCGCTGGATGATTTCAAAAAATAAGGTCGGGCGATCTTCGACAGGTTTCGTGAAGAGTTGCAACAAATATCCTTCATCGTCACGATCCACCAGAATTTTCTGTTCTTGCAACGCTGTGATGTCTTCATCAATTGCTCCCACACGATCACGCAACAAATCATAATACGTGTCCGGCACATCCAGAAATTCAATGCCATTCGCACGCAACTGACGAATCGTAGCAATGATGTCAGTCGTCAACAAAGCGATATGCTGAACGCCGGGGTCTTGATAAAAATCAGTATATTCTTCAATCTGACTTTTGCGCATTCCCGGAGCCGGTTCATTAATTGGAAACTTGATGCTCCGCGAATGATTCGCCATGACGACGCTATTCAGCCCCGTAAAATCAGTCGAAATGTCTTTGTCATCAAACGTCATATACCGTTCAAGGCCGAAGACGCGCGTATACCACTCCTCCCAAAATTGCATCTTCCCAAACTCAACGTTAGCCACAAAATGATCCAATCGCAATAATCCGGCATTCCGTCCGGCAGCTTTTGACGCAATAAAATCAGGCATAAACGCACCCTTATAATTCTGCTTGGAGAAAAACGAATGAATCGTGTCGCCATAAACTTTGACCGCCGCTCGCCGCGCTTCGCCATGTGAATCCTTGATCGTATACGGAGCCGCCGCAGGTTCCGCGCCGCGCCTGACAGCTTCTTCAAAAGCAAAATCCGCGTCGTCCACTTCCAGCGCGACATCACGCACACCGTCGCCATGTTTGAGAATATGCGCACTCGCTTTATCCATCGGGTTGTATGGCGTAGTCAGCAACAACTTAAATGTTCCCTGTTGCAACGCATACGAGCACTGTTCACGGTTCCCTGTTTCAAGCCCGGTGTAGGCAATGCGCTCAAAGCCGAACGCATTGCGATAAAAATAATCGGCTTGCTTAGCGTTACCGACGTAGAGTTCGATGTGATGGACTTGGCGGATTTTTAATGGATTGTTGGACATATTAGCTCCGTTTAGAGTTACGCATTTATGCGTACGCAACCGCCAGCGAAGCGCGACGGTTGCACGGCTGAAGCCGTAACTCTGAACTTTTCAAAACGACGCAATAAACCTGCGGGTCACTTCTTTCAAATACGCATACGAAGGGATGATGAACAGCACAGGTTGCATCATCGAATAATCGAATTCGGTATTGATTACTTCTTTCAAATTAAATTTCGTCTTCGGAATTTTCGGTTGGAAACAATTTTCCAGTTCACTGAATGACGACAACAGACCTGCGCCAAAGGCTTTGATTTCGCTGCCTTCTTCGATCAATCCGAATTCTACTGTCCACCAGTATAACCTGCCAAGCTCAATCAATTGTTGCTCATCGGCGATGCGTGCGCCGTAGCCGACCAGTTCAGAAAAATCAGCAAAATCAGGAATCGTAAACGTTGGAATATGTCCGATGGCTTCGTGAACGATGTCAGGTTCGGGCGTGTAATCCGGGCGTGAATGGTGGCGCACGTACTGCGTGCAAAGCATTGTCCGTTTTTCGAGACGGCTTAAAAATGCCCGCGTTTCGACTAAACCTTCGATAGGTGCGAGACGAAAACCGGTGAAGCTGTTCAGCTTGACACTAAGGTTTTTAATTTGCGGAATCGCTGCGCCGCTGATGCCTAAATTTTGTTTGGCTTGCAGGTAAAAAGAACAAGCGCGACGCTGTTGCCCTTTTTCTAATTGCCGGTAAACATTGCGCCAAACTGCGATTTCTTCGCTGGTATAGTTAATTTCAGGAATAACGTGTAACGGGTCGTGCCGATAATTTGCCGCCAAATGAGCAATGTAATTCCTTCGTGCGCGATATTCAGGATCGTGCGCGCCGGGATGGTCAATCGGCAGCGTTGAAATTTCTGTCGTTGCAATATCCGCCGATAAAAATTCAGCTTCGATCTTCATAAAACTTACGCCGCAACCTGATTAACATTCAGATTGTTTTCGACCAAGGTCAGCCAGCTTTGTCGCAATGAATTTTGACCTTTCGTCGTTCGATTAAAAAGCGATTGAAGTTGCGCCGTGAACACTCCGGTTTTCCCGTTGCCGATCATCGTTTCATCCACTTCACGAACTGGAATTACCTCAACGGCGGTTCCCGTGAAAAATACTTCATCAGCATTTTTCAGCTCTGCCACAGTTAGCAATTTGATAACGACAGGGATTCCCAAATCACGCGCCAGATCAATGACCGAAGCCCGTGTGATGCCCATTAAGATTGATGATTCCGCGTCATTCGTGTACAGCGTTCCATCCTTCACAATGAAAATATTTTCAACCGAACCTTCGGCGATGTTACCTTCGGTGTTGAGCAGAATCGCTTCATCAAAGCCGCGTGCTGAGGCTTCACGTAATGCTAATCTGGAATTAATATACTGCCCCGAAGCCTTCGCTGTCGTCGGCATCATTGAAGAATTAAATTTCGTATAGCTTGAAATTATCGCCCGAATTCCTTCGCTTTGCCCCTTCGGATTCGTACTCCATTCAAACGCCATCACCGCCACGTTGACTTCAGGATTGGCTTTGATCCCTAACGATTCATCACCCAAAAAAACAAGCGGGCGAATGTAACAATTGGTTAGTTCGTTCAGCGCGACCACCTGACGGCAGGCATCCGTTAATTCGGCTTCAGAAAATTTAAGTTTCATCCCGTACACATGGGCGGAAGCGGCAAGCCGTTGCAGATGTTCCGGCAATCTAAAAATTGCGACCCCGTGATCGGTAGCATAGCTGCGAATGCCTTCAAAAACGCCTGTCCCGTAATGCAAGCCATGCGTGCCGATGCCGACCGACAATTCATCGGCACGAACAATTTTCCCGTTGTACCAAACCAGATTATTTTTTCCGAAGATCATAACTAAAAATCCTTTCTCCTAATTTTCAGTGATTAGTTTACCGCTGGAAGCCAGGCAGAATACATAGTATTTTGAAGGAAGTTTTTAAGTTTTAATTAAGGATTACCAAGTCAAATGCAAAATTACTTACAAAATGAAAAGCTCCTAGATGAAATCGGCTGGAACATCCTTGATGCCTTACAGGAAAACGGGCGGTTATCGTATTCGGAATTAGGCAGAATAGTTGGACTCTCGACACCAGCCGTGGCCGAACGGGTCAAAAAATTAGAAGACGCCGGAATCATCACGGGCTACCACGCGGAAGTGAATCCCGAAATGGCGGGCTTGCGCGTGACGGCGTACATTCGGATTCGGATTCAGGGCGGAGACATCAATCGCATTCTCAAACTCATCAAAAAAGCCGAAGAGATCGTCGAATGTCATCGCATCACCGGAACCGGAGCGTTTATCCTGAAGGCGCATGTCAGTTCGATTTTACATTTGGAAAAATTGCTTGATTCATTTACGCCGTATGCGCTGACGGAAACTTCGATTGTCCTTTCATCACCCATTTCCAGGCGGAGCTTACGGCGGGTTGCGTAGGACTGGGAGCGCCAGCATCCTGCTGGCTCCGCGAGCGCATGCAACGCCGCTCGCGTGACGTGGCGAGGAGTGCGTGTGATTGACAGTTTGTTCTCTCGCCACTGCGTTTGCTTCGCTGCGTTGGCAAACGTGAGCAAGCAGGATGCTTGCGCTCCCAACTTGCTTGCGCTTCAGTCTTATGTGGATATAATTCAGCCCAACAACTAATTCATTGTGAGCACCAACTGGGGACCTGTCATGAACTTGAATGAGGTAAAATCAGGAGTATTGCGAACGCCTGATGAATGCTTTGCAAATCTTGCGGACTTCCCTTTTCAACCGAACTACATTGAGGTTGGGGGTTGACGGCTATCGAATTCATTACCTCGACGAAGGGGCGAGAGAGGCTGCACCGATCCGGCTAAGGATGATGAAAGGATAAAGATAATGAAAATGCACATCACACGAATTACCTGTATTTGGCTAATTTTAATGATCTCTTCCGCGACATGTGCACAGCAAAATCCTCCCCCGTCTACTTTTGATGACGGGCAGCTACATGTTGTTTTATGCGGTACAGGCTCACCACTACCGGATGCAAATCGTGCCCAAGCCTGTACTGCGATTCTGGCTGGTAACGAATTTATTATCGTGGATACTGGCTCCGGTTCGTGGCGCAAAATTGCCACTAATAATCTTCCGGTACAAAACCTGAGTGCCGTCCTGCTGACGCATTTTCATTCCGATCATATCGGTGATCTCGGCGAAGCAGTCGTGCAAAGCTGGATTGCCGGACGCACACAAAAGCTCAATGTTTACGGGCCTCCCGGCGTTGAGAAAGTTGTCGCCGGATTCGTGCAGGCGTACGCGCTCGACACCGATTACCGCGTTTTACATCACAGCGAAGAGATGATGCCACGCGCCGCCGCCGGAGCCATTGCGATTCCTGTCAAATCAAAAAAAGACGACGAAGCCGCTCTCGTGTTTGAGCGCAATGGATTAAAAGTTTTGGCGTTCAAGGTTAATCATGATCCGGTGACTCCGGCGTATGGCTACCGTTTTGAATACAAAGGGCGCGTTGTCGTCGTCTCAGGTGACACGGCAAAAAGTGAGAATTTAGCGAAGCACGCAACAGGTGCGGATTTATTGATTCACGAAGTCATCGCCAAAAATTTATTGGAATTTGCCGCGAAGAATTTTGAAAAAGCTGGTAATAAACGTCGTGCAAAATTAGCCAGCGACATCATCACGTATCACACCAGTCCCACGGAAGCCGCTGAAATTGCGGCTTCCGCGAAGGTGGAAACATTGGTGTTTACGCATCTGGTTCCCGTTCCGAATACGCAGACGGAGCCAGCTTTCACACGCGGCGTGAGTGAAATTTTCAAGGGTAAAGTTGTGCTTGGCACTGACGGCATGCGCTTTGATTTGCCGCCGCGTCATTGAAACTGATACGCCAGCATCTTGCTGGCAGAGCTTCATCAAGTGCCAGCAAGATGCTGGCGCACCAAATAAATTACTAACAGGAGAAACCATGTCGAACTCATCCGTCTCACGAAGAAATTTCATCAAGCAATCGGCGGCGTCTTCCCTCGTCGCAGGAGCCTTAACTGCTACGCCAATCATCGCGCAGCGCGTTCCCGATCCACCAGGCAAAAAACTTGGTTGGGCTATCGTTGGCTTGGGAAGTTTAGCGATCAATCAAATTCTGCCGGGCTTTGCCAAGTCCGAAAAATCCAAGCTCGTCGCCTTCGTCAGCGGCAATCGTGAAAAGGCTGACAAGTTAGCAGCGCGTTATAACGTCAGTGCGAAAAATATTTACAACTACGAAAATTACGACGAGCTCAAAAATAATCCTGAAGTGGATGTGATTTACGTCGTGCTACCAAATGCGATGCACGCGGAATACACCATTCGCGGAGCCAAGGCGGGCAAGCACATCCTCACGGAAAAACCGATGGCAAGCACGCCGAAAGATTGCGAAGCCATGATTGCCGCGTGCCGTGCAGCGGGCAAAAAATTAATGGTCGCGTACCGCTGCCGCTACGAACCGTTCAATCAAACGCTCATCAAAATTTCGCAGGACAAAGAACTGCTGGGTCCCATCAGAGCCGTCGTCAGCGATCACGGCTTCAACATTGGCGATCCGAAGCAATGGCGTTTGAATATGGCACTCGCCGGAGGCGGCTCGCTCATGGATATTGGGCTGTATGCGTTGCAGGCGACGCGCTATTGCACGGGCGAAGAACCGACCGAAATCAGCGCGATGGAATACACCGACCGCACCGACATTCGCTTCAAGGAGGTCGAAGACATGATTAATTTTCAGCTACGATTTCCAAGCGGTGCGCTCGCGCAATGTACTTCGAGTTACGGCTACGCTGGACAAAATCGCATTCGGGTGATTGGAACCAAAGGCTGGGTCGAACTGGAACCCGCGACCGGATACACCGGAGCGCGTTTGCGGACTCGGATCGGTGGACAATTAGCCGAACGCGACATCCAACCCAGAGATCATTTCGCTTCAGAAATGGATCACATGTCGGATTGCATCATGAACAATAAAGACGTGCTGACACCCGGCGAAGAAGGACTGCGCGATTTGAAATATATGATGGCGATTTATGAAGCGGCGAAGACAGGCAAGACGGTGAAAGTGTAAGCAACCGTAGCGCAAACTTTCCAGTTTGCGTCTTTTAAATTTGTAGCTTCGATGAAAACCAGATCGCGTTAAGCGTTCGGTTTTCATCGAAGCTACAGTCAAGGAATAACGCAAACTGGAAAGTTTGCGCTACCTCTAAAACACCAATTTCAATCCAAACTGAATACGACGTGGGTCAAATGCAGCCTGAAAAGCCAGCGGCTGTCCTAAGGCTGCGCTGCGGTCTTTGCGTCCGCTCAGGCGAACGGTTCCAGCATTGTAATCCGGCTCCGTAAATTTGCCCGTCGAATCCACCGTCGGCGGAATAATATCTCTGACCGAAGAATAATTTGTCCGGTTAAAAAGATTGACTCCTTCGACCGTAAAATCAAGGCGGACATTGCCATCCGGCTTAAAGCGGATGGCTCGCGTTAAGCGCATGTCCACACTCTTGAAATTCGGCCCGATACCGGTGTTGCGACCAATGTAAAATAAACGATCATTCGCCGCACGAGTGTCTGCATTGATGTCCTGTCCGGTCGTCAACGTGAATGGAATCCCACTACGGATTGAAATGATCGGAGCCAGAGAAAAATCCTTTAGCGCTACATTTTTCCACGGGCTGGTGAAGACTCCGCTGAACACATAATTGTGCCGCAAATCAAAGCTGGATAAAGCACGATCCAGATAGAGCCGTGTTGGAAATGGCGCATAAAACGCCGTATTGAAATCGGTCACGTCATCAATTGTCTTGCTCCAGGTATACGAAGACTGGAACATAAAATTGTTGCTGAAACGTTTCGTCACCGAAAGCGTCATGCCGTGATAGATCGAATTCCCACGCGAAGAATACAAGTTGCCCTGCGTAATCGTCGGGTCAATCGCCTGATACAAAGGCCCGAACGCAGGATTGCGCGTCAGCAAGGCTGCGGCATTCGCGGCGGAAGCGGTGCATCCGGCCGTTCCCGCTTCGCAATAATTCACCGGAACAGGCTGTTGAATATGAACACCGCGATACATGTTGTAGGCGATTTCAACCCCAAGATCGTTGGTGATCTGACGCTGAATACTGAGGTTGGCCTGAACGGAATAATTGGCTTTGTAATCAGGTCCGATTTCAATCACAACACGTCCGGGACCTTTGGGGCCAGTGGTCACGCCAAATGAAGTGAGATCGGCTTGCGATAACTGCGTGAACGGCAAGCGACCTAACGCTAAGCCTTTGCCCCACAGAGTGGCCGGAGTTTGCGCCGTCGGGAAAGCCGGAGAACGGAAAACCTGGCTGAGATATTGTCCCGTATCATTCAGCAAATTCGTCAGATAAGGAACCTGATAATAAACGGGTGAATAGAAAATTCCGCCGCCGCCACGAATAACAGTTTTCTTGTTGCCTGTCACATCAAGAGCAAACCCAAAGCGTGGCGAAAAATAAGTCTTCGTCGGGAGTGGCGTGGGTTCATTGTCACGATCAATGCGTCCGCCGAAATCCAACGAAAGCCGATTGTTCACCTTCCATGAATCCTGCACGAAACCACCGAGGTAATTCACAGTGCCTCTCCAGGTCGAATTACCGAAGCTTTGCCGATAAAGATACGGCAAGCCGAAATTGAAGGTCTGAAGCGCATTGAGTTGCGTTCCCGCAATCAAAGAATTAAGAGTCGCAGTTCCCGTCGTTGCATTGGTGCAATCTGTGCCTGGTCGTCCGGCAGTAACACAAACTGCTGAAACAACTGCCCCCTGAACAGCGGCTGGCTGAGAAGCCAGTAAAACTGTCAGCGGATAAATACCACTCGTGAAAGTCCATTCACCGCCAACCCAGAGGTCGTTGCGAACTTCATATTTCACCGGACGGAAGGAACCGCCGGTCTTCACAGTGTGATTCCCCTTGATCCAGGTCAGATTATTTTCCACCTGATAACGATCCTGTAAGGTATTGAAGGGAGCCACCGAATTACGATTGAAAGCGGCAATACCACCAAGAATCAGAGCAGTGCTACCAGGCGGGCGCGGAGTCGTAATCGCAGAGTTCTTCGGCGAAACCTGAATGCGCAATTGATTCACCAGATTTGATCCGAAATTATGTGTCCAGCCTCCTAAAATAGTGGTGTCAGCTACTTTCAAAGTCGTCGCATTACTGGGCGAAGACCCCGGATCAGTACCAAGCTGTTCATTAAAATTTCGCGCTAATGACAGGCGTCCCATGATGACATCATTCTGGGTCACGTTGTAATCCACTCGTGTAATCCAGCTATTCAAACGGAACGGCGCATTGATGACGCCTTCATTCGCACGCAATAAATTGTAAGCTGTCGGATTGCTGGTCGCACTGGTTGTCAAGGCCGTACGAAAGCCATTCGCTACGGCGACGACGGTGGGATCAGTTGAAGTCGCAAGGCGAGTGAGCAGCGCGGATTGCGCAGTGCCGGGCTGCGTCTGGAGATTGCCGCTATAGCTGCGGAAGCGGGGCAAATCAAGTTTTTGCCGCTCATAATTCGTAAAGAAAAATAGTTTATTTTTCGCCAGCGGGCCGCCGAACGTAAATCCTGGATATGCCTGTTGCTGAAAAATGCGCGTCCCTGCCGGAATAAAAGCGGGGATAAAGCGTTCTTTCGCTGCCGTTTTATCGGAGCGATAATACATATAACCACTACCATGAAAAGCATTGGTTCCGCTGCGGGTCACGACGTTGAGCGCGGTTCCGGCAGTAAAGCCGAATTCGGCATTGAACGAATTCCGATTGACCTGAAATTCCTGCACGGCTTCCGGGCTGATCGCAAAACGTAATTGTCCGCTGCCATATTCGTTCTCACCACCATCTACGGTGGTCAAATTGCTGCGTCCATTACTGCCGCCAATGGAAAACCCCGACGAGCCAAAGGTAAAGCGGGTTCCCGACTGCGCACGTGGAGCAGCCGAACTGGACACTCCCGGTAAAGTGAAAACATACGAGGAAAAATCTCGTCCAATATTCGGAAGATTTTGAATCTGGCGGCTTTCAATCGTATTCGATTGCTGCGTCCGCTCGGTTTCAATTAATGGTGCTTCGGTAGAGATCGTGACTTCTCCGGCGAGACCACCGATTTGTAATTTAAGGGGGAGATCAACAACCTGACCAATTGTCAATTGAAGGTCTTTGACTAACTGCCTGGAAAACCCTGTCGCGTTGACAGTCAATTCATACGGGCCGGGACGCAAGGTGAGAAAAACGAATTCACCGTTTTCATCAGATTGAGCCGTCCGCTCAGTGCCCTGGTCAGTACTTTTGATCGTCACGGATGCATTGGGGATGGCTGCACCTTGTTGATCGGTGATGGTTCCTCTGACAGTGGCCGAAGTCACATCGGCTTGCGCTAAAGCCGAAATTGCAAAAATAACCACAAGGATCAGATTACTGGCAATTTTAGGGAGTAGGCTTTTCATTGTAATACCTCCAAAATGAGTTGATGGAATAGGACACAACCAACCCGCTTCATAGCGGGCGGTTTACGTTCAAAACAAAATTAGATAAGTAGCGAAATGAAAACTATGAAATCTTAAGAATCAAGATAATACTTTGGAGTGCGGATTCTATCCCAGAAAATCCGGGATTCATAACCAAACCTGTCATTAGAGAAAATTGTGGAACGCTTTTGTCAATTCAAATCAACCCGTCTGTTCAGAATTATGGTCAAGAACAACATCGCCGCCGCCAGACTAATCCCGGCACTCACCAATAACGCCGTACTTGCTCCGAATTGTTGCCACAACCAACCCAGCAACAAACTCGCGGGCAAAGCTCCGACGCCGATCACGAAGTTATATAAACCATACGCTGTCCCGCGCATATTCGGATCTACTAAATCAGCAATCAAAGCCTTTTCTGCCCCTTCGCACAAACCAAAATAAATTCCATAAATCAGGAATAAAACCCAGACGGTCAAGCTTGATGTCGTCACCGCGAAACACGCATAAATGATCGAATAAAGCAGCATCCCGCTCAGAATTAATCGTCGTTTTCCAAAGCGATCTGCGAGCCCCCCGCCGACTAATGAACTCAGAGCTTTGCTTACATGAAGAGCTGCCCACAAGAGAGGAATCATCACATTCGAGATGCCGCTTTGTTTGGCGCGGAGCAATAAAAATGCGTCACTGGAATTGCTCAGCGTAAAGAGAAAAACTACACCCAGCACCTGCTTGAATTCTGCGCTGAAGCCTGAAAGATCAAACGATAATTTTGTGTTGGTGGATTGAGCTTCCGCTGAGCGCGACTCTTCACGCACGACAAAAATTAAAATTACTAACGTAATCAATCCGGGAATTGCTGCAACCCAAAAAATCTGGCGATAGTCACTATGATAAATACTGACCAGCCACGCGGCGATTAACGCGCCAACGATTGCGCCCGTATGATCCATCGCACGATGAAAGCCGAATGCCATCCCTCGCGCTTCCGGCGGAGCCGCATCTGCAATCATCGCATCACGCGGCGCACTACGCAGCCCCTTACCCAAACGATCAATAAAGCGCAGACCCAAAACCTGCGAAGCTGTTGTGGCGAGAGCCAAACAAGGTCGAATTAAGGAAGCGATACTGTAGCCAAGAATGACGACGCCTTTGCGCTTCGCCAGACGATCTGAATACCATCCGGCAGGCAGTTTCAGCAAACTGGAAACGCTTTCGGCAAGGCCTTCGACCAAGCCGACAAATGTTTTGCTGGCTCCGAGTGTGTCGGTTAGAAAAAGTGGCAGGAGCGGATAAATTATTTCTCCGCTGGCATCATTAAAAAGGCTGACTAAGCCAAGCGCAATGACCGTGCGCGGGAGCGAGGTGAATTGTCGAAAATAGGACATAAGTAGGGCAAACTTTCCAGTTTGCTTTTCACCTCGCTATAAATTTGCAGAGCAAAATAAAATTTCGCTGCTTATTTTCTTTCGTCGGCAGCGGCTTGGTTGCCACCACGCAAACTGGAAAGTTTGCGCTACATTTGCGCTACCGGGAACGCGAAAATTGCGTCCGATACACTTCGCGTTGTTGCGGCATGGTCAGGCTTCGATCACGGAAAAAGAAGCACAAAATAATTCCCGCAATAAAGCCGCCGACGTGCGCCATGTACGCCACCCCACCGCTTGATCCGGCATTTGCCAGCGATCCAAATCCGCTGATAAATTGCATCACGCCCCACAATCCAACGACGATCAAAGCCGGGACAGGAACGACCTGATAAAACATCAGAACTCGCACACTGTTTTGTGGAAACATCACCAGATAAGCACCCAACACTCCAGCGATAGCACCGGAAGCTCCGAGGCTCGGAATCTGAGAATCACGCCCTGCCATAACATGCGCAACCGTTGCCAAAATCCCACATAGCAAATAAAAAATGGTGAACCGTACTTTCCCCATGTTGTCTTCCACGTTATCGCCGAAGATAAATAAATAAAGCATGTTCCCGCCCAGATGCGATAAGCCACCGTGCATAAACATGGCCGACAACATCGTCAAATAAATTGGCGCCGGGCTTTTAAATAATTGAATCGCGCCTCCACCAACTCGAAAGCTTCCCTGCAAATCAACATTGTGCGTCAGCTCATACGGCACCACGCTGTAGCCGTAAGTAAACGCCTCGCTCGGTGTCTGTAATAAAAAATAAACCAGAACATTGATGCCAATCAGCGTCCAGGTCACAATTGGCAAATTGCGCCGCATCGAATTATCATCACCTATCGGAAAAAGCATCTCATCCTCCTGCTATTAAAGACTTCCCCATTTTAATTTTGTGCGCAGCACTTCAAAATAATTTCGCTGCGCCGGACGCACTAAATCAAACGTCGCCTGACTGCGCCGCATAATCACTTTATCATTCGCTTCCAAAGTTATTCCGCGCTGTCCGTCAATCGTCAGCATCACGACATCGTAAGCCTTCTTGAAAGTCAGTGAAACCGCCAAATCTCCGGGCACAATCACCGGGCGATTCGACAAAGTATGCGGACAAATCGGAGTCAGAACAATCGCGTCCATTGAAGGAAAAACTATCGGGCCTCCGGCTGAAAGTGAGTACGCGGTCGAACCGGTCGGCGTCGAAACAATCATTCCATCCGCGCGAAAGTTGTTCACAAAATCGCCGTTCACGAAACATTCCAGCTCAATCATTCGTGCCAGCGCGCCTTGATTGACGACAGCTTCATTCAGAGCGCGATGGTTGGCAATGACGTTGCCAGCTCGCTCAACACTGACTTCCAACATCATTCTGGATTCGATTTGGAGTGCGCCTGTTTGCAACCCTTCCAACGCGATAAAAAGATCACGCAACGTAAATTCCGTCAAATATCCGAGGAACCCGAAATTAATGCCAAGCACGGGAATACCCAGCTCACCAATCAGCCGCGAAGCACCTAACATCGTGCCATCACCGCCCATCACGACCAGCAAATCAAGTGGCTCAACTAACTGATCCTGCTCCAGCACAAAGGGCTGACAACTCAACTGAGCCGCAATTTCAGCGGGGGCGCTTAACACAATTTTTTGTTGATTGCACCACTGCACGAGCTTCGTAACGGCAGCATTGGCTTCCGGTTTTTGTGGCCCAACCACAACGCCAATATGATGAAGATTGATCGCAGGCATAATTGTTGCTTAGATGATTTTTAAGACGCGGCGATTGTAGGTAATCAGTCCTTAAAAAGCAAAAGGACGAGTTATGACACTCGTCCTTTTGCCGCTGATTAAAATTGATCCCGGATCAGAATTTCTCAATTTGATTGAGAATTGAATTATTCTGCGGTGGCGGTGGAGTTGCGGAAGCCTCTGCCAGACCTATTGTTGGTGCAGCTTGAACAACCGCCGCCTGTTCGCTAACACCTTTGCGTCGCGCCTCTTCCCAATCACGAAGCTGTAACGCCAGATTATTCCGGTTGGTGGCATACTCCATCGCGGTCTGATACAGCAGAGAGCCTTCTCTGACATTGCGTTCCAGCACCTGATCGAACGTCTGCATGCCTTCCATTTCTCCGTCGCGCATGGCGTCAATCAACGACTTGCCGTCGCGCTCACCTTTCTCAATATACTCTTTCGTGCGCGTCGTAGATTTTAAAATCTCAATGGCTGCGACGCGACCTTTGCCGTTGGCGTGTGGCAACAAACGCTGCGAAATAATGTAGCGGAACGATTGTGAAAGCCGCGTCCGAATGATCGGCTCTTCGTTTTTCGGGAAGACTCCAATAATACGATCAACCGTTTTTGAAGCATCAATTGTATGCAGTGTTGATAACACCAAATGCCCGGTTTCAGCGGCTTCCATCGCAATTTCGATGGTTTCCTGATCCCGCATTTCGCCGACCAGAATAACCTTCGGAGCCTGTCGCAAAGCAGCGCGCAAAGCCAATGAAAAGCTGGGCGTATCGCTATGTAATTCACGTTGATGAATCGTACAATTTTTATGACGATGGACGAATTCAATCGGGTCTTCAATGGTTAGAATGTGGTCGTATCGGGTTTCATTAATAAAATCAATGACGGCCGCGAGCGTCGAACTTTTGCCCGAACCAGTCGGACCTGTGACCAGTACAATTCCATTTTTTAATTCTGCAATACGTCGCAACTGCGGTGGTAATTTCAATTGATCGAAGCTGGGAATTTCTGAAGTAATGACGCGCATCACAATCGCGTAGGTTCCACGTTGCTTGAAAACGTTGACGCGAAAACGGCTGCTGCCCGGGACGCTATACGATAAATCAGCCGAGCCTTTTTCCTGTAATGATTCAGCCGCGACCTTATGATTACTGGTCAAAACTGCTGCGATCATCGCGGTATGGTCGGGGGTTAGAACTTCCAGACCTGGAATTTGGATCGAAGTCAAACGACTGTTTAATTCAACCTGGGGCGGACGCCCCGGCGAAAAAATCAAATCACTTACTTTGCCGTTAACGGAAAGCATCGCCGTTAAGATTCGATTAAAATTATCAGTCGCGGCCTGCATTGGATTTGGCGGTGTTGAAGCTCCAGCGGGATTCGCCTGAGCAGTAGCAGGAATAGTCAAAATCAAACTCCTCTGGTGATGATCGGTGGGCAGTGGTCAGTGGTCAGAAAGAAAGGTTCGCAGTTCGCAGAATTCCAGTGATTCATCCTCGCTGCAAACTGCGCTACCGTGGCTTCCCGACCACCGACCCCTGGCCACCAGTGGTCGCAAATTACAGGTTGTTTCGAGTGCTCCGGCGGGACTTCAGACAGGCACAGATTAATGATGGATTTGTCTTTGGTCAATCAAAAAATTATTTTGGCGACAGGTCTTTATTTTATGATATATTCGCGGTAGTCCTGCGGTAGTCATTTATCACAACCCATTGAAATCTTGCACATTCTCAGCGAGGCTGATTTATGGAAAATCATCAAGCCGAACGTCGTCGTTCGCCACGCCACCAATTAATTTTAGATTTATTTTTCGATGGAGCCGAAGGTGTCGGCATTGCGCAAACCCGCGACATCAATATTCAGGGACTCTATTTTAATTCTCTGACTATTATCCCCAAAGGATCACGCTTGAAGCTGCGCCTGCCTGTCAATACAGCGCAGGAATTCATCGTCCTCGACGCGGAAGTTGTTTACAGCCAGCCCAAAATCGGATGCGCCGTTGAATTTTTAGAACTGACGACCGAGGCTGAAAAAATCCTGGCTACTTTCATTGAAGACATTAAAGAAAATCAGATGATGACGAATTGGGAAAATATGCGGGCAGCGGCATAAACCAATACTTCGAGGTAGAGCAGGTTGAGAACCTACGCTACAAAACTTATAACACGCGATTCAAAGCTTTCAGACGTGAGTCCGTGAATTCTGATAATTTTATTTTTCGCCGTCTCGCCTGACACGATTTCAATCTCTCGTTTTGGCACTTCAAACCATTTGGCGAGGCATCTGATGAGTTCCTCATTGGCTTCGCCATCCACTGGCGGAGCGGCAATCTTGACCTTCAAACGACCTTCGATTTCTCCGGCAATTTTGCTTTGCGAAGCGCGTGGCTGAACACGCACGGCAAAGGTCACACTTGCTTCTTTGGCAGTGTAAGAAACCATTACATTGTCTTGAGATCATTGAGCAACGTCATTTCCACCGCCGACGCCACGAACGTCAAAATCAACCACAATAAAATAAACGACAATCCCGGCCAGGGTAAGCGACGCTCGAATAATTCGAGTAATGGCTGCAAACGTTGCGTAGCAAAGCGTGCAGCAGACTTCAACAATCCAAAGAAGCTATTAATAAAAATTAAGGTCATCAACGTCATCAGGAAAAAAACGATAATGATTAAAGTTGTCCCGATCAGGTATCTGCCGGCCAGAAAAAGGTCAGGCTTGCTAATCGCCAGTAACAGATTCGCAATTGCCAGCAACGAAGTACTCACATAGTTGACGATGACAAACAGCACATAGCACAAAAGTACAGTCGCAAAGAACACCATTAACACGGAGGGGTCAAAGCCTAATGCCCGTTTCAATGGATAATAAAACGGTGAGCTTCGCATATACCCCATCATTCTGTTAGCGGGTTGCGTCGAGTAATAAGCAAATTTACCAAACGGGTTAAGCTTCATCACATCCGCCAGCATGCGCAGCGTGAGAATAATAAAAATGCCCAGAATCACCGCGCTAAAAACATACTTAGAGACTTCCGGGATAATGCGAGCTAGTTTAAAAATATAATCTGCGGCTAAATCCATATTGCTTAATTTCGCGCACCAAAAAGTGCGGTTCCTATTCTGACAAAAGTTGCGCCTTCTTCAATGGCGACTTCAAAATCGTGACTCATTCCCATCGAAAGATCAACGAAATTATTACCAGTTAAACCTAATCGTAAAGCCTCCTCGCGCAAATTGCGAAGCTCACCAAAAAAAGGCCGCACGTCTTCAGGATCATCCAGAAACGGCGGCACTGTCATCAATCCTTGCAGCTCCAACGATTCGAGCTGCGCTACTTTTTCAATCAACGAAAAAACCTGTTTTTTTCCAGTTCCGGCTTTTGAAATTTCTTCGCCCAGATTGACTTCGATCAAGACTGGCAGGCGTTGGCCGAATTCGTCAGCAAGCCGATCAAGGCGGAGCGCGAGTTCTTCACTATCTACGGATTGCACTGCATCAAAGAGGGTGACAGCTTTGCGGGCTTTATTCGATTGCAAGTGACCGATCAAATGCCATTCCACCTGTTCGCGTAAATCTGACAGTTCACTCATTTTGGGTTCAGCTTCCTGAACGCGATTTTCACCCAAGATCGTCACCCCTGCATTGATTGCGGCTCGCACTTGTAAGGCGTTGACTGTCTTGGAAACAGCAATAAGTTTTACTGCGGATTGGCTGCGCCCTGAACGAGCACAGGCGGCCTCTATTCGTTGCCGGATCGAGTCGAGAACCGAACGAAAATGTGGCTCATCCGCGTTCTGCGATCCCCTCTCCCCGCTCATCATTTTTTCCCGCCCTCTTCGACATAGCTTTGACGATGCTGAATCATAATCAGCTTCGGATCAATCTGATCGCCCAAATTTACGCGGACTTGAATCTTGCGTCGCTTCCCTTCCTTGCGCGTGTTGCTCGATGTATATCCCAAGCTGTACTGATTGCGCAGCATCGCCTGAATCGTTTGCAGGACGCTGGGGATTTCGCCGGGAAAAGTCACCGGAAAATATTTTCCGCCACTGGAATCAGCAAACGTCTTGAGCTGATTCTGCGCCTGCAACATCGTCATGCGATCAGGAATTCCGTACATCATTTGATTCCCGTTGGCCGGATTCATCATTTCGGAGTTGTCATATTTCTTCAAAAATAAATTTCCAATCCCGATGGAATATACCGGAACGCCGGAATTTTCGACGATCTTGCGGGCATTATCAAAATTGATTTTGCTGAAGGTATCAATGCCCGAAGAGATCAATAAAACTGCCGTTCTGTTGCTAACTTCGTATAATCCTGCATAATTCATCTGCCCGTTTTTATCCGCGCCTTTGCCGTCTTCCAGGACGACCGCATCGCCCTTGCCACCGCGCAACACAAACTTCAAAGTATCGAAAAGATTACTTTCGGAAAAAGCCGGATTGTTGCGAATCAAGAGCTGAATCGCCGCCATCAGTTTTTGTTTATCATCCGTAAAATCCACAATCGGAGTCGGGCGCATGTCGTACGCCACAATCGAAATAAAATCTTTCGGTTTCACAATCGTGCGAACAAATTCGTAAGCAGGGCGTAAAACTTCAACTCTTCCAGGCTCAAACATTCCGCCTGTCGGTGAGCCGAGCAAATCTACTAATTTGCTGTATTCGACCACCAAGACCATTGTTAACGGTGCATCCGGCGTCGAGAAGTTATCTACTTCCTGCTTGATGCCGTCCTCATAAATCTCGAAATTCTCTTTCTTCAAGCCTTGAATAATCCCGCCGGTTTTCTTATTGAAAACAACCGCTTCGACGTTGACGACGCTGGTATCAAACGTAATCGTCGCACCGGACATTTGCTTGTCCACTTTCTTTTCATCTTCTTTATCTTTGCGTTTTTGTTCTTCTTCGGGCGTGCCGGGAGCGTTCGGATTTTTCTTGCCGCTACCACTTTGCGTCTGGCGTCCGGCCTGCGCAAAGACGAGGGCTGAAAAACTAAGTAAGCTGATGGAGACAATCAATGCAAGCAGGATTCGAGACGGGATTTTATTCATAACTACACCTCTGGAAAATTTCAATAGAATTACAATAGATGAAGCAAATGTCATGTGCAAGTTGGAGTAGCGCAACCTTTCCAGGTTGCGTGGTGGCAGCCAAACCACCGCTAGGGAAAAGAGGCAAACTGGAAAGTTTGCCCTACCTCGGATTTAAACAATAATTCATCCCCGCTTCTATACGCTCAACTCCCGTCACCATCAATCTCCGGGCAAATGCCGTCTGAAATTTTTCACGGATTTCGTTTTGTAAATAAAGTGTCTGCCCTTCTTGCGGAACGAAAATTTTATGAAGAGCCGCCTTGGTTGGTACAGTACGAGGAGCGGTAGCGACTTGGTAACTCGCCGCATTTACCAAGTCGCTACCGCTCCCTGTACTGTACCTGCGATTTTGAAGAATTTCTTCCACGCGAGAAGAATCAAGTTGCCATTCCGCTAAGAGCCTATCCGTTGGCATTCCCTGATCGAAATGGCTGACCGTCGTGCCATAAACATTGGGCAGATACGTTCTGGCAATTGCGCCAAGCTTATTGAAATTGAAGTACGCATTGCGCAACTTGAAAGGATCAAACGTCCATTCAATCCGATGAATCTTGCGAGCCAGCGCATCTTCGCGCTGCTTTAATTTTAATTGATAGCCAATACCGCAATGTTGATATTCCGGTAAAATTCCGGTCATGTGCGAATGGATATAACATTCTCCCTTCCTGATCCCAACCAAGCCCAACAAATAGCCAATCATTTGTTCATCGTGAAACGCACCGAAAATCTGACCGCCAGTTTTCTCAATCGCTACCAAAACGTGAGTCGGGAGCAGTTCACGCGGCGAATCTCCCCAGATTTTTTCTTGCAACTTGGCAACTTGCTTAAAATCTACAAGATCATGACAAGCACGAAAAGTAATGTTGGCGGAATCAGAATTTGTCTTAGTCATCTCAGCATAAATCATATTCCAGAGTTGGCTGATTCCAAAATTTCACGAACCATGAAAAAAGACGGGTAGCATCAATTTTCTGCCCGTCTCGTGTCAATCGCCTACTTTTCTCCACTAAGTACATACGATTACTGGTGGGAATCCAACGGGTATACAAATCGGTGAAAGCTGCTTTCGTCTGATGATTTGTTCGGAGTCTGTGATTGATCCGCAAAAACCAGATGGTCGCCCACTTGATCCGGTGGCAACAACCCCATTAAATACAGGTCAAGATCAGTAAAGACCGCCGCGCTGGTGTGACGCGTGAGACGAACGCCTCCGGCTTCAGGCGTCAAAGTGCAAGCGAATTCCCCACCTGCACCTGATCCCGGAATGGAAAAGCCCCTCAGACCGCTGGCTAAGCTGGAATATGAACAATGCGGAATTCCTCCAATCAGGTTTGGCTGCTTCAAAAAATTAATCCATTGATGGCCGAGTTCATGGTTCTATCCGTCTTCTGCTCCGTCAAACAGCCGGACGTCCAATTTTCCAAACAATTAGCAGCGCAATAATAGTTCCGGTAAGGAGCTTACCGTAAGAGATCTTTTTGATGGACATAATTTTCTCCAGTTGGGTGGGTTAAGGCATAGAAAGCCTCAGTTATTCCCGGTATTTTGAATTAATTTTGAAGCCTACAGTAAGGAGTGGCAATCAGGCTGATTTCAGGTCGCTAGTGTCGGTGCGCCAGCATCTTGCTGGCAGTTTTTCGTTAGAATATGTCACCAAGATGCTGGCATATTAAAGTTTCCCGGATTACTTCCATTCGCCTTGCAGCGTAAACGCAGCCCAATAATACGGCGCACTAAAGCGTTTCTGTTTCATCATGCTAAGCTGCGCAGCTCGCAATGCTGCGGCAGGTCTCAAATTTTCTTTCAGCATTCCAGCGTAAAATCGTTTCATCAATTCGGCTGTCGCGTAATCGTTGACGCGCCACAAACTCGCTACCACACGCGGCGCTCCGGCGTACATAAATCCGCGCGTCAATCCGATCAAACCTTCGCCCTTTACTTCTTTGCCAAGCGCGGTTTGACACGCGCTCAGCACAATTAAATCAGCGGGTAATTTCAAATTGTAAATATCGTGTAGCCGCAAAAACCCGTCCTGCGGCCTACCCTGCTCGTCTATCAATGAAAATACTAAACCGGATAATTCTGGATGTTCGCTGTTGAGTAATCCATGCGTAGCGAAATGGACGATGCGATATTGGCGGAGTTCTTCACTCATCGCATTGGTGCGATTGGCGGCAAAACTCAATCGCTGCAGCCCCTGATCTGCTTTGGTCATAGAGGCAATTGCTTCCGCCTCCTGTCGTGAAAATGTCAGGCGACCGAGGTCACTGCCAAAATCTCTCATTGAACGGCTCAAGGCGGTATTGCTGGAAATTTCCGCTTTCGCCGTTTCGTTCGGAGCTTTATTTTTCGCCTGCGCAAAGCGCGGATCATTCTTTTCAAACACCGGATCAGCTAAAACCGCCACTTGCTTCGGAGCCGATTTGCGTGCAGCAATTTCCTGCCGAATCACGCCCAGAACAGAGGCCGATGGAAGATTAACAATTTCATGATTCGTAATCAGGAAGCTGGTTTTGAGTTTCGAGGAATTGCCCGAAATCTGGTTACTTATCCCGCGAGACTCAAAACCCGAAACTTGCGACTCCAGCGGCAAAGCCGAAAACGGCACATATTCCAACGTACCGGAAGCGACAATTGCCAGCCGTTTGCCTTTCCATTCGTTGCTTAATTGTTTGGCTACGGGGCTGAGAATTAACTGGCTGAGTGTAGTTCCTGTTGCATTTATTTTATGCTCAATTCCAGCGATGTCAGTTGCCGATTCACGTGCCGTCAAAGCTTCATAAAATTTTCGTGCGGCATCATTGATTTCCTGCTCTCCGGCAATTTTGAATGTTTGTAATTTGTCTTTGGTGATGGCAAACAGCCAGCTTTGTTGGTCGCCCAAAGCATATTCCAACAGCACTGTCTGTTCGTCCAAAACTTCTGACTGAATTTCTTTGGTGCTGAGTGGTTGAGGTTGTGTCAGCGAAGCATATCTTGGAGTCTCAACGCGCATCTGAGCGAGAATATCCCGATACTCTTTCGTCTGCGAATCCAAATCGGTTCGTGCTTTATTAATCTGCAACTCATTCGGTTTACCAGACATAAGGCGAGCGAGCTGAGAGGAAGTGTCATTGATTTTCTTTTGGATCAGTTTTTCGCGCTCTATTAATTCCAGCTTCACACCACTGCGAAGGTCAAGACGACCTTCAATTAACGATTCAAGCAGGCTCCGCGCACGCGCTTTCTCGCTCATCTGCAAAGCCTTCTGATCGTATCCGGCTGTTGGTTCCTGTTGGTGAAGACGCAACAATAAATCAACGTAAACGGAATATTCTTCCTGAATCCTTCCTCCATACGAAAGCCGCAAATCAGGAGCGTTGATCGTAGACCGGTTCGCCTCTGTCAGAGTTATCGCCTCCTCAATATATGGCAATCCCTGCTGGTAATTCCCGTGATCCATTTCCAGTTCAGCCAAGTGCTGAAGATTAAAAACGATCCCGTATCGCTCATTCATTTTGCGGCGCAGATCAAGCGCAATCAAAAGGTTTTCAAGACCTTTTTCACGCTGTCCCAGCTTATTCAAAGCCATTCCTGAAAATTCATACGCCCCGGCCTGCCCCGGTAAATCATTTAATTTTTTTCGTAACACTAATGCTTGTTGGCAGGAATCCAAAGCCCGTTGATATTCACCCATTCGATAATAAGTTAGGCCCAAATTGTTGAGTGCGAGTGCTTCATCTAACGCGATCCCCTTTTTCCTCGAAAGTTCCAAGCCTTGCTGGTAATACGCTAACGCTTTTTCAATTTTATTTAGCACTCGATAAAGATTGCCGATGTTTGTATAGATTCTTCCTGCCGCGTCCGTTTGATTCGTCTCTTTCATGAGCTGGAGCGACATCTCATAGGCTTCCAGCGAGAGTTGATATTCGCCCAAGTCTTTGTAAGCAATTCCCAAATTAGCATAGGAGCCGATATTTGGATTTTTCAATTGATGGGCATCGGCGATGGCAATTGATTGTTTTGAAGACGCAACTGATTTTTCGGCATCTCCGGTTCTCCCGTAAAGGATGGCAAGATTAACGTAGACATTGACCTCAACCTGCCAATCCCCCAGCTCCCGTACAACTTCCAGACATTGTTGTAAGTATTTAATCCCATTTTGCCAGTCGCCAGCCAGCACGTAAGAAACACCGAGGGAATTCAACAAATATGCGATGGATGGTTTGTCGCCCAATTGACGTTGTAAGGCCAACGCCTGATTAGAAAGTTCGATATGCGCTTTGCGATCCTGTTCTGAAATTTGAATTTCTAAGGCGAGAGCTTCCCCCTCCTGATCTTGCGCGGATTGAAAAAGCTGGACGGACTGATTTGCCTTTTCCCGACTCGCCTCTAAAGCTTCAACGGTTCCTTTCTCCTTAATTTTCCAGGCTTCCTGCAAAAAGCTTTGTCCCCGATCTCGACGCCGGGCATTTTCATCGGCGATTTTTAATTCCAGTATTTCCACTTGATAATTACCTGACGATGAAACCGACCCTTTCGGGATTTCGATTTTTAATTCATGGATTCCCGTCTCTTTGGCAACTCCCACCAGCCTTTCGTGCCGATAAATCCCCTGAAATATATTGAATGAATAAATCTCTTCTTTGTTAGGGTTAAGAAACCGCAATGCAACATCTGTCCCTTTTTGCGTGACCCGAACGTGAATAAACTGCCCCGCTTCCAGCGCAATTTTATAAGTATGAACTTCACCCTTTGTGATGGCTCGTTCAATCGGAATGCCTTGAATAAGTGCTTGCGATAAATTTTGATTGGATTGTGCCTGCGAGGAATGAACGGCAAGGAGTAAAAATATCACCACCAGAATTCCGTACAGGAAATGGAACAAACGGAAGACCGAACCAGCTTTTTTCATGCTTTTCCTCTGAATGATTTTTTTGATTAAGACTGTCCGGGAAGAACGCAATTACTATGATCCAGAAATAATCTTGAAGCAAGGCGCAGATTTAGCCGACTCTCTTTTTGAAGCGCAGAACACTGATAACAATTAACGTCACGCCCATCGCCGTCATCACTAAGGCGTTTCGGTAAAGTTCTTCAAATCCGGCTCCGCGCAGGATCACGCCACGCATCACCTGAATCATCCACGTCACGGGCAAAAATTGACTGCACCATTGAAAAAATACCGGCATCGTATGAACGGGGAAGATGTAGCCAGATAAATAAATCGAAGGCAGAATCGTACCAATTGCCGCTTGAATCGCAGCGGCGGGGGAGCTGGCTCTGAGCGATACCAGCAATCCGATTCCGATGATTGTCATGACAAACGGAATCGTCAGCAGGATCAATAATGGCAGGCTTCCGGCTATCGGGACATCAAACACATACACGCTCATCGTCAAGGTAAATGCCATCACAATGAAGGCGACGACGAAGTACGGAATCATCTTTCCGAGCATTAATCCCAGCGGCGTCACAGGTGTCATGAACATTTGTTCCAGCGTACCTTTTTCACGCTCACGAATAATTGCGAGTGCCGCCAGTGTCACAATTTGCATCTGCATCAACAGTGCAATTAATCCCGGCAGCATAAAATTCGGAGACCGTGAATCAGGATTAAAAAGTAATTTTCGTCGCGCTTCGACTGGTAAGGAAAGCTTCCCGTTCGAGCGCATCAACAAGCGGTCGGCAGATTCTCGAATGGCAATGGAATTGGCTACATTGGAGGCTTCTCCCGCGACCATCGCATCGGAACCGTCCACCAAAACCAGCACATTTGCAGTTTCGCCGGAGAGTAAAATTCGTGCATAGTCGGGAGGAATTTTTATCGCGACCTGCGCTTTTCCAGCGACGATGGCTTGATTCATTTCCGTTTCCGAAGTCACATAATTCACGATCCGAAAATCATCAGAATTTACAAAACGATCAATTATATGGCGGCTTTCCTGCGTATTTGAGGCATCGTAAACTACGGTCGGGATATTGCGAACATTGGCGTTGACTCCGAATCCCATAATCAACATTTGAATCGCCGGAATCACAATCACGAAAAAAAATGTCGCCGGATCGCGCCGGATGTGAATGAATTCCTTAATCATCACGGAGACTAATCCTGAAAACGGATTGTGCCGCGTAGCCCGCGACACTTTTGAATTCGTCGTCGAAATTGGATGTGTAGAGATTAGTTCGGACATTAGAGTTCCTTATAAAAATGGAGAAGCCCGCACGCAGTAAGGGTATTATTATACTGCAAACGATCATTAGCTGCGCTTTTTCTCATCCACGAAGAACACGAAGGAACACGAAGAAAGACAAACATCTCAGGGGTTTTCTTCGCGTTTACTTCGTGTCCCTTCGTGTTCTTCGTGGATGAAAACCTCAGCTTGTTCCCGTGTTCGGTATACATTGCGAAAAGACGCCCTTACTGCGTGCGGGCTTCCGCATCATTTGTTCATCATCAGCGTCACAAAAACATCTTCCAAAGAAGCATTCACGGCGCGGACTTCGCTGCCGAAAATTTCTGTTTCGATGTGATGAAGCGGAACCTGTTCATCAATCAAGGCATTAATGGATTGTCCAAAAATTGTCGCTTGCCGCACGTAAGATTTTGACTTCAGCGCGGCAAGCGCAACAGTGGGCTGAGCGACGGAAACTTCAATCCGTTTCGTTCCGTGCGGAGTGAGTTCAGGCAATGTTTTCAGTTCTTCCGGCGTCCCGCAGGCAATCAGATTTGATAAATAAATGTATCCGATCCGGCTGCATCGTTCGGCTTCATCCATATAATGAGTCGTCACAAAAAAAGTAATTCCCCGCCCTGACATTTCAAACAACAAATCCCATAATTCGCGCCGGGCCACCGGATCAATTCCGGCGGTTGGTTCATCTAAAAATAAAAGTTTCGGCTGATGAATAATCGCGCATGACAACGCCAGCCGCTGCTTCCATCCACCTGACAATCTACCCGCGCGACGGTCAAGGTATGGTTGCAGCTTCGTCATTTCGACGACTTCCGCAAGGCGTTCTTTTTTTGCCGAATTCCGTAAGCCGTAAATTCCGGCATAAAAATTCAGATTTTCGCGCACCGTCAAATCATCGTAGAGGCTGAAATTTTGCGACATATATCCCACCTGCCGCCGAACAGTTTCCGCCTGTTTCAGGCAATCCAATCCAAAAACTTCGGCTGTGCCGGAAGCAGGTTTCAATAATCCACACAGTGCTTTGATAATCGTAGTTTTGCCGGAACCATTCGGACCAAGAAAACCGAAAATCTCTCCGGGCTGCACCTGAAAGCTGACTTCATTCACGGCGGTGAAATTCTTAAAACGAATCGTAAGATTGTTGATCGAAATTGCAGACATAAGATTAGAAGAAAGTGATGAGTACTAAGTAATGAGTTACGAGTTCACGGCTCATCACTTTCCACTCATCACTTCTAAATTCACGCTGACCGCCATTCCTGATTTTAATTTTCCGGTGGCATTATTGAGCTTGATTTTCACGCCGAAAACCTGATGATTTCGTTCATCGCGGCTCTGTACGTTACGCGGTGTAAATTCGCCCTGTTCGCTGATTTGTTCAATGACTCCGTCAAAAACCTGATCGGCGGCGGCATCAATTTTAACGGCGACGTGCTGACCGATTTTGATTTTGGTAAGTTCAGGTTCGGGGACAAACATCCGCACAAAAAGTTGATCGGCTTCCAATAATTTCATCACGCTTTGATCGGCAGTGATGACATCGCCGGGGCGGATGGAAATCGCTTCGACACGAGCGCGAGCCGGAGCGTGCAATTCGCCTTCAGCAATCAAAACTTTGAACTGCTCGACCTTCGCCTGTGCTTCGGCGAGCTGTGCGCGAGCATCGGCAATCTCTTCAGGACGCGCTCCCACGCGCATCATTTTTTCGGCTTGCTCCGCTTGCCGTAAGCGTTCACTGGCTCCGCGAATTTCCTCGTGCCGATTGCCGTTGATAACGACTTCCAGTTTTTTTGCCTCGGCATCGCGGCGGGCGGAGATGGCTTCGTAGCGGTACCTTGCACTGTCCACTTCATGCCGCGACAAATCGCCGGATTGATGCAAAAGATTAAACCGTTCGTAGCTGATTTTTGCGCTGGCAACTTCGGCTTCGATGGCGGTGACGCTGGCTTTGACTTGGGCAATATCTTCAGGACGCGCACCGTTGCGCATGACTTCAAAAGAAGCTTTGGCGGTTCCGGTCACAGCCGAAGCCTGCGCGATTTCTTCCACGCGAAAGCCCCGTATTAATTGATCCAAACGAGCACGCTGTTGCGCAACACGAGCTTCGGACTGCTTCAATTGCGAATGTAATTCGGCGACATCAAAGCGAACTAACGGCTGATTGATTTCAACGCTGTTTCCTTCTTCAACTAACACTGCGGTCACGCGGCCGCCAACTCTGGAACCGATTTTAATTTCGCGCGTTTCGACGGTTCCGTGAAAGGGCTGCGGAGCTTCAGGATTCACTTTAAAATTCGTATTGGCACAGGCGGAAGCGCACAACGCAAGCCCCATCAGCAATAAATTTTTATAGTTTCTATTCATAAGATGACCTATAGCTGTTCATTGAAATTTCCGGGTAAAACAACAATCAGGCTGAAAATTGTGCGCTCACGGCTCCTTCTCCCCAGAAAAGTTTTCCTGCTGATTCCATCCATCAACAGGTACGGCGAACGACATTTTTTTCAGCCGGATTGTTGCTTACAACTATGAGTGGCAAAGGCGATGAAAACATGTCGCAAGTGTTTGGAGTTCAAACTTTAAGTTTGCCTAACGCCGCGCTGCGCAGGCGTTAGCACGCTGAAGCGTGTACTCTGAACGTTTATTGGCGGGTCACACGGAAAGGATATTGATTGATTTCTTCAGCTTCTCCGGTTTCTGTAATACCGGAGAGCGTGAGGATGTAATCGGCTGTTCCAAGACGGATGGCAGGAATCGTCAGGCTGATATTTTTGGCAGATTTCGATGGAGAAATTGTCTTCACGGTGAACGCTTTGCTACTGTCTACAGCCCGAATCTCGGCTTGATATTTGGCATACCGCTCATCTTCGAGGGGCATTTGTAACATAACCTTTTCCACCTTTTTTTCAATTGCCAGGGTTTGCATTTTATGAGAACCCGCATTTTTAGACCCAGTGCCACGAGTTTGATTGATATTGAATGCTCCGTGCAGAACAAAGACAGGGGTCAGATTTCGGGTTTCGGGTGGCGGGGTATTTGGTTTCGAGTTTTGGGTTTCGGGTTTCGAGGGCTGCGGTTCAGGCGTCGGTGATGCCATTAGCGGTGTGGCTTCTGCTTTGGCAATTTCAGGATATGTGATGATTGACTGCGGTGATCTTATCAGAAACCATCCGCCAAGTACTGCGAGTAACAGAGCCGCTACAGCCCACGCTAATTGATGTAGCTTCAGCCCGGTAAACAAATCTGCCCACCACGAAGTTAAGGGCGCAGAGATTTGATGTTTCGCTGGAATTCTTTCAGCTGCGGCGCGTAATAAATTCTGACTGAGCCAAACCCGCTGATGATGCAACGGTGTCGTTAGATAATTTTTTTCAAATAAGCCGCGCTCCTGTGCCGTCAGTTCACCACGTACATATTCATCAACCAAATCGTTTTCGATTGCTTCAAGTCGCTCGAATGCTTCATCAGAAGTTAAAAATTCTGTCTCTATTTTCAGCTCTTCAGGCTCTGACAAATCGCCAGTTAAATACCTGCGCAGCTTTTGTTCATCTCTTTCCATCATCAAATAAACCAAGTGGGGGGAACTTGCCAAATTTTCCGTTCAACTTAGGAGTGGCAAATCTCACTTTTTCATGTCGCGCTTTGCGCCAAACAATTTTTCACACATTCTTCTAACTTGTTCCGCAGGCGTTGTGCGCGGCTTCGCAGGGCATTCAAGGGAATCCCGTAAGTCGTAGCGAGAGCCAATCTGTTATCAATTTTTTCGCGGCGATCATCCTGATAATAGGCAAGGATTAATTGTCGGTTTTCCGGCGAAAGCTCTTGCAGGCAATGCTCAAAACAATCGCGCTGAGGATTCGCCGCTGGTAATTCCTGTGGTGTCACTTCGAGCGAAGGTAATTCATCAAAATCAATTCTTCGATGGTTGGAAGATTTCAATTCTTCCAACAAAACCAGCCGCGCTACACCGTGACAGTATGAAACGATTTCCTGAATTTCTTCACCCTGTTCAATTTTTCGAGCGAGACGGTCAAACGTTTCGTCAGCGCATTCCTCTGGAAAATAGGCGCCACGCCAATCGAAGAATTTTACCAGTTTGCGGCGTAACGATTCGTAGCGGATCCCCGCTGATTCAGGTTCAGGGTCGAACTTTGCCAACAGCTTCGCAAAGGCTTCGGCAGTCAGCTTCCATTCTGATTTTGAGGGAGTAAGGGGAGTCTTCACGCAAATGCTCTCGGCATCATTGCCAACATCTTGCTGGCAGCCTTTCTTCAATGTTTTACCACCATACCGGAATTGCTATATTGCGCTACTAGCCAATTCCGAACATCCGTTCCGTTTCATCAATCACACGTCGCATTTCTTTGGCAGCTTCTGCCGGAGATTTATCTTCCGTGATGGCGGCGCCAATAATGACCCCGAACAATGGTGCTTTTCGCAAAGCGATCAGTTCGGCTAAATCAATCCCACCCGCCAGATAAACCGGCAAATCTATTTCATTAATCAAGGAGACCAATTGCTTGAAGGATTCAGGCTGAGTAGCGCGGCGCATTTTAAGTCCACGCCGATTGAGGCACAGCGAATCTACGCCTAAAGCACGAAGCTCTTTCGCCCGCTCAATCAAATTCGAGACGCCTAAACTATCTGCCATCACTTCACCGTCATATTTTTTCGCGGTTTTGACGACGCGCTTGATAACATCGTTTTCAGCGCAACCAAGCACCGTGACGACATTCGCACCGGCAGCAAAGGCCAGTTCAGCTATCGGCTCCCCCGCATCTACAACTTTGATGTCAGCCACAATAATTCTGCCCTTGTAACGACGACGCAGCTCACGGATGACGCGAATTCCTTCTCGAATCAGCAGTGGAGTTCCCGCCTCAATCATATCAACATAACGTGAAGCCTTGGCGGCTACGTCAAGCTCATGAGTCAAATCAGGATGGTCGAGTGCTAGTTGTAATCTCATACGTTCGGGCATTATTGACAAGAGTTAAACTCCAATTAATCTCGTGTTAGAGTAGTGCAAAGTTTTCCACAGATTCTGTGGAAAAGGCTGTGCATAAAGCCACAAGCAACTGAGTCAAATCACCTAAAATACAGTACTTATAGCAAATTGCACATTTTTTCGACAAAAAAATTAATCTCTTTATTATCAATAACTTAGCTGATCTCGCTTCTTAAACTTCAATAAGTTCAAATAATTAAAAAGTGTTTAAATATTTTAACCTATCTAGCCCAGTCCGGCTTGTGGATATTTATTTCACAAATACCCGATTTGACCAGATATTTACCAGGGTTCATCTTCATTTTGCATCTGATCCAGCCGTTCGAGAAAGTCGGATTTCACGAGTACCTGTCGTGGTTTGCTGCCGTCTTCAGCACCCACAATCCCTTCGTGATGCATCATATCAATGATCGAAGCTGCGCGTCCGTACCCGATCCGCAAACGGCGTTGCAAAACCGAAGTTGACGCACGTCCCATCTCAATCACAATGCGAATGGCTTCTTCATATTTTTCATCGCGCCGCAACTCTGTCCCGTTCAACTCTTCGCCTTCATTTTCCTTTTCACTCATGACAATTTTTTCGTCATAAAGTGGATTGCCCTGATCGCGGGCTTGATCGGCCACACGCTTACATTCTTTTTCGTCAACATAACATCCGTGAACGCGAATTAAGCGTGAAGTACCGGGTGGCAAAAACAGCATGTCGCCCTGACCTAATAATCCTTCGGCTCCGTTGGCATCAATGATGGTTCGTGAATCCACTTTGGAAGAAACACGGAAGGAGATGCGCGAAGGGAAATTTGCTTTAATCAATCCGGTGATGACATCTACGGAAGGACGCTGTGTTGCCAGCACTAAATGAATCCCAACGGCACGCGCCATCTGTGCCAGCCGCGTAATGCTTTCTTCGACATCCCGCGCCGCCACCATCATCAGGTCGGCTAATTCATCAATGATAATGACAATGTAAGGCAACGGCTTCGGCATTTCCTGGCTATCAGCGGAGATATTACGATCAATCGTCGAGCACACTTCGGTGTTGTATTGTTCGATATTTCTGACGCCAAAAGCGGCAAGATGTTTATAACGATTTTCCATCTCTGACACCGCCCAGCGCAGCGAATAACTCGCACGTTTTGGATCAGTCACAATCGGCGTCAACAAATGTGGAATATCGGCATACAGCCCCAACTCCAAGCGCTTCGGATCAACTAGAATCAGTTTCACTTCATCGGGCGTGGCTTTATACAAAAGCGATAAGAGAATCGAATTCAACGCCACAGATTTTCCTGCTCCGGTGGCGCCTGCAATCAATAAATGCGGCATCCGCGCGAGGTCAGCGACATAATTTGAGCCGTCAATTGTTTTGCCTAACGCTAAAGTCAGTTTCGAGGGAGAGTCCGTAAATTTCGCGGACTCTAACACTTCGCGCAGACGAATTGTTTCACGGCGCGGATTGGGGACTTCAATGCCAACCGTAGATTTTCCGGGAATGCGATCAATGCGAATGGATTCAGCTTTTAAGCCTAAACAGAGGTCATCCACCAAACCAGTGATGCGTGAATATTTGACGCCGGGGTCAGGTTTAAATTCAAACGTCGTCACGACCGGGCCGGGGCTGATTTGCTTGACCTGACCGGAAACATTGAATTCGCGGCATTTTTCAGCTAATTGAATTGCCAGCTCTTTCAGTTCGTCATCGGCGATTTCTGAACGTGGAGACGGCGGCGTCAACATTTCGGTCAAGGGCAATTTGTATTCAATCGCCGTGCGCAGCGTACTCGTGACGGGAATCGGTTTTGCAGCGGCGGCTTTTTCTTCAAGAGTTTCAGGTCGTTTGACCGACGCAGTAGAAACCATATCTTCCAGACTCCGCTTGCCGACGACGCCCGAAGATTCTTCATCCCATTCTTCTAATGAATTTCCCTTCGTCGGAGCTGCGCGTAAATCTTTGGTCGGCGCGGGAGCCTGCGCCATGACTGCCAGCTCTTTGTCAGATTTTCCTTTGTCTCTCGACAAAGCTGCCACGACCGAAGCACGCGCTTTGCTAACCGCCGGAGAAATCGCTTCGGTGAGAGCATTTCGTTTCGCAGGTTCTGTATTTGAGATGGCCAGAATTTCAGTCTTTTTATTGCCTGTTTCCGGCTGAGAAATCCGAATTTCGTTTTTTGCTTTTTGTCTTTCGTCCTGCGTTCCGATGACGATTTCTGCTCGTTCAACCTGACGTTCCTGCCACCACATTTTGAGGCGTTCGACTACCGCCGCAGTCACCCCGGCTTCCTGTTCACGCGGCGACAAATGCATGACCAGACCAAAGAACGAAAGCGAGGTTGCCATCATCACGCCGACAATAAAAGTAAGCAGCAAAACAATCGAAGCTCCAATGCGATGTAAGGCATTCGCCAACCCAAAACTATCGCTATACACCAGCAAATGCCCGATCCATCCGCCCCAATGAAACGAAGCATCCTGGCTCCAATCAACAATTGCCAACATCCCGGTCAGCGATAAAACGATGATGGCTAAACCTAAAACTTTCAGCCACGCTACCTGAAGGCGTTCGTAGCGCAAATACCAATACGCCAACGCGAAAAAAACGAGCGGGACGAACAGCGCAATAAAGCCAAACGCCTGATACATCGTACTGGCGATATTGGCTCCGAACGGGCCGATCCAATTGCTGACACCGACCTTCGCCGTCGCTTTATGCCACGTGCCATCCTGACTGTCATAGCTGAGCAACGCGAAGAGCAAAACTAAACCGATGCCCAAACAACACAACCCGATAATTTCGTTGCGCCATTTGCTCCAATCGTAGCCGTCGCGTGGCTTCACGGTTACTTTTTTTGATGTTGCTTTTGCCATATAAAAAACTTATGGATTTAAGAAAAGTCTATGGAGTCCTATGAGTCTTTTAAGTCAACAGCCCGCTACGCGTAACGACTCCTAAAACCTCACCGACTCTACAGACTCGATAGACTCAAAGGACTCCATAGACTTCCCTTCTAATTATTTCCTTCCCGCTTCGCCAGCAGATACTGCTTAATGAATTCATCCAGTTCGCCGTTCAGGATTCCATCTACATCACTGGTTTCAAATTTCGTTCGCACATCTTTGACTAAACGGTACGGTTGCATCACGTAATTACGAATTTGCGAGCCGAAAGAAATGTCGCGTTTATTTTCTGCCAGCTTATCGGTCTCGGCTTGTTTTTTAGCGAATTCTAATTCGTACAGTTTCGATTTCAGAACGCGCATGGCAACATCGCGGTTCTGATGCTGTGAACGCTGATTCTGGCACGTCACAACAATTCCCGTTGGCATGTGAGTGATGCGAACGGCAGAATCGGTCGTGTTGATATGCTGTCCTCCCGCGCCTGTTGCGCGATAAGTATCCACGCGTAAATCCTTGTCGAAAATTTCGACTTCGATGTCATCATCAATTTCCGGTGTGACAAACACTGAGGCAAAACTGGTTTCGCGGCTGCCACCGGAATTGAACGGTGAAATACGCACTAAGCGATGAACACCTGATTCGCCTGATAATAAACCGTACGCATATTCGCCTTCGATGCGAATCGTAGCGGATTTAATGCCGGCTTCTTCGCCGTATTGTTCATCCAGTAATTCTTTTTTGAAGCCGCGATATTCACACCAGCGAAGGTACATGCGCTCCAACATCTGCGCCCAATCCTGCGCATCCGTTCCACCCGCTCCGGCATTGATGGAAACGATGGCATTGCGGGCGTCATTTTCACCTCCGAGCAAAGTCTGTGTTTCGCTTAACTCAACATCTTTGGTGAGGTTTTCAATCGTCGTTTTCAGTTCCGCGAGTGAAGCTTCATCTTCTGCCGCAAAATCAAACAGCACGGCAATATCATCTACCATTCGTTGCTGTTCTTCAGCTTTGGCAATCGCCCGCTCAATGCGTGAACGCTGTTGTAAGATTTTCTGCGCCGCCGCCTGATCGTTCCAGAATTCCGGGGCGGAGGCCTGTTCTTCGAGCTGCGCTAATTCTGCGCGTTTATTGTCAAGGTCAAAGAAACCTCCGCAATTCCGAAACGCGCTGCGTCAAATCGTTATACTTATCTCGTAATTCCTGTATCACTACGGAATCAATCATGAAAAAACTCCTGTTAATCGTTAAATTTCAGGTTAAGTTTAACATGGAAAGGTCAGAATGCCGATGGTGATTGTAAAGATTGGGCTTTGGTCTTGGAGCTTTGGTCTTTGTTTTTCGCTTTCTGTACTTTGTGTTTGAACTTATGATTTGGCGACAAGAACCAAAGACCAAAGATCAAAGTCCCAAGACCGATTTTCACAACGCCCCCATCATTATTTTGCAATGTTTCGCGCATTATTTTCCTGTCTAATTTGTTCAGCTCCGTAGTTATTCCGCCTTCCTGGAGACTGCGATGAATCTGTTTCGATTTTTCTGTTTTTGTTTTTTAGCCATAATTTTCTTTAATTCGACTACGTTTGCTCAGACTAAACCGACCCGGCTTCAGGATGATGAAAAGCCCGGTTCCTTGTTGATTTACAATATTTACACGTCCAAGTCAGAATCACCGGAGTCACAAAACACGCGAGTGAATATCACGAACCTCGGTACGGATTCAGTCAATGTTCATTGGTTTTTTATTGATAGCATGGAATGCAACGTCGCCGATGCTTTCACCTGCCTGACCGCGAATCAAACTTTATCGTTTTTTGCGCTGGATTATGATCCCGGCGTCACCGGATACATCATCGCTCTCGCCACCGATAACGAAGGGTTGCCGCGAGATTACAATTATCTGGTTGGCTCGGAATCCGTAAAATTTTCTAGTGGACATCAGGCAAATCTGGGTGCGGAATCCATCGGCGTCATCACGCAACCGATTAAATATTACCCCGTTCCTGACACTGGATTTACGATGGTTGATATTGCCTTTGATGATGACAGCTATGAACGCTTGCCGTTTGAATTGGCACTGGATAGTATTTCCAGCCTGCGTGACAACAACGAAACAATGCTCATCGTCAATCGGATTGGCGGGGATTTAGGAAATAGACTCGGCAATGTCGGCAGCCTCACCGGACTTTTATTTAATGACGTAGAGAAGGGATTCAGTTTCTCAATGAGAACCTCAGGATGCCAGGTACGTCAAATTTTGACGGATGCGTTTCCACGCACTGCGCCCCCATTTTCAAAAGTGATTCCCACGGGAAAAACAGGCTGGATGTGGATTCGTCCCGTAGATACCGACGACAATTCTCCGCTGGGAGGAACCAGTGACCGACGCGCCATCCTGGGTTCAATGATTAGCTATAACCGGAATGCCAGGAATTCGGATCGGAGTTTTAATCAGGGACATAACTTGCACAAATTATCGAAAACACCGTTTGCGAAATTGCGTGTTCCGGTTTACGTGCCGCCGAGTTGTTAAGTACGCTGTAAATTACTTTTTGCAGTGAAATAATGAAGATTTTAGATTTTTGCAGGTAACGTAAAAGTATTTATGAAGAAGGGGGAATTTGGAACTCGTCCGCCCGTAACTGGTGCTGGGTTTTGTTCCAAAGTTGAGTTACTTCCAACTGCTTCATAGTATTCCGTCCGCTGGTGCAAATGTTGTATAATATACTGATGTTCAATTACTTACGTCCGCCCCCTTTTTCATAAATACAATGTTGTGCGTTCGTACTTTTTATTAATATACTCGTTCAAAAGACTTGCCATTGAAACGATAGACTCCATTGGGACCTCCGCCAAACCACAAGTCACCTGTTTTGCTTCTGTAAATAATCCAAATAAGGTCACCATCGAGACCATCTTTTTTGGTAAAATTTTTCGTAGTATGCCCATCATATCGCCACACACCCGACTCAGCCGTTCCAAACCAAATGTTACCCAAAGTGTCCTCACTCATCGAAAAAACTCTGTCCAAAGAATTGCCTTTGGTGTCTTCTTTTCTTAATTGATGTTGTTTTGCAAAATTGATGAATTCTTTACCATCATATTTTATAACTCCGCTGCCCCCAATTGTAATGCCACTACAATTATTCCCAATCCATAGATTTCCTTTACTGTCTTCCATTATGCATCGAATATGCAAAAATTCGGTTGTGCCATTTAATCCTAATGAATCATTATTAAACATTTTAAATTGCTTACCATTATACCCAATCAAAGCATTATAAGTTCCAAACCAAACCGTTCCATTTTTACTTTTTACAAAAGGTGTTGAAATTGAATAGGCGTTTTCCTTCCCTAATTTTGGTTTTATTGGGAAGGTGCGGTAATAAAGGTTTTTCCCGTCAAACTGATACACCCCGGGATTCCCTTCAAGTTTGTTGTAGCCAACCGTTTCATCGCCCTTAAACCAAAGGTCATTATCAGTTAATTTCAATTCGTTTAATGAATCATAATTTCTTTCTTTGTAAACAGTTATTTTTTGCCCGTCATAATTACTTAATCCTTTACCACATTCAAACCAAATTATGCCATTTTTATCTTCATAAATACTCCTAATCTGGTTGTCGCTTAATCCGTTTTCTGTTGTGAAATATTGGAACTCCCCATTATGAAGCAAACACACTCCTTCGCTATTACTACCAAACCAAATATTTCCCTTACTATCTTCTAAAATTGACCGAACCCCTGTTGTGTATTTCAACAAATTGCTGTCAGTTTTAGCCTGTACTATCCGATTTTCCTTATTTGATTGACTTTGACTGCTGCAAGAGTTTGTTACAATAATCAAAAATGTACAACAAAGGATAAAAATGTTTTGATTATCTAATTTCACTTTCATTATAACGGTGTTTTTTTTAGTATGACGCACAACTCGTAAATATACGAACCTTTGGTATATTTAGAAGCACTATAAAAAATACATATCCCTCTTGCGCTGTAGTCTTGTCGGTGACATTAAGTATTTGCAAACAATAGGGTTCTATAAAAAAGAGTTCATAAAATATAAGTTTCAGCAATACAAAATGCGTACTTCGCAAAGCAATAGTCTCGTGAAGAAACAAATACAAAATGCGAATCATTTATTCTTTCTTATACACGAAACGTAAGGACATTTTTACTTGGGAAATGATGTCCTTACTACGTGCGGGCATCTGCACCAGCAACATATTCCGCCAGCGCATCCCTCCAATGCCTTAACGGCTCCAAACCAATTTCCTCCGACAAAACACAACTCATCGGCGTATAGCGCGGACGAATCGCGGGACGTTTAATATCTGCATCGCTAATTAATTCTACTAATTCTGCAATTTGTGTTTCGCTGAGTCCTACCAGCCGTCCGGCTTCATAAGTAAATTCCACATACGAAGCGACACCTTCATTCACGACCTGATAAATTCCATATTGATGACTCTCGATAATTTCCAGCGTCCGCGCTGATAAATCTTCGACGTAGGTCGCACTCGCCCAGCAATCGCTAACAACTTTGCCGTGCTTTCCAGCTTTCAGGTTTTTGTGAATGATGCTGAGAAAATTTTCTTTGCCGACGCCGTACACCCACGAACTCCGAATAATAAAACTTCGCGCACAAGCTTCCATCACAGCAACTTCACCATCGAGTTTTGTTTGCCCGTAATTATTCACCGGCTCCGTCGCATCATTGATTGTATAAATCTTTTCAGTTTTGCCATCGAAGACATAATTCGTGCTGTAATGAACAATCGCCGCCCCGCAATTGCGCGCCGCTTCGGATAAATGCTGCGGCCCCGTAACATTCAGCGCGAGTGCTTTTTCACGGTCAGTTTCGCATTCGTCAACATTGAGAACCGCGCAATTAATGATGACATCAGGAGCTTCCGCCGCAGCGAATTTCTGTACTGCATCGTTATTCGTAATGTCGAGATCAGCGTGCCGGAGCGCGAGTACTTGATGCTCTTTCGAGAGCAATTGATTCAAGCTGCTGCCGACTAATCCGCCTGCGCCAGTGATGGCAATTTTCATTCTTCATCCTTTGTCTGATTGATTTTATTGATAGTCCGAATCAGCGCGAGAAAGCCGCCAACCGTACCCAAAATCGTGAACACTAAAAACATCCATGGATTCGTCCCCAGCCACCGATCCAGCCAATATCCAACCAGAATCCCGCCAATAATCGGAGCCGCTAGATTTGTTGAGACGGAAACTGCTAAGGCGAGTTTTTGATTATTCATATACTTACCAGATTCTTGTGACTGGATAAGAATCGAAGGCAGCATCTGCGCTAACCACGGGAATCTTTTCTATCATTGCTTGCGCAATAATTAAGCGATCAAAAGGATCACGGTGATGAAAATCTAGCTTCGTCAATGGTGCAACATGCCGAGGCTCAGTGGGTAATATTTCAAATTGATTTTCAGAAAGTTGATCCTCAAAAAAAGTATCTACAGGCTGCTGCAAAGAATACTTTCCAATACCTATTTTGATAGCAAGCTCCCAATAAGATGCAGGACTCACAAAAACATCATTAGCTGAATTCGTTATAAGCTTTAATGCCCGCTCGCTAAGTAAGGGGTCATTTAAAGCAAACCAGAGAAATGTGTGCGTATCAAGCAATGATTTCATGAGGGCAAATAGTCCTGAAAATCCAGCAAGTGTTCGTCATCCTCAGCCAGAATTATTAATTTTCCCTTAGCACTGCCTGGTCGTCGAGGTTGGCGAACTTTTGCTGAGGTACTAATAATTTTTGCTATCGGTCGTGCATCTTTGGTAATGACGACTTCACTTCCCGGCGTCAAATCAGCAATCACCTTGGCAAAATTTTCTTGTGCTTCCTGAACGGTTAAAGTTTCGAGCATACAACTTCCTCACTACTTTTTCGGACTCGCCGCAGGCGGTAATTTCCCCTGCGCACGCAAAATCATATCGCGGGTTTCCGGGGGTAATTTTTTAATGTCTTCATCGCTGAGTGGTTTCGTCATGCGATCCCAGATCGCGGGAGGCAAGGGTTGCGTTGCGACTTTTCCATCTTTGCCGAGCTTACCGGGCAGAATTGGCGCAGCATTTTTCACTGCCGGAGGAACTGCACCGGGAGAAGCGACACCGGTCGCCGGAGCTGGCATCGGAGCCGGGACAATCGAAACCTGTGACGGAGCCGGAGTCGGCGCGGCAGGTGCGGGTTGAGTTTTATTACAGCCAATTAAAGTAGCGGCAGCTACCAAAATAAAGAACAGAAAATATCGTTTCATGAATTCAGCTCCAGGTTTTTTTCAGATAGAAACTGGATTATGCCACGATTCAGGTATTTTTGTAGAGCCGCTTTTTAATGTTAGATTTCGCACAATTGCTTGACTGTTGCCGACTACGCTTAGTAAGGTTCGTTTTCCCTTGTTAGCTGAATCCTAATTCGTTACTGACAATTTCCCCCAATTAGAAGCCTCTGGCTTCCGACGGAGCTTTTTTGCATGTTCTTAATCTCCCCCCGTCGTTGGACCTCATCTCTGACGTTTGTCGCATTCTGTTTGTGTGCAGCCGTGGCTGCTTTCGCACAAACTTTACTCCCCCAAAATTCCACCTGGAAATATCTTGATAACGGCACCAACCCGCGCTGGTATTGGCTGGAATCTAACTTTGACGATCAAGCCTGGAAAAGCGGAACGGCGCAATTCGGGTATGGTGATGGTGATGAAGCTACGATTCTAAATTGGGGTCGTGACCCGAATGATAAATACATCACCTACTATTTTCGTAAATCTTTCAACGTCACCAATCTTGCCGACATCAAGCAATTAAAATTAAATCTGCTCAGAGATGACGGCGCGATTGTATATTTGAATGGCGTCGAAGTTGTGCGCAGCAATATGCCCAACGGAGACTTTGGCTATGCGACTTTTGCTTCTTTCAAAACCAATGAAGCTAATTTCTGGCTGCCCTTCACGTTGCCAGTTTCGGCACTCAAAGCCGGAACCAATGTCGTTCAAGTGGAAGTTCATCAATATTCTGGGAGCAGTGCGAATGTCAGTTTCGATTTGTCGTTAAGTGCCGATGGCACGGTCAACCCCGCTCCGACTCCGGCTCCGACGCCAACACCGACGCCGACGCCCACTCCATCCCCTACACCATCCCCTACACCAACGCCGACTCCTGCGCCGACAACACCCCCGGCAACGAATGTAAAAATCACGCGAGGGCCATATTTACAGCTCGGAACCACCACCAGCATCGTTGTTCGATGGAGAACGGAAAGCCCATCAGACAGCCGCGTTTATTATGGAGCAGCGCCAAACAGATTAAGTTCAATCGCGGGAGACAATGCGCCTTCCACCGAACACGAACTAAAACTCTCGAACCTGCAACCCAACACAAAATACTTTTATGCAGTTGGTTCTTCGGCTTCGATCTTGAATACAACCGACCCTGAACAGTACTTCATCACTTCGCCTGAAGGCGCGAAGCCGATGCGAATTTGGGTGCTGGGTGATTCTGGCACATATACGAACGACCAATACGCCGTGCGTGATGCGTATTACAAATTCAACGGAACGCGTTATACAGATTTGTGGTTGATGTTGGGTGACAATGCCTATTCCAACGGCTTAGACAGCGAATATCAGTTCGGGATTTTCAATGCGTATCCTTCGATTCTGAAGCAATCTTCATTGTGGTTGACGATTGGAAATCACGACACCGCAGGCAATGGTTCGCCTGGTCATGAAATTCCCTACTTCAAAAATTTCACGCTTCCGCAAAATGGTGAAGCGGGCGGAATCGCTTCCGGCACGGAAGATTATTATTCCTTCAATTACGGCAATATTCATTTTGTCTGTTTGGATTCGATGACCTCAGATCGTACCTCCGGCAGTGCCATGTTGACGTGGCTAACTTATGATTTAGCTGCGAATTCCAAGCAATGGCTGATTGCATTCTGGCATCATCCGCCGTATTCCAAGGGTACAAAAGATTCTGACGATGATGGAACTTCCATTGAGATGCGGCAGAATGTGCTGCCGATTCTCGAACAATACGGCGTAGATTTAGTTCTCACCGGACACGCTCACAATTACCAGCGATCATTTTTAATTGATCGTCATTACGGCAAATCTACGACGCTGACCAGTGACATGAAAAAGAACGCGGGCAACGGCAGACCCAATGAAAATGGGGCTTATTATAAGCCGACGAATTTCGTCGCGCCGCACGAAGGCACGGTTTATGTCGTCGCGGGCAGCTCAGGACAGGCGACGAATGCAGTCCTGCCGCATCCGGCGATGTACATTCAAATGATGCAGCTCGGTTCGATGGTTTTGGATGTCAACGGCAATCGTCTGGACGCAAAATTCCTGCGCGAAACCGGAGCGATTGACGATAACTTCACGATTATCAAAGGTGAGTCTCCGCGTGTTTCTACGCAGGAAACCAGAGCATCATCGCCACGTACGGTCAAGACGAGAAATGTTCGATAAACTTTAGTTTGTCGAAACCTTTCCTTGCCAAGCCCTCGACAAGCTAAAGTTTATCGAACACTGAACCTGATCTGACATGAAAAAAATAGTTTCAACGATAGCCCTGATTTTACTGGCTATAATTTCTGTTCTTGCGCACGGAGAACTGTCCGCGCAAATCAATCAGCTCACACAACAAATTAAACAGGATGAAAAAAATGCGATTCTTTACCTGCAACGCGGAGAGCTTTATCGCCTGAACGGAAACGCTAAAGCCGCCCTCGAAGATTATGATCGGACGCAAAAACTTGCTCCTCAATTAGCCGAAGTTGATCTGGCGCGCGCTCGATTATTTTTTGATGCAGCGATGCCGGAGATGGCTGAATTTTCCTTGAAAAGATTTTTACAAACGCAGCCTAATCACACCGAAGCACTGATTTTATTGGCTCAAACTCATCTTAAAAATAAAAACTTACCGGCTGCTCTGAGGGAATACGATCAGGCGATTACGACAGCTTCCAAGCTCAAGCCTGATTATTTTATCGCTCGCGCTGAAGCTTTGATGAAATTAAAACGCGGCGACGAAGCGTTACGTGGAATTGATGAAGGAATGATAAAACTCGGAAATTTGATTTCGCTTCAGGAAAAAGCCATCGGCTATGAAACACAGTTGAAGCGATGGGACGGCGCACTGACTCGTATTGATAAAGTGATGGAGCAATTCCCCAGAAAAGAAACCTGGCTGGTACGCCGAGCAGAAATTTTAGTCAAAGCCAATCGTCAAGACGAAGCAAAAATCACGGCACAGCAAGCCCTCAAAGCAATGAATGCTTTGCCCGATCATTTGAGAAATACTTCTGCGATGGAAAAGCTGAAAATTGAAGCTAAAAAAATCTCAAAATAAACCACCGATGAACACGGATGGACACAGATAAATCAATGTTTTAAATCTGTGTTTATCTGTGCTCATCTGTGGTTATTCTCACTATCTGCCAAATGCCAGACTTCCCAATGTCTTCTCAAACGCCTGATCATAGCTCTGCGCTTCGTCTACGGGAGAAATCAGGATCAAATAAAACAATCTGCCATCCGGCAAAATTGTCGTGCAAATTACGTCGCGTTCATCGCGTCCCGTAATCGGAGATTCTCCGCCGATGGGAACAAAAACTGCGGGCAGTCCTCCGAGTGTCGTCTGTTTTGGATTATCTAAAATCCGCATGCCCGGATTATCTCTCAACTGCAATTCAATAAATGCTTTTGACGCGGAG
>JAYVZE010000050.1:0-4479 GCA_043783625.1 Blastocatellia bacterium | reverse complement strand
GGAGTAAGGGCGTTTTGCATTATGGAGGGACGCCCTTACTCCGTGCGGGCTTCCGCATTTGTATGAAAGATTTTATTTCATTGAACAACTGGCGCGAATATTCGCCTGAAGAAATGCAGCAACGCGCAGAAGTTTTCCGTCAACAAATGCTCACGCGCCGCACGGTACGGGATTTTTCTGATCGGCCTGTTCCGCGTGAGTTAATTGAAGATTGCCTGACCGCCGCTGGCAGCGCACCCAGCGGAGCCAATCTGCAACCGTGGCATTTTGTCGTTGTTAGCAATCCCGAACTCAAAAGTAAAATTCGCATCGCCGCCGAAAAAGAAGAACAGGAATTTTACGAGCGACGCGCACCACAAGAATGGTTGGACGCACTCGCACCACTTGGAACCAATAAAGACAAGCCTTTCCTTGAGATCGCGCCGTACTTGATTGTAATTTTTTCGCAGAGCTATGGTGTCTTGCCGGATGGTCGAAAAGTCAAAAATTACTACGTCGCCGAATCTGTCGGGATTGCGACGGGAATTTTGATTACTGCGATTCACAACGCCGGATTAGTTTCGTTAACGCATACGCCAAGCCCGATGGGATTTCTGAGCGAAATGCTCGGACGCCCGACGAACGAAAAACCTTATTTATTATTGGTCGTAGGCTATCCCGCCGCCGATGCTAAAGTACCGGACATTGGAAAAAAACCATTGCTGGAAATAGCTTCTTTTTTTGATTAATCAGCCCCCGTCAAAACTTTCATGAAATTCTATTTATCTTTTCTTGTTTTGCTGATCGCCCTTCCAATAACTGCGCAAACGCATCGTGTAGTGCGCGTTACTGATGCCAACGCCGTGAATCCCGGCGAATGCTCTGTCGCGATTAATCCTAAAAATCCGAACATCATCATCGGCGTATCTTTTCAGTATGGCAGACCCGGACAGCCGCGTGTCAACAACGTCCGCTATGTCTCGAACGATGGTGGGAAAACATGGACGACGATCATTGCGCAAAATCCGCGCGGATTAACGCAGGGTGACGATCAAATTGCGTTCAGCGGTGAAGGCGTGGCGTACCATTCGTACATTTCTTTTGAAGGGATTCGCGTCACGCGCCCACTCAAAGCCATCACCGGAATTTGGGTTAGTGCTTCCCGCGACGAAGGAAAAAACTGGGCGGAAGCCGTATCTGTTGTTGACCATATCAATTCCGTTACACCCTTTGAAGACAAGCCCGCGATTGTGACTGACAACGTTCCCGGCTCGCCTTATAAAAATTATTTGTATATCGCGTGGACGCGCTTTGATGTGTATGGCAGCAGTGCGCCCGAAGATCATTCCAATATTTTTTTCTCAGCTTCGCCGGATGGAGGAAGAACTTTTGCGATGCCATTTCGCGTTTCCGATACACCGGGAGATTGCCGCGACGATGACAATACGCTGGAAGGCGCAATGCCTGCGATTGGCCCGAAAGGCGAAGTCTATTTAATCTGGGCGGGACCGCAGGGACTTTATTTCGATAAATCTTTGGACGGTGGCGTGACGTTCGGCAAGGACAAAGTGATTATGTCTACACCCGGCGGATGGGATACAAAAATCCCCGGCATCAATCGCAGCAACGGAATGCCAATCACAAAAGTTGACACGAGTAACGGAAAAAATCGCGGGACGATTTATGTGAATTGGGTAGACGCCCGCAACGGCGATCACGACGTATTTGTCATGGCTTCACGCGATGGCGGCAATAGCTGGTCAGAAGCCGTTCGCGTCAATGACGACAAGCTCAAAAATAAAAAAGAACAATTCTTTTCGTGGCTGGCGGTTGACCCGATAGACGGCTCCGTCAATATCGTATTCTATGATCGCCGCGACCACGGCGGCACGAAAACCGGAGTGACGCTGGCACGCAGCATTGACGGCGGCAAAACCTTCATCAATCACAAAATCAACCTCGAACCATTTGAATGCAACCCCAGCGTTTTCTTCGGAGATTACAGCGGAATTGATGCGTACGGTGGACGTGTCGTACCGATCTTTACGCACTTCACGAGTAAAACTGAGCTGGCAATTTCGGCGGCGATTTTTGATTTTAAAGTGGGGACGCAGGACGGAGCAATAACGAGACAATGAGAGTTTTCAATGAACTTTGACGATTATCAATTCGACTCCCGTTTAGCCTTTGCAACAACGATTCCGTCCGCGTGGTATTTCGACCCGGAAATGCTCGCCTGCGAAAAATCAACGGTCTTCGCACACACGTGGCAACTGGTCGGACGCAGCGAGCAAGTCGCTTTGCCCGGCGCGTATTTCACAACCACGATTGCCGATGAACCAATCATCGTAGTACGCGGCGCAGATGAAAAGTTGCGTGCGCTTTCCAACGTTTGCCGCCATCGTGCCGGGCCAATCGCAGAAGGCACAGGTCAGCGCAAAGTCTTGCAGTGTTCTTATCACGGCTGGACATACACGCTGGATGGTCGCTTGCACGGAACGCCCGAATTTGAAGGCGTCGAATGCTTTGACAAAGCTGAATACTGCTTGCCGGAATTTACTGTGGACGAGTGGGCAGGACTGGTATTTGTGAATCTTGATAAAGCTTGCGCACCGTTCGCTGAAACACTCGAAGATTTGCCATCACGCTTGCTGCATCAGGATTTGAGCGCGATGAAATTTGCGCTGCGCAAGGATTGGTACATTGACTGCAACTGGAAAACGTATGTGGACAATTATCTTGAAGGCTACCACATTCCGCTCGTACATCCGGGTCTGAACCGGGAATTGGATTACGCGAATTACCGCGTCGAAACCAAACGATATTATTCAATTCAGCATTCGCCGATCAAACCGAATGACGATATGCGAATTCGTCTAAGTGAAGACCCCACCGCCAACGGAACGCAATTTTTCTGGCTGTTTCCGAATCTGATGCTCAACGTGTATCCTGACAATTACTCGACAAATTTGATTGTGCCACTGGGGCCGGAACGCACACTCACGATTTTCGAGTGGTTCTTTCGTGATCCTGAATCCGACGGAATGGAAGAAAAAATTCGCCGCACGGTTGAATTCAGCGACGAAATCCAGATGGAAGACATCCGCATTTGCGAAGCCGTACAGCGCAACTTGAAATCGCGTACCTACTCCACCGGACGATATTCAGTGCAACGCGAAAATGGCGTGCACCATTTTCACAGTTTGCTGAATGAATTCCTCAATCCAAAATGCCCGCAACTCTGAGCCTGTTTTATGTCATCCTCCTCAACTCGTCTAAGCCAGGTGCTTGGCCTCGGCTTCGGTCTCGCTGTCATCATTGGCAACACAATTGGCGCAGGGATTTTGCGCACGCCGGGCGAAGTCGCCGCATATTTACCGAATGGTTGGTGGTTCACACTGGCATGGGTTATCGGCGGGTTGTATGCGCTGCTCGGTGCAATCTCCATTGCGGAATTGGGGGCAATGCTGCCGCAATCGGGCGGTCAATATGTTTATGCCAAACGTGCGCTCGGTGATTATGCAGGCTTTGTCGTAGGATGGAGTGATTGGATTTCCACCTGCGGCTCAGTCGCGTTTGTAGCAATGGTGATTGGCGAATATGCCTGTTCCTTCTGGTCAATTTTAGCGGGTCGGACAAGTGTGGTTGCGGCGAGCGTGGTGATTGTTTTTGCCGCCTTGCAATGGCGCGGCATCAATTGGGGCAGCCGGATTCAAAACCTGACCAGCCTCCTGAAAACACTGGCTTTTGTCGCATTGATTGTCGCGTGTTTTGTGATGGGAGGTCATCAAGTCGAACAGCCGGTTCAGCCCAGCCAACATACTTTTATTCTCTCCATTATCCTCGCGCTGCAAGCTGTGATTTACACCTATGACGGATGGAATGGTGTGATTTATTTTTCCGAAGAAGTGCGCGATCCAAGTCGTGATATTCCGCGTGCTCTGTTTGGAGGCGTACTGGCAATCATTGCGATTTATCTGCTAGTTAACCTCGCGTTTTTATATGTGTTGCCAATCGCCAAATTAGCCGGAGACCCGTTCGTCGCAGGCACAGCCGCGCAGGTAATTTTTGGGTCGCGTGGCGAAAAGCTCCTGCAAATTCTGGTGCTGCTTTCCATGCTGAGCAGCGTCAATGCCAATATCCTGATAGCGAGTCGCGTGTTGTTTGGGATGAGCCGTGACGCGCTCTTTTCCGCAAAAGCCACTCGCGTCAATCAGGGCGGCACGCCAACCAGCGCGTTATTGTTGAGTGCCGTCGTTGCTTTGCTTTTCATTGCAAGTGGAAAGTTCGATCAAGTCCTCGCCGTGCTGGCATTTTTCTTCGTCGCCAATTACACGATTTCGTTTGTGTCGGTTTTTGTTTTGCGCCGTAGAGAACTAGAAACAGTGCGCCCATACCGCGCCCTTGTCTTTACCCAAAACTTTTGAGTATATGAGTCAACCGAACACCCTCAACCAACACCTGCAAAACAACGTAGCCGCGCCAGAGTGTAATCCAGCC
>JAYVZE010000049.1:0-100936 GCA_043783625.1 Blastocatellia bacterium | reverse complement strand
CCACGCCTGATGACGTGGGATTAAAGAAATCGCACCACATTTCCTATCTCAACACTTCTAAAAATTTCCGAACACTACCTTCAATCTCAGGCTTCGCTGACATCATTGCAGCGAAGTCATTTTTAGAAAATTCGGGCAGTGGATACAACGCCGAAATCACGGCAACACTTGAAGCACCCGCCGCAATAACTTCAGGAGCGCGTGCAAGGTTAATTCCGCCAATCGCCACAATCGGCAATGAAGTCAAGCCTCGCGCCTGCCTCACGAATTCAAGACCGACGACCGGATCGGCGTCTTCTTTTGTAGTCGTTGAGTAGACCGGCCCGACCGCAAGATAGTTCGCCGAAGTTTTTATTGCCGCCTCAACCTGCGCTAATGAATGCGTAGAAATGCCGATGATTTTATTTTCGCCTAATGCCTCTCGTGCTTCCGCTACACTCAAATCTGACTGTCCTAAATGAACGCCATCCGCTCCCGCTGCTCTCGCAATTTCGACGCGATCATTAATAATTAATATGGCTTTTGCCGCTTGTGTCAGCTTCAGACAATCGCGGGCAGCATCAAAAAATTCTTTCGATCCTACTTCCTTATCTCGAAGCTGAATAATTCGCGCACCGCCCGCCAGCATCCGCTCGACAATTTCGACGTGTGTGTAATTTGAAAGCTGCGGATCAGTAATCGCGTAAAGTTTTGAATGAAGCATGATGGATTATTGTGCAACTTTAGCCTGCGAACGAACCACCACATCTACGGCTTCCTGCGGAGAATCCGTGACCACCAGTAAATTCAAATCTTCAGGTGAAATTGTGCCGTTTCCAAGCATTTGATCATTGATCCAGCCAACTAACCCACTCCAATATTCCTTGCCGAAAAGAATCACTGGAAAGTTGTGAATCTTTTTCGTTTGAATCAAAGTCAAAGCTTCAAATAATTCATCCATCGTGCCGAAGCCACCAGGAAAAATAATAAACGCGACGGAGTATTTGACGAACATGACCTTGCGCACAAAAAAGTAATTAAACGTCATAGACAAAGATTGATAGGGGTTCGGTGCTTGTTCAAAAGGTAATTCAATATTGCAGCCAATGGAAATCCCCTTCGCTTCGTGCGCGCCTTTGTTGCCCGCTTCCATAATGCCGGGGCCGCCTCCGGTAATCACCGCGTAGCCAGCCTTCGACAATAACCGTCCTGTTTCGACCGCAGCAGAATAGTATTTATTATCCGGTTGAAGCCGGGCTGAGCCAAAGACCGAAACTCCCGGCGGCACATGCGCGAGTTCGTCAAAACCTTCGATGAATTCACCCATGATTTTAAAAATTCGCCAGGGATCAGTGTCGGTAAAATTCTGTTGTGCCTGGGTCGGGACTTCGAGCAAACTCGAATCCGATGTCACACCGTCCTGTCCCATCCGTTTACTTTTCTTCGCCATGCTTTTTTCTCCTGAAAGGTCTCGCAAAAACGCGAGCGGCGATTATCACAAATCCACCGCGCAGGAGCAAAAGAAATATCAGCCGTTGAGAATTGGGATGAATATGAATTTTACGAAGAATTTTTTGGACAGGATTGACAAGATGGACAGGATTAAAAAAACTACCGGGACAATAATGGAAAATCTTGTTCATCCTGTGAATCCTGTCTATTTGTTTTCGTAAAAATTCGCGTTAATTCGCGGCTAAAATAAAGCCCGATTTGAATCCACTACTACTGATTTGTTATGCTGTTCGCCCAACGATTCCCAACCTTAATTTTAATGGAAGGTTTTTCCTGCGCTGTTTTTTCGAGGTCATCAATCATGAAAATGAAGTTTTTAGCCCTGTTCGTTTTGTCCTGTGCGATTGCTGTTATCAGTATTGTGAATTTACGCTCCGTCAGCGGCGCACAAGCGAAACCGGATTCTCCCGAAGCCCGCGAAGAACTTTACCGCCAGATCAATATCGGCATCGCCTACCTCGAACAATTCAAACCTGAAGAAGCTGCGAAGACTTTCAAGCAAGTTACTGACAAAGACCCGAATTTCGCGCTCGGACAAATCAATTTTGCCATCGCGTCTTTCTTCGATGCCAAGCTGTCAGCCGCTGAAGAATCTGCCCGCGCTGCCATTAAATTAATGCCGAACAGCCCCCACGCACATTATATTTTAGGGCTGGCGTTGAAGAATCAAACCAGCTACGACGAAGCCATTAAGGAATTCACCAAAGTCATCGAAATTGATCCAAAGGACGCGACGACGAATATTCAAATCGGACAAATTTATTCGGCGCAGCAAAAATACGAGTTGGCAATTCCATTCTATCAACGCGGACTCGACAACGAACCATACAACGCGACGGCAGCATATAATTTAGGAACAGCTTTATTACGCTCCGGAAAAACCGATGAAGGCAAAAAACAATTAGCGTATTTCTCGAAACTCCGCGCAACAAATTACAAAGCCGAACTCGGCAACAAATACGGCGAAGTCGGACGCTACGCCGAAGCCGTAGCGGGTACAGGCGCAGAAGCGGATTTAGTCAATAAAGACGCACCTGCCGTCAAATTTGTAGACGCGACCAAAGAGATGAATCTCAACGCGCAGTTTGCGAATAAGCCTTTGTCTTCCGCCTTAAATCGCAAGCTCACAAAAGCAGAATTTGAAGTTGCGAAGCCGGATTTAGTCTCTGCATTTAGCTCCAGCATTGGTCTGTGCGATTACGATACCGACGACAAATTCGATGTGTTCGTCACTGGCATCGGCAAAGACAACAAGCCTTTTGCACAGCTTTTCCACAACGACGGTGGAAAATTTTCAGATGTGACAGCGAAGTCAAAAATTACGCTCAACAATCCCGCTTCCGGCGCAGTCTTCGGCGACTTCGACAATGACGGAAAACAAGACATCTTAGTCTTCGGATATAACTTGTTAACGCTTTACAAAGGCAATGGTGACGGTACTTTCGTTGATGTCACGGCGAATGTCGGATTGCCCGCCAACAACAATAATTCGTGGGCATTGACGGCAGCATTTGTAGATGCCGATCACGACGGCGACCTGGATTTATTCATCGGAAATTTCGCTGACCTTAATCAATTTCCCGCTGGAAAATCTGAAGCCGTTTTCCCTGATGATTTCGCCGGAACCCCCAATAAATTTTTCCGCAACAACGGAGAAAAAGACGGCAAGTGGAGCTTCACCGACGACACCGAAAAAACAGGCTTAGGCGGTGGCGCGAATAAAACTACAGCAGTCGTTTGCACCGACTTCGACAATCACCGCGACGTAGATTTTTTCGTGGCGAATTACGGCGCGCCTGTGCAGTTGTTTGCGAATCAACGTGATGGGTCTTTTAAAGATGTAGCAAGACAGGTTGGCATTAATTTTTTCGGAAGAGCAATGAATGTAGCAGCAGGCGATTTGAACAAAGATGGCTTCACAGATTTTTATGTTACTTGTTGGGAGGAAGGACGTCGCGTTTCAGGTGATACTACAGTGTATTCCCCGTTATCAGAAATTAATTCTGAAATTGATCAGGATACAACTTTTTACAGTGATGGTAGAGGATCATTTACAAAATCCCCCTACCCTGGTGGAGCCTCAAGTAAAGGACCTTGGGTACTAAAAGGAATTGCTGCACAGTTCCTTGATTATGACAACGATGGGTTATTGGACAGGCTTGTTCTTCACAATCGCAATATTGATTTAGGTCGAACAAGTGAGGTTGTAAACGGCAAAATAACTGTAATCGGTAGTAGATTATCAAGAGATTCAGTAGAGCGAGGTGAGTTACGAGGGTTGGCTTCTGGCGATGTGAACAATGATGGTCTGACTGACATCTTGACGATCAATGAAATAGGCTCACTTGTTGCACTCAAAAACGAAGGCGCAAGCAAAAACTATCTCGCCCTCAGCATCAAAGGCGGAACCTCCAACAAAAACGGTATCGGCACAAAAGCAATTTTGCGCAGTGGAAGTTTACAGCAAAAATTAGAACTCTACGCTTGTTCTCCTGCGCCTGCCGCCGCCGGATTAAATTTCGGATTAGGCTCTCGTACGAAAATTGATGCGCTGCAATTGCTGTGGCCTTCCGGTATTGTGCAATCTGAATTGGAGGTCAAAGCTTCGCAGCTAAATAAATTTGAAGAACTGGATCGCAAAGGAACTTCGTGTCCGATTTTGTACGCCTGGAACGGCAACGAATATTCGTTCGTCACTGATTTTATGGGCGGCTGCGCCATCGGCATGCGCGAAGCGGGCAACACGTGGAGCGTACCCGACACCGATGAATACGTGCGCGTCACGGGTGAGCAATTGAAAGAACGCGATGGCAAACTTTCGATTCGCATGAACAATCAACTCGAAGAAGTGCTTTACTTCGATGCCGTAAAATTATTAGCCGTAGACCATCCTGCCAACACGGAAATTTATCCGAACGAAAAATTATTGCCGGGGCCGCCGTACACTCCATTTGAAATTTATTCGGTGAAATCTCCGCGTCCGCCTGTGTCTGCAATTGACGATAAAGGCAATAATATTTTGCCCCAGATTTCCAAAATAGATCAGCAATATCCGACGAATTTTGAGAAGTTAAAATTCAAAGGCTACGCGAGCGAACACGCCATGGAATTGGATTTAGGAAAAGATGCACTGAACGCCAAACGCCCGTTATTATTGCTCTCCGCGTGGATTGATTATGCTGATTCGTCATCGAATTTAGCGGCTTCACAAGCTGGAGTGGGGGTCACTCCGCCATTCTTACAAGTCAAAAACAAACGCGGCGAATGGCAAACCGTGATTGAGCAAATGGGCTTTCCCGCCGGACTCACCAAAACGATGACCGTAGATTTGACGGGCAAATTTTTATCGCAAGATTCGCACGTTCGCATCGTGACAAGCATGCGAATTTATTGGGATCAAATTTTGGTGGACACGACAAACGGCAAAGCTCCGACCCAAATTACGAAGCTTGATCCGATGAGTGCCGACCTACATTGGCGCGGCTTCCCACGCGAAATGTCGCTGGATAAATTTGGACTGAAAGCCTACGACTACCGCACAATTGATCCCACTTCTCCGTGGAAAGCGCATCTTGGAAATTACACGCGCTACGGTGATGTGCGAGCATTGTTGATCGCGCCAGAAGACATGTACGTCATCACGCGCAACGGCGATGAGATGCAGATTGATTTCGACGCAACCAAATTGCCGCCTCTCGCCAAAGGATGGAAGCGCGATTATTTGATCTACGCCGATGGCTTCGGCAAAGATATGGACATCAACGCCGCACGCCCTGACACTGTCGGCGAATTACCGTTTCACAAAATGAAAAGTTACCCGCATGCCCCCGGCGAAAGCTATCCGACGGATGAAAAACATTTGGAATATTTGCGCAAATACAATACGCGTAATGTTGGTGTGCAGACGCAGGCGATGTGGCGCGGCGTGAGATAATAGAGAACATGAATAAATCTGCCGCTCGTCAACAATTCATCGCAGCCATTCGACTTGAAGATTCAATGATTGAACTGGATCGTGCGGTGTTGTTGATTGCCGCCGAAGAATATCCTTCGCTTGAGGTAGAAGAATATCTTTCGCGGCTTGATGAATTAGCTGAAAATTCGCGGCGGCGGATGACTGCCGATGAGTTAAGCGATTCATTACTGCGGGCAGAAATTCTCGCGCACCATTTATTCGGTGAGAACCGTTTTACTGGTAATTCCAAAGATTATTATGACGCTCGTAACAGTTTTTTGAATGAAGTGATTGATCGCGGCAGAGGCATTCCCATTGCTCTTTCGGTGGTATTTATTGAAGTGGCGCGGCGGCTGGGAATTCAGCTTTATGGTGTCGGCCTGCCGGGACATTTTCTGGTCAAGTACAGCGATACGGCGAGTGAAGTCTTCTTTGATCCCTTCAACGGCGGGAAAATTTTAACCGAAAATGATTGCCGCCAAAAAGTTGAAGAAATGTATCAAGGTCGCGTTCCCTTCCATCCTTCTTTTCTCAAGGCCTTCACCAAAAAACAAATTCTGAGTCGGATGCTCCAAAATCTGAAAGGCGTGTATTTCAATACTGGGGAGCTGAACAAAGCATTTGAAGTGATTGAGCGACTGGTCTTGTTGAACCCTGATTCGAGGGAAGAAATTCGGGATCGCGGTCTGGTGAATTTCGCACTGAAAAAATATGCGTTGGCACGTCCCGATCTCGAAGCATATTTACAGGCTCTGCCCAATGCGCAGGATCAGGAGCAAGTCCGAAAAGTTTTGCATGAATTACGACAAAAGCAGGCGCAATTAAATTAAAAAGCAAAAAGCTGGATGCCATGGGATGGTATCCAGCTTTTTGAGACCGCTACGGATATAACTTTTTATTTGGCGCTGAGCGCAGCGACGTGATTCGTCAATCTTGATTTATGACGCGCAGCCGTATTGCGGTGAAGCACACCTTTTTGAATCGCCTTATCAATCGCAGAGACAGTTAATGGCAACAAAGTCGTCGCGACTTCTACGTTTTTAGCTGCGATGGCAGTTCGTATTTTCTTAATCGCACCACGAAGCTTCGTACGACTCGCCGTATTGGCGGCGTTACTCTTGGTATTTTGGCGGTCGCGCTTTTCTGCTGATACATGATTCGGCATTTCTAACTTTCTCCTGAATGACAATAGCTTACGATTTCAATGCAAACAGAGAGTATAGGCATCGAAGAATCAGATGTCAAGCTTGCGTTTCGACTCAATGATGGGTACGATATTGGTCTGTCTCGCCCCATCGCTTATTTGCGTTACCTAAGCCTTCAACTAAGTTGGTTAAAAAGAAATTGTTGCGAAAAAATTGTGGCAATGATACACAATAGATCAGATAAGCTGGTTCTTCCACAATTCTCCCTTTTTTGATTGATATTTTGTTTTACGGTATTGCCATGAAGAACCATAATGGAGGATGCGCTGATGTCTAATATGAATGGAGCCGCTTCACCACCAATTCTGATGCCTCGCATGGTTACGGTCGCTGCTGTTCAGGCAACACCTGTTTTTATCAGCCTTGAAGCAAGTCTGGCTAAAGCACTCAATTTGGTCACAGAAGCAGCACTTAAAAAAGCTCAACTGGTGGTGTTTCCTGAAGCCTGGCTTCCCGGATACCCGGCGTGGTTGGAATTTTGCCGCGATGTTGCCATCTGGAATCATCCACCCGTCAAAAAACTTTATGCCAGGTTGATTGAAAACAGCGTCATCGTCCCCAGTGTCACCACTGAGACGTTGGCCGCCGTTGCCGCTGAACATCGCCTGACATTGGTGATTGGCATCATCGAACGCGTCGAAGACGGAGCCGGGCGCGGGACACTTTACAGCTCCCTGCTAACCTTTGGGCCGACCGGCGAACTCATCAATCATCATCGAAAATTATTGCCTACCTACAGCGAACGGCTGTTGATCGGGCAAGGCGACGGACGCGGATTGCGTTCGGTGAAGACTTCGGCTGGCAAAATCGGTGGACTTGTTTCATGGGAACATTGGACGCCATTAGCTCGTCAGGCGCTGCATCAGGCAGGTGAGGATATTCACGTCGCCACCTGGCCTGCCATTGGCGAAATGGAACAAATTGCTTGTCGGCAATATGCTTTTGAAGGCAGATGCTTCGTCGTTTCAGCAGGCTCCATCATGCGCGCCCGTGATTTGCCGTTAGAATTAGAACCAATTTTAGAAATTGCCAACGATCCTGAAAAACTGATTCTTGACGGAGGCAGCGCAGTCATTGGCCCGGACGGAAAATATATTGCGGGGCCAGCCTTCGATTACGAAGCCATTGTGATGGCGCGGATCAATCTGAATCGTATCCGTGAAGAAAGTTTGATGATGGATGTCACGGGACATTACAACCGACCTGACTTATTCGAGCTCAAACTAAAGGGTGTAGAAGCCTACGGATTAAATGCCTTAGCGCCAAACCCGTTAGACGATTCCAGGCTTTTGACAGCCTCGTTACCAACGGTCGAAGAGCCCATAAGAGATAATTCTTTAGATCAGTCAGAGTCCGCGAATCAAATGCCCGGTAAATTAGTTTCGGTAAAATAAGTTTCAGTAAAATTTCAATAAAAAATCGCCGCTTAACTTGCAAAAATTAAGCGGCGATTTTTAGTTAAGAAAGAATGCTATTTATTTACGTTTTTTGGCAGATGATTTTCCACCATACTTTAGTACGGTGAGCTTGACACTTTGGCGACCGAAACTAAAAGCTTCACGCGAAGAGCCAACCCACAAATCAATTCTTTTTCCTTTGATTGCGCTCCCCGTATCTTTAACCGTATAGACACCGGAATAATTACCAGCCTTTAAATGAACAACACTGCCCAACGGAAGGACACGTGGATCAGCGGCGATAATTCCGCGTCGGACATACGTGCCGGAACGAGTAATACCACGCAGGCTATAAGCTGTCGCCTCATAACTGCGAGGTGGTTCGACACCAACTAATTCCGTACTTGGCACTGGTCTGGAAACAACCAAAATATCAGCTTTGACTTTCGCCACTTCTTTTTCAAGGTTCAAAACCGGAACGGCCGTTTTCACAATCGGCTCAATAGGCGTGGGAGGAATCCACGCGGCGGCAACTGTCGGTGGTAAATCTTTATTTTGAGAATTCTGGGTATTGATGATTTCTGCGGGTTTATTAGTGGTATTTGATGATTTACCTGAAACTTCTGTAGCTGGTGCGGTAGGTCGAGTTTTCCATGCTTCACTCAAAGACGTAGTTTGAGCAAATATTCCAAGACTAAAAATAATTAGAAACAAGACACTGGTGAGAGTGCGGGGGACAAAGTTTAGACTATGCATAAGATCGGTAATACTCCTTGTTAGTTTATGATAGTTACTTCGGTGCTAACGTCTCCCTCTGTGCGGATCAAGCACGAATCACGGTTGTAATAATCAAACCGTGTGGAGGGTCATTGCGTGGAGTCGCGCTTAACAGCACACGCCATTAAGTGAGGCTCGCTGATTCCTAATGCAATTCTGGGTTATGCAAACAGCGTTAGCGGAAGCTCTCCGACAAAATCGTGTAAAGTTTACCACAAAGGATGGCAAATGTGTAAATAGTGCAAGGGAGGTTACACTGCCAATCAAGACTCCATTCCAGAAATCATTTTTGCTGACAGGCTTTCTCTGGAAACAGTCGCAGTCCCTACTTTTCCGACGACAATGCCTGCCGCGTGATTGGCAATGTGCGCAGCATCGGCAATTTCAGCCCCCGCAGCCAGGGCTAACGCCAGCGTCGCAATGACTGTATCGCCTGCGCCTGTCACATCATAAACTTCGCGTGCCATTGTCGGGATATGGGTAATTTGCGCGTCGCCAGTCAAAAAATTCAGCAACGTCATGCCTTGCTCTCCGCGCGTAATTAGAATGTTCGGACAACTCAACATTTCGTGAATTCGATGCGCAGCTTTCAATAAAGAAACTTCGTCCGAAATTTCAATTCCCGTTGCTCGCTCAGCTTCGCTTTGATTTGGAGTCACCACTGTTACCGGATTATAGGAACTGAAATTTTTGATCTTCGGATCAAGGCAGACAATTTTCCCATGCGCCGCCTGCAAAACGTTTTGCAACACGCGCGGAGTCAAAACTCCCTTGTCGTAATCAGAAATAATTACGGCATCACAGCTTGATAAAGCTTCCGAAAAAGCGGCAATGATTTGATCTTCAATGGCTTCGGAGATCGCAGCTTTGCTTTCCCTGTCAGCCCGAATCATTTGCTGATGATGCGCGACAATCCGCGTTTTGACAGTGGTTGGACGAGCAGCGTCAGAAATTAAATATTTTGTTTCAGCTCCGGCCTCACTAAATCGTTGCCGCAATTTTTCAGCTCCGGCATCATTGCCGACCACTCCAATCGGAATCGCTTTTGCGCCAAGTTCGAGCAAATTTGAAACGACATTTCCGGCTCCGCCGGCGTGCCAGGTTTCGCGTTTGACTTCGACGACGGGAACCGGAGCCTCCGGCGAAATTCGCCGCACTTCGCCCCAGATAAATTCGTCCAGCATCAAATCACCCAGAACGATTAAACTCTGATTCGCAAAATTATTGATTATTTTTTGGATGTTTTCAGCAGTCATGATTGGTGATTTCTGAATTAACTGTCCACGAAGGAACACGAAGATAAAACACTGCGGAAGAGTCAAAAGGGAAAAGGGTCAGCAGATTGGTAACTATAGGACTGTCTTATCTTCGTGTTCCTTCGTGTCCTTCGTGGATAATTTCTTACTTCAAAGTAATACTTTTTCTATCGCCGTCAGCACCTGTTCGACCGTGATGGAACGAATACATTCCGGCTCATCAAATGCCTCACAAGTGTACATTGCGCAGGGATTGCAGGCGAAATGGTTTTGCACGAGTTCCGTCTTTCCATCCGACCATGGACGCCAACGCTCAGAGCTGGCCGGCCCGAATAAAACCACGAGCGGAGTTTTCACTGCCGCCGCCATGTGCGCGGGGCCGCTATCATTTCCAACAAATAATTTCGCACCTTCGATGACTGCTAATAATTCGCCAATGCTTAGATTCGTCAAAGCCGCAAGCCGCTGCGAAGTCGCTGCCTGAACGCTCTCTACCTGTGCGATTTGCTCCGCCGTCGGTGCGCCTGTCAGAACAATTTGATAACCCTGCGCAATCAATTTTTCCGCTATCGTCGCATAGCGTTCCGCCATCCAACGCTTCGTATAAAATTCATTCGTCGGAGCCAGGACTGCATAGGCTTGCGAAAAATCAACTCCTGCCGCCTGCAATTTTTCCCGCGCCGCCGTTTGAAATTTCGGTGCCACAAAAAGCTGCGAAGCTGCCGGTTTTTCATTCGGCAACCCCAAATATTTGAACCATCCAAACTGCGATTCGACCGTATGCAGATTTGTTCTAACCAGAATTTCTTCCGCCGCTGGAATCCGAAAATTATAGGCATAACCGTTGCGAAAATGAGCTGCGCCAACCCGATATTTTGCACCACTCGCAAACGTCAGCTGCGCACTCGTCGGGCCTCCATGCAAATTAATGACGGCTGCAAATTTCCTGCGGCGAATTTCCTGAATGATGTTTAGCCGCGCCCGCAACGAACTGCGCTTGTCCGTCGCACGACGAGTCAGCGGCATCGCTTCAAGTTCAGGATCGCCTTCATAAAGATCGGTATAAATCGCTTCGACTAATATCGTGATTTCTAAATCAGGACGCGAGTGTTTCAGCGCACGAAGGTTCGCCGTATCCAGCACGGCTTCGCCTAAATTCCGCAAGCGAATAAACAAGACGCGGGAGCCTTTCGGCAATTGATGGAATAAAGGAACGGTCACGCGGCGGCAGGAGTATTTTCAATCGTAGCTTCATCTACCATCAGGGCTGGAATGCCATCACGAATCGGGTAGACGCGATGACAGGCAGTGCATTTCAATCCGCTCTCGTCGGCTTTCAATTCAACCTTAGCGCGACAGGCGGGGCAAACAATAAGATTCAGCAATTCGGGTTTGATGCTCATTTGATAATTCCTCAAAGGATTTTTTCGTAAATGGGATTCTAATGCAGGCGCCACAAAATTGGTATCCAACCGTTCAGAGTTACGCGTTTACGCGTGAACGCCTTTTGCCACACAGTTAAAAACGTTCACGCGTAAACGCGTAACTCTGAACAGCTTTAATCGTTACCACGCAAACTCGGCAGCCCAACGCCGGACGCATCAAAGCCTCCATCCACCGCCAGAATTTGTCCATTGATAAAGCTGGCGGCATCACTACACAAAAACGTCACAGCATTCGCAATTTCATCTACGGTTCCATAACGCGCCAGCGGAATCGCATCAGCATAACTCGTGCGAATATCTGCGGAATGCACCTGTTTCGCCATTTCCGTTTCGACCGGGCCGGGAGCGATGGCATTACACCGAATTCCGGCATTGCCATATTCAATCGCTTGTTGCTTCGTGAGGTGCATCACCGCCGCTTTGCTCGTGCCGTACGCGATGCGCAACGTGCTGGCACGCAAGCCGGAAATCGAAGCAATATTCACAATGCTACCACCGCCATTTTTCAGCATCACCGGAACACAAGCCTGCGTACAAAGAAACGGCCCCGTCAAATTCGTAGCCATTACCCGCGTCCATTCTTCAAAAGTAGTTTCCAGCGCAGGCTTGAATACCGCTACGCCTGCGTTGTTGACAAGCGAATCAATGCGTCCGAAATGCGCCGCGATTTTTTCGATGGAGGATTGCACTTGCAGCGGATCCGACACGTCACATGCAACGGCAAGAATCGGTTGACCGTGTAGCTCCGCCGCCGTATCCGCCAGCTTCTCTGCATCAATATCAAGCAATGCTACGGCGTAACCGTCGGCTAAAAATTTGTTGGTGATAGCAAGACCGATGCCTTGCGCGGCTCCGGTCACGATGGCGATTTTTTGATTTGTATTCATTTTAGAAATCCTTGTTATTCCTCTTCGCGTAAAAGCTTTTCGAATTCTTCTGGCGCAGGCAAAGCCTTGACCAAATCTGCCGGAAGCTCTCTTTTCATTTTATAACTTGCGACACCAATCGGCGTGCTTATATCACGCAAAGAGTATTCGGCTACGACACTATTTTTGCCTTTGCAAAGAATAATTCCAATTGAAGGTTGATCATCTGGCGCTTTCACCAAATCATCCAGCACCGCCAAATAAAAATTCATCTTGCCTGCATCTTCGGGCATGAAGTCATGCATTTTCAAATCAAACGTAATCAGCCGCCGCAAATAGATATGATAAAAAAGTAGGTCAAGATAAAAATCCTGTCCACCGACTTCAAGCCGATATTGTGCGCCGAGAAAAGCAAAGCCTTTGCCCAGTTCCAGCAAAAAATCTCTGATTTTATTGACCAAGCCGCGCTCCAAATCACGTTCTTTGTAATCATCACTTAGCGCGAGAAAATCAAAAATGTATTCGTCCTTGAGCGTTTCCGCTACCAAATCAGAAGCCGGCGGCGGCAAGGTTTTATCGAAGTTGTGCGACTTTTTTGCTACGACTTGGCGGGCATAAAGTTCGAGTTCGATTTGATGCACCAGCACCGCCCGCGACCAACCATTTTCTAACGTTTTACGCGCATACCATTCACGTTCGATGGGGTCTTTGAGCTTCTCCATTAACATCAAATTATGTCCCCACGGGATTTGTCGCACAACTTGTGCGACAAATTCAGATTGGCTTCGATAAGCCAGATAAAAGGCTCGCATGCGGAACAGATTAGCGCGGGAAAAACCTTTCATGGCGGGAAATTCATGCATCAAATCGTGACTCAACCGATCAACGACTTCATCACCCCATCCGGCTGTTTCTTGTCGTTCGATAATTTCTTTACCAATTTCCCAATACAGAGAAATCATTTCCGTGTTGACGGAGATTGCCGCTTTGATTTGTGTCGAATGAATCTTTGTTTTTAGGTCACGCAGGAAATCTTCATAACCCACTAATATTTCTTTAGCTGAGTTTTTGGCTACAGCAGATTTCGTGGCTTTGATTGGTTTTGTGATTTCGTTTTGCTTTTTCGGCATCGTGCATCCTCCCTTAATTTTTCATCAATTCACAATTCTGGTTGAGAAAATTTAAGTATCGCTTCTTGTCGTTGAAAACGACGAACAATATAGCCTGGCGAGCATCGCCAGGTGCAACAGAAGCAAGGAATGCTCGCTGAAGGCGAGCGATAAATATTAGCTTCAGTGTTGGACACCTTCAGCGTCTGTTATCAATGTCGTTAGCCTACCTAGCGATTCTCACTGGACTATATTGTTGGTCGCCGTTGGCGACAGTCAGTAAGTTTCCAAACACAAGCTAAGAAATTTTTGCCACAAGCTGTGGGATTATTTATCTGCTTCGGGTTGACAGTGTTGTAACCATCGCTCACGAACAGCAGTTGATCTGATATTTTCTTGCGCAAGAACGGCTGCCAAAACATTTGCACGATACGCAGGATGAATGTATGTCGGGATGGTTATCCACCATTGATGCTGTTGTAAAAGCTGCAAAGCATTTTCCCATCCGGCAACTTTTTCAGACTCCCACGAACGCCAGTCCTCGTCATCATTTTCGTCTAAATAGATTGTACTGCCTGATAAATAAAAAAGTGCTGCGTCATTTTCGGGGAGCGCGTAAAGATCAAAGCCACCACCTTCTAACCCACAACTTAAAATTAACTCTACCATTAGATTTGTCGGCGTAACAACGGGCGGCTCGCCCGTTGTTTGCGGGCGAGCCGCCCGCAGTACGATTGATGATTTATGGCTTCTCGTTCTTCGATCCGTGCCACTTCTGCCAGCCGGTTCGGTGTATTGCGAACAAAATTTCACCCGCTCCAAATTGCTCTTAAATGAAGCTTTGTAGCAGGCGTCTACCACTAATCTACGGCGATCTAGCAAGACTTTCGGCATTGTGTTTGGATCAGGTACTAAAAATTTATTGGTGATGATAGCAAACCCGATGCCACATGTGTCCCTGTGACGATGGCAATTTTTTGATTTAGGATCATCCCAATTTCCCAAATGAATTACTTTCTAGGCACATCATACTTGAGGTCTTGGGTAATAATTTTCCCACCTTCGCCTTGCCATTGAATTTGTACACGGCGTGACTTACCGTCAAATTTACTATTAGAAGAATAATATGATAGATGAGTTGACTTTGAACGTTCAATGATTGGCAGCGTGAACCCCTTATCTCGTTGCAATAATTTTTCAATGTCGGCTTCAGTAATTTTTTCTGGTGGAGAATATGTCAAAATAAATCCTCCTGAAATTTTTGTCAGAAAATCAAGTTGCTCATTTGTTTTCGTTGTAGAGCGCATTTGGTCTTCCTGAAATAGTGTGTTTTTTATTTTAATTATGAACAATGAGACGTTCATTTCTGAAAGATACCCTGCGACTTTGTCCACTTTAACAGTGCTTCTTTCTTCTCCTCCGTCGGTGAGAACGATGATAATCTTGCGCTCTTTTTGTAGAGGCTTTCTTTAAATATTCCGATACGACGGTAATCCCATCAAACAGGGATGTTCCCCCACCTGTGTAAAGCTCATTCAAAGCATCTGTCAAAAAAACTTTACTTGAACTCAATTTATGAATTAATTCAGCCTCTATTTTTAATGAGGCAATCGCCATTTCATCTTTTTCACTAAGGTGATTTATCAAACTTATTCCCAAAATTTTTAAGTCTGGCAAGCGAGGTCGCATGCTCCCAGAGGTGTCTATGATCAAGCCATAACTAATGGATTGGTCTGGATTTTTCAGTGAATCAATGACTTGTGATACACCATTTTCCGTCGCTTTAAATTGATCAATTTTTAGCTCGCCTTTGGGTAGAGAAGAAATAGGAATCGAAATACGAAGTTTGGTTTCCGAGCTGTCATTTTTCCCAACTTCTTTCGGATTCTTTGTATCTTGGGCGAGAGACTGATTTGAAGTGAAGAGCAAGAAAAAAAGAAAGAGAACTCCGTAGAATGATCGTACAACTTGCATAAATTCCTACCACCTTTAAATTTTTCAGGAGTAGAGACAGTAGCTTGTACACCTCCACTCCTGAAATTAGTTTAAGCCTTCACATAAATTTCTGCCCCAGCTTGTTTGAACTGCTCCGACATTTCTTTCATGCCTTCTTCAACTGCCGACTGTTCGTTCAATTCTTTTTGCGCGGCGTAATCGCGTACGTCCTGCGTGATCTTCATTGAACAGAAATGTGGGCCGCACATGGAACAGAAGTGCGCGGCTTTGGCTCCTTCCTGGGGCAGCGTTTCGTCGTGGAATTCGCGTGCGGTTTCGGGGTCGAGTGAGAGATTGAATTGATCTTCCCAGCGGAATTCAAAACGCGCTTTTGACACGGCGTTGTCGCGCAGTTGTGCGCCGGGATGACCTTTGGCTAAGTCGGCGGCGTGGGCGGCGATTTTGTAGGTGATGACTCCGTCTTTCACATCTTTTTTGTCGGGCAAACCCAGATGTTCTTTCGGCGTCACGTAACACAACATCGCGCAACCAAACCAGCCGATCATCGCTGCGCCAATGCCGGAAGTTAAATGATCGTAGCCCGGCGCGATGTCTGTTGTCAGTGGGCCGAGCGTGTAAAACGGCGCTTCGTCGCAGACTTCTAATTGTTTTTCCATGTTCTCTTTAATGAGGTGCATCGGTACGTGGCCGGGGCCTTCGATCATCACTTGCGTATCCATCTCCCACGCGATTTTGGTGAGTTCACCGAGCGTGTCGAGTTCCGCAAATTGCGCTTCGTCATTCGCGTCGGCAATCGAGCCGGGACGCAATCCATCCCCCAATGAAAAGCTCACATCATACGCCGCCATGATTTCGCAAATTTCGCGGAAGTGCGTGTACAGAAAACTTTCTTTGTGATGCGACAAGCACCATTTCGCCATGATCGAACCGCCGCGGCTGACGATGCCCGTAGTGCGTTTCGCCGTCATTGGAATGTAAGGCAAACGAACTCCAGCGTGGATGGTAAAATAATCTACGCCTTGTTCGGCTTGTTCGATCAGCGTGTCGCGGTAAATTTCCCACGTTAATTCTTCGGCTTTGCCGCCAACTTTTTCGAGGGCTTGATAAATCGGTACGGTTCCAATCGGTACGGGCGAATTGCGCAAAATCCATTCGCGCGTTGCGTGAATATTTTTGCCTGTCGACAAATCCATCACCGTATCTGCGCCCCATTTGGTTGACCAGCGCATTTTTTCGACTTCTTCTTCAATGCTTGACGCGACCGCGCTGTTGCCGATGTTCGCATTAATTTTGACGAGGAAATTGCGCCCAATAATCATCGGCTCAGATTCAGGATGATTAATGTTGGCGGGGATGATCGCGCGTCCACGTGCTACCTCGTCACGCACGAATTCAGGCGTCACGAAACTTGGAATACTTGCGCCAAACGAATCGCCTTTGTGTTGATGAGTCAGCAAATGACGCCCGTTGTTGCCGTTTGCTTCAAACGCTTTTTGGCGACCGAGATTTTCGCGGATGGCGATGAATTCCATTTCCGGCGTGATGATGCCTTTACGTGCGTAATGAATTTGCGTGACGTTGTGTCCGGCTTTGGCTTTGAGCGGTTGGCGTTTCAGTCCGGGAAAATCTTCGAGCTTGCCTTTGTCTTTGTTGCGGGCGTAGCCTTCTGCGCCAACAGTCAAGTATCCATTGTCGCGCGGTTCAATTTTGCGTCCTTCGTATTCCTCTACGTCACCGCGCCCGATGATCCAATCGCTGCGTAAGGCTGGCAAGCCATCGCGCACATCACCTTTAAAAGTCGGATCGCCCCACGGACCGCTGACATCGTAGACGCGAATCGGTTCATTGACTTCGACTGCGCCGTTCATGCTCTTGGTGACATTCAGAGAAATTTCGCGGAACGGGACGCGGACGTTGGCAGTCTTGCCTGCGACGTAAGTACGCTCGGAATTTGGCAATTGTTTTTCTGATGTTGGCTCGCTCATAATTTTACCTCAAAAATAAAAAAGACTACTCCGCGTATATAGAAATCGGAACAGTCTTCTGGTTCCTTTCTCCCTTCGACGGCATTACCCGTACAGGTTCATAGGGTCTCCTGATTGCGGATTGTGGATTGTGGATTTTTTGTTCCGCAACCTACAATCGTAAATCCGCCACGGCAGGACTCTCAGCCGCGCGTGCGGCTCCCCTGAAAAGACAAAAATATTAGATGCTGCCTTCTTCGTTTGTGAGTACGGGAGGCAACAGATCGCTAACCCTGATTGAAATATCAGGAAAAGTAGCTAACGAAAAACTCTCTTCTTCAGAATAGGTACGTTTTGCACGATACCCGTCAACGCCCGGTTCGCGGTAATCTTCTAATTCCCGTCCGCGAATGTTGAGCAGGCAAAATTGTAGCACTCCATTTTGTGCCAGCCACGGAGCCAATTCCTTGCGATCATAGGCAAGCGTACTATCCGAAACTTCCATCACCAGATAAATATCTTCAGGCTTCGGGTGATGCAGCATGTAGCGAATATCAGGCAGTTGCGCGAGGACAAGGTCAGGTTCAGGCTCCGATTTGTCATTGAGTAAGATCGGGTCTTGAATACAAATCACAGCCTTTTCAGCAAAATACTTACTGAAAATTTTATTGATACGGCGCATCGCTGCCGCGTGTCGCGTACCTTTAGGAGACATTTCAACCACCCTTCCTTCAATCAATTCAACCTTATCGGATTTGGAAAAAATTCCGGCTTCGATGAGTTGATGATATTTTTCCACCGTCATTTCATACAGCTTAGGAAAGCCGTTGACTTCAGCTTTGGTGAGAACTGCCTGCTTGGGAATTTCTAATACAGCTTCCATAATTTCCTTGTAGGGGTTACGCAAAAAAAGAAATGTGGAGCGATTTCTTTAATCGCGTGAGTCAGGTCAACTCTAAATTGTGGCGAGTCAAGAACTCGCCACATATTTTGCGTAAGTCCTGCCTTGCACTTATTTTACCGCATCAGCCGAGGTAATCCGGCTCCAACAAATCTTTGACTTTAACCACGATGAAGGGAAACGCAACAAGGGCGAATTTATCGCCGACACGATAAATGTTTTTGCGCTCATACCCATCCGGTGTCGGGTCACTATATTCTTCAATCGTCTCGTGCTTCAAATCCAGGATGCAATATTGTACGATGCCCGCTTTGGCGTAAGTCTTGCCTTTGCGACGATCCCGATTCAGCGTAGTGTCTGCCACCTCAAACACCAGAAAAATTTCAGTGGGCGTTGGATGATGATCGCGGTAGCGCGTGAACGGCGGCATAACCAATGCTACATCAGGTTCAGGTTCCGAATGTTTGCCCAAATAAATCGGGTCTTGTGTTCTGGCGTGAGCCTGACGTTTCAGTTTTTTAGCGAAGTATTCACGGGCAATTTCAACACTGGTAGAATGTAACGAACCTTTGGGACTCATGCGGCAAATCACTCCTTCAATCAACTCCACCCTCTCATCAGGATGAAGTATTCCGGCCTCGCCCATCCGATGATATTCGTCAACCGTAAAGCGCCGTGAAGAAGAAAAAATATCCTGTTCGGTGCTGCTTTTGAATCGTATCGTTGGCTTGGCTTTCTCCAATACTACTTCCATAAATACCTCGCGCCCATTTTACCGCGTCAGCCGATAAATCAAAACTGCCGTCCTTTTAATCAACCTCGGCATGGATTCCAAATCCGCATACTCACCCGGCGCGTGCGCATTTCTGCCGCTTGCGCCTAGCCCATCAAGTCCCGGAATCAAATGTGAGATATACGCGATGTCACCTGCGCCGCGTTCGCCGGGGTCAAGGGCTTCGATTTTGCCGTAACCCAAATCTTCACTGACCTTGCTAAGTTGTTCGAGCAATTTGTAATTTTCAGGCGAAGGAAACATCGCGGGGATGCCGTCTTCAAAAGAAATTTTTGCCGAAGTTTTCGGTAAATTCTTCGCGACGATTTCGCGCATCTTTGCCCGCGCAGCTTCTTTCTGCTCTTCGCTGATGAAACGCAAATCGCCCTTGATGAAAACTTTGGCGGGAACTACATTGCCCTTGCCTGTCGCTGTTCCGGTCGAATTTTTCAGCTCAGCTTCCGTGCCACCAACAATGATACTGGGATTAAAAGTTAGATATTTTTCGCCGTGTAATTGTTCATAAAACTGATGAATGATGCGCGAAGCTTCAAAGATCGCACCGCTGCCCATGTATTCGTTGAAAATCTGTGAAGAATGTCCCGTTTCGCCTGTAACTTCGAGTGACCATGAGCTGCTGCCGCGCCGTCCGACGGTTCCGGTATTTCCCACTGCACCTTCAAAACTCAAAGCCAGGTCGCTCCGCTTCGCTGCTGCAAACATATCACCGCGACTGATTGCCTGCGGACGCCCCGAAGATTCTTCATCACCCGTAAACATTACGATGATTTGAGAATCTTTGAGTAATCCTGAATTTTGCAAAGCCTTCAACGCATACAGCATCACGACATCGCCGGCTTTCATATCACTGGAGCCAGTACCGAAAGCTTTGTTGCCTTCGCGTCGAAATTTTTCTCCGCTTAGCACTGTATCCAGATGTCCGAGCAACAAAATCTTTTTGCCTTTTGATCCTTTAGTTTCGGCAACTAAATGTCCGGCGCGTTTCATCTCCGGCGGCATTTCAATCCATTTCGCCGTGAGTTCAATCGCTTCAAATTCGGATTTAAAAACCAGTCCGACATCTTTCACGCCTGTCAGATTTTGCGTCGGACTTTCGATGTTGACGACTTTTTCCAGCAGTGCGACAGCTTCGTCTTTGTGGGCGTCAACGTAGCTGAGGATTTTTTGCTCTTCGACAGAAATTTTTTGTCCCCAAACCTGCACTGTCAACAAGCTCAAAAAAAGTATTATGCAACCAATTTTATTCTTCATATTTTTTTAGTTCGTACTGTCATCAGTCGAGCAGACTTTGCCTTCGCGTTCTAATTTTTTGCAGTGCTTGTAGCCCAAAATCGCTACAACTGTCAGCCCAACAGCAAGAGCCACTATTCCAAGAATCATTCCTTTATTTCCTGACGGTGGATGGTGAGAACTATAAGCACTGATTGACTTGATCTCGGCGTAGGAAATATTCGAGGTGCGCACTAAAGCGGTCTCGGCAAAGACAATTGAGCCGTCTTTCATTTCGCTGATGTAACCCACCAGCTTGCCGCCACTTTTCAGTTTCAATTCTGCCGGAGCCGTATCGCCAAGCCCGACCGCATTCATTGCAATTTTTAGTTGCACCACGCGGGCAGCTTCTTGCGCGGCTTTTTTGTCAATTTTCGTCTGCGCGAAGAGTTGTAAATTCAATAACAGGACTATCAAAAAACAGGTGAAGTATTTTCTGAACATATACGTTATCTCCTTTTGCGCGGCGGTTTCGTTTTGCCAGAACTCGGCAACAGAGCCGCTATTTCAACAGTAATGGTAGGGAAAGCTGCCAAAGAAAAACTTTGTTCTGCCGTGTATGTTTGTTTGCTGCGATAATCGTTGGCGCCAGGATGGCGATAATCTTCCAGCTCACGATCACGCACATTCAAGATGCAGTATTGTTGAACTCCGGCTTGCGCATACAGTCTGCTTTTTTCTTCACGGTCATAATCAAGGCTACTGTCAGAAACTTCTAACACCAAATAAATTTCTTCCGGCTTCGGATGGTGATAATCATATTCGTCATCTGCCAAAGCTGCTAACACGACATCCGGCTCCGGTTCGGAAAAATCATCAAGGTGAATCGGGTCTTGAATGCGAATAATTGCCTGATCGCCCAGCAGCCGCGTGAAATAACGATTGGCGCGGGTATTTCCAGATGCGTGTCTGGGGTCTTTGGGTGACATCGTTCTGAGTTCTCCTCTAATCAATTCGACAGGATCATCTTCATGCAGAATTCCGGCTTCGAGCATGCGGTAATAATCCTTAGCCGTAAATCGTCGCAAACCGGGAGCAACAGAAACGGTATGAAGCATTTCAATCACAGCAGACATAAAAAATTATCCTCCGATACAAGACATCGTTCTGAGTGGTTGCACAAATTCGGGGTCGTTGATGTGGTGGCGGTCTTCTTTCTTGGCAATGGTAGCGATGATGAAATCTACTAATTCGCTATCGCTTGCGCCGCCGCGCAGCAGACGTTTGATGTTGTGTTCGACGTTCGAGAACAAGCACGTGCGAATCATTCCGTCGGCAGTCAATCGGATGCGGCTGCAATGTCCACAAAACGGTTGTGTGACGGGATTGATGAAGCCGACTTCGCCGGGTGCGCCGTCCGCAAATTTCCAGCGTCTTGAAGTCTCACTTAGATTTTCAGAAGTCACAGGCATAAGCGGAAAAACTGCATTAATTTTTGCGCGGACTTCATCGCCCGGCATGACCATTTCGCGCCGCCAGACTTTGCCGTTGTCGAGCGGCATAAATTCGATGAAGCGCACGCTGACACCTTTGTTACGTGCCATCTCAGCAAAGCCCAACGCCTGATCGTCATTGACGCCACGAATGGTGACGCTGTTAATTTTGACCGGATGCAAACCCGCTTCGATGGCGGCATCAATTCCGTCAAGGACGCGATGCAATTCGTTACGACCTGTCAACAACGCGAAACGCTCCGGCGTCAATGAATCCAAACTAACAGTTAGTCTTTGCAAGCCAGCTTTTTTCAAACCTTCGGCGCGTCCACGCAAAAAATGTGCATTCGTAGTCATCGCCAAATCTTCGACACCGGGAATCGCGGCGAGTGGTGCAATTAAATCTTCGATGTCGCGGCGAATCATCGGTTCGCCTCCGGTCACGCGCAATTTGTTGATGCCAAGCGATACAAAAATTTCTGTCAGCCGAATGATTTCTTCGTAGCTCAAAATTTCAGATTTTGGCTGCCACTCCATCGCTTCGGTCGGCATACAATAAAAGCAGCGAAAATTGCACCGATCCGTAATCGAAATCCGTAAATCCCGAATGGCGCGACCGTGACTATCTGTTAGGGCGGGTGTATTCATCTTGGCTTCCATTCTAGCAATGCTGCGCGGCAAAGTCAGGTAGGGACAAAACAATTATCCACGAAGTACACGAAGGTCACGAAGCAAAGACAAGCCTTTTCCTGCAATCTCTTCTTTGTTCTTCCCTTCGTGACCTGAACTTCGTGGATAAATTTTTCCTTTTTTGATTTTAGATTAAAGTGAAAGTTGCTGTGCTCGTTTTTGAAAAGCTGCGGTGGAGTGCGGTAAATGTTGGCGAACGATGAGCTGTAATTCATTCATCAATTCAGGCTTTGGTTTCGCAATTCGTGCGGCAACGGTCATCGCAAAAACTCTGATGGCGATGGCTTCGTTTGGATCGTCCACCAATTCCACACAAAGCGAATATGCTTTGGCGTGAAATTTTTTAGGGATTTCTACAAATTGCAGCATGCGAACGATGTTGCGTTTGACGGCATCGTGGACGTCATCACGGCTCAGGCAATTCAATAATTTTGGTAAGTACGGCTGAATCAATTCTGGATGCCGCTCCGCACAATAATTTAAAGGCCACGCCGCACGCTGCGTTAAGCGGTACTCTCCGGCGAAGAAAATCTTCATCAATTCCGCAAAACGTTTTTCATCCGCGCCGATAAATTCGACGATGCGCATCGTTTGCGGTTTTGAATGTTCGGCGAGAAGTGACTGGCGAATATCCATGCTTGTTTCTGATAGAGCTATTTTTTCTGCTTTATCCCTTCGTGTTTTTTTACACTTGGAATTTCGTTTGGCAAATCAAGCATATCGTCAATAAGAACTTCGACATAAATATTTGCGATTTGGGCGTATCCTAATAACTCCAACAATGTTGGCTCACGTAACCCGAGTTCGTTCTTAGAAATAATCGTATAGAAATACGCATCTTCTAAGCCAAGCTTTCTCAACAAATCTGTCTGTGACAAATTTAAAGATACTCGAATTTGCAACAGCTTTTCTGCCAATCGCTGAGGCTTTTGCCGTGCTGAGTGTCCCATCAGGAGATTCCTCCTGAAAAGATCACTTGTTTATCAATTGCTACCGTGCTATACCTTATAAGGTATAAGTATGAAGTAATTACCGTTTTCGCCAAGAACAAAACTCCACTTTGTTCTTGGGCGACATCTATCACAATCTTAGTAGAGACAGATTACGCATTTACACAACACAACAACAGAAAATATAAAAGAACGACTTCCTTAGCTGTAAAAACCTGATTTACTGAAAAGCTGCTATTTTCAATTTACTTGTAAAATCGTACTCACCATAATTTATGTTGAGATAAAGATGATTACGAAAATTCAAGATATTTCTTACTTGTAGAATACACTGGTTCACAGCTATTCTATATTTAAGAGAATGCTTGGATCAATATCCATGGAGGAAGTATGAAAAAAGCTTTAACTCGCCTGTATCGTCAAACTTGGTTGGTCTACTTAATTATTATCGCGGTAATGATTTGCCTTCCTATCAGCCGATGGAATTCAGCAGCAAAAAATAATGCTGCTTCTGCAAATAATACGGCTGTCGCTAAGAGTGAAAAAAAACAGAAGACCCCGCGAGGCATGGTTGAGAAATTCTCAAAGGGCAAAGATTTATTAGTAAAACATGGGGTGCCATTTAACCCATATGTGCTGCTAACGGATAATTGGCGTAAAACATTGCAGCCTCATTTTAACTCATATCCTGAATTCCGAAAAAACCGACAGGAAAAAGGACGATTGAGCGGTGTAATAATCGCCAATACTTTATCCTTGCCGGAGCTTGTAGAGCTTGATGGAGATACGGTTATAATTGCAAGAAATATAGAATATGAGGGGCAGAGTCCCTTGATGAAAAGCTATGGCTATGACATCTATATTTTTATAATCGAATCTGGTAGTTTGCGGAAAAAGAAAATAAGCCAAAATCAATCTCCTCAAATCTATAAGTCAAGTTTCCTTCCTACTACACAACCACTATTCACATTATTTAAAGGATTGGTCTTTGATGATCGAGGTCTGGATTTGACACCCCAAGGGATTGGTGACCCCGGCAAGCAACCACCAATTCCAAACACACCAGAGCGACAAACAGCAGTTCCTGCTAAAGCCGACAACGGAGTTTGCGGCGATGGAGAAAGTGGTAAGCCAGGTGCTCTCGGGTTCGCAGGTTTACCTGGCTCGACACCCGCCAAAGGTGGAAGGGGCGGCAAAGGTAAAACGGGTGGAACCGGGTACATTTCAATAGGAGATAACGAGCCTGGTGCTAACGTTATGTTCACTTCAAATGGCACAAGAGGTGGAGTAGGTGCAGATGGTCAAACAGGTGGTCGCGGTGGAGAAGGCGGAAAAGGTGGCAATGGTGGTGATGGAGTTCCCTGTTGTCCTTTTATTCTAGGAGCTGGTGGTCCTGCGGGAATGGGTGGAACTGGAGGAACTGGGGGTGACGGCGGAGATGGTGGTGACGGCGGTGAAGGTGGTGATGGCGGCGACCTCATTGTCTCCAGTCCCCTACAATTATTATGGGACCATAAGTCCTATCTTGGATCCAGGTCCAAATGGTTTCCCAGGAGAGGGGTCACAACCTGGTAGAGGTGGTATTGGTGGCGTCCCTGGCGACAGAGGAAGTGACGCAAGTGGATTTTGCCCCCTCCGACCAAAACAAGCTGACCAAGGAATAGGGGAACCAGGTCCCCAAGGACCAAACGGGGGTGCTACCGGGGGAGTAGGAGAGACTGTGGGAGCGAATGGCAGCTTTCCTCCACCAGTGATTAGACCCAATCCGAATAATGACTATCAACAATCCTGCAATCAGGGTCAGGCTGACAATTGCGCGTATCAGGGAGGAGTTCCAGACCCGGTAAGTTGTGATTGCGATATGGGAAATTTTTATAATTTGGGCTATAGCCCGATTCTCATAGACCTTAAAGGAAATGGGTTTGAACTAACCAACCTTGCACAAGGAGTTAAGTTTGATCTTAATAAGGACGGTATTAAAGAGAAACTCAGTTGGACAAAAGCTCGTTCTGATGAAGGATTTCTAGTCCTTGATAGAAATGGAAATGGAACAATTGACAATGGTACTGAGTTATTTGGTAATTTTACACCTCAACCTTATTCCAATACTCGTAATGGATTTGCGGCACTGGCTGTATTTGATGGACTAGGCAAAGGTGGCAACAATGATGGAGCTATTGATAATCAAGATAAAATCTATAAACTCCTTCGACTTTGGATAGACTATAACCAGAATGGTATCTCAGAATCTGATGAATTGATTCCTCTTAAAAGCGTTGGATTATCGGCTCTTAGCCTGAACTATAACAGTCACGGAGCCTATACGGACAGATATGGTAATGAATTCAAATATCGGTCTAAAGTAGATGATACAAATGGAACACATATCGGTCACTGGGCTTGGGATGTGTTTTTACTCCATCAATAACGTGAGTTAGCTTGATTTTTTGAAGGAGCCTGTCAAGTTGACAGGCTCTATTTTCTTTTGGAGAAACTATGGACTTATTCAAATCCATTTTAATTACGATAATCCTGCTTTATCTGCTCATTCCTTCCACTGAAGGGATTTCGAAAGAGAAGATTTCCGTTCTTGGTAAGGAACGAAATTACTACCTTTTCGTACCACCGTCACTTGCTACCGAAAAACCTATAGGGCTACTAATCCTGCTTCACGGATCAGGACGGAATGGTCTTTCACTGGTGGAAAAATGGAAAGAAATTGCAAGCAAGGAAAATCTTATTTTAATTGGTCCCGACGCGCAAAACTCCCGTGAATGGAGTATCCCAGATGATGGCCCGGAATTCCTTTACAAAATTACTGAGAAAGTGAAGCGGGATTTTTCAATAGATGAAAAAAGAGTGTATTTATTCGGACATTCGGCAGGTGCCTTATTCGCGTTAGAAATCGGCTTATTAGAATCAGAATATTTTGCTTCAATCTATGTACATGCTGGTTCACTGCCAAGCGATTCAGTCACTTCCAGAGCGAAACGTAAAATACCGATTGGATTTATCGTAGGGGATAAAGATAGATTTTTTTCTGTTGAGCAAGTCACTAAGACAAAAGATTTTTTGAAGGAGCAAGGGTTTCCTGTTGAGATGATAATCCTAAAAAACCATGATCACGATTATTACAATTTGTCTCCCAAAATCAATCAACTGGCTTGGGATTTTTTATCAAAACAAAGCCTGCAAGCCCCCTCTAAATATCAAGAATACAAATTTAATTAGTGAAAAAACGTCTCAGTAATAATCTCTTATAACCGCGCCGTCACCAAACCTTCCTGATGTTGATATTTTCCGCTGCGGTCTGAATACGACGTTTCGCATTCTTCATCAGATTCAAAAAAAGTCACCTGCGCGACGCCTTCGTTGGCGTAGATGCGGACGGGCAAATCTGCCGAATTGGAAAATTCAAGTACCAGCCTTCCCTTCCATCCCGGCTCCAACGGCGTCGTATTCACGATGATTCCTGAACGCGCGTAGGTGGATTTTCCTAAGCAAATTCCAATTACATTGCGCGGAATGCTGAACGTTTCGACGGTCACGCCCAGCGCGTAGGTGTGCGGCGGCATCAGCCAATACTGCGAACCATCATCGCCTGTACGGACTGGTGCGCTAATCAGCGAGCTTTCGTCAAAATTTTTTGGATCAATTTCAGCACTGGCAATTGGCGAAAATACGCGGAAGCCGTCAGACGCCAAACGCAAATCGTAGCCGTAACTGGAAAGTCCGGCGGAAATAATCCGACGCCCATCAATGTCGCGGACTAAGCCTTCATCAAAAGGCGTGATTAATTGCTGTTCGCGGCACATCCGCAAAATCCATTTATCTGATTTGACGCTCATGGTTCTCCTGCTAAAAAGTCTGTAGAATCTATGGAGTCCATAAAGTCTATAAAGTCCTGAGCGCAGATGAAGCTGGGAAAATGGATTCCTCAGACTCTCAAAACTCTATGGACTTGACAGACTCTACAAACTTAACGAAGCAGTCTACCCAATAACCCGATGCTACGCAAAGTCCTGTATGGAAATCAAAAAACTAGCTCTGCAATCATCTCTCAGCAAAGAAAAATGCGCTGTCAGCAAATTCTTTTTCTCTAGTTTTTCAGGGCTTTCTTAACTTTTCCTGATTTCTTCAGTTTCATTTCTTGACACCCTCCCGCCAGCTTCCTATAATCCGGTTCGCATTTATAACTCGTTACATAGCACCGAGTTCCCAACCTTTTCAGAAACATAGCGGAAGCAAGCAATACGACTTATCGGAGGATTTTGTGATTAAGCTGGACATCATCAACAACGTTGCAGAGCGCACAGGTGTGCCGAAAATGAAGGCTGAAATTGCCGTCGAAGCATTATTTGAAACCATGAAAGACGCAATCAAGAATGGCGAGCGAATTGAATTGCGCGGCTTCGGCGTCTTTGTCGTCAAAGCCCGTAAGCGCGGCATCGGAAGAAATCCACGCACCGGAACTGAAGTTGCCATTCCTGAAGGCAAAACAATTCGCTTCAAGCCCGGCAAAGAATTGCAGTCTTAATCAAGCCACCTCATTTGAAATTTTTTGCAAGCAGCAGCCAATGATCGGCTGCTGTTTCTTTTTGTTCCCACGCCAGATTTCCCGTAAGCGGATTGAAGGCAATCAAGGTGCTAACGAAAGCAAACTTGACCCACAAAAATGGGCAGCATTTTTTTCAAGTTGTTCACGGTTAATTCAATTTTATTGTGACTGATCTTCTTTTGATTTATTCTCTTTTCTGAAAGAAAAATGATTTCAGAGGTAAAAATATGATTGAAGCAAAAAAAGCTGTTTCAGCAGCCGTTAATAAGGTTAAAGAAGTATATAGTTACGAGCCTGATAATCTATTGCTAGAAGAAATTGAACAGTCAGAAGATGGTAAATTTTGGCTCATAACTTTAGGCTTTACAGCACCTCCACCGATGAATCCAAAAAATGATTTACAGAAAATCAGCTATGCGCTGAGACCTTCCGTTAGAATATATAAAGTATTTAAGATTGACTCTACCTCTGGCAATTTTGTTTCGATGAAGATAAGAGAGGCACAAACAGCGTGAATGATTACGCTTTAACCTTAATTCAGCGTTATCATAAAACCGGAGTATTAATTGATACCAATTTACTCTTACTCTACATTATCGGTACATTTGCCCCTCATGAAATTTCTACATTTAAAAAAACCTGTGAATTTAGTTTGGATGACTTTCAATTATTAGACAAACTTATTGGCTTATTTCCTAAAGTTTTCACCACGCCTCATATTTTGACTGAAGTTAGTGATTTTGCAGCCCAATTCAAACCTAACGACAAAGCCAATAAAATCAACTCAGCATTATTCGAGATATTTTCTCAATTAATCAGCGCATTTGGTGAGATTTGCGAATCAAGCTCCGCCATCTCAAAAAAATCAGAGTTTCTCCAATTCGGCTTGGCAGACACAGGGATCATCAGTATTGGTAAAAAGTATCTGGTGCTAACTAATGATTCTCGACTTGCTGGATACCTGAAAAATAGCGGTATTGATGTCATAAATCTTAATCATCTAAGAAATTTAATCTAAACCCGTACCCTCTACTTAGTTTTATAGTGACATGAAAAAGAAGTTTCGATCTATCACCCGCCGTTCATTCGTCAAAACGTTTCCTGCTGCTGGCGTGGCAAGCTTATCGCTCACTAACATCAACAGCCCTGCACAGCAAGTACAGTCCCCGCAAAAAATCACCAAAGAAATTTTGCGCACATCCGAGCAAATCTTCGGTATCGAATTCACCGAAGCGCACGAGATGATGGCACTGAATAACGTTAATCAAAATCTCGCACGCTATGAATCGCTCCGCAAAATTAATGTCCCGCTTGATACGCCGCTGGCGACTTCGTTTCATCCCGCATTGCCTGCCAAAAAATTGCCTTCGCAAACACCACAACGCGGCAAGATCAAAGCTGGCAAAGTCGAAATCCCGAAATATAATTCGCTTGAAGACCTCGCGTTCTGTTCCGTAGCCCAATTGTCCGAACTTGTCCGCACCAAAAAAGTTTCGCCCGTTGAATTAACGAAAATGTATCTGGCGCGGCTGAAAAAATATTCGCCCAAATTGCTGAACGTAGTCACGCTGACGGAAGAACTCGCGCTCAAACAAGCCGCGCAAGCTGAAGCTGAAATCAAGCGCGGCAAATATCGCGGGGCGTTGCATGGCATTCCGTGCGGCGTAAAAGATTTGTTCGCTACAAAAGGCATCCCGACGACATGGGGCGCGGAGCCGTATCGCAATCAGATGATTGATTATGATGCGACTGTCGTTGAGCGGTTGCGCGAGGCAGGTGCGATTTTATTGGCGAAACTTTCGATGGGCGCGTTAGCACAAGGCGGCAGATGGTTCGCGGGCGTGACGCGCAATCCATGGCAACCAGAAGAAGACCGCATTGGTTCCAGCGGTTCATCCGCAGGCGCAGCTTCGGCAACCTCGGCGGGACTTGTGGGCTTTGCAATTGGGACTGAAACACTCGGCTCGATTGTTTCTCCGTCTTCGCGCTGCGGCGTTGCGGGCTTGCGTCCGACCTACGGGCGCGTGAGTCGCTACGGCGCGATGGCACTGAGTTGGACGATGGATAAAGTCGGCCCGATTTGTCGCAGCATCGAAGATTGTGCGCTGGTGCTGGACGCGATCTATGGCGCGGACGGACGCGATGAAACTGCGCTGGATGTGCCATTCAATTGGACGCCGGACACCAATATTTCCAAGTTGAAAATCGGGTATCTCAAAACAGAATTTGAAAGCGGCACGGATGAACCACGAAAGAAAATGTACGCCGAAGCGTTGGATGCCTTGCGCAGCGCGGGCGCAAAATTAGAACCTCTCGAATTACCGAAATTTTCCACGGATAGTTTGCGGATTATTTTGACCGCAGAAGCGGCTACGGCGTTTGACGATTTGACGCGCGACGGCGGCATCAATCAGCTTTCAGGACAAAGCCCGAACGATTGGCCGAATTCGTTTCGCTCTGCGCGTTTCATTCCCGCAGTTGAATATTTACGCGCTCAACGCGCCCGCACTTTGCTGATGCGCGAAATGGAAACGCTCATGCAAAATTGGGACGCGTTCGTGTCACCTGCACCGGGCAGCGCGAGTTTGTTGATTACCAATTTGACCGGACATCCGCAAGCTGTCTTGCCCTGCGGCTTCATCAACAATTTGCCGCAAGCCATAATGTTTACGGGCAAATTGTACGATGAGGTGACGCCGCTGCGAGTTGCGCTGGCGTATGAGAAAGCGACGAAGTGGCATACGATGCATCCGAAATTTGATTAATTCTTCCAAAAACAAAATGCAAGTCAAAAGGCAAAAGGGCGGCACTTTATTTTTTTCAGATAAAAAGAAAAATATCTTCCGACCTTTTGCTTTTTGACTTTTGATATTTGCCTTTTGATTTCTATTGTTTTCTTCGCGAATAAAAACTAAAGAGAAATTATGCCCCAAACAATTCTCATCACAGGCTCATCTTCCGGCATCGGCAAAGCGACGGCGATTTATTTTGCGGAACGTGGTTGGAAGATGGTCGCTACGATGCGCACGCCTGAAAAAGCTGGTGAGTGGGCGCAGCACAGCAACGTCACCTTAATGCGATTAGACGTGCTTGAGATTGATTCCATCAAACAAGCAATCAGCGATACGATCAATAAATTCGGACGTATTGATGCGGTTGTCAATAACGCAGGGTACGGTTTAGTCGGAGCGTTTGAAGCTTCGACGAACGAACAAATTCAACGACAATTTGATACAAATGTTTTTGGATTGATGAATGTGTGCCGCGAAATTATTCCGCATTTTCGTGAACAACGCGGTGGCACAATTATCAACGTCGCTTCGATGGGCGGACAGTTGACGTTTCCGCTCTACAGCCTTTATCACGGCACAAAATGGGCGGTCGAAGGATTTTCTGAATCGCTGTAGTTTGAATTGCAGCCCTTCAACATCCGCATCAAAATCATCGAACCCGGTGCGATCAAAACAGATTTTTACGATCGCTCGATGGATGTCATGACGAAGCCGGACTTAACGGCGTATGATGCTTATGTCAACAAAGCGATGGCGAACATGAACAAGTTCGGCGAGACTGCGCCAGGGCCGGAAAAAGTCGCAAAAGTAATTTATCAAGCGGCTACGGATGGTTCAGGAAAATTGCGGTATCAAGTGAACTCTGCGCCGTTGTTGGCACTGCGCAGATTGTTGCCGCTCTCGTGGTTCCAAGGTATCGTGCGTAAGGTTGTGTTGAAATAATGAATCATTCCCTACTTCAACAAGTTCAGCATCTGTGGCATATCATTTGTAATGTGCTGCGCGGATATACTGCGGGTCAGCCACCGGATGAAGAACGTCCGAGAAAGAGTTGTTGTTAATGGCTACTGAAATAAATACCTTAATCGAACAAATCACCGACTTAGTCTTCGCGCGCTTGAACGGCACAATCAACGATGCGCATTGCGGATGCACACCGCATTCACTCGCGTGCGCACTCGACGCTGGAGCTTCGCGCATTGGCTTAGCGTTTGGTGAATCCGCCGCCGCCAATGCCGAAGTCGCAAAATACATTGACCACACGTTGCTCAAACCTGACGCGACCAAAGCCGAAATCGAAAAACTTTGTCATGAAGCGCGGACATTTAGTTTCGCTTCGGTTTGCGTGAATCCGACGTGGGTCAAGCAATCGGCGTTGTTGTTGCTCGGCTCGCCGGTGAAGGTTTGCACGGTGATCGGGTTTCCACTCGGCGCGACTCTGCCCGACGTAAAAGCGTATGAAACGCGCCGTGCAATCCTCGACGGCGCAACCGAAATTGATATGGTCATCAATATCGGCGCGTTGAAATCCGGGCTTGCTGATATTGTTTTCCGCGACATCCTCGCCGTTGTCGAAGCCGCGCACGAATCCTGCGCCATCGTCAAAACGATCATCGAAACTGCGCTGCTCACCGACGAAGAAAAAACACGTGCGTGTTTGCTTGCGAAAGAAGCAGGTGCTGATTTTGTCAAGACTTCGACGGGATTCAGCAAAGGCGGCGCGACTGTCGCGGACATCGCATTGATGCGGCAAGCCGTCGGTGCAAGTATCGGTGTCAAAGCAGCAGGCGGTGTGAAAGATTTAACTTCAGCACGCGAAATGATTGCGGCAGGAGCTACGCGCATTGGCGCGAGCGCGGGAATCGCTATTGTCCAGGAATCCAAAGGTCAAATGCCAGTGAGTGTAAAATCCTCCGGCTCTTACTAAAATTTCACTATTGTCAGGATTGTCATATTTGTCTCTCATTATTTTTTTGCCGCTTCGGTTATTGTATTTTTAAGACTATCTCCTGCTATAATTCTACAATTCGATGACGATTCACGCTTAATTCGTCACTCACGAAGTAGCCTGGAATTTTATGAATTTACTAAAGCAAATTAACGACCCTGCCGATTTACGCCAGCTTAAGCCGGAGCAACTTCCACAAGTTGCCGCTGAAGCGCGTGAATACATGATCGAAACTCTTTCCAAAATCGGAGGTCATACCGGAGCCAGCCTCGGCGCAGTCGAACTGGCCATTGCTTTGCATTATGCTTTTGAAACGCCCAAAGACAAATTGGTCTGGGACGTAGGTCATCAGGCTTATGTGCATAAAATTCTGACCGGACGACGCGATCAATTGCATACCATTCGCCAGTACGATGGCTTATCAGGATTTCTCAAGCGTGACGAAAGTGTCTACGATGAATTTGAAGCCGGACACGCCGGGACTTCGCTTTCCGCAGCACTCGGCATGGCAGTCGCCCGCGACATCGCCGGAGATAAAAATCACGTCGTTGCCGTCATCGGTGATTCTTCGATCATGACAGGCATGGCGTGCGAAGCCATTAATCAAGCCGGACACTTGAAAACAAAGCTCATCATTATTCTCAATGATAATGAAATGTCTATTTCGCCTTCAGTTGGTGCGTTGGAAGGATATTTAACGCGCCTCAGAAAAGGACAAACCTATCATCGCTTCAAAGAAGATTTTGAAGAAATTCTGAAAGCGATTCCAGGCATTGGTGACCTCGTTTTCCAAACTGCCAAAGATGTCAAAGACGCGATCAAGACTGCCATCGTCCCGGGAGTTTTCGTCGAAGAACTCGGCTTCCGATATATGGGGCCGGTCAACGGTCACGATACTGGCGCATTACTAAAAGCTCTTGAAGAAGCCAAGCAAGCAGATGGTCCAATTATCATTCACACGCTGACGGTCAAAGGCAAAGGTTACGCGCCTGCCGAAGCCGATCAATCAACGTGGCATGGAACTTCCGCTTTTGAAGTGTCGAGCGGGAAATTTATTAAGGAATCAGCTCCTGCGCCTTCGTTCACGGCGGTGTTCGCTAGTGCATTGATTGACATCATGCGGCAGGATGAAAAAGTCACGGCGGTGACTGCGGCGATGCCCGATGGAACCGGCATAAGCAAGGTGATGAAGGAATTTCCCAAACGCGCCATTGACGTGGGAATTGCCGAACAACACGCCGTCACCTTCTGCGCCGGAATGGCAACACAGGGCTTCAAGCCTGTCGTCGCAATTTATTCGACGTTCCTGCAACGCGCCTTCGATCAAATTTATCACGATGTTTGCCTGATGGATTTGCCTGTCACTTTTGCAATGGATCGCGGTGGCATTGCGGGAGCCGATGGCCCGACGCATCACGGATTATTGGATGTTGGATTTTTGCGTATCATGCCGAATCAAATCGTGATGGCTCCCAAAGATGAAAATGAATTACGTCGGATGCTGCTGACTGCAATTGATTGCGGGCATCCAGCTTCGTTGCGCTACCCGCGTGGCAATGGTTTTGGCGTCTCCATGGACGAACAAATTCGTCCCCTGGAAATTGGCAAAGCAGAACTCGTGACCGATGTCAGCGGCGACATAGCCATCTTCGCGTTCGGAACTGCGACGTACGCGGCATTAAAAGCAGCAGATCGTTTAGCCAAAGAAGGAATTCGCGCAACAGTCGTCAACGCTCGCTTCGTCAAACCTTTAGATGAAGATTTACTGTTGGCGTTAACACAATCTCATCGCTTAATTTTGACCGTCGAAGAATCGTACTTGAATTGCGGTTTCGGCAGTGCTGTCCTCGAAATGATGGAAGCGAATAATGCTCTATATGCAGGTCCGCGTGTCATCCGTTTAGGCTTGCCCGATGTGCTGATTCCACACGGCAGTCAATCGTTGCTGCACGCAAAATTTGGCATTGATGCGGATGCTATTTACAACCGCATTAAAGATACGATCACCGTTCTGGACGGCAAGATTTACGCCTCGGTTCGATAACGAACCTTAACAAATTGGCGCAATCCCCTCGTTGCGAGCATTCAGTTTTAGGACTGCTCCCTCTGGTTGATTGCGCCATTATTATTTTTATCTGTATGAATTTTCACGCTTTTCTTTTCATCTGTTTGTTATGCATTTCTGCCGCCGCTCAAGACAAAATCAAACATACCGAAACACTTTCGACCGCCAGTAAAATTGTTGTCGCGCAAGCTGAGAAATTAGAAATTAAAGGAGCGGCTGTCTTCACACTGGCGTCTGCGAATCAGGACGGAACGTTGATCGGGAACCTCGTCTATACCTTGCCAGAAGCCGAACGCACAAAAATTGCCAAAGCACTGAATCAGCCAATCGCCAAGATCCCCGCCAACATCACCACGAATAATATCTCCGCCAAGATCGAAAAATCAGCGCATTGCCCGGATATGCTTTTAGAAATTGGCGATGTGGATGTAGAGCTGAGCGGAGCAAAATTTCACCTGAACCATTTCGGAGTGACACTGGTAGAAACCCAATCGAAACTGGCACGCGCCCTCTGCATCTGGACTGACCGCATCAACAAAGGCATTACCAACAAAGGCGTCGTGCAGTACATCAATCTTTTGCTGAAAGGCGAAGAAGAAGAAAAATCTCAGTAAGAATAGAATTTTTATCGTTGCAAATTTTCTTCATCCACTTGAATTTCTTCAGGTGGAATGATGACGACTTTACCATTACGCGAAACGGCGATGGATTGCCCTAATTGCTTATGTTTCCATAAGGCATTTTGAACCGCACGACGCAAGATTTCTTCGATTTCCTTACTATGCGTAGTCAAAAGTTTATCGGGAAGCTGTGATTGTTGTTTCATGATAACTCTCAGGCATTACAAAAACTGCTCCATTGTCTTGGCAGATGAATCGCTTTGACGCTTCGCCCTTCTCCTTCCGCCACAAGCTGTGACGATTGTAAAACTGAATTATCGTAGACAGCCCACGTTTCTACTAATTCCTGATACAAATGAAAAAAATTGCGAACTCCTTTTTCATAGCGGCGTCTGATCGTTTCTTCGGGAATGTTATGTCCACCAGCAGCCACTCGTGCGTTCACTCTTTGCACTGCCAAGTCAGCACTATCAAGCGCGACAAAAATTAAATTGATGCGATACCCTTCCTGCCGGAGTTGCCGCAACCATTTCGCATAAGAACGTGTCGCCAACGTAGTTTCAAAAGCAAAATTCTTTTTTTGCACAGCTAACTCACGCAACCGATTCAGCATCACTCGCCCTGCGTCCATCGCAGCATGTTCTGGATCAAACGCTGATAACCCGCTGGCAATCACATCAGCATTTACAAATTCCATCAGCCCTAACCAATCACGCAATAAATACGGAGCCATCGTAGATTTACCCGCTCCATTCGGCCCGGCAAGGATGATAATTTGTGGTGAAGAATTCAAGGCTGCTACTCCTCAAAAAATTCGTGCAATCAAATCATAATCGTGCGCTTCCGTGATTTCGATATTGATGAAATCTCCCGGCTTTCCAGCAAAATCTTCCGGTACATCATTAATCAAAATATGCCCGTCAACTTCGGGAGCTTGTGTTTCGAGTCGGGCTTGCAATAACAATTCTGTTTCGTCGGAAACGCCTTCTAACAAAGCGCGGAATTGCTTTCCGATCATCGCTTTGTTTTTGCGTTTGGAGATTTTTTGCTGTTCGCGCATCAGCTTGGCACGGCGTGAGCGCATTGTTTTGACGGGAACTTTGCCATCCAAATCAAAACCGTGCGTACCTTCTTCATCAGAGTAAGTGAACACGCCAACGCGGTCGAATTCGATGTCTTTGACGAATTGCATTAGCTCTTCAAAATCTTCTTCCGTTTCGCCAGGGAAGCCGACAATCAACGTAGTCCGCAAGGCAATTTCCGGTACGAATTTTCGGGCGCGTCCAAGCAATTTTTCAAGCATCGCACGATTGCCGCCGCGTCGCATCCGCTTCAGCATATTCGCGCTCGCGTGCTGGAGCGGCATATCTAAATAATTACAAACCTTCGGCTCTTCCGCCATTACCGCCAGCGTCGCATCGCTCAGCGAATTCGGGTAGGTGTACATGATGCGAATCCATTCAATGCCGTCCACTTGCGCCAAACCTTTCAGCAAATCTGCGAGACCGTCTTTCAAGCCTAAATCCAAACCGTACTGCGTAGAATCCTGCGAAATCAACACTAATTCTTTGACGCCCTGCGCGGCGAGTTGGTGCGCTTCGTTGATGATGGAAGCAGCGCGGCGCGAACGATAATTACCGCGCATTTGCGGAATCGCGCAAAACGCACAAGTGTGATCGCAGCCTTCCGCAATTTTCACATACGCAAAATGCTTCGGCGTAGCCAGCACACGCGGCGTATTTTCATCGTAAAGATACGTCGGCAATCCACGCGTCATCCAACTATTGGACGCGACGAATGCTGCGTCCTGTTTGGCTACGGCAGCAGGATCAACCGCCGCGACAATTTTTTCGATTTCGCTGGTTCCGAGTACGGCGTCAACTTCGGGCAATTGATTTAACAAGTCCTGGCGATAACGTTCGACGAGGCAGCCCGCGACGACTAAGCGTTTGAGCTTGCCCGTGTCCTTCAACGCGGACATTTCCAGAATCGTGTCAATAGATTCCTGCTTGGCAGAATCAATAAAGCCACAAGTATTGACGACCATCACATCCGCTTCATCGCGGTCAGTCGTCAATTCGTAGCCGTGCAATTTTAGTTGCCCCATCATCACTTCGCTATCCACTAGATTTTTGGGACAGCCGAGACTGACGAAGCCGATTTTTGAGTAAGCTGGTTTCATAGATAATTTAATCAACAAAATAAAAATGAGCGTCTCATCAGTCGCTGCAAAGTGCAAACGAAAGCTGATAGACGCTCATTAATTGAATTCCGCTTAAAGCTACAAATTCGGCGAAGCACCCACTGGATTTTGTTCTAAATCAAGCACTGACCCGGTAATGCATTCGCTTTCATCGCTGGCGAAATAAATCGCGGCGTAGGCAATATCTAACGGCAATAACAAACGTCCAAACGGGCGTGTTTTCACAGCTTCCTCTAACCAGTTATCTCCCTTGCCTTCCAGCTTTTTGACGGCATGTTCGTTCGGGGTTTCTGTCCAACCAACATTGAGCTGATTTACGCGAATGCGGTATTTCGTCAAATAGCTGGCGTTGTTTTTGGTAAAGGTCATCAATGCACCTTTTGCCGATGAATACGCCATTAGCTTCGGTTCACCGATGTAGGCATTCACAGAACCGATGTTCACAATTGATCCGGTACGCCGCTCGATGTTGTGCTTGACGAATTGCTGAGAACAAATAAAAGCTCCTCGCACGTTGGCGGCAAAGAGGTGATCCCATAATTCAACCGTCGTGTCTTCGATGGTGCAGCGGGTACTGTCGCCTGCATTGTTGACCAGCACATCTACTTTTCCATACACTTCGACAGCACGATCCACCAAAGCGCGACATTCGGCTTCGTTGGTCACGTCTGCTCGTTGGAAAGTAGCTTGTCCTCCATCAGCCATAATGCTTTCGACAATGGCCTGACCATTTTTTTCGTTACGACCGGAAATGACTACGCTCGCACCTTCGCTGGCGAATAATCGAGCAATGCCTTCGCCCATTCCGGCGGTAGAGGCGGTGATAACTGCAATTTTATTTTGTAAACGATTCATAGTTTTAAAGTAGGGTAGGCGAGACGCCTGTCGTAAATATTAAAAATGTTGCGCAATTTTCTTGCGTAAAAATTGTACGGATTCTCGCAATTCATCCATCCCGTTTTCGCCGTCTTCGATTGAAATCCAGCCATCAAAGCCTTCGCCTTTGAGCGTCGAAAAAATTGCGTCGTAATCATTTAGCCCTTGCCCGATTACACCATGTCGTAAGTTTTTTGCATAGCCCAGCGAGCCATCTTGTGATTTCAAATCTTCAATCGTACCGCTGATTAAATAGCGGTCTGAGGCGTGCATGGAGACTACACGATGCTTGACGGCGGCAAGAACATCCAGCGGGTCTTCACCACAAATAATTGAATTCGATGGATCAAAATTCACGCCGAACCACGGCGAATCAATCTGGTTAATGATTTCGAGAAATACATCCAAATGCTGCGCAAATTCGGGGTATTTCCAGTAGCCGTCTTTGTAATGGTTTTCCATATTCAAGACGATTCCGCGTTCGGCAGCGTACGGAATTGCAGCGTTAATTCCTTCGAGGGAATAGCAGACTCCATCTGCGCGAGAAACATCTTCGCGGCGTTGGCCTGTCAAGACACGACAGAATTTTCCGCCGAGCTGCGCCGTCAAATCAATCCAGAATTTTTCTTTTTCGAGTTCTTCAGCGCGTGCGGCGGAATCGTGCTGCGTAAAATCCGGTGAGCAACACATCATCGGAATTGCCAAGCCCTTAGAGTCAGCGTGCTGCTTGATCTTCGTCACATAATCAGTGTCAAAGCTCGCAAAAAATCCGGGATACATTTCCACACCGTCCACGCCCAGCGTAGCCGCGAGATCAATCCAATCAAAGAGCGTCATCGTTTTCGTGACACACAAATCATCCATGTAACATTTCGGGAAAGCACTTAATTTAGGCATAACGACTTTTTTAACTATATCCAGTAACCATCTTCCTATAAGCATTCACAAGCGTTGAATCATCCAGAGCCATTTCAAATTGGCGCAACCAGTCTTCAATATACGTGTGATCCAAGTTTTTAATTTGCTTTTTCACAACACTCATTGCATCTGATTGATCTCGTGGTCTGGTAGAAACCAGCTTGTAAATAATTAGGTCTTCTGGCGTGCAGACTCTGATTTGAACATTCGAGACAGGGATTTCATACAGCTTACCGCGCTCAACTACAGCTACATCAAATGCAGTGTCTGCCAGCATGAGATCTACGCGATCCTGCGCTTCTGTTGCTGTGAAGAGAAAGCCATACCGCTTGAGCTTTTCGACTGGGGTTTCATTAGAAGTCAACCCCGGAAAAGTTAAATTGAATGGAAGCGCGGCAAGCAATTTTTCGGCTTCCTCACGTTGTAAGTGAACTCGAATATCAGCATCTTTTGTCGCACGTGGCTCGCCCCAAATAGTAACTGCCAAACCACCAATCACGACCGATTCAATTCCGCCATCCTGTAAGGCTCGCTGAAAAAGAGCCGCTGTTTGAAATGGGTTCTGATTTGAGTTCATGTCTGGTTTCGTCGCCACTCGTCGAGCTTTTGTAGTCTGGATTGCAACTGCACCAAATGTTGCTCGCGCTCAGGCAAAAAAAGGTCTTTCGTTTCAGCAAAAAAGGGGAACGATGCCCGATACAGACTAAGAAAGGTAGTGACCCGCTGCTCAAGAGTTTCCTCTTTCTGAAGATATACTTCTTCGCGTTCCATTGCATCACCAACTTCTCGCAGAGACCTTAGGCTTAACACAAGCAATCCTCCAAATTTATTATTGCGGCTGCAAAACAGCCTTCACATATTTTCCAGCGTGCATTCCATCAAAACAATCTTTCCAATCGGTGAACGAAGCAATCCGGCTAATGATGGGATCAAGATTGATTTGTTTCGCGTCCAATATTGCGACGACTTTTTCCCAATTACGGAACGTATGGCTAAAACTGCCTTGCAAAGTCACAGCTTTTTGCACAAGTGGATCAAGTGAGAAATTCAACGGTTGCGGCCCCCAGCCTACTTTCGTAATTTGTCCGCCGGGACGCACAATTTCGAGGGCTTGTTTCAGCGCAGCCGAAGAGCCGGCGGCATCAACTACTAAATCGGCTCCGAGTCCATCGCCAAGGTTGCGCACAAATTCAATCAAATCCGTTTCCTGCACATTGACGGTATGCGTCACGCCCAATTCACGCGCCGCCGCTAAGCGCGACTCGTCCTGCGCAGTTCCGGTCACAATCAAAGTTCCTGCCCCGTTCAAGCGCGCCATTTCTGCGCACAACAAACCAATGGGACCGGGGCCAAGCACGACAACTATATCGCCAGGTTTGACGTTGCTCTTGACCGCAACTGCGTTGTAGCCCACGCAGCACGGCTCCGTCAACGCAGCTCTTTCAAACGGCAACGTGTCAGGAATGCGATGCAGGCAACGTTCCGGCACACTTACATAATCCGCCATGCCGCCGTTGATGCCGTAGCCGAAACCTTTGCGCTCAGGGCATAAATTATAATCACCCGTACGGCACATCATGCATTTGCCGCAGATGTACGATGCGGTTTCAGAAACTACGCGGTCGCCTTCTTTGAAATTTTTCACGCGCTTGCCGATTGCCGCAATAGTCCCACCAAACTCGTGACCTAGCACTACCGGCGTATTCACCGCCCAGCTTTGCGAACCGTGGTATTGATGTACGTCGCTACCGCAAACGCTGACGCCGCCAACGCGTAAGAGAACTTCGTCTTCGCCAATTTCAGGAATTGGTAATTCGCGGACTTCGACGGAACCGGGTATTAAGTCGTATTGCACGACTGCTGCCATTGAGTTTGCCATAAAACAAAAAGGAATAACCGCAAAAAGCACAGAAAGCGCAAAGGTTTTGTGCCTTCTACGCCTCTCGTGGTTACTCTCTAATCCTCCGGGTAATTTCCATCAAAACTGTTTTCAGATCATTACTGGCGACGCTGAACGAATGCGCGTCAATGGCGAGCGGTGCGCCGATGACTACGAGTGGTGCGCCGCGCTTCGGCATTGAAATCGCCTGTTCAATGGTAAGTCCGCCGACCGCCTGGACGGGAATGCTGACAGCTTTGACTACGGCGTCGAGATCATCTAGCGGACTGAGCATTTTGCCAGTGTCCGCAAAAATTCCGTTGCGTTCGTCGAAGCCCGTGTGATGCACGATATAATCGCAGCCTAAATCTTCCAGCATTCGACTGGCAGCGGCTTTGTCATCAAACACCATATTATCGCCCATGACTTTGACGCCGAAATCGCGTCCGGCTTTGACGACGCATTTGATGGTTTCAGCATGCGCACGCGCCATCACAACGACGTGCGTAGCACCAGCTTTTGCCATCATTTCGGCTTCGAGATAACCACCATCCATCGTTTTTAAATCAGCAACGATAGGCGTGTCAGGAAATTCTTTGCGGAGCGCACGAACGCCGTGCAAACCCTCAGCAAGAATCAGCGGCGTGCCAGCTTCGAGCCAGTCTACGCCTGCTTCGAGTGCGATGCGGGCGGTTTCGATGGCTTCGTTAATGTCAGTGAGATCAAGAGAAATTTGTACAATTGGTTGCATAATTTTAAGGTATTATTTGTACCTGAAAGTTATGCGTGTGGCAAATTTGAAAGCAAAAATTTAAGCCTCAGTTTCCTGTTTGCCAAAAAACTTTTTCAGCGCCGGATACACATCTTCTTTTTCGTCAATTTTTACGCCAATAAATCGCGCCTGTTTTTTGATTCGATCTGTAAAAATTGACAGCAATGCGCCGGAGCTGCGGCGATACATTCCGCCGCCTTCTTCACCGATTTCGCCGTAGCCAAATAAATTACATCGCTCAATTAATTTATCCGCCAATCCAACGGCTTCATCGTTATCGGAGTAATAATTATCGCCATCCGAAAAATGAAACGGATAGACATTCCAATCACGCGTCGGGAAGCGTTCGTCAATGATGTCGAGAGCCAATTTATAGGCAGAGCTAACGACCGTACCACCGGATTCACCTTGTGTGAAAAATTGTTCTTCGGTCACTTCTTTGGCTTCGGTGTGATGGCTGATAAAAACGATTTTGACTTGATCGTATTTGGTTCTCAAAAAGCGAACCATCCAGAAAAAGAAGCTCCGGGCAATGTATTTTTTGAATTCGCTCATGGAGCCTGAAACGTCCATCATCGCAATAATGGCAGCGTTGGATTCGAAGCGCACATCCTCTTCCCAGCTCTTAAAACGCAGATCATCTTTTTTGAAGCCACCAACTTTGGCACGTCCGTGTTCACGCGCATTACGACGAATATTTTCCAGCATCGAACGCCGCTTATCGAGATTAGACATCGCTCCGACACGACGGATTTCGGTGAATTTTGTCGTGCGGGCGGGAACAGCTTTTTGCGCTTTTTCTTCCAGAAATGGGAGCTGCAAATCTTCAAAAATCAAAGCGGCGATTTCATCAATATTGACTTCCGTTTCATAAAAATCCTGTCCGCCTTCATTGCCCGCTTCGCCCTGTCCGCTGCCCTGTTGTCCGGGCTGGTTTTCGCGTCCGATGACATCTCCAACTTTCGTTTTTCCGTCGCCCTGACCAACGTGTTTTCGTTTGGTGTGATCGAAGCGGAATTTATATTCGTCCAATGCCCGCATCGGGATTTTCACCTTCTTGCGCCCATTCGACAAAATAATGGATTCGTTGGAAACAATGGAGCCGAGATTTTTCTTGATCGCATCTTTGACGCGCTCCTGATGACGCTCCTGATCTATAATTCCCTTGCGCTGAAGCGACCAATCGTGACGTTGGACAGACATAGTTTTTCACCTCGGATTCGATGAACGGGGCGGGTGAATTATTGTACATCTTTTCAGAAGACAAGGTGAGATTTTATCTTTGGCTGAGTGAAATGTTTACGCGGATGAATCTTTGCTGCGAAAACGATAGCCAATGCCAATCACAGTTTCGATGCTTTCTCCGCTTTCGCCGAGCTTACGACGCAGTCCACTCATATGAACATCAAGCGTCCGTGCTTCACCGTAATAAGCTAATCCCCAAACATGATCCAGCAATCTTTCACGCGGAAGTACTCGTCCCTGATTGCGGGTTAAGAGTGCCAGCAAGGCAAATTCCTTACGGGTGAGTTTGATTTCTTTGCCACTGCAATTCACCGTAAATCCAGCATAATCAATTTTCAATTCTCCGTCATCGAAGGATTCTTTTTCTTCCTCTTCGTATCCGGCACGGCGCAGTGCAGCGCGCATTCGGGCAACTAATTCGCGGATGCTGAAAGGCTTCGTGATGTAATCATCGGCGCCAGCTTCCAAGCCCTGAACCTTATCATTTTCGTTCGCCATCGCCGTCAGCATAATGATCGGCAATTTTTTCAAAGCTTCATCCTGACGAATACGGCGACACAGCTCAAAGCCATTAATTCCCGGCAAATGTAAATCCAGAATGACAAGTGCAACATTGGATTCACGCTGCACAATTGTCAGTCCGATTTCTCCGGTCAAGGCGATTTCAGCCGTACAATTTCCAACGCGTTCGATGTTGTACCGAATACTTTCGGCAATATCGGGATCGTCTTCAATAATTAAGATATGCGGTTTCATAGCTTTTCAGAGTAAGACGAAAGGCTCATCGTGAGCTTAAATTAAAGTTAATTCCGTGTTAATTTTTTAAGGTCTGGCAATGCGTATACGGCGGGTAATTTTAGTCGCGGATTCCTGCCATAAAAAATTTGAATAACCAATGCCATAACGATTTTCCTGTGTTTCAATTGCAGCTAAATAATCAAACATGATGAAACCTTTCCCGGACGGCGCAAGCGTCAGATGCTCAACAAAAAAATTGTAGGGAATACTTTTGCGGGTTGCCTGATCGCGCCACATGGCGACGATTTGAATAGGAAGAAAATAGACTTCTTGGTGAGCGTTGAACTCAACCAGAAATCCGGCAACGGCTCCGACTTTGGCGGCTCTTTCCAAAAATTCAATTTGATGGGCGTGTAAATTATCGAAATCTAAAAGCTCGCGGCGCGTGGTCTTGGCATCATAAAAAATAGCGCGCCCATCAGGAGCCAACGCTCCGCCATAATCGGGTTCCGCTTTTGATTCAGGGATAAATTTGCGCCAGTTCGTCGCCTTACTTTCTTTGACGATACCTTTGAGATTGGCTGAGCTGAGTCGCGCTTGCGTGCCAGGTGCCGAAAGATTCATCGAAGGAAATGATAAACCGCGCCGCGCTTCTCCGCGATCAACCAAATATTTTCCGGGAATCGCTTTGCGCGTAATACAGGCGCGACCCAGCTTTTCATAAGCCTCATTCGTGCGATTAATCGCATCCTGAAATCCGCTCCCTGTTTCGGCTCCACGCTTCTTCATTATAGTTTTGAGTTTCGGGTTTTGAGTTTCGAGGTTCTTGTTCGATTCCTCGAAACTCAAAACCAGAGACTCGAAACTGATTTTCTCGAAACTTAAGCCCCCATGGTTTCTTCATCAATGTCGAAATTGGCGTAGACGTTTTGGACATCTTCGTGATCGTCGAGCGTTTCATACAGCTTGAGCATTTGCTGCGCATCTTTGCCTTCGAGCTTGATATAATTTTGCGGAATCATCGAAATTTCAGCCGAAAGTGGTTCCAGTCCTGCCTTCTTAACAGCTTCCAGCACGGCATCAAAATCTTCCGGCGCAGTTAAAATTTCGTAGCTGTCAGAATCCGGTTGCATGTCTTCCGCGCCAGCATTCAGAGCGATTTCCATGACCTCATCTTCACTTTTCGCGGCAGCATCAATGATGATTTGACCTTTGCGGTCAAACATCCAGGCAACGGAATTTGATTCACCCATATTGCCGCCATTTTTCGAGAAAGCATGACGAATTTCTGCGACCGTCCGATTACGATTGTCAGTCATCGTTTCGATAATGACGGCAACTCCGGCGGGGCCGTAGCCTTCATACGTGATTTCATCATAATTCACGCCCTCGAGTTCGCCAGTGCCGCGCTTCACGGCACGATCAATCGTCTCGTTCGGCATGTTTTCAGCTTTCGCATCAGTCACGGCTTTGCGTAATCGCGCATTCAGGGCGATGTCACCGCTGCCGCCGGTACGTGCCGCGACCGAAATTTCCTTAATCAATTTGGTAAAAACTTTTCCGCGCTTGGCATCGAGCGCGCCTTTTTTGTGCTTAATAGTGTGCCATTTTGAGTGCCCGGACATGTTTGTTTACCTCAGAAATAAATGAATTGAAGGACGTAAGCGCGGTACTATACCACGACGTTTTATCAGTTGTCAGTGGTGCTGCGAGGTTAATTCCATCTGCATTACTTATAATCAATGACGTGACGCGTCACTAAGTCATAGTACGAATTATAATTATTCGTGCTGGAATCAGAATCTTTGATGACGCTGTCAATCGTTTGTAGTAACTGCACACTGAAGTGATTTTCAATCGTTAGTGGATGCTGATAGGCGTAATAGGCATAGTTGAAATAGCTGCGGATAATCACGCTTTTTTCGTCAATTGGCAGGCTTTTCAGATTGGTGACGAAGCGATCAAAACTCCCACTTTGCCGCCACAAATAAAATTCAACATTCGAAACATAAAACGCTGAAACTTTTTCGCCTGTTTCTTTCAGATATTTTCCAATTTCCTTGACGGCATGCTCGCCGGATAAATCTCCCGTCACCGGAATGATGCGGTTTTCATCCTGCATTTTTTTCAAAACCTGATAGCTGTCTTCCGTCGCTAAATAATTTCGCTGTTCGTTGTTGAGATCAGTTTCCAGCAGGATGCTGCGATAACTGGGAAAGTACCGGTTCGAGGGCATCGGACGATCCCGGATGACGTAGCGTGTTTCCATCCCTGATTGATAAAACGCCCGATGAATTTTTTCCAACGCCTCTTGTTCACGCTCAGACAAATTAAAGCCAAAACTATTTATCAAAGGCTTGATTTCAGCGCGATATTTTTCATAAAGCTTCGGATCAGACGGCGTGCGGTCAATGTATTCCACCAAATCCTTGAGCGGCTTTTTATTCCACTCTTTCGATTTCGGCGGGATTGGGCGAGCGAACATCAGCGACAAATATTCAATCCGGTTATGCGACAACTGAAACAATGATTTCAATAACAAATGATGCAATAAACAATCACGGCGAATGTCAATCATGAACGCTTTGCTCGGCTTGATTGCCGCAATATAGGTAAAACTTTGATCCGGCCCGACTCCCAGATAAACACCTCCCGTCACTCCCATTTGATTAAGTTTCGGGATGACGTGCTGTAAAGAAAGTTCATTTGAGACCAAATTATCAGAGCCGAAATATCCACCGGGTTCAGAAATCCGCTGACTGAGCTGGATCAAATTGATTCGATTGGATTTCGCCGAAGTGTCTGGCGGCGAAACAGGAACTCCCGCAAATAATTGCGTTAGTAAGGATATAGCAACTAACTTAAGGACAATAAGTCTGATTTGCGGCATGAAGTGATCTCCTGAAAAAAGGCGTAGCCAGAGGTTAAGGAACTAACAGGGCAACAAAGCTGCCATACAATTATCTTCAACAGTTAATGCTGGCGCAACTCCTAAGCTATGCTACACTAAAACTGAGTTAAAGTTCTTTGCGCTCAGGCTCTCCAATTCATTAGCCCCACCGTGATGGCCTTCACCAAAATTGTCTCGAAAGGGTACTTGTGAATAGTAGCTACGATCCCCTTAATAACCTTATCAGCGTAGAAGTTGTGACGGAAGACGCAACTGAAATACCACCAGTCTGGACTCCAGGCGAAGCGTTGGTTGATGAACGTAGAAAATATGTGGCGCGAATCCCGGCGGAAATTGATTTACACATCACCACTCCTGAAAAAAAAGGAATGGGGCGCAGTCTGGATGTCAGCGTCACGGGAATCCTGATTCAGACGTTGATGGAATTGACCTGGGAAGAGCGTGTCATCATTACGATCATTCACCCAGAAGAGGATACACATATTTGCGCTATTGTTATTCGCATTGCAGACATTGAAAATCCTGAAGAAGGCAATAAATATGGAATTAAAGTGATGGCAGAGGATTCTGCTATCTGGCAGGGCGCATTGCGGCGGCTCATTCTTTAGCATCCAAATAAAAAGGCGCAACCTGATCGGCTACGCCTTTTTACCTACCTTTTGCTTTCAACTGTTTAGTTAATTACAACTGTAAAGACATTACTTTCAACCGCTGTGCCGGAAGTCGCCGCTTTAACTTTGATATTGAGTGTTCCTTTCGGAAAATCTGCTGGCAGTAATAAATTGATTTGATCCAAACCAGGGAAAAACTGCTGCGTTCCAGCGTAGATCACGGTGTAATCCGTAGTTGTCGCATCAGCCGCAATGACCGTGACGACTACCGAAGCAGTATCGGCGAACCTGAATCCTGTTCCATAAATTAATAAATAACTATCAATTAAAGTCGTGCTGACCTGACAAGGCGGATTCGGGTAAGAGGTTCCAAGCACTACGCCAGCTACGTCTTTAGTCACAATTTGACAACCAACAGAACCAGCTCCTTTGCCATCACTTGTCACGGTAAAAATCCCCGGAGAAGAATTTAATAGTTTGAATTTCCCCGCTGATAAGACACCATTATTATTGACAACGAAGTCAACATTATCGCCTGCGCCAAAACCTTCAGGCACTAGAAAGTTGACTTGTCCGGGCGAAACATAAAACAATTTGGTAGCAATTCCGCTGATGGTGACGCTGACACCATTCAGTTGATAATCCAAATCTGAGCGCGTCGTCGCAGTCGAAGAATTCGCCAGCCGTGTGCCAAAAATTGACGCGATAGACCCACTGGCAATTGGATTTGACGCCGGAGTTGTCGAATCAGGTGAAATAAAACTAGCACCATTGACCATCGCTGCGACGACAGCATTCGATTCGGTCACAGGACGGATAACAGCGCGCACAACTTCAAATGACGTATCGCCATTATTCCCCGTCAAATTCACATCATCCGTGAAAAATATTTCTGTCCCCGCAGCGTTAGAATTCACCATCAATAAGGCTTCTCGTTGATCCAGCACACGCGGCGACACGGGTGTGTAGGTGATTTGCCTGATCTTTGCAGTTGCCACTTCGTAACGAAAAACCTCACGGCTGGCGTCAGCATTGTCGTTCAAAACAGTACTGGTAACGCCCGTTGCTACAGGAACAATATTCAGAATTGAAGAAATAAAAACAAACTTTCCATTCGGGCTGATCCCTGGCGTAAAGTTGTAATCAATCTTCGGCAGGTCAGCCGCAACCGGAACTGCCGGAAGATTGGCATTAGCGGTGATTTGTGTAAATTTCGCAGTTGTCCGGTTATAGATAAAGACTTCACGCGTTTTGTCAGTATTTTTACCCGATTCCAAATCCCCGGCGGATTCAATCACAATCAAATTACCGTCGTTGCTAATGTGCTTGGTATTTTGATTGAAAAAATTAACCGGCTGATCCGGTACTAAAGCTGTACCGGTTTGATTAACCGTCGCGGGATAGCCCGCAAAGCCGGAAGTATTCGTCAGTTGCGTAATGACTTTGGTCGCTACGTTATAAATGAAAACTTCACCGTTGAGATCAGCATTATTAATCGTCGAAGTCGGCGCATGATTCATTCCTGAAGTAAAAATCAATGTACTTCCGTCACCACTGAGTTGCGGGTTTAAATTGAAACCTTTGAAAGCAAAAGTACTGTCAATTCCTTCCGCTTCGTTTTTGGTTGTGACCTGCGTAAAAGCTCCGGTTGTTGTGTTGTAAAGAATAATCTGAGCAATCACATCGGGATTCACAACTCCGGTCAAACCAGTGGCAGCGTTACGATTACTGACAAAGCCGATTAATGACCCATTTGAGTTAATCGTCGGATAGATATTGTCAAAGACCTGAATTTGGTTTGTGGCTGTCGTCGAGCCTTGTGTCGTCGTAATGCGCTGAAAAAATGCTGCGGTACTATTCAATGGCAATGTTGCCAGAAAGATTTCCTGATTTCCATCAGCATTCGCTCCCGCCAGCTCAGAGCTATTCGATGAAAATACAATCTTCGTACCGTCACCGCTGAGGGCCGCATTGTGGTTGGAAACCCTGAGCAGAATCTTGGCGGAATCGGTCGGATCAACAATATTTTTTGTATTGGTGATCTGGATTGCCGTTCGCTTATCTATGTCGTAAATATAAACTTCAGGGTTCAGGTCTGCATTATTACCAGTAATGTTGGCAGCGGATTCAAACAAAACGCGCTTGCCATCATCGCTGACGCCGCGTACCGCCGTGACAGCAGTATCAGTAATATTAGTGACCGGAAAAATGGAAACCTCGTCAGAAGTTTGCGCATATTGCGCTTGCACCGAAATGAGATAACCTGAAAGGCAGAACACTGCCATAATGCTGAGTAAACGTGCCAAAGCTTTCACTTTATGATGACTCCTCTGATAACGACACGCTGCCAACTTCTGTGCAACGTGGATGTAAAGATTAAAGAAGGGATGAGATTATAGCCGAGAGGCTATCACGTTGTCGAACGACAAAACCGCTGCCGAAACAAAGTCTGGCAAGGCAACGAGAGAAAAACAGAGGACGCCCTAGGTGAAGCGCCCTCTGTCACCACTTAACAGGAGACAAAAATATCCAATACTACGCCGCTTTTGGACTAATGTATTGGTCATAATGCCGCGCTGGTTCCCAACTATGAGTTTTTACTTTTTCCATTTCCGGGAATTTCATTTCCATTTCAGCGACTTCTATGGCTTCTAAATAGACCCGATCAAGATTTTCGAGTGGGCAGCCATTTTTCTCACAAGCTTTCAAATGCCGCCGCACAATGCTGATGACCTTAGCGCGCTTCTTGTCCGGCAAGCTATTCACTTTTCTCAAAGTATCGTTCGAGACGCTCAATTGCATGATTTACTCCTTCTCAGAAAAATCAGAAAATAAATTATTAATTCACTTTGACCACTTTGCCGCAAATCTTAACGAGCGACTGTTGCTTCTTTATCGAAGAATTGTGTCAAACTCTTCATTTTCAGCCTGACACTTCTGAATTAACGATTTTCCCAAATTATTAGTTGCAATTCGCTCTTCAAGGTTGGCTTGCGCTGAGATTATTTTTGGCTAATCTTTCCAGCGAAAAGAACTTGACCGAAATCGAATGACTAAGGCACACTGTCGCATCTTTTATCGGAGCTTGCCCCAAAGCCTGAATTTAGTTTTGTTGCTAAAAAATGCCGAAATTTACTCATCATATTTTTATTTGCACGAATCAGCGTCCGCCGGAAAATCCGCGCGGGTGCTGTGATGCGACCGGACTGGGAGATTTACAACTGAAATTCAAGCAGGAACTTTCCAAACGCGGCTTGAAAGGTGCAGTCAGAGCCAACAAAGCCGGCTGTCTTGATCAATGTGAACACGGCCCAGTCATGGTGATTTATCCTGAAGCAGTTTGGTACGGTGGAATTACTGCCGAAGACATCTCCGAAATTGTTGAATCCCACCTCGTTAACGGCAAACCTGTCACGCGCCTACAACTTAACGACGAATGCCTGAATACAAAAACCTGCACACACCGCCAGTAATCTGAAGCTCATGAAATCCGAGTCATTTAAACTTGTAGCAATCGGCGGCGGAACGGGCTTATCAACTTTACTGACCGGACTCAAGCCTTATCTGAACGCTGCACAACGTGCTGATGACACGCCGCAACTGGACTTAACCGAAGAACGAGCGCATCCCTTCAAAAACAAAGAGGTTTCATTAACAGCCATCGTGACCGTCACGGATGACGGTAAAAGTTCAGGACGTTTACGCTCTGAATTCGATATTTTACCGCCCGGTGATTTGCGCAATTGTTTAGTCGCACTGGCGCGTGATGATCGCTCAATAAAAAACCTCTTCAAACATCGCTTCACCGGCAACGGCTCGCTCGGAGGACATTCGCTGGGCAATTTAATCATTGTAGCTCTGACCCAAATGACCGGAAATTTTCTGGAGGCGATTGATAAAGCCAGTGATTTATTAGGCTGTTCCGCACGGGTCTTGCCTTCAACTTTAGATTCGGTGGATTTAGAAGCACAGGTTGGAAATCAAACGGCGTACGGACAACGCGCCATCAAAGCGTTGAATGCCTTGCGCGGACTTCCGATTGAAAAGCTAAAAGTCACACCACACAACGCCAAAGCTTTGCCTGAAGCGGTCGAAGCAATTCTCGCTGCTGATGTGATTACGCTCGGCCCCGGATCGTTATTTACCAGTATTTTGCCAAATCTTTTGATAGACGGAATCACCGAAGCCATTACTCAATCAAAAGCCACAAAGATTTACATCTGTAATATCATGACCGAAGCTGATGAAACGGACGGCTTATCCGCCGAAGACCACCTGATACAATTAATGAAAAATTGCCCGAAGTTACAATTGGATTATGCGATTTTTAATTCGGCTCCCATTTCACCTGCCATGCGTGAACTCTATGCGGAAGAATATGCCATGATGTTGGAGCCACCTGCTAAAAATCACTCGGACTGTGGCAAAGTAAAGTTTGTCTTGTCCCCTCTGGCAGCCGAAGCGCGCTCGGTTCGTCATAATCCTGCAAATTTAGCTCGCGCAATTTTTGAAATTCAATATAATAGCGAAGCTTGAGCTGATGCCCTGCAATTCCCCGTTTCGGTTCAAATAATTGCATTCATATTCCTAAAAACCCCAATTAGTACCTATCCACGAGGAAAAATTCAGTGAGCCAGCCCATTAACGTTTTGATTTTAGCTGCCGGACTCGGCACGCGCATGAAAAGCGATCAGGCCAAAGTCCTGCATAAACTTGGCAGTCAGCCCATGATTGCACACGTCCTGCGTACTGCTGCCCGGCTCAATCCCGAAAAAATAATTGTCGTTATCGGGCATCAAGCCGAACAGGTCGAAGCCGCTTCCCGCGCTGCACTTGATCCTGACATGGCTGAACGGTTGGTGTTCGTCCTGCAAACCGAACAAAAAGGTACGGGGCACGCTGTCATGAGTGCCCGCGAAGTTCTGGAAAAAGCCACTGGAGCTTTAATCGTTAGCTACGGTGACGCGCCGCTCGTCAAAGCTTCGACTTTGCAAAAACTGAAAACCACTCATGAATCTGAGCAAAATGCCGCGACGCTCATCACCATGAAAATGGAAGCACCGCCCGCGTATGGTCGGATCGTCCGCGATGAAACCGGGCAATTTGCTAAAATTGTCGAAGATAAAGATTGCACTCCTGAACAAAAATTAATCAAAGAAGTAAATCCCGGATTTTACTGCTTTGATATTCAGGCATTGCTTCCGACACTTGATCGGCTGACTACGAAAAACGCACAAGGTGAATATTACTTAACTGATGTTCCTGAAATTTTACGCTCCGCTGACAAAGCCGTCGGAACCGTTTTGCACGATGATGAAATGGAGTTACAGGGCTTTAATAATCGGGCTGAAATTGCGCTGGGCTGGAATAAACTCCGCCGTGAAAAATTGGATGCGCTGATGACCGAAGGCGTCACGATTGTTGATCCCGCTTCGACCTACATTGACGTTGAAGTGCAAATCGGGCGCGACACCATCATCCATCCACAAGTCATTATCGAAGGTGCTTCGCAGATTGGCAGTCAGTGTGAAATTCATTCGTGGTCGCATCTGACCAACGTCGAAATCGGCGATGAATGCACGGTGAATAATTCCTGCGTTCTGATTAACAGCAAACTCACTGCCAATAATAAAGTCGGGCCGTTTGCGCATTTGCGAATGCACTCTGTGCTGGATGAAGCCGCCGTCGTTGGTAATTTCGTCGAACTTAAGAAAACTAAACTTGGACGCAAATCGAAATCTATGCACCTGACCTATTTGGGTGATGCCACGATTGGCGAGCGTGTCAATATTGGTGCGGGTACGGTAACTTGTAATTACGACGGCAAGAATAAAAACCCGACTTTTATTGAAGACGATGTGAAAATTGGTTCGGACACGATGCTGGTGGCTCCGGTAAAAGTCGGACGTGGTTCAATATCCGCCGCAGGTTCAGTCATTATTGATGACGTTCCCGAAGATTCATTGGTCGCAGGCGTTCCTGCCAAAGTTAAGAAAAAATTAAAATAAGTATTCAATCTATGGCACCCGGTTAAGGAAAAAAATGATTCTGGAGACAGTTAGCAATGTTAATCAAGAAAATCCTTTTGCAAGAACGGTAACAGCCGTTTCATTTCGTATTTCACCGCAAAAAATCATCCGAGTCCTTTCGGGGTTAGTTTCATTACTGATCGTACTCGGAATAGCGGTACAGTCGCTTAGATTATCATTAGGCGAAGAAGTCATGCGCCTGAAACACCTCTGGTGGTTGATGGATAAATTCGATCTGGATGGTGAATTCAACGTTCCCAATCTCTACCAGACACTCAGTTTTTTCCTCTGCGTCGGCTTACTGGCAATGATTGCGCAGGCAGCCAGTAAAATGAAAAATCCGTTTGCTCGACACTGGTGGTGTCTGGCGGGATTCTTCTTTTATCTCGCGCTCGACGAAGGTGTTGAATTGCACGAAATGACCATCATACCGTTGCGAGCTGTTTTTGGAACAGATGGTTATTTTTATTATGCCTGGGTTCTTTTAGCGGTCATGATCGTGCCGATTGTGGGTGCGCTTTACCTCCGATTCTTGTGGGATTTGCCCGCTAAGTTTCGTTGGCTTTTTATTGCAGGCGGAGGTGTTTTTATTACCGGAGCCGCCGGAATGGAAATGGTGGGCGGACATATCCGAAAAGTATACGGGCTGGAATCGCTTCAATATGTCGCCGAAACAATTATTGAAGAATCTTTGGAAATGACTGGAATTCTGATTTTTATCTATGCCTTGCTTTGTTACTTAAGTCATTATGTGAAGGAATTTCAGTTTCAGTTTATTGAGCAAAAGTCTTGATAAAGCAAAAGAAATATCTGTTTGATTGTGAGGAGTTTTTATGTGCGGAATCGTTGGGTATGTCGGGAGTCAGCAAGTGGTAGACGTTGTCATCGAAGGTCTGAGAAAATTGGAATATCGCGGCTATGATTCAGCCGGAATCGCCGTCGTCAATCAGGCTGGCGAAATGCATGTGCGTCGCGCCGAAGGCAAATTGCGCAACCTCGAAACCGTTCTGGCAAAAAATCCGATTGAAGGTGATTACGGCTTGGGTCATACGCGCTGGGCGACGCACGGACGCCCAACCGAAGAGAATGCGCATCCGCATCGTTCCAGTGATGGACGCATTTGCGTCGTCCATAACGGCATCATCGAAAACTACCTCGAACTCAAACGCGAGCTGCAAAAAAACGATCATCGCTTTCAATCCGAAACTGACACCGAAGTCATTGCGCACCTCATCGAAAAGCATCTGCGTCACAATCCTGAGCTTGGCTTGGAAGGCGCATTTCGTGCCACACTCAAAGAAATTCGCGGCATTTACGCGCTCGTCGCGATTTCCGCTGACGAACCAAATAAGCTTGTTGCCGCACGTTTAGGCCCTCCTGTCGTGATTGGACTCGGCGAAGGTGAGTCTTTTGTAGCTTCGGACATCCCTGCGATTTTGCAGCACACACGGAACATGTTTTTTCTCGGCGATGGTGAAATGGCAGTACTGACACGCGAAGGTGTGAAGGTCGAAGACAGCAATAATAAACCTGTCAAACCTGATGTTCAGCGCATCACGTGGGATCCGATTCAAGCGGAAAAAGGTGGCTTCAAACATTTCATGCTCAAGGAAATTTATGAGCAACCACGCGCCGTTCGTGACACCACACAAAATCGCGTGTCACTTGATACGGGCAAAGTTTACCTGGATGAAATCAATATTCCCGCCGCGTATTTCCGCAGCTTCAGCGACATCAAAATCGCCGCCTGCGGCACAGCCTGGCACGCGGCATTAGTTGCCAAATATTTTATCGAAGAACTCGCACGCGTCCCCGTCGAGGTTGATTACGCCTCGGAATTTCGCTATCGCAATCCGATCCTGACGCCGAGTACTTTGATGATGGTGATTTCGCAAAGCGGCGAAACGGCGGACACGCTCGCAGCCTTGCGTGAAGCCAAAGAAAAAGCCTGTCGCTCCATCGCCATTTGCAACGTGCAAGGCGCAATGATGACACGCGAAGCCGACGGCACAATTTACACGCACGCCGGCCCGGAAATTGGCGTAGCCTCCACCAAAGCCTTCACTTCGCAAATGGTCGCGGCGTATTTGTTCGCGCTGTATCTCGCGCAAGAACGCGGTACGCTCACCGAAGACCAATTAAAATGGCACGTTCGTCATTTGTCTGAATTGCCTGTGAAGATGGAAAAATTGCTCAACGATCCGAGCATTGATTACGAAGACCTCTCGAAACATTTTGTGCTGTCGAGCGATTTCCTCTATCTCGGTCGCGGCGTCAATTTCCCGATTGCGCTCGAAGGCGCATTAAAGCTGAAAGAAATTTCCTACATCCACGCGGAAGGCTACGCCGCCGGAGAAATGAAGCATGGACCGAACGCGTTGATTGATTCGCGCCTGCCCGTAGTCGTCATCAATACGCTTGATTCCGATGACGAAAAATCCAAACTGCGCTACGAAAAAACCCTGTCGAATATTCAGGAAGTCCGCGCCCGCGACGGCATCGTCGTCGCCATCGTCACCGAAGGCGACACCGACACCCGCGACATGGCTTCCTTCACAATTGAAGTCCCACCATCCAGCGAATTGCTCTCGCCTGTGCTGGCAACAATCCCCATGCAATTGCTGGCATATCACATCGCGGTCAGAAGAGGATGTGACGTAGATCAGCCGAGGAATTTAGCGAAGTCGGTGACAGTGGAGTAGGCGTAATTATTCAACGCCTAACGCCTTAAAAACAGCATCAGTAGGGTCGGCATAAAAACTCGTTTGGAATTTTGCAAAGAGCTCGCCTGGAATCGTCGGAATGTCTCGCACACTTGCCATCGGTAACAGAATACGTTTTGCGCCTGCGTCCAAAGCGACTTGCAATGACTCTGCCAAATTTTCAACTGAGAGAATATTGCCGCCCAGACTCATGTTGCCCAGCACAACAATTTGTGACTGAACTGATTTTGACAAGACAGCAGAACAAAGGGCAATCAAGGTCAGCATTGTGAGGGAGTTTGTCGCGCCAGAATTATGAAGCTCGACGATGTGCAGATGATAATCATGCTCACCTGGTTTGATAGATGTTCTGAGGCGTGAAGCATTCGCCTTAAAATAATCGAAGCCAACTTTAATCGCTTCCTTAGCTGCGCTATTTGATCCCAGCCCGGACATTTTCAAACTTCCATTGCCTGCGGTGACTTGTGTTTCCAATCGAAATAATCCCAGATGTCCACCGCTTCCGGTCGCAACCGTATGTATAACGCCGGGATTTAACGCACCTTCCGGTATTAACGAACCACCGCCTTGCTCTGGAATACTGATGAATTTTTCTTCTAATGTTTCCTGAGCAAGATAAGAAAAATGAACATCGTAAAATTCCATCCCGCCAATTTTCTTCAATTGCTCTTTGACGCGGCGACGCGATTCTAAGGCGTATTCCAAACAACGGCGCACTGCTTCTTTATTATAATCCTCCTCTGGATAGAGCAGTTTTAGCAGACCAGAGACAGTTCTTTTGACGGCAATGGAGTCGCGTTGATTCAGGTCGCGCCCCAGTTTGAAATATTTATTGATGGCATCGCCGCAATTACGTTTGCGCATTTCGCGGAACCATTCCGCCAGATAATCCACAATCAATCCATATTGATTCGTAAAAAATTCCGGGCGCATTTTGGGAATTTCCCAGCCGGGAAGATAGGCGTGGAAGCGATCAAAGAAGGCAGCATCAATCATTGTTTCAGGAAAGGGCGCAAACAGATGACTGGTTTTGACAAGCGTCTCAACCGGCTGGTTAATATTGCCGACGAATACCATTGAGGCATACGCATTAATGGCATCACGGCCTCGTGCAAATGATCCCGAAGCCATGTAATCTTTCATGATCTGGACACCGTCTTTATCTTTGAAAGAAATGCCTGCAACTTCATCAAAGGCGACGACATCCCACACCCCCACTAAACCAACCACACGCCGTGACATGTTATAAAACAAGTTTGCGACGGTCGTCTGACCACCGGAAACCAAAATGCTATTCGGGCTGATTTCTTTATAAATATGACTTTTTCCTGTTCCGCGCGGCCCCAATTCGCAACAGTTGTAATTATTCTCTACGAGTGGAATCATCCTCGCCAGCAAATGCCATTTCACGCGTTCAGAAAAATTGGCAGGTTCCATTCCCGTCGAACGCAACAGCACGTCAATCCATTGCTCTTCGGTGAAGGCGCGGCGACCTGCAAACAATTCTTCCAAATCCAAATTCGGCATTTGAATTGGTTTCAATTCGCGCAGGACAAATGGCGACCCCTTCTGGTCTTCCTCATAAAAATATTCAAGCGTGGCAATGCACCAAATACCACCCGCCAGCAGCTTTTCATATTTCTTCACATAGCCGCTGTTTACTTCAATCCCTTTCACCCCCAAATTCGCCAGCAGCGCTTCGTATACGTCGCGGCGTTCATTCAATGTCACGGTGACTTTATCAATGATTTTCAGGCTGCCACGTTCACGAATGATGGATTTTGTTTTCTCGGCTTCATCAGGGCGTACATAGTTTTCCGCCAGCACCCGTTTGACTGTCTGCAACCCGTCTTGAATGACAGCTTCATCATTTGAGGCGCAATAAGTGCCAAGCAAATATTCCAGCACATACACCGGAACATTCGCGCCTTCCTTGACCAGTTTGGTCAGGTCTTTGCGCACGACGCGTCCGGCAAAATGCTGATTCAGCAGCGCATCAAGCGTTGTATCCATTTCGTTAATCTCAGAAGTCATCACTGAAAGCCCTGTCAATTATGATCGGTATGTTTTGATGTTCGATCTCTGTTTCGACATCACGCAAAATCAGTTGGTACGTCGTCTTTTTATTGTATTGATGGTCGCGCAAAATTAAGGTCAGCGATTTTTTACGCTCGTCCATTGTTTCTGAAGTGCTGTCAAAGGTAATCGTTTCAATATTCGTCACCGCTTCAGTGCCTTCGTAAATGGCAATTTTGAGCGTCATCGGTTTCACCCTTTCACTCACAGGTTCCATCTGGAGCAATTCAAACCGGTGTCGCGCCGTAGTGATTTTAAAATTATTGCCCAGCACTTGCACGGTGACTGCACTCGTTTTCGTATCTTTGACGGCTTTCCCTTTCACATGTTTGACGGTCACAACCGGCACCACAATTTCCTGTAACATGGCGCCGCCGTGAATGAAACGCGCACCGCCAACAAAATAAAAACGATTGGCTCCTTTGGGAATCCAGAACTCCATGTCACCGTCAGCCTCTGCCGTCAAAGCAGTCCTGCCATGCCAGACCGCTTCGTGATCGGGTAAATCCAATCCAATCAAATAGCGCTTTTTGGCTTTTACCGTTCCATTGGGACGCTCTTCCAACTTACTTTTTTCCGGTTCGCCGGGTGGACTTCCGGTAAATAAAAATCCATGATCCGCCGTAATCAAAATGTGATTGCCGCCCAGACTGTTGATGATATACGTCGTCAATGTGGCAAGCTCATTAATCGCATCTCGCACTGCATCAAAGGTTTTTTCTTCGGTGGAAGACGTGTCGCCAATCGCATCCACCACGTTGTGATACACATACACAACGCGCTTGCCGCTGACAAATTCTTTGCCCTCTTCTTTTTTCTTTTTGATGAGTTCATCTGCTTTGCACGCCAGACCGCCCACGGTTTGCAGAATTTCGTCCCGTTGTTCCAACGTTGCATTCGGTTTGCCGTCTACTAATACCTCGCCATTGCTTTTGTATTCCAGCGTTTCGTGCGGCATTAGGCTTGCCATGCCCAGCACTGTGTAAGACGGCAACACGCCAAGCTGTGAACTCAAGCTGGCTTCAAATCTATACTTGCCATTCAATTCATCCGTTAATTCCTGCGCCGCCTCATAACGAAAGGCGTCACTGATAATGACATAAGTCTTACGATTTTCAGCCGGATCCAAGCGCGGTTTTAGTTGCCGCTCGAAAAATTGATATTGATTCGGGACTTTATCAATGTGCCAATTTTTTAGCAGCGCTGTCCTGCCATCAGGTTTTACAAACGCGCCCCAACTGACCGCCAGATTTGGCAAGTACCAATTCGTATAGACGGCCTCAATATCTTCGCGCAGCGGTTTCAAAATATTCCAGATTTCAGCCTTGTCCGCTGCTTCGCAAAACCGCCGGTACAGTTGATCAAAACGATAGAGTTCTTTTTCATAGGTTTGATACATTGTCCGGGCATCGGCACAATGAAAGCCGTTTTGATACTGATTGCGCAGCGCATAAAACCCGGCGGCATAGACCAGCGCGTCGTAAACCGCGTGATATTCCTGACGCGGAACATCTGCTGAACCCGCCACATTCAGCGAAGCCCAATGTCCATTCTGCCGTCGCGCGGCAATGGCGCGGATCTCGTCAACGTTAATTGTCGCGGAGGTCGTCTGCACTAATTTGCGCAACTCACTGGCAATTGTTTTTTCAAGTTCGGCAAAACTCATTACGTCGAGCCAATCGCGCAGCTCATATTTGTGTAAATGATCTTCCAAATGGATGAGGGCGAACACGATTGCCGAGAGCCGGTCATAGCTGCTGCTCAGGCTGCGGCTGTCACGCCATTGACCTAAACAGACCGTCGCATTCTGGCGGCCTCCGGCAGGCAGGACAAGAGTTTGTACAGCACCGGGCAAATCTGATTTCAGGTGCTGTGCTAAATCCGCCACCAACAAACGAAGCAAAAATTTCTTCAGCGTCGGCGTCTCATCTTCATAACCGAAAGAGGTTTTGACCATTTGCCAAAAGGATTGCGTCACATCAAATTTCGCCATCTGTTCCCAGATGACGGGTTCATTTTCAAGCGCAAGATCTTCGCCCTGTTCGGTGTACGCGTGGAAAATGGTGCGAATCAGGGTGAATAATTCCGGCTGGTCGGCCCTGGTCACTACCGCCATCATTTTGCGATCTAAATCCAGCGCGGTATCAGTGGCGACAACCGTTTGCTTCAACTTTTGCAAACGCTCTTTATTGTCGAAAAACTTGCGACGGTCGGCCAGATGTTGACGCAGATGCTGATTGACCAGCCCCAACTCATCCAACAGGATCGAAGCACGGTCGGCGCGAAAACTGCGACTGTACAGGCGAATGTCCAGGAGCCAGTCATTTTCGAAAGCAGGCTCTTCCATCGGAGAATACAGTAAATATTTACCCTTCGTGTCTTCGCCTTCAAGTTTAATTTTGACGGCTAAGGAACCAATTTCGTTGAGCCGCAAAATATTGATGCCATCCAGCTCCAGCATTGAAATCACGCTCTCAAACTCGCGCTCAGGATCATGCCAAAAAACAATGCGCTGCTTTTCGTCGTGATAGATTTTGGTCAGTGCTGCGGTGATTTGTCGAGTATCCATCAGATTAACTTTCGATTCCGTCATTCCTTTTTAGATTCTTTGAATTTAACCACGGATGACACAGAGAACACGGATCAAGGCAGAGACAATCAGACAAAGGGCAAATCGTTTCGCCGTGTAAAATCTGTCTTCATCCCATCCGTGCTATCGGTGTCATCCGTGGTTAAATTCTTTGCCCTTATTCCTCGCTCCCGCCCGTCATCGCTTTCACGTCCGCCAGCAAATCGCCAAACTTGCCGTAATTGACCTTCACCCCGTCATCCAAATCCAGCGCAATCCGCAAATCCGCGTAATGCCGCAGCTTCTCATCAAACGTTACCAATTCGGTCTGCTGTTTTTTCAGCATGTCCTGTTCCTTGTCCAATTTCCTGCGGTGCGAAGTCGAACTTGCGGCCAACTTATCATGTTCCAGTTGTTCAATCCGCGCGGCGATTTTGCCTTGCAGCGGGATCACGTATTCCGTCCGCATTCGCGCCAGCGTCCCTTCATTGTAGCGATGCAAATACACCAGGCATTGGAACGCGCGTTGTTTGCCGCTGGAAAAAAGCCAGTAAATCGGGCGCTTCTTGTACGTCTTCAAATGGTCTTTGAAAAAACCGTTGGCGAAATAACGCCTGATCGTAGTGCGGGCATCTTCGTCACGCGATGTGCCGAGCGATTCCGCTATCCAGCGCAGGTTCGCTTCCAGTTGTTCGCCGCTCCACGCTTTGCTGATGAATTCCGTAAAGCGGTGGGCTGCGTCGTCGGCGAACCATTCGATCTCGGTGACAGGTACAATGCCGTCAGCGTCAGGAGGGAAATTAACCACGGATTGCACCGATAGCACGGATGAAAGAAAAATAGAATCTTTCTTGTCGTCTGAGGGCAATGTTATTGTGGATGACACAGAACGCCTTGCTTGTTCTTCATCCGTGTTATCAGTGTAATCCGTGGTTAAATCATAAATCTTCTCAAAGTCCCGATTGCCGCTGTCCGCATACACGAGTCCCGCGCGGTCGAGACGGTAGCGGCCCATCTACAGCCTAGCGCGTATGAGAGCAGCCGTTTGGTATCGTCGCTGCGGTCGGCGCGGGCAAGCGTGATTTGCGCTTCCGGCACTTCGGGGCTGAGTTCGTCTTGCAGGCCGTAGGCGTCAATGAACAGGCGGTTGTTCTCGGTCTCCAGTTCCTGCATCCGTTGCAGGTTGGCTTGGCAAGCGTGTTGCCAGTGGAGAAAGGATTGTTCGACGGTGGCGGCTTTCAGGTCGGAGCGGAGCAGCGGGAAAGTTTGGAAGTCCCATGAGATTTCAAATGAGTTCCAGTCACTTTTGGCGACCTCGATCATTTCTCGAACTTGATCTTCAACTAACACTGAATCTTTTCTTACAGGTGCTATTGGTAGATTGCAAACATCCCCCACAGAAAAATGTAGAGTTGGAGCTAAAACGCTCAGTAACGAGGCGCATACAGTTGAATTAAGGAATCCTAGAACATAATTTGAATATTCGTGCGGAAATAAGCAACGTCCCACGCTATTAAAGATGAAACCTTTTCCAAAGCTACGAACACTGAAACCGCTTGATCCGACACCTGACCAAGTCAAGCCTTCCTTGAAATAGAAACTAGCGTTCCTTACAGAAGACAAAATTTTTCCTTCAGGGTTTCTGAAATTGCGAATAGCTTGTCCATCATTTTCCCAATTAATAACGGTATCCTGATTTCCAAACCATTTCCTATAACTACCTCCTTTGTTACATGGAAACCATCGTCTACCACTTAGCCGCGCATCATCACTTGAATCAGAATTGAACTTAATTAACTTCAGTGCAACTTCACACCATAACCTAAAGAACTCTTCATTATCGCCTGTGTTTAGTCCTTCTTTTACGTTTGCTTTACTAGATAAAAGTGGAAAAACTGAGAATGAATTGAACAAAGTTCTACTAATCCAATATGCAATCGGGCTTCCTGGAATCATTTTGAAGTCATGACTTGAAGCTTGAAAATGCCAGCCGCAATGCGGATTTTGTATGGCTTCCAATGTTTTTGGTGCTTGTGCTTGATGCCCTTTAAAATCTGATAGCTTAATAAAATCGCCTTTAAAGTTTTCGTTTTTCCCCTTTGCTACAGTGAATGCACAAACTGGAACGCAGGCCGGTTCAAATGCGTTGTATTCAAGCTGAATCAAGGAAGAAAGTGCATTTTCTTTCAGTAAATTTGTGCGGAACTTTTCATAAGATAAAATAAACATCCAAACAAAAGGTGTAACAAAACCCGACTCACCGTTGGGCTTAACCATTTCCATCACACGCTCAATGAACATCGCAAACAAATCGCTTTTGCTATCGGGAAACTGGCGTTTGGCAAAGTCTTTGACGGCGACGTTCATGCCTTTGCCGCCCATATACGGCGGGTTCGCAATCACGCAATCGTATTGGGCGTGCAGCAGTTCCGCCGCGCGCACAAACGGCTCAATCTCACGCGCGGCAGTTTTTTCGTAGATGTCGCCGTGCGCTCGTTTGTCCGCCATCAACTCCGCGATGGCGGCGAGTGTTGTGCCGTAGCCCGCTGGCAACCGAATCAGCGAACCCAGCGTTTTGCCCATCTCAAAGCGTTCGAGCAAATCTATGAGATGCTGTTCGGTGAGTGATGAGTAATGAGTGATGAGTGATGAGTGATGAGTAATTGATTCGTCCAGCATCAGTAGCGAGGGTTGGGCTTCCATTTCGCCGAATAAATATTTCGGATCACGAATGGGAATTGCACCGCGTCGGGCTTTGTCGCTGAACAAACTTTCTGCCAATTGATGCGGACGCAGGGAAAGCGCGGAACTGTCGGGAATGGTCAGAACGTTCACGAGTGATGAGTGCAATTCGTTCGCTCCCTCGCTCTGTCCCTCCTTCCCTCGGTCAAAAATTCTGCGATCATCGGCGCGTGCTTTCATCAGCAATGCAAACGAAGCGAGTTGGGCGGCGCGGTCATCAATATCCAGACCGAACAAATTCTTGCTCAGAATCAAACGCGGGATGTCGCGCAATCGGTAGCCGCGTTCCAGATAAATCTCTTTCAGCAAATCATACGCTTCGACCAGAATGTGTCCCGAACCGCACGCCGGATCAAGCACGGTAATCGCCTCTGGCGAGAGTGCGGATTGCGGAATGCGGAGTGCCGATTGGGGAGGTTGGATTGCGGCTTCATTTTCTTCAATCCGCAATCCCAAATCCGCATTCCGCAATCCAACGAAGTATTCCATTTTGCTGGCAAGGTTTGAGGTCGGATTCGCTTCCATCCACATGCGCCCAATAGAATTTTGCACCAGATATTTGACGATCCAGTTGGGCGTGAACAATTGCGTCGCCGCCGGAATGTCTTCGCTTTTGACGACCTTGCCGATGACTTCGTCCTTTTTCTCGGAGATGTAAAACTGATAGAGCCAGCCAATGATTTCGACCTGTTGCCAATCGCTTTCGTCAATGTCGTTGACCAGCTTGCGAATCAGCGAATCGGAATGCAGCAGATTGTCCGGCAGGAGCAATTCTGTCTCGTCGTCTACGCGCTCAAACAGAAACGGCATCGCCGCACTGAGCGCATTGCACTGCGCGACGAGCAACAGGCGATACAACTCCGCTTCTTTTGTACCGTCCAGTTTGAGTTCAATCACCTTGTCACGATTGAGGCCGGGCAATTCGATGTGTTCGGCGTGGAGCAGGATTTCAGGAGGCTTAACCACGGATTTCGCAGATAACACTGATGTTCTTACTCCATCCGTGCTATCCGTGTAATCCGTGGTGGTTGAAAGTACGCGGTAGCCGTGCTCAAGATAGCCGTGCAATTCCATAAACCGAATGGCTACGATGCGATTGAACCAGGTGTAGGCAATGGCTTCCATGGTTGGGGCGAAGCCGTTGCGTTCAATTCGTTTGATTAATTGGGCGCGTTTTTCAATGACAGCGAGCAGAAAAGGTTTGCCATTGATGATGGCTACGTCACCTTGTTGCGCGGTGATGTCGGCGGTATGGCTGGCGGTGAGACCATAGTAAGCGGCGCGATCCGTAATGGACTGAATGAAGTCACGACGGGCTTGCGGGGCGTAGGTTTTGAGTTTGGTGCGGTTCATTAGATGTTACGGATTAACGGATCATATGATTGCCCCCCATAGGGGCGGTTGAGTGTAGGCAGGTCGTTCACGGCCTGCCTACATTCAGGCGTCTCTCACGAGACGAAGACGGGGCGATTGCATCCGCCAACGTTGATTCAAGACGCGATCTCTACCGAATCTGAACCCGTTCATTATTTTCGATAGCTGTTTCTAGTTCCTGCCGCAACGCTGCAATAAAATTTTGCACATCCTCTTTGGTTTCCAGATAAGCCGCCTTCGTCAATTTCGCGGGTTCCACAATGCGCTGTTTTTTTAAGGCGGGTTGGGGCGTGGCCGGTTCCATGATTGCAGGTCGAACCACTGCTTCGATGCGTTGTACCCCGGCGTCATAAGACTTCAAGGCTTCGGCGGCGAATTGGGAAAGATGCGCAAGACTTTCTTCGGTTTCAACCTGACGGCGAATTTGCTCCAGCGGTTGCAAGCAGGTCATGCGCAATGAAGCGTCAACCTGCACCGCGTCAAGGTCATTCGTCAAGGTTTTGAGATGCCCGTCAATTGTTTTGCAGACCTGTTCCCGTTGGTCATTAATGAGTGCCGCATTGATTGCGCCCACCATTGTGACGTGATTATCAATTTCACGAATCAAGCTGTATGGCTGCGGCGCATGAAGAATTTCCTGCATCCGCTCTAGCGCGGCATGGGATCGTTCGTCACGTTCTAATTCCATTCGGTTGAGTTGGAATTTTTCGTACGCTTTGCGCAAGCGCTCCCACGACGGTCTTTGATTTTCATAAAAATTTTGCAAGTCGTGAAAATCGTCCGACAAATCTTTTAGCGGCTCTTTGCGGCTGTTGAAGTCCTCAATGAATTTATAGCTGTCATCAAAATTGAGCAGCTTTCTAATGATTGCCAAACCGTCATTAATCTGCTCTTTGCCGGGATAATTGCCCGTGTCAGCCAAGGGCTTGAAGCCCTCGAACGACAATTTCCAAAGGCTGAATTTTTCTTTGAGAAAGCTCAATAAGGCGTCTTCGCCTTCGGGCCCCATTTCGTGAAAGAGGTCTTTGCCGAGGGCGCGTGCCGTTTGAATTGCCTGCGGATCAGTAGCTTGTTTTTTGAGGACAACAATTTTGCGCCGTTTGGCCGGCGTCGTGATGGCATCATAAATTTTGTCCGGTGCGATCAAACTACCGTCCATCAGCAAACTGATTTCGCCCAATACCAGGAGCCGCGCCAGCAAAATCAAGACTTCATTATCAGGCCAGCCATAGGGACGCAGGGCATACCGTTTTTCGAGCAATTCGTGCAGGATGATTTGCCTGCTGGTGTTAGTGCAAAGCTGAATAAAATTGCGTAAATCATCGAGCGCATCTTTGTTGGCTTCCGGTAACGATAACGCCAGCGTTTGTTGGGCAATATCATTGCTACGCAAAATAGCTTGCAGCTCTTTTTCCGCGTTCGGATTGAGATATTTCAAATATCCCATTTTGGTGAAGCTATTTTGCACCAGATATTCGAGTGCTTCATTGAGCGTTTCCATTGGCGCACTGGATTTTAATTTCAGCGGTTGACCAACGACGAAGACGTCAGCGGCGCTCAGCAAATCTGTTAATAAGGTAATGAGCCTGCCACGTCGGTTGTGATTATCAGCGGCAATATTGGCTCGAATCTTGCGGGTTGATTCAGGTAAATTACCACTGTCAGAGCGGATATATTTTTCAGTTTGTAAATAGGTGCGCAACTCACGACCGGGATTCGCATCATTGCCCAGCCGGATGATGATCTGTCCGCCCTCAGCGCCACTGTCCAAAACACAACGACTGTTATCAAAAAAATCGTATTCATCATTCAGCGGCGAGATGAGTGTCACCAACAACGCACCGTCGGTGCGCGATCCGATCAGATAGGAATCGCACAAGCGGTTGTAACTAAAATCCATTTTATTGAGTGGAAAACGAAACTTGCGCTGATCTTTCAAAATATCAACAAAAATCAATTCGCCCAGCATCTTGGAATCTGTGCCGTCAGCCAGATTGATATTTTTGATCTCGCGGTTGATGTCGCGTTCTTCGTTGGTTAAGAAAGAATATAAATCTCCGTTGCGGCTGATGAGCGTTTCTTTTTCGAGCCGCTGCAAACTCTCTTCGATTTTGCGCCGCAACGCCAAACGATCACCGTCAATTTCTTCCAGCGACAGCGTGACCAGATTGTCCACGTTAGCTTTCATTTCCTCGACATAGCGAATCAGGAATAGCACTCTGAGCAACTGATTATCGAAAGGTTGTTCCAGACCGGGATTCTGCCGGGCCTGATCAATGGTGAGTTTGACTGCGGTGTCCAGAAAGTTTTCGATGGAAGGATAAAACAAATGGAGCGGAACCAGTACGCCGACATCTTGATTGGCGATGGAGATGGCTGCCGATTGAAACGCGTCCAGCAATGACCGTTCGCCCCGTGCCAGATGCATGCCTGTCGCACCGGCACGGCGAATGGCTTCAAAAATCTTTTGCACTAACTGAAACTGATAAGGAGCGAAGGGATAGTTTTTGGCGAAGTCCTCGACATCTTTGTACGGCTTGAGCGTCATGCCGCAATTGGTAAAAGTCAGCTGATTTTTCAGGATGTCGCCTTTGGCCTGATACAGTGCGGTCAATTCATCCTGAGCAGCAAAATTCTTGGCGAGCAGGCGAGCTTGAATGACTTCGTCAACGTTGGTGCTGGAAAGCGAAAGCCGCGTTTTAAAGCGCCCCTGAATTTTGGAAAAGTCATTGGCTTTCGTCTTGGGCATTTCTCCCAGCACGGCATCAATGTCTTCCTGTGAAGTCACCACCACCCAGGCCCGACCTTTACAAACGGTGCCAAGTTCTTCGGTAATGGTTTGCAGGCTCAACATCAAATGTGAGTCATCACCAATAAACTGACCGATTTCATCAACCAAAAATATAAGGTGGTGATCCGGCCCTTTTTTATCAAGATATTGTTTCACCCATTTACAGAAATTTTCGATGGAAAGCGCAAAACTTTTTTCATCGCCATCCACCCATTTTTCGGCTGATTCGATACTTAGATGTAAGGTTTCAGCCAACGCCCTGGCGACTTCATCGCGGTTGAACTGATAAGCATCGCGTTCAACTTCCCAGACGCTGCCAACAGCGGCGTGAAATGCCTGTTTGAATTGCTCGAACTTATCCTTGCTTTCTAAATAACGCTCAAGGTGAGCCAGATGCGGGTGATCGCCGCTATAGCCCTGCATTTCATTCAGCACTTTAAGGAAGACAGCCAGAATTGCTTCACGTCCCTGGCGTTGATCCGCTTTGCTGTCAATGTTGAAAAGAATAACATCCGTGTTGGACGCAACCGCGCGTTTGATGTCGCCAAAGAGCATGGCATCTTTAATTTTGCTTTCAAAAAATCCTACTGCCTGCCTGCTCTGCCCGTCATTTGTGTGCGTGCTGTTACGCAGAAGGTAGGAAAGAACTTTAATGAAATGGGATTTGCCTGAACCAAAGAAACCGGAAACCCAGACTCCGATTTTGCCCGCTACGTCAGGCTCGCTCATTTTACTAAGCGCTTCTCCATAGGCTGAGAAAAACGTACGCAAGTGTTTATCGAGTTCGGTCGTAACGACAAATTCGTCGAGTTCCTGCCAAACGGAGGAAGCATCTAATTGATCTGCTTTTACGACGCCGTTGATATTGCGGTCAATCTTGCGTTCAAAGAGATTTTGGATTTTCATAGGCTCAGGCTTTGTCTGCGGGACTAATGCGGGATTAATTTGAAGGCGCGGTAATAATTGTTATTTTTGAGTTTTCCGAACAGACGAAGCGATTGCCCGTCGTAATAACCAGGATAGAACATCACGAGCGGTGTTGGTCCCATCATCGGATGTAAATTGCTGAGCAGTGTATGCGTCCGCAACAGTGGCCAGGCACTGCCAATGCCGGAAATCAAAATGAGGTCATGTTGGTCTGGCTGTGCTTCTTCCGCCAACAAGGGAGCTAATTTGCTTTCATGAAGCGGTGCCGATAAAGCTTTCTGTAATGCTTCATCGCCTTTCTCCTGCTGCATTTTTAAAGCTTTTTCGAGCAGGTTTCGGCTCGCTAAATATTCGAGGATAAAATCAAACAGATTGATGTGTTTGATTCTGAGGTCGGGCTTCTCTTTGGCAATATCCGGGAGCAGCGAGGCAAGGTACTGGCGTATCTGCAATTCACTTTCGGGCGGATACTCGAAAATGTAAAAGCCGATTTCGTTACCAATCCCACGTCCACAGAGAAAGTCCTGTGAGATCAGGCGTGGCAATATTTTATTCAATCGTTCCATTAACAAACTGGTCACCCTCCTACCTGAATACAGCATAAAACATAATCTTCCTGACGTTCTTGTAAGTAATGCAGAACCTGCGGGGCAATAAAGACGGACTGAAGTTTCAGCGTTCTGGTGTTCTCAATATATCCCACTTGCGCGAGCATTTGAAAGACGGAAGATCTGAGCCGATCTTTTGTAGAGGAATTCCATTCCGGCATTTCCGGGTCGCGTCCTCGACAGGCGAGCAAATAATCTTCCCAAAGTTTATTTGATAAAGCGGGCATAAATATTCGTAATTGCGTGCGCACTTCGAGATCAAGAAAATCGCCTAACAACTTGCTGTGTTTGATAGCGGCAGCAAAAACTGCCTGCGCGGCAACGACGCTATCGCCATCACGCACCAGCCGCCAGAGGGCTGGATCCATTAATGCCAGGCGTCCGCGAATCAACCTGGTCAATCTGGTTGCCGAGGCTGGATTCTGTGCTTGCAATACATTCTCCTTAATGATTGCCTGTTGCCATTGTGCCTGGCTGAGATCGCGGAGTAACAGTTCAGCAATAATGCGGCTTTCAGCGAGCTTTAATGCCCCTGCGGTAATATCTGCTTTATATCCTGGTTCTGCCAGACGAGTAGCAATTGCTGGTTTCATTGGAATTGATGATGATTTTTTATTGCGTGATTGCAATGAATAAAATCTCAGACAACGCCATACAATTCAAGTGAAAATATAAACTGAAGCTTTGAACCTAGAGCAAATGGTGAATCAGTGTACGGCAGGCTGTTAGCCTGCCGTTGCTAACCCGCAGAAATTCCGCAGCGGCAGGCTAACAGCCTGCCATACATTCAAGCCAAATCTGCTCTAGTTAAATAGTAGAACCAACGATAGTTCTCAAAAATTCCACTCAAAATTTGAGCTGCTGTTTTGTTCCGGCATCTCTACCTTCGACTTTATTCAATCAGCCTATTTTGCAGTCATCTCATTGCTTCCGAAGCTGTATTAGTTTTTCAGCGAATCGGCAGGGACAAGTTCTTACTCTACCCTGCATAAATATTAAATTATTGAGTCGGGAATAGAGTTGTAGCCTCAGTAATAAAATCGTAGAGTGTCCTGCCAGGAATAAAATCTTCTCAGGACATTTTTTTATTATCGAATCAAGGAGACATTCATGCATTCAATCTTTTATCAGGCATTATGGGCTGCGCTTTCGGCGACGGCTATTATTGCGAGCGCGATGCTAACTGCGCCCGTGCAGGCTGCTACGATTGTTTATGTGGGAAATGTTGAGAGCAACGAAATCTTTGTTTTTCAGCTCAATCGGAAAAACGGCGAGCTAACATTAATCGAAAAAGTTTCGATCCCCGGCGTCATAAAAGTTGGCGGTTCGACGCCGATCACGGTCAGTCCTGATCGTCGTTTGCTGTTTGTAGCGACACGCGGCGAACCGCAGATGGTTTCTACGTTTTCGATTGAGGCAAAGACTGGCAAGCTCAAACATCTTGGCAATGGCCCACTCGTTGACAGCATGGCCTACATTTCGACTGACCGCACGAGACGGTTTATGTTCGCGGCTTCGTATCCCGGTCACAAATTAACGGTCAATCCAATCGCAGCAAATGGTGTGATGCAACCGACGCAACAGATTTTGCCGGATCATAAAAACGCCCACTCAATTCTGATTGATAAGCAAAACCGCTTTGTGCTGGCTCCTTCGCTCGGCAATGATTTAATCAATCAATTTACGTTTGATGCGAAGACCGGAAAGCTGGAACCGAATTCACCTGCGTCAGTTCGCGTCAAAGAAAAGACCGGGCCACGTCATCTCGTGTTTCATCCAAATGGCAAACTCGTGTACGTCCTCGGTGAACTTGACGCCGCCGTTCATGTCTTTGATTACGATGCAGCCAATGGACTACTCAAAGAAAAACAATCGGTGAGCGGATTGCCGCCTGGCACTACAGGCAGAATCGCCGGAGCTGATTTGCACCTCACTCCCAACGGCAAATTTCTGTACAGTACAGAGCGCACATCAAATACCATCGCCAGCTTTAAGGTCAATCCAGCGGACGGCACATTAACGCTGATCGAAAGCATCCCAACGGAAGCAAATCCGCGCAGTTTCAGCATTGATTCTTCGGGGCGATATTTATTTGTGGTGGGAATGAAATCTCACAAAATGTCGAGCTATAAAATTGATGGCAGAAGCGGAAAGCTGGCAAAGCTGAAGGAGTACGAGATGGGCAAGATTCCGAATTGGGTTGAGATTGTGGATTTGTAGTGAGACGTGGAAAAAAATTTCAGGAACAAAAAAAGCGGAGCCTGAATTTGCTGCCATCAAGAACCGCTACGACCCACAAATTGCCCTCGCCTTGCAGAAATATCTTGCCAGTTTGTCGAAGCTGACCCAGCCGGAATTACCGATGGAAGTAGCAACGATGTCACTAAAACCCGGTATTTTATACAAGGAAAAAGCCAGATACACAGAGGCTGCTCGTCAGGCGCGAGTACAAGGAACTGTACAACTCAGGATTGTTTTCTTACGAAATGGGACAATTGGAAACATAGAGGTGGTACGTGGTTTACCTAATGGAATGAATGAAGAAGCAATCAAAGCCGCCAAAGAACTTATTTTTCTTCCTGCCCGCAAAGATGGAAAAGTTGTTAGCGTAAGGCTTAGTGTTGAGTATAGCTTCAATTTAATCTAACAACTCACAAAACAGGATTTATTCATCTTCTGCCAAGATACGTTCAAGGTCGCGTGAAGTGTGCAGGACGCGAATAATGTCAACAGCATCTTCAAACACCAAATAAAAAATCAGATATTTCTCAAAGTCTTTAATTGCCCATCGGCGCAGACCAAAGAAGGCAGGGTTCTGGCTTGGATACGTTGCCCCAATATACGGCATCTGGCTGAGGCGTTCTGCGGTGTCTTCAAAAGCATTCAGAAATCTGTCAGCAATATCAGGATCGTCTTGAGCTAAATAAAATGCATAATCGGCTAGATCGCCGAGTGCCTGATCGCGGCGAAATATTTTCATGCAGCTTTTTTCTTTCGTGCCGCAATACGCTGATTAACTACTTTGCGGACTTCATCCAAATCAGCTTTGGTCAGTAGTTTGGCGGGGCTGGAATTCAAGCCCTCCAAAAGCAGTTTTTCCACACGTTGTTCAGCTTTCTGTTTTTGATCGGCACGTACCAGTTCGCGGAAATACTCACTCGCGGTGCTGTAGCTTCCTTCACGAACGCACGCCTCAACAAATTCGCGCAACGGGTCAGGTAAAGAAATATTCATTGTTGCCATAAAGATGTTCCCCCTCAAAAAGAGTATAGCGATTTTGGCAAAACTTGGCAATAATTGCCAAAAAAAACAATTCCTTTGAAAACTTTTAATTTTGCTGAGCCGCGTTCGCAACCAATCTCGAAACTTGAGACTCGAAACTCAAAACTGTTTCACAACACATCCGCGAAAGCTTTTTTCGTCCGATGAAACCACCAATATCCAGCGACAAAACATATCAAGGCAAAGGCAAGCGTCAGGCTCAGACCATTCCAATCCGGCTGTTCTCCATCCAATAAAATTCTTCGATAGCTGCGGATTAATGGAGCCATCGGATTCCAGTTAATCATCCATTGGTAGTCTGCCGGAATATTACTTTCAGGGAAAAAAATCGGCGTCAGGTACATCCACGCCATCAGAATCAGTTGATTAATTTGGGGCATGTCGCGGATAAAAACTCCGAGGCTGGCCATCAACCATCCCAGTCCGCAGGTTAAGATTAATTGCAAAACTAGCAGCACTGGCAACCACAAAACGGTGAGATGAAGTTGTCGTTCAAGCACGAGATGAGCGATTAATAAAACTACGGTTCCGATTAATTGTTGGACGATGGCGGCGAGCGCGACGTTGACGGGCAAGGCTTCGACGGGGAAGACTACGCGCTTGACGAGGTTGAGATTTTCGATCATCGAATTCGTAGCGCGTTGAACGCCTTCGCTGAAAGCATTCCACGGCAAGAGTCCGCAAAACAACGAGACGGCAAAGCTGAGATGACCGCCTTTGTTACCGAAACGCGCTCCGAAAATGCCTGAAAAAATGATCGTAAAAATGACAATCATCAAGGCTGGGGCAATAATCGCCCAGCCGATTCCGAAGAATGATCCTTTGTAACGGTTCGTCAATTCACGCTGCACCATCGAACGAATCAAGCCACGATGTTCCGTAAAAAGCTTCAGCAACGGACGCCACAACGGGACTTTGGCACTGGATTGATATTGAATATGTTCCACTTATTTCTTTCTGAATTCTGCTTTGTAAAAATTAATGAGATCGTCAAGTTTTTTGCCTGAACTGGTTGGATGGATGAGATTCCAGAGTATCGGCGTGTCTTTATAAACGTCCTCAAATCCTCGTGATGGCATTGAAGTCGTTATCGCAATTACCCGCGCATAATCCTGAACGATCTTTTCTGTAACAGTACAAGACTCGTTCGAGAATTTATTCTTAGTACCATTTTTTTCACGAGCTTCATCAAAAGCCTCTCTCAGAATCGGACAGTACATCATGTTGGCTTCAGCTCTTAATAGATATGTGTTTGGATCTTTATACGCCGTTCCATCTTTCAAATCAGCAGCTTTGGTAAAAAATATTATTGCAGATTCAGCATCTATTTTTGGTTGCCGCAGTTTGCACAGTCCTTGATATTGCAGAAGCCTTCCAATATTTTCCCGTCGAAATTGAAGCCAATTCTGTGCTGTCCATTCTTTTGGCGTAGCTTCATCCGCTAATTTTTCAAGTGCCTTTTCTGCGAATAAAAATGTCTGATCTGTATCCTTGTAAAAGCCTGCGAGGACTCCGAAACCTGTAGCCAGAGCAAGACGTGTAGAATAGTAATGATCGGGGGTTGGAACTTTTTCAATCCACGCTCCACACGCTGTAATCAGTGCATTGAGATTAGCAAGATTAGGACTTGAGAAATATGTTTTGTCGGCATCAACACATTTATTGTAAACCTGAACCAGCTCACGCCTTTTTACAAATTTACGAACATTAGGATTTACATAATCGTCAATTAGTTCACACCCTAATTTATCCGCCTTTTCGAGATATAACTTTGCTTTTCTAAACTTTTCTTCACTATCCCTTTCCTCGAAATACGCTTTATAGAGAGGAAAGATTTCTTCGATACAAACATCTTCTTTTGACTTCGTCTGCTGCCCAAACAAAATTTGCCCGCAAATACTGATAAACAAAAAAATCAAGAGAAAAATTCTGGCGAGTTGTTTCATGCAAACCTCCAAAGCTAAGACTCCCTGATTATCGCACAGCCCACAAACAACAACGAGTGACAAGCCTTTCGCTCATCACTCGTTTTGCTTTTCACGTTCCCGCGAATTCGTTATTTGACAGCGGCGCGGCGTCCGACTTCGGCGACGCGGCTTTCGGCGAAGCTGTTGACGGAATAGCTGATTGGCTCCATCTCGCTCACTTCACGCGACATTAATGGCAAAGGTTCTTCCGAAGTTGCTACTCCTGCCAGTTTTGCCAGCAACCATTCATATTGATTCGTGATCTGTTCCCAATCATAGCGTGCCCGAACACGTGCCATTGCACGGGCACGATATTCGCTAATGATTGTCGGATTATCCAACAAGCGGCGCAACTGTTTGGTCAAATCTTTCACGGAATCGTATTTGATTCCGGCGTCGCCCATCACTTCCAGATTTTCAGGTGTATTCAAAACCAGAGCGCAATTCCCTGCTCCCATCGCTTCGATCAAGGCTGGATGCGTTCCGCCAACTTCGGTGGCGTGAACATAACAATAAGCATTTTGTTGCAAAGCTCGATAATCTTCTCCAAAAACGAAACCTAAAAACTTGATGCGTTTATCTTTGGTACTTTTTAATTTGGCGATGTAGTCGTGGGCGTAGGGCGCCCCACCGACAATGACTAAGGGTAAATCAGTGGAAACTTTTTCATACGCTTCGATGACCAGGTGGGCATTATTTTCCGGCTCTAAACGGCTGACGTAAAGCACATACTGATTCGGTTTCAGGTTAAATTTTTCCAGTTCTTCAGGAGCCGCAAGGCGTTCGACATCAGCTCCATAAGCAATCATCGAAGAATCTTTTTTGTAGCGCGTCGCGTAATAATCCTGAATGACCTGCGCGTCCGTGACAATCGCCGTCGGCAAAAAAGTCGAAAGCCATTCCGAAACCAGATAATATTGTCGTCCCAGCCAATTCCACTTTTTACGTTTGCGCTCTAATCCGTCCACATTGACCAGCGTCGGCATTCCGAACAAACGGGGGAAGACCGCAAAAACGCTGTTCGCAGCATTACAAATCAAGACCACGTCGTAGCGATGAAAAACCGCGTGGATGATGGAAAGGAAGGAGTGAATAATGGTGTCAAAATATTTATGGCGAATCGTCGGAAGGATGACGAGCTTCACACCCTGATAAACGCGAGCTTCGCTCAGGGAATAATGTTTGCGACCATAAACAGTCACTTCGTGACCGCGTGTGACCAATCGAGTACTTAGTTGTTCAGCGAAGGTTTCAAAACCGCCATAATTTGCCGGAATCCCGCGCGTCCCCAGAATAGCAATTTTCATAAAGTAAAATATTCAGGCTCAATTTATGAAAGCGAGGTAGATCGTTTCAGACCAATTATTTCGAGGGGCCAATTTCAGACCGCGAATGCCAGGGGAGGCAAATCACAAAAACGAACCCAGTATAACCACGCAATTACGTTAAGTCACGTCATAATTAACGATCAGGCACAACCTACATTAATTATTTAGGAAGAAACGAAACCGGGGCCTTTGATCCTCTTTTCGCTTTTTTCCAGCGAATCCCAAACCGCTACGATCTTGTCAATTCGTACGAAAAAATGCTTCTCATCTTTTTCAAGATGAAGAATATTCTCCTCAATTTTAGTTATTTTCCCGCTCACAGCGCCTGCGCCAAAGCTGACATCTACTTCTTTTCCAACCCGACTTGCCAATATATCTTTCACGTAATTTAGCTCCTCATTTACAAATCCAAAGTACTTAAAAAAGTTTTTGCATTGTACTTCATCATTTTCTGTTTAGAAAATTTTTGTTGAAGAAAAGTTCAGATTATTTTACCGATGTAAGCAATGCGTAACCGCTGGTATACAAAACGCTCCGTTTTGTAATCGGTTGCAAATTATTAGCAGGTTGGAGGCTGAATTATTGGTAATACTACAGAATGCAGAAGCCTGCACGCAGTAAGGGCGACTTCTTCATTCATAGCTACGCCCTTACTGCGTGCAGGCTTCTGCATAATCTAAGCTCATCACTGACTTCAAAATATCCGCAATGGTCACTTCAACTAAAGCTCTTTCCATTTTTTGTTGTGCGTTCTGAATGGCTTCTTCCAAGACACCCTGAATATTTTTTCCGATCTGACAATATTGGTTCGGTTGATTGGGTTGGACAGGAAAAAGACACTCCGTTTCGACTGCGCGATAAACGTCCAGCAAGGTAATTTCTGAAGCCTCACGTGTCAGACGTGCGCCCCCACTTGAACCAGTCCGCGAAACGATCAATCCCGCTTTCACCAGGTTCGCCCAAATGCGCCGCACCACTACGGGATTCGTATTAATACTTTTTGCCACGTAATCAGATTTGAGCGATGCATTTCTGGCATTCGCCAGCATCGTCAGGATGTGAACTGCAATGGTAAATTTACTGTTATTCCCCATACTGTCACCAAATACCGGCAATAATTTCATAAGAACGAAGCCGCGCTTCGTGGTCAAAAATTATGGCATTAATCATCAATTCGTCAGCTTTCGTGCGGTCTAATAATTTCCCTAATTCGGCTTTGACGGTTGCCGCACTGCCAATGATTGATCCGCCCAGCCGCGCTTCGACTAACGCTTTTTCCTGTTCCGACCAAAGCCCGTCCATCGTGTCTACGGGTGGTTGGATTTGTCCAGGTGTCCCACGAATCAAACGTAAAAAAGACTGAAATTGTGAAGTCGCCAGACGCCACGCCTCTTCGTCAGTTTCCGCCGCAATAATATTGATTGCCAACATCGCATACGGTTTTTCGAGGGACTCCGAACTTCTGAAAGATTGGCGGTAAAGTTCAAGCGCAGGCAAAATATTTTCAGGTGAAAAATGTCCGGCAAAAGCGAACGGCAAACCTAATTGTCCGGCCAGTTGTGCGCTGAAACCGCTCGAACCTAACAGCCAGATCGGAATGTCTAACCCTCCGCCTGGAACTGCACGTATCTTTTGAGCAAGTTCCGGCTCCCGCAGAAAAAATCGCAGCTCTTCCAATTGTTCAGGAAAATCGTCATCGGCATTTAATGTCCGGCGTAATGCTTGCATCGTTAATTGATCGGTTCCCGGCGCACGCCCTAAACCTAGATCTATTCGATTTGGATAGAGCGATTCAAGCGTTCCAAATTGTTCGGCAATCATCATTGGTGCGTGATTTGACAGCATGATACCGCCGGAACCAACACGAATTTTTGTCGTATTTCCCGCGACATATCCAATCACAACTGAAGTGGCTGCGCTGGCAATGCCCCGCATATTGTGATGTTCCGCCAGCCAGAATCTTTGGTAGCCGAGGCGTTCTGCGTGTTGCGCCAAACTCAGCGTATTACGCAAAGCATCCGCCGCCGTCGCGCCTAAGACAATCGGCGATAAATCCAAAACTGAAAATTTTGTACCTGGAAAATTGTTCATGTCCTCACTTAATCGCTCGCGCATATTGCTTCGGAATATGCGCTGTCGCCTCTAATTCCTGCGCGGCACGAAATGGGAAATAAGGATCGCGCAAAAATTCTCGCGCTATCAAGATGGCATCCGCCTCGCCTTTACTAAGAATTTCTTCGGCTTGCTGCGGTTCGGTGATGAGTCCGACTGCGCCGGTTGGAATGCCGACTTGCGCCCGAATTTCTTTCGCAAATGGAACCTGAAAATTTGGAGCGACAGGAATCGTCGGGCGATGCACATTGCCAGCCGAAGAAACATCAATCAAATCAATGCCGAGCGTTTTGAGCCGCTGACAAAACTCAATGGATTGCGCTAAATCCCATCCGCCATCCGCCCAATCAGTTGCCGAAATCCTCACAAAAACGGGCAGATTTTCGGGTACTGTAGCGCGTACCGCACTTGCAACTGCAAGCGGAAAGCGCATTCTGTTTTCGAGGCTTCCCCCGTATTCGTCAGTTCGGTGATTAGACAATGGCGAAAGAAATTCCTGCAAAAGATAACCGTGCGCCGCATGAATTTCAATGACTTCAAAGCCTGCTGCGAACGCACGTTTAGTAGCAACAACAAAATCATTTTTCACTTTTTCAAAATCACTTGCTGTCATTTCACGCGGGCTGGGATAACTGTCGGCGAAGGCCAGCGCGGACGGGCCGACGACTTCCCAACCGCCGTCTTTTTCGTCAATTTTTTTACCGCCATTCCACGGTTCGGCAGTCGAAGCTTTGCGTCCCGCATGCGCCAGTTGAATGCCTGCGACTGCGCCTTGCGATTTAATAAATTGCGTAATTCGTTGGTAAGCCTCAGCGTGAGCGTCGCTCCAAATCCCAGCATCTGACGGAGAGATTCGACCTTCAGGAGACACCGCCGTTGCCTCCATGATCACCAGCCCTGCGCCGCCGACGGCGCGGCTGCCAAGATGAACGAGATGCCAATCGGTCGGCATCCCGTTTACGCTTGAATATTGGCACATCGGCGATACCCAAATGCGATTACGGAATTCAATTCCTCGCAAGGTAAATTTTTCAAATAATTTGCTCATAACCCCTACTGTGCAGTAAATCCACCATCAACGGCGAGCGTTTGCCCCGTGATAAATGAAGCCTTGTCCGAACATAAATAAATTACCGCTTGGGCGATTTCATCCGGTTTACCAATCCGCCCGATAGGGTGCAGCGATTCCATCATCTTCATCATCTCAGGCGTAGCCATAAAATCCGTCAGCATCCGTGTTTCAATCGCAGCAGGTGCGACTGAGTTCACGCGAATATTTTTCTTTGCTACTTCTAACGCAGTCGCCTTCGTTAAGCCGATCACCGCATGTTTACTGGCGTTGTAAATGCCTACGCCCGCCATTCCGATCAAGCCTGCCACGGAAGAATTATTCACAATCGCACCGCCGCCAGTTTTCAGCAGCGCGGGGATTTCGTATTTCTGCGACAGCCAGACGCCTTTGACGTTCGTATTCATGACATGGTCGAAAAGTTCTTCGGTCTGCTTCGCTATCGGCGTCGCGGGTTGCTCAACTCCGGCGTTGTTGAAGGCGTAATCCAGGCGTCCAAAAGCTTCAATCGTTTTCTCAACCATCGCCTTAACATCGGCCTCTTTGGTGATGTCAGTTTTGACGAAGATGGCTTCGCCGCCTAACGCTTTGATTTCGGCAACGACTTCGCTGCCTTCTTTTTCACGCCGCCCGGAGATCGCTACCTGTGCGCCTTCCTTCGCAAAAGCCAGCGCCGTAGCGTGTCCGATGCCTGCGGTTCCGCCCGTAATTAATGCTACTTTTCCTGTCATGTTTCCCATCATTTTCTCCTGATTATTTTTGGTTATTTCCAGTCGGTAGCGAGTGGAGTTACCCGCCCGCTACCACAGATGATACTCGCACTTACCAGGGCAATTCTTCGCCCAAATGAATATATTTCCCTGTCACGCCATCCGCAGGTAAGGTCGCAAGATACACCGAAGTTTTTGCGCCATCCACAATTTCCATCGGCGCGACCTCGCCGCCCATATCCGTTTTGACCCAGCCTGGGTGCGCGGAATTTACTTTGATCGGTGTGTCTTTCAATTCATTCGCCAGTTGAATCGTGAACATATTTACCGCAGCTTTTGAAGCGTGGTACGAAGTATTGGCGCCTCCGCTTGCAGCAATGGGCGAAGTTGGATCGCTGTTGAGCGTTAGTGAGCCGAGAATACTCGAAAGATTCACAATGCGCCCCGCTTCACTTTTTTTGATCAGCGGCAACAACGTCTGCGTTAATTCAATTAGTGAAAAAACATTCGTCTCAAATGTTTTGCGCCAGTTGGCTACAGGCACAGCGGAAGCTGGAACAGTGTAATCCAGCAGCACTCCTGCGTTGTTGATGAGAATATCCAGCTTGCCAAATTTTTCTTCGATGAATTTCGCGGCATTCGCAAACGTATTTACATCACTCATATCAAGATGCAAAAAATGTGCGTCAACATTTTCTGCTTGCAACGTCTTTGCGGCTTCCGTTCCGCGTGCCTCATCGCGTGCGCCAACCAGAATCGTGATGCCTTGTTTGCCGAGTTGGCGCGCCGTTTCAAAGCCAATGCCTTTATTTGCGCCAGTAATTAAAGCTACTTTTTTCTCACTCATAATTTTTATTCCTTATCAAAGTTTATTCGTTTATTTTGCGCCACCATCGTGAAATTTTTTCGTTGTGAGCGGCGCGTGGGTCAGTTTATTTTGCGCTGTTGACGCAATGCCAGCTTGAAATTTATTGTTGCAATACATCGCGCACGAAATCATCAATTGTGACCGTGCCTTTGATGCGGGTTGCGTCGTCCAATTCCCATTGCAACAAACCTGAATTTCCAGCGTTCGTCATTTCGATAAACGCATCGGCATTCTTCTTACTGCCGCTGATGCTGGAAAAAATTCCGAACCATTGATCGTCAGGAATTGGAACGGCTTTCACTTCTTTGCCCAATGCTGTTGAGAAAGCAGCGGCGACATCGTCCGGCGAATAATAAAAACCTTCAAGTTCCCTGAGTTGAAAATCGTCGGTGTCTTCAAGCAACGCTGCGGCGCAAACGTGTCCGATGTCTTTAGCAGCGACCATTCCCAGCTTTTTATCAAGCGGTGAATTCATCGTCGGCAAAACGCTGTTTTCAAGCACTGCGCCGACAACAGATTTCCAGTTTTCCATAAAATATGCCGCACGGACAATCGTCACATTTTCCCGTCCGCCAAAGGCCTCTTCCAATTGGTGCCCCGTCAGAATGTTGCCTGTCCCGCTTGCGAGCTTTCCGCCCACCGAAGACAGCACCACGATTCTTTTCAGCGTTACGCTGGCAAGCGCCGTTTGAAAAGCCGTAATGACTTTATCTGCTTCGGCAAACATATCCTCTTTTTGATAGGCGGGAGGATTCATTAAATAGAGCCCCGTCGCGCCTGTAAGAGCTTTGCTGATAGCTTCCGCGTCTTGCATATCGGCAATGGCGACCTCCGCTCCTTTTCCCTGCCAGATTTTGCCGCTGGCTTCATTGCGGACGATGACTCGAACTGGCAAACCTTTTTGCACTAGTGTGTCGGCAACGACCGAACCGGTCTGCCCATTAGCGCCTGAAATTACAAACATTGGGTTCTCCTTCTTAAAGCAAATTTCACCTACCGCGAGAATTTCATGCACTTCCCGCCTGGTCAAATCTGGTTGTAAGTCTTTCCTTACGATTACAGGTATAGACAGCATTTATGAAATGGTGTCCAGGATTATTTTGCGTGGACACTTATCACGCTGCGGCTTGTTGCTGTGGCAGCGCGGGATAGTCGGTATAGCCTTTTTCACCTGGCGTATAAAGTGTAGCTTGATCGGCAACATTCAACGGTGCGTTCAATGTAAACCGTTCGACTAAATCAGGATTGCTGACAAATAAATTGCCGTACACAATCGCATCTGCGCCGTTATCCGCCAGTAATGCTTCGCCACGTTCTTGATCAAAACCTGCACCCGCAAAATAATTGCCGTTGTAAAGCGGACGCAATTTTGTATGCCAGCCCTGATTACCAAAATCGCCGATGTGTAAATAAGCTAAATTATAATCATTCAATTTCTTGATGATGCAGGTGTAAAGTTCGTCAGCATCGTCTTCCTGAATATCGTTGAAGCCCATCCGTGGCGACAATTTGATGCCGACCTTATCCGCCCCAATCGCAGCCGCCATTCCTTCTAAAACCTCAAATAAAAAGCGTGCGCGATTTTCAATAGAACCTCCATATTCATCGGTGCGTTGATTGACATTCGTCGCTAGAAATTGTTGGACGAGATAACCACTCGCCGCGTGCAATTCGACGCCATCAAAACCTGCCTTGATTGCGTTCGCAGCCGCTGTCCCAAAATCCGCAATCGTAGTCTTAATTTCCGCAATCGTCAGCGCACGCGGTTCGACAAAATCTTTCATCCCTGCGTCTGTGTAATTTTGTCCTTTGGCTGGCACTGCACTTGGCGCAACAGGCACAACGTTATCGGGCAGAAAATCTGGCATCGCAATTCTTCCCGTATGAAAAATCTGCAAAAAGATTTTGCCCTGATGAGCGTGGACGGATTCTGTCACAGGACGCCACGACGCAATTTGTTCTTCGTTGAAAATACCCGGCGTGCGAACGTAGCCCTTGGCCATCGGCGAAACATTTGTCGCTTCGGTAATAATTAATCCTGCCGTTGCACGTTGCGTGTAATACGTCGCTACATAATCCGGTTGCACACCTGCATCGCTGGCGCGACTGCGCGTCATCGGAGCCATAATGATACGGTTGCCCAGTTCATAAGTACCAATTTTGATCGGAGTAAAAAGATTATTCATGATTCAATTCCTTCTTTAAATTACCATTAACTCACTTGCTAAATACTTGACGGGCTTATTTGTAACTAAATCTGTTACAAATATCAAGAGAGATTTATTCGTAACAGCCTGGTGAGGGATACACGAATGATTGCGTGATTTGGCAAATCGCGTTACAACGTCAATATCCTTATGAACAAGTCTGAATTATTAAAAAATAGAGCGAGTGATTTCTTTGCTGCGTTACAAAATAAAATCTGTACGGCGCTTGAAAATATTGACGGGCAAAATAAATTCCGCGAAGACTTATGGAAGCGCGAAGGCGGTGGCGGCGGACGTACACGGGTAATGGAAAATGGTGGCGTCTTTGAAAAAGCAGGCGTGAATTTTTCTGCTGTAGATGGCGAGTTACCCGAAATCCTGGCGAAGCAAATGGCTTCTCAGCTCAGTACAAAAATGGGCAAAGACGCTGACAGCATTGCCGCCGGACGCGAATTTTTCGCTACTGGAGTTTCGCTGGTGCTGCATCCGCATAACCCCTATGTCCCAACCGTCCATGCGAACTTTCGTTTTTTTGAGCAGGGGGATTTGCAATGGTTTGGCGGCGGCGCAGATATTACGCCGTATTACAGTTCGCGCGAAGACATTACACATTTTCATCGTACTTTTAAAACGGCGTGCGACCGCCACGACGCGGCGTATTATCCGAAGTACAAAAAATGGTGCGACGAATATTTTCACATCAAACATCGCCAACAAATGCGCGGTGCGGGTGGAATATTTTTTGATTATTTAACCGAAGATTTAGAACAAACTTTTGCGTTTGTCCGCGATGCAGGTGAAGCGTTTTTGCCTGCGTATTTGCCTCTTGTCGAACGCTGTAAAGATTTTCCGTTCTCAGAATGTGAGCGGAATTTTCAACTGATTCGACGCGGACGATATGCCGAATTTAATTTGGTTTATGATCGCGGCACGACGTTTGGATTGCAGACGAATGGACGCACAGAATCAATTTTGATGTCGTTACCGCCGCTCGCAAAATGGATTTACGATTATCAACCGGAACCGAATTCACCAGAAGCCGAGGCGTGGGAATTTTACCAGCCGCAGGATTGGGCGAAATAAAAGTTACGCTATACAACCACGACTCTGATTAATTCCTGAATAATCCTAGGCATTTTCAATCACTGGCGGCTCATCCCGGACAGGAATCATGATCGAAAATGTACTGCCCTGCCCCACTTGTGAACGCACAGAAACATTGCCTCCGTGGGCGACGGCGATGCCTTTGACAATGGCCAAGCCTAGCCCCGTGCCAGTTTTGCGCTGTCCGCGCTGCGCCTGCCAATAGGCATCAAACACGTACGGAGATTCATCCGGCGCTAAACCTTCACCAGTGTCAATCACCGACAACAAAACGTAATCACACAACGCATCGCTCCGCTTTTCATTGAGGAAGCTGGCACGAATCGTGACCGAACCACTCACTGAAGTAAACTTAATGGCATTGCTGAGCAGATTCATGACGGCTCGATGCATTTGTTTACGATCCACGAAAACCTGTGGCAGATTTGCCTGAATTTTGAAACCAAGTTTGACCTTGGCCTGACGTGCGATGCCAGCGGCTAATTGCATGGCCGGTTCGACGACTTCGATAATCGGGACTTTTTCAAAATTCATGGACAGCATTTTCTGCTGTGTCATTTTTGAAAGCTCCAGCATGTCGTTGATTAAATCTGTGACTTCCTGACAGCTTCGCAACGCATCATTCAGGACTTTGCCGTAATATTCCGTATCCAGCGTACGCTTTTCGACCAGATCGTCATTCATTAAATCCAAAACACCAAGCACGACCGTCATTGGTGAACGAATATCGTGTACCATCGCACTAATAAAACTGGCTTTCAGACTGCTTTCTTCTTTCAATTTCTCAACTAAATCTTCCAGCTCCATCAATCGTTTCTTGAGGTCTTCGCCTTCTCCAATTAATGGGACAAGGGAATTGTTGGTAGTAGTGATTTCAATTGTGGTGCTTTCTTTCGATAGTCGCTTCGGTCCCCGACTGATGCCTGGTTCTACATCTACACTTGACGTAGAACGGTTCGGCAAGACAAGGTTATCGCTCATAGTTTCTGTACCCCATGTTCACAATGACTCGTGATGATTTCTGGGTTGTGATTCGGATGGGTGAAGATTTCGGGGAAATCGTGTGAGGGCGCAGGCGGGGAGGCGGAGCTGTATGCCTACACTTTACATTTCGCATTTTATGCTAAATCGGTAATGAGAGTACAGAAAAATTTATATCTCCGAAAAACTGAAGCTTTGGATACGAAATTTTGGATAATTAGCCATCCTGACTAAACAAATGAAGAACGCATCAAGACTGCTAACTTTTAATTCTGCAAGAGATACAAGAAGATTCTAAAAATTTGAGCAGCGTGGCATTCAGTTTGCTCTATGGTAGGTGAGTGTGCAACTTACGGTTGCACCTGAAATTTTTAAGAATTTCATCCCAGCAAAGCTAGATTGACGGAGAGGTCGTAAAAAAGCCTCTCCTATTTTTTTACGCTACAATTTTGTCAGAGCCTGCGCAAAATCAGCAATCAAATCCTTCTCATCTTCTAATCCCACTGAAATTCGCACTAAGCTTTCGCTGATGCCTGAAGCCTGCTGTTGTTCAGGCGTCAACTGCAACGCCCACATCGCGGCAGGATGAACCACCAGCGTTTCAAATCCGCCGAGGCTGGCCGCGCGAATTGCCAGTTTTAAGGAAGCAATCATTTTTTCCGCTCCCGCGTAGCCTCCCGCCACATCTACACTGAGCATTCCTGTGAAGCCGTCCATCTGTGATTTTGCTAATTCGTGCTGTGGATGCGATTCCAAGCCAGGATAATAAACTCGTTCGATGTTGGGATGCGCTTCTAAAAACCGGGCGAGAGCGAGGGCATTTTGATTATGTCGCTCCACTCGTAAGCCTAACGTCCGAAGCCCACGCAACAATAACCATCCATCGAAAGGGCTGAGGACACTGCCCGACACTAAGGCAAAACGCCAGATTTTTTCGATGATTTCTTTTGATCCGACAATCGCTCCGGCAGTCGCGTCGTGATGCCCGCCGATATATTTCGTCGCACTGTGCAACACAACATCAAAGCCTAATTCTAATGGACGCTGATTGATTGGCGTGGCAAAGGTACTATCCACCATTGTCAGCAAATGATGTTCTTTCGCCAGCTTCACAATGCCGCGCAAATCGGTAATTTGCATCAATGGATTCGTGGGAGATTCGACGTAAATCAATTTCGTATTTGGTTGCACTGCGGCGGCAAATTCAGCCAAATTCGTATTGTCCACAAAAGTGGTTTCAATCTGGTAGCGGGGCAACACATCCCGAAATAAAACTGTCGTTGCAGCGTAGTGATTTTTTTGCGCAACGACATGATCGCCGCTTTTGAGCTGGCTCATGACAGCGGCAAAAATGGCTCCGATGCCGGAGCTGGTGACTAATGCCGCTTCGCCGTTTTCGAGAGCCGCCAGCGTCGCTTCGACCTGTTGATGATTGGGATTTCCGTAGCGCGTATAAAATTCAGCGTGACGCGGTTGCGTTGCCATTTCGTAAAAATGCTCGGCATTTTCCGCACTAAAAGTGGTCGTCTGAAAAATCGGCGGACTGATCGAAGTCGTGTGATTAAATTCCTGCGAAGCATGAACGGATTTTGTCTGATTTCCCTGAGAGTCCATAATTAATGCTGTGAAAGAATCGTATGCTGGATGGTGATTAATGCGCTTCTAACCGCTGCCACGGCACGATCAAAGCTGGCTTCGTGAACCAGAATGGCGTCGGTTCGATACGTTGACAAGCTTAGAATACTAACCTCGGCATCCGCCAGTGCGCGACTGATTTCAGCAATGAAACCAACGACTGAAAAATCTAACACGGCATCAAAGCGAATCATTTTACGACGCAGTTGCACCTGTGAGCCGGGGAATTTCTCAGCCATCACTAACCAATCGTCCTGCGCAACAATCAGCGTAATTTCGTCCTTATCGCGCGTCAGTGAAACGAATCCCGTTAAGTTCTGCACTGCCAAAATGCATTGTCCGTAGTGTTCCAACGGAATGCTGACCACAGCAAATAAGGTTTTCGGTAAGTCCAGTTTAATAGGCATAAATCAAATGTTGATTGCACAATATGCGCGGCGGAATTATTCTGCTCTCGCAAGTGGTAATATACACTGCCAGCGAATGAAGACCAATGATCCGCTGACAGTTCACCTTGAGGTAGGTAGATGGACGTTATCCTATGAATAGCATTTTGGTTGTTGATGATGACCCGATGATTCCGGCACAATTCGCCGCTGCCTTCAAGGCTGAAGGCTACGAATTGTTATCGGCACAAAACGCCGCCCAAGGATTGGACATCCTCAAGCATCGGCAAGTTGACCTGCTGATCGCTGATGCAGAATCCCCGGAAGATGAGGGATTCGAACTCCTCGCCGAAGCTCATCAGCTCAACAACAAAATGAAAGCCGTGGTAATGACTGAAGTGCATTCACCCGAAACGGCGATTGCAGCGCTGCGACATCACGTCTGCGAATTGCTTTTCAAACCGTTCTCGGTCGCTGAATTACGTGACACCGTGCAATCAGCGTTGGCGTCGCCAACCTTACCCTCGAACATTGAAATTATTTCTTCGCGCCCTGATTGGTTGACCTTAAAAATTCCCTGCCATCTTGGAGCCATGCAACCACTTTACCGCGTTGTCACCAATCTTGATCCGACGATAGATTTAGAAATCCGCGAATCGCTCGGTATTGCTTTTAGAGAATTGCTGCAAAATGCTATTGAGCACGGTTGTAAATGCACAGAAGGAAAATATGTTGAGGTCAGTTATATTCGATTACAACGCGCCATTCTTTGCCAAATCAAAGACCCCGGAAAAGGTTTTAAAATAGAAGAACTACAACATGCGGCCATTTCCAATCCTGAAGATTCGCCGTATTCGCATATTGAACGACGTGCCGAAATCGGAATGCGTCCGGGCGGCTTCGGTCTGATGCTGGCACAACAAATGGTGGACGAACTGGTCTACAATGAAACACATAACGAAGTCATGTTTGTGAAGTATATTTGAAGAGGCGGCCGGTGAACGGGGGCGTTTTTTTGATGGAATATTTTGCTAAGACCAAATCCCTAACTCCACAAAACCGACCACCGACCACTGATCACCTTTATGAATATTCTAGCTATTCATCACCCTGACGACATTGCGCTGAGCCTTGATTTTACTGGCTTTGATTGGCAAAAGGCTGTCGCGCATTCCATAAATTTAAATTGGCAGGGCGAGACTGCTCCGGTAGAATTGCAAACGACGGCACGTGTGCTGTGGACTTCGCAGCAGATCATTTTCGGATATGAATGTCACTACACTGAACTGGATGTAGATAGTGAATTTGATGTTCAGGCAGAGCGGCATGGCTTATGGGATCGTGATGTCTGCGAAGCTTTTGTCCGCTCTCCGCAGGAGCCTGATGACCGCTGCTACAAAGAATTTGAAGTCGCGCCAACGGCGCAATGGATTGACCTGAACATTGATCGCAGGGATATGACAAAAGTTTGGAACGATTGGAAATGGGCCAGCGGAATGAAAACTCTGGCGCATATTGACGAGCAGAAAAAAATCTGGCGAGCGGTCATGGCAATTCCGTTTAAGGCTTTTGGAATTGCTCCGCAAACAGGCGATCAATGGGAAGCCAATCTGTTTCGTATCAGTCGGCGCAACGGAATCCGCCAGTTTTTGGCTTATTCCCCGACTCTGACTGAGAAACCCAACTACCACGTTCCTGAAAAATTCGTGCAACTGAAATTTGAACCGGCAAAATAAAATGAAGAACAAATCTTCTATTCAATTCGTGCTTATCTGTTGTTTCGCACTGTGTTTGGCGTCTTTTTCTCCGGCGCAAACTGTTGTCACGGATCGGCTCTTAGCACTTGTGAATCGTGATGTGATTACTGAAAGTGATGTTCTCTGGGCTTTAACCCTTGATTCAGATTTACCCATTCTGGAGCTGAGTGCTGAAAATCGTCGCGGCATGCTGGAACGATTAATTGATCAAAAATTATTATTGCAGGAAGCCGAAAAAATCCCGCGCCATGAACCGGCTGAAGAAGAAATCACTGATTACATCAATTATGAACTGGTTGCTAAATTTGGCAGTAATGAGAAATTTATTGAGCGCATGAAAAAAGTTGGCTTGGAACAAGTGATGCTGCGCGAAATCGTCCGGCGACGCTTGGAAATCCTCAAATATGTCGAATTTCGATTCCGCTCTTTTGTCTTTATCAAACCGGAAGAAATCGAAGAATATTACAAGAAAACTACTATTCCTGAAGCTGCTCGCAGCGGTTTAGGCGCACCTGAATTAAATGAAGCACTGCGCACTAAAATTGAAAAAGACCTGAGTGAAATTAAAGTTAATTCCGAGCTTGACCGCTTCTTTGATGAAACCAGAGCGCAAGCTCAAATCACGCGCTTAGCCTCAATCCAATAAGAATTTTTTCGCCATAAAATTGCACTGGTTCATGCAGACTTCCTCAACATTTTTCACTGATACTCCGGGACGGAAATCTATGCGTCAATCATCATTTTTTTACTACTCACTCTTTCGCCAATCACTTTCATTCACGCTCATCCTGGTCATGCTGGTTTCACAATGCGCTTGTACCAGAGGCAAGGCATTGGTCAAAAGATATTGGACTAATGAAACTGCGCTGGATTCATCCTTTGATCCTTCGGTTCCCATCGCATCAGCACCAACACAAAGCTCTTCACTCGCCGTACGATTAACCATCACCCGTCAGCCGGCGACCGCCGGAGTTCCGCTCACAGAAATTTCAAACGTCCGCGACATTGCACGCATTGCTTTGGTTGATGCTTCCAATAAAGCTGTGTCTGCTCAATTTCGTGTCCTCTCGCGCTGGCGTGGTTTGCCCAACGACACGGCGCGTCCGATCAAATGGTTACTCGTAGACACCGTAGCTCCGGCGGGTGAATATCAATTAACGCTTGGAGCAAATGCCACGCCAACGGTCAAAGTTAATCCCGTCACACAGACCACCAACAACTTCAACGTGCAAGCCGGACGAATCCAGTTGAGTGCTGCGAATAAAGGCGAAAATTTAATTTCAAGTATTGTCCTTGATGGAACTGAGCGATTAATCCAACCTCTGACAATTTCAATTGAACAACCTCGCGCGACGATTGTCATCAAAGAAACGACCGCCGCAAGCAGTACCATTAAAGTCGCCGACACTGGAGCGTTAGCCGTTGGCTCAACGATTAAATTTGAGCATTTCGGTGAAACGCCGTTCCCTTCTGAAGCAGGCGCGAATCGCATTGCGGCACGCGATAAAGATCAGATGATTTCGCCGCTCAGAAATTATCGAATTGATGAAGGTACTCCGCGTCAGGAAGATATTTACGTCACGAAACACGATGACAGCGGATGGCTTTACACCCGCACACCGCTGCGTTTCGCACACCCTGAGCGTGCCCGTATCCGCGATCTTGGCAGTGAAGAAGACTCCGCTGTCGTTAAATCTGTCCGCGAACAAATCGTCACGCTTGATCGCCCGCTGAAACTCAAACATGTAGGAAATGAAAAAATCGTCAGCAATGCCGCACCTGTCAATTTATCAGCCGTCATTGATGAAGCCAAAATTGAAGAGAGCGGAAACCTTCGCACCGTGATTCGCCAAGATGGACATTTTCAAAGCTCTGATCGTGGCGTCACCGCTGGAGCCATGTTGCGCTTCACGTTGCGTTATTTTGTGTATGCTTCGCAACCCTACATTCGCACGCAACTTCGTCTTGTCAATACCGGACCATTCGGATTTGGCGGAGACCGGAACGATACGCCGCCTTACGCACAGCATGCATTACTGAATGCCTTGACGGTAAATTTCCCGGTCGCGGGAGCAACGCGTCAACGAATCGAAACAACCAATGAAACCGGAGCGAAAGTGGCGACGCTGGCTTTTGGTAAAGGCTTCGAAATCACGGCGCCGGAGTTTACTGAGAATTTTCCGAAAGCGTTAAGCGCAGAAAATAATCTGGCGAAATTTGAAATTCTACCGCGCGGATTGGGCGAGCTAAACGGTCAATACCTCTTTGAAGGAGCACGTGCCAAGACCACTGATTTTTATCTCGGACTCGAAACTAAAAATGCCGCAGCACTCACCAATTCTTTGGGAATTTCGCTGGAGCCTGAATACGTCGCCGCTTCGCAGGCAGTTCGCCCGGTGATGGTTGAAAAACGTAATTGGACGAAAGTTTTCCCCGAAGACAAAATGCTCAGTGCCGCCGCAATGCGGACAGAACGCTGGTTGTCAGGCGCTTACGCAACTGAATCAAATGAAGGCTCAGGGCCGCGTCCGGCGCAATCATTATTTGACGTTCGACGAATGAGCCGCGAAGGTCATCCCGAAAAAGATAACGGACATTTCGGATGGCGCAACTTCGGCGATTTTACCTGGGCTGAAGGCTTCACAAATTTACATTACGACATCAATTTTATTCTGCTGCGTGAATATCTGCGCAGCGGTGACAAACGCGCCTTTCAACTCGGTAGTGAAACGTCGCGCTACCGCTCTGATTGGGGGCAACATCACGCCATAGATTATTGGGATTCTTCGCGCACTTATAATTTCAAAGGATTTGCCTTCTACGAAAAAGGCGATCACGGAACCTACAAAATCCCTGTCCCAAGCCATAACTGGATTGAAGGAATTTGGCTTTATTGGGCATTAACCGGTGATGAATCCGTCCACGATTCCGCCAAAGAAGCTTCGGAAGCCATGCTGAATCATCCATTTGCCAATTATGTGGATGGCATGAACTGGAATGAACCGCGTTGGCTGGGTTGGCCGGCTCTAAATCTGGTCGTCTCGTGGCGTTACAACGGTGATGTCAAATATCTGGAATATTCCAAAAAGTTAATCTATGCGATGGTGCAAGCGGAAGAAAATCAGGGACGTAAAGGTTATTACATTCCAGCCAATACTTCCTTCGGAAATCAAGCCCAGCCATTTATGTGGAGCGGTTATTCACAACTCGGAGCCATCGAATATTGTCGTGAAACAAATGATAAGCGGGTGGTAGATTTTTTAGTACGTGTCGCCGATTGGGTCGCCGGAACCAAAGGTGGAAGACCGGTTCTGCGCGGCGGCAAAATGATGCCGGATGGAAAGTATGAACCAATGGGGACAGCCTTTTGGTGGGCACCCGATAAAGACCTGCCAGACCAGCGCGTGACAGAATTAGGAATGATGAGCCTGCCAGTTCTGACCTACGCCGCACGCATCACAGGTCGCGCCGACTTACGCGATAAAGCCCGTATGTTATTTCGTGATGTCGCCTATTTCCGCGACTCACCCGATGGCTCAACGATGCAACCATCCGAGCTGAGCCAGGTCAACTTTCGCTCCCCCCAATTCAGTGGCAGCTATATTAAAGTGTATGGTCATTTTGGATTGTTTGTACCGGATTATTTGGCTGATTTAGCGAACACGAAGAAGTAGCTTATTGTTTTTTTGAATTTATCAGAATTGATGTTTTGAGTTGGAAGTGCTTGCCGCTCTAACGAATATTACATCAGACCTAAGCCGATATTAATAAAATTCCGCTCAGATAGTTATGTTTAGAGTCGCTGACTTTAGAATAAGATAACAGATTTTATCTTGTTTTAAAATCCAGAAAAAGAACCGAGTGCCGATCCACTTACACAAAATTTCTGACACCTTCCTCAAAATGTTTCTCGAATTAGTAACCTCGTGTAATCAAGTTTTTCTGGTGGTGAAATACCAATTTGAGTTTTACCCAATCTTTCCGATGTCCGCTTCAAAACGAGTCCACGTTTGAATTTCAACTTCAAACATCGTCTTAATTACTTCAGATTCAAGTTGCCCTCTTTCCAGTAAGATTGTGTAAAATGAACGAAGCTCAGGTAGTCCTAGATCGTGGATAACTTGCTCCATCACATTTTCGAACTTACCAATGGCAATGGGTGTCATTGCTTGGTAAATTCCGCTCCTATAGGTCCCGAGGAAAGTATAAATAGCGACGGGTGTCACCTCACCAACATACATACCTGGTCGAAATGAAATTTGTTGCAAAGCTTCGACAATTGAAGAAATTTTCGGTTCTTCCCAAGGTGAAACCATAAACTTCCTCGTCACTTCTCTGATGTAAGAATTTGAGTTAAATCTTCAATTACAGTAGTAACATAATCTGCATCTTTCCCTTCATAAGGAAGAATTTTATAAACTGCTCCAAGCTTTGTGAGAAATTGAATAAAATTCTGAGGCAAGTCTTTATCAATAAAATACCATCGAGCAGCTTTATAATCAGGGTAAAGTGATTCTTCTTTTAAGAGCTTCGTAATCGAAAGATTATACATTTGGTCAGAGTCATTTGCCATCAAGACGGCGCCTAAATTACTAAATAGCCTTCTCAAACTGATCAATAAGTTCCGCGCAGGTATTCTGGCTAAAAAACAGTTTATTTTGAAACCATCACCTTCCCTTAAAAGCAGAATTAAATTTTCCGATATGCCCCATTCAACCTCGCTAAAATTATACTGCTCTCTCAGCAAATTATTCATCTCACTAATACTGCATATATACTCACCATTTTTTTTTCGCGCATTTACCAAATTTTCATAGATTGGTCTTTTATAAGTTTTTGAAAAATGCGCTAAATTAAGTTTTGGGTAATCGTAGGTAAGATCATTGATTAAAATTTTAAGATAACTCTGCTGGCTTATCTCATTATAGAAAGATTCAACCAATTTAGTTTCCTTAAAACTAAACTCATTGAGAACGCTCTTAGCCTCAATGAAATGAGAAAAACAGGCTTTATATCTAATGAATTCGCATTCCGTCGTGCGCCCCTCTTGAGCCAATTGCAAACCATTTCTCAGTATTTCGGAGGTTGGTTTGTTATACATCGCAAGTGTTGTTAATTGTTTCTTATTCATTTCGACTAATAATCTCTTTACCCTACTTTTTCAATTTCCTTATTTTTGTAAAACGCTTATCGAAATGACCCCACCATTCACTAAATGACTGAACTTGTTTTTTTGCGTAAGGATCAAAAACTTTCCCATCTTTTACAGCGACATCATGATGGTCCCAGCCGATTGGAAATTTACTGTTGTCATAAAGGCTATCTGGTCTATCAACATACATAATATTTCCAGGAGCATTTCCAGGTACCCCATCTTGAACAGTCATTCGAACGTGTGTACCCCCATTCTCATCAATCCACTTTTGCACTTCTGTAGTGCAGTCATTATGAACCAGCACCCCATTTTGACCAACAAAGTAATCATGATTATCCACGACCTCAAAGTTGTAAACCTTGAATTTACCCTTGAGGCGGTGGAGCTTGATGATGCGTACCCAGTTGCCGTCTGGGGTCATCACTTCAAAGCCAGTGCGCAATTCATCTACGCGAATCCACTTGCCTTCGGTCTCAATGCTCGGACAGCCGGGGGCGGACAAGGAATGGGTGGTTTGCTACACTATTTTTCTTCTTTCACCGCAACAAATCTATTTAAAAAAAGACCATAGGCTTCCAGGACCAGAAATAAGTAGTTCATTTGCTTCTGTAAGTAGCGATAATTGCCAATGCTCAAATTCTGCCGAGTCTTTGATTGCATTGGTTTCTAGGCGGAGGCTTTCGTTAAACTCAATAACTAAATCATGATAAATTCCCGTAATCGTAATGTCATTAATTACTTTCCCTGAAAGTATGTTAGAAATAGTATCAAGTAAGTTTTCATCTGAAGTGGTTGCTAAAATTAGGCGACCCTGTTCTGACAATTGCCAGTCTGTTTGAATGATTAATAAGCTTTTCTCAAAATAGACTTGTAGATAGCTGCCTAAATTTTCAACTCTTCCACATTTGTCTCCAATCAAAGCTAGTTTTACTAGATTAATTACCTCGTTATTCATTAGTCATCGTCCTAATATAAAATGTGTTAGAGAGCGAACAGCATTTTTCCCTTTTGTACCTTTAGGAATATTAGAGCCATCCGGCATAATTGGATTATTTCCGGGAGCATGTGTCATTAAACGCGGAGAGTTAGTATTAGAGCCATCCATTACACGGTATTGGTTTCCTGTTCTTGGATCTGTGTAGATAGTACCATTTTCTGGAGTACCTACGGCTGGTCTGTTAGCAAATCCCGCCTCCTTAAACCCTTTTTCTAATTCGGTTTTGCTCGTTGGTATAGCCACTCCATTTTCTGATACCTCGAATCTAGCTCTAGTCTGACATTGATTATGAACCAGCACCCCACTTTGACCAACAAAGTAATCATGATTATCCACGACCTCAAAGTTGTAAACCTTGAATTTACCTTTGTGGCGTTGGAGCTTGATGATGCGTACCCAGTCGCCGTCCGGGTTCATCACTTCAAAGCCGACCCGCAGTTCATCTACGCGAATCCACTTGCCTTCGGTCTCAATGCTCGGACAGCCGGGACGGGCAAAAAATGGATGTGTGGCAGTAACTCTGAAAGCTTTTTCTTCCCCTTGAATAGACAAGTCATAAAGATCGTCTGATTCACGGATGTAGGTGCGAGCGACTGATTTATATTCCAGTTCGCCCGATTCTACATTGTAACTCAGGACAACATCGCCTGCCTGAATTTCCTCGATAGGTTTATCGCCCTCTAGTGTCTTGACGGGAGTTCCAGCGACGAAGCAACTATTAAAGGTCGCTTCAAGCTTTGTCAGCATTAAATCTTCCGCCTGATCTTTGACTTCTTCTTTGATGACCTGCCCAAGAGCATTAATGGTAAACCCGCCCGCCTGATAAGCAGCAGCCCCAAGACCAGCTCCGACCTGCGCACTATAAAACCAGAGCTTCACGACACCCAACGAGACATCAGAGTCATGAAACGCAGTAATGTACGGTAATGGTGTTATTTCAGTATTAGTATGATTATTCGTGGCACTACCCGATGAATTCAAGGTATACGAAGAGCCTGCTTGAAAGTATATACCGTTAGCCCATCCACTTCGAGCTACATGGATAGTTTTTCCATCAACAACTCGCCAGCCTTTAGTTGTAGGGTCTCGATCAAAATCTGCTTGACTTCCATTGTACCAGCCGATGTCGCCATTACTGTTCTGTACCCATAACAATCCGCTCGGATCGGTCAGAGCTGTTGGGCGATTGCCGCAATAAGCATAGCCGTTCCAGCTCTGCGGTTCGGTAATCGCCGCCCCAATGCCATCAGGATCAACGGAGGTGAATCTGCCTTGCACACTCGCATACATCCGCGCCTGCGCATAATCCAAGCCTGTCTCATTATCTCTCTCATAACCAGTGAATTTCTGCTTCGTATTCGTCGCTGCACCGTAGCCATTGGCTGCACTGCGCATTGACCCTGCTAACTCTTCACCGAAAGGTAAATAATCATGGCGGAAGACATCGCCAGTAGCTCCGCCAACACCAATCTCCATCCGCGTCGAGCCGAGGTGATCCTGCACCAGCCATTTCACGACCGTTGCGCTTTCCGCGACAATCAGCATTTGCCCGCCCCGATAGCCGTATTCTTTGCTTGGATTTGTTACAGCCGGAATGCCGCTGGTGGCGTTGTATTCCGCGACCAGTTCACCGCCGATGCCGTAGACCATCCAGAATTGTCCACCGCCTGTTCCGATGATGATGCGTTTGACGCGTTTGCCGTCTGAATTGTAGCGATATTGCTGACCGCCATTTGCCGCACTCGTCATCTTGTTATCCGCGTCGTACTGCATTCCTGCCGTTAATCCCGACGTGTAGGTATCCAGCGTCAGGTTTCCCACCTCGTCATACGACATCGTGCCGCTTTGTCCGCTCGGAACACCTAAGCGATTTGTGGCAGTGTCTACCGTAAAATCTTTTTTGTTGATGTCGGCTGAAGTTGTCGTCAGAGATTGGTTAATCTTACGATTGCCCCATTGATCGTAATCAAACGCCTGCGCGTAATTGGCATTCCCCCAGCCTGTATCTTTCTTGAGACGGTTCAATCCATCGTATTCGTAATCGTTGACATAAATCCCACCCGGAATGTAATGATGGCTGCGCAGCACATTCCCGTTATTATTGGTTCCGCTGGTTCCCCAGCTACTGTAATCATTCGTGGCTCCGGCACTGCCGTAATGCGAAATCAGCATCCCGCGATCCCACGAACTACCCCAGCCGCTGTAATCTGTCAGACCTGCGGCTTGTGGATTCACGTCATAGGTGGCATTGCCATCTGAACCGACGCGGACGGCAAACATCTGCTGCCGCACGTTGTAGTTCATCCGGTGATAGAGTGCTGAGGTTGTGCCGAAAGTTTCTTTCGACATTAACCCCGCCGCTGTGTACTGCATCGCGGTGGCGTAATTACGCTGCGCATGGAAGGGAACTTAACGCAGTGAGAATTAGTCGTCTTAATCGAGACGGTGGCTTAAGTGGTTTGTTGGAAGATGCGGATTACGAAGGACATTCCTTAACGATGCTGAGCCAGATCGCCGCCGCCTTGCAACAGCGCGTTGAGATCAGTTTTGTTCCGCTGGGAAAACAACGGCAGGCAGCGTAACAAGCGCTACAGTGAAATTTCAGCACCTTGCAGAAATTAGTGAGCGCGATGGGCGAAATTAGTCGCCAGCTTTCCTGAACGTGAAGTTGTGCTGAATCAGTTTGAGTAATTGTTTAATGCGGCGGAATACACGTAGCCTACTCGCCTCTACCATACAATTTAGGTGAATTAGAAATATACAAATCGACAAAGGCAGTGAAGCAATCCGCTATTTTAATCGGCTCTTCTTTTCCAATTAGTATGACCTGATTTGGGGCTGCCAGTTCAGGCGAAAGATAAATTGCATAAGCCCAGGACCAGTCAAAATAATCAACAAAAACAAAAAATGATTCTAAATTCTGAGCGGTGTAAGGTTCTATTCTAAGTTGAGTATATTCTAACTCAACTGTTTTTACTTGACTTAAAGGCCAGAAAGAGAATCCTTCCTTATCTTTGCTATCATCTAAAGTCATTTTCATTCCATCGACCTGTAAAAAATAACTCTTCAGGTCTAATGGCAAAAGCACTCGATATTTATCCTCAAATTCTTGAATACGACTTTCCGCAACTCCCTGTTGAATAGTAATCCCGCAAGATTGCCAATGGGGTATCAATTTCTCTACCGCAGTCTGCATATCTATTCCTTCTGCGATTACAAACAGAGGCAGTATCTACAATTTGTTTGGATGGAAATTTATCAGTAGTTAAAAGCTTCTCCAGCCAAGTAGATTTTTAAAAATTCGGTAAATGATTGAGCCATCAATATAGGAGCCTCTGCAATTAAATAAACATTATTCGTTTCTGAGGAAACTGGTAAAAGTTCAATAGCGTAATGGAATATTCCAATAGAAAAGTCTGCAAAAATATAGAAATTTTTGTTCAGAAACTGATATTTAGGATTTTTAATATTACATAACCTAATTTGCTCCAGAGGGTAAAATCTCATTTGATCATCATCTTCACTATATTCTAGCATTCCGTTTAATATAGTCAGGTACTCACGAAAATCTATTGGAAAGATGACTTTATTGCTAGCCTCAAACTCTTTTATATCTTCTAACGAAATACCACCTCTACATTTCGCATGCTTTTGCTCCCAGTGATGTTTCACTTGGTGGGTAATTGACGGATCAGTCATGTTGGAAGTTTCCTTATTTAAGTAATTTTAATGCCGTATCTATAATTTCAATCCTCACCCTTTGTGCAGCAATTCCGCCTACATTCTTTGAAGCCGAATTCAATATATAGCGGACGGCTCTCTCTCGATAAGCTAGAAGGAATTCTCTAGTAACCCCAGGAGGTAGTTTTCCTGTTTGTTGGAGAGCTTTTAAAGCTAATTTTCCTCCCTCCACTCCACCCCCTTCTCCTGACCCAAAAAGTGTTTTAAGTATTGGGTTTCCTGCTTCGTATATAGTCTTAAGCGCATCAAGTGACAACCTTGCATATTGAGCCTCTAATGCAGACCCTTCTAACCCAAGACTCGTGATAGCCGAAGATGCAGCGACAGCCTCAACTGTCACAACGGCTACACCCGCTCCCATTATCGCTATACTTGGAGCACCAAATAACCCAATAGCCTGCTTGGTGGCGGTGGCCCGCAGGCTCATTTGATTGATGAAGAAAGCAGCCGAATCAAAGCCAGACCCCAGATTAACAGCTCTCCCGCTTGGGTCTAAATAATAATTATTCCCCGCCTCCAAGGTTTGACCATTGGTGGTTCCGGTTCTCGTAATGCGTTTCGTCTTCCCATCGACGACTACCCATCCGCTGAATGCACCGTATTTCTTTTGCGCCTCATCAAATTGTGCTTGCGAGCCATCCCACCATTGAATATCGCCATTAAAAATACTTTGTATCCAGATTAGTCCACTTGGATCGGTAATAACAGTGGGGCGGTTCCCACAATAGGCATACCCATTCCAACTTTGGGGTTCGTCAGCAGAAGCCCCAATGCCATCAGGATCAACAGAAGTAAATCTGCCTTGCACACTCGCATACATCCGCGCCTGCGCATAATCCAGCCCCGTCTCCGTATCGCGTTCATAGCCCGTGAATTTCTGCTTGGTGTTCGTTGCTGCACCGTAGCTATTGGCTGCGCTACGCATTGCCCCTGCCAGTTCCTCTCCGAATGGCAAATAATCATGGCGTAAGACATCGCCGGTAGCTCCACCAACACCAATCTCCATGCGGGTGCTGCCGAGATGATCCTGCACTAACCATTTCACGACCGTCGAGCTTTCCGCCACGATCAGCATTTGTCCACCGCGATAGCCGTATTCTTTGCTCGGACTTGTCACTGCTGGAATGCTGCTGGTGGCGTTGTATTCCGCGACTAATTCGCCACCGATGCCATAGACCATCCAATAGCTTCCGCCTCCAGTTCCTGTGATGATGCGTTTGACTCTCTTGCCGTCCGCGTTGTAGCGATATTGCTGACCACCATTCGCCGCGCTCGTCATCTTGTTATCCGCGTCATAGTTCATTCCCGCTGTCAGTCCTGACGTGTAGGTGTCGAGAATTAAATTCCCCACATCGTCATACGACATTGATGTGAGTTGCCCCGCAGGAACGCCTAAGCGATTGGTCGCCGCGTCTATCGTGTAATCTTTCTTGTTGATGTCCGGCGAGGTGGTCGTGGCTGCCTGGTCAATGCGGCGATTGCCCCATTGATCGTAGAGGAAGCCCTGCGTGTATTTGAGAACTACATTGGTGTTACTGCTGTTATGGCCGTATTCAGTGGTACTCGTAATCCGGTTCAGTCCATCGTACCCATAATAATCATACGTCGTGGAATTCCAGTTGCCAGTCGCATCGGGAATCCAGTGATCGGCACGGATAATGTTGCCGTTATTGTCAGAATTACTACCGCCCCATCCGGCACTGCCGTAATACCATTCTAACGCGCCACGATCCCAGCTCCATTCATCATTGATGTTGGAGCCAACCCGCACGTCATACAGTTGTTGCCGAATGTTATAATGGAATTTTTGATGCAGTGGTGTCGTCGTGCCAAAGGTTTCTCTGGTTAAATGCCCTGCTGCATCATACTGCATTCCTGTCGCGTAATTGCGCTGTGTTCCGCCCAGATTGCCCGTAAAATCAGTGGTTCGTCCAGCGGCATCGTAGGCGTAATTGACGACGCGTCCCGATGGATACGTCTGACTTAAAACATTGCTGGCTAGGTCATAAGTGACGGCAGTAGTGAAGTCTTTCGTCGCCCACCCACCCTGATAATAAAGAATCTTCTGCGTTTTGCTGGTCGGACGACCAACCGCATCGTAACTGTTGATGAAGTCGTAATTGTAGGCGTAAGTTCCGTTACTTTCGGTGTTGTATTTGACGTTCCAATGGAATTTGCCTTTGCCCAGCGTCGCGGTGTCGTAAT
>JAYVZE010000048.1:0-47832 GCA_043783625.1 Blastocatellia bacterium | reverse complement strand
AGAGAAGAAAAAACTTCGCAGTCAGGACTGGTTCGGCAAGATGGATAAAGCCGGATTTATTTATCGTAGTTGGATGAAAAATCAAGGCTTGCCCGATCACGTTTTTGATGGTCGCCCGGTTATCGGAATTTGTAACACGTGGTCAGAATTGACGCCGTGTAACGGACATTTCCGCGACATCGCCGAACGTGTCAAACGTGGCGTTTGGGAAATGGGCGGATTCCCGCTGGAATTCCCTGTTACCTCGACAGGCGAAACGCTGATGCGTCCGACCGCCATGCTCTTTCGCAATCTGGCAAGCATGGACGTTGAAGAATGCATCCGCGCCTATCCGATAGACGGCGTAGTCCTGCTGGGCGGCTGCGATAAAACTACTCCGGCGTTACTAATGGGCGCAGCCAGTTGCAACATTCCTACAATTTTCGTCAGTGGTGGCCCGATGCTGAACGGCAAATATCGGGATCAGGATATTGGCTCCGGCACGGCGGTCTGGCAATTCAGTGAAGAGATGCGCGGCGGGCGTATGTCGAAAGAAGAATTCTTCTCCGCTGAAGCCTGCATGAGCCGTTCCGCCGGACATTGCATGACGATGGGAACTGCTTCCACAATGGCGAGTATGGTCGAAGCTCTCGGCATCGGATTGCCTACGAATGCTGCGATTCCGGCGGTAGATTCACGACGTTACGCGCTGGCGCATCACGCCGGACGCCGCATCGTAGAAATGGTGGAGGAAGATTTGACGATCTCAAAAATTCTCACCCGCGAAGCCTTTGAAAATGCCGTCAGAGTCAACGGAGCCATCGGTGGATCAACGAATGCAGTCATTCATTTGCTGGCGATTGCGGGACGAATTGGAATAAATTTTGAATTGGAAGACTGGGACAAGCTCGGCAAGGAAATTCCATGTTTATTAAATCTGATGCCGTCGGGTAAATACCTGATGGAAGATTTTTACTACGCTGGCGGCTTGCCCGTCATCATTCGTGAACTCGGTGATTTGATTCATAAAGATGTCATTACGGTGAACGGAAAAACGATGGGCGAAAACGTAGCGAACGCTGAATGTTTCAACCGCAAAGTAATTTTCCCCATCGAAAATCCATTCAAACCTGACGGCGGCATCGCAGTGCTGCACGGCAATCTGTGCCCGAATGGAGCCGTTCTAAAACCTTCCGCTGCCACACCGGAATTGCTCAAACATCGCGGACGCGCCGTCGTCTTTGAGAACATCGAAGATTTCCATGCCCGCATTGACGATGAAAATCTTGATGTCGACGAAACCTGTATTTTAGTCCTGAAAAATTGCGGACCGAAAGGCTATCCCGGAATGCCCGAAGTCGGAAACATGCCGCTGCCGCCAAAAATTTTACGCCAAGGAATTACCGACATGGTGCGCATTTCCGATGCGCGAATGAGCGGTACGGCTTATGGCACAGTGGTGCTGCACGTCTCCCCTGAAACCGCTGCCGGAGGAACCTTAGGGTTAGTTCAAAACGGAGATTTTATCGAAATGGATGTCGAAGCCCGCCGCTTACATCTGGACGTTTCCGACGAAGAATTGGCGAAGCGTCGAGAGGGCTGGGTTCCCGAATTACCGCACGCGGAACGCGGATACTACAAGCTCTATGTTGACCATGTGATGGGCGCAGATAAAGGCGCAGATTTAGATTTTCTAGTGGGAAACAGTGGAACTGTCGTCACCAGAGATTCGCATTAGTGTGATGGAGTCTAAGCCTGACATTTGATGCTTGGGCTTAGACTCCTCAAACTGTGACGATTTCAGTTATGCCCTCAGCTTAATCAATGCGGGGTCGCTCCCAAGGAAATCCCCAGCAGCATCATCAGCTCTCGTAACGAATCAGAAAATTGTGCGCCCGCGATTGCTAATAAAGGCAATAATCCGTGAATCACCACCTGTAAGATAAATTGGCTATTCCAGTTTAATTCTCCCGGTTTAGTGCCGGATAATAAGCTCAACGCAGGGTTGCGATTCATTTGGATAAAAACCAGCATCGTGACAACAACTACAGTCAGAATGGTAATCCAATTGAAAATCATGAGTGGCGACATCGGTTGAAAAGGGTATGACAACATGGCTGCAAGCATGAGTAAGAGGCCCGCCGTAACAAAAAACACCAGGTTGTGCATCTGCGCCATCACATACTGTAAATAGCCGATCAATCGTGAAACCAAAAATAGTTCACCTCGCTCCATAATTTCTCCCGGTAAATCAGAGTTGGAGGCGGAGTTGGTAGCAATTATTTGTTCTATTTCTGCGAGGTGTGCTTGGTTAATCATTGGAACGGATGGACTTTGTTGAGATTTTCCCTGCAACTCGGTGATCCATTGCTTGCGAACGATTGCCGCCACTTCATAGCTCAGCTCGACAAGTTTGCTTCGCACTTTATTTCTGGCGTCAAATGCTTGTTGCCATTCACCACTGGCATCAAAATGATAAGCATCTGACAGTGCGCTCTGGGCGGTTCTAATGTGAACAGGATTAATTTTCGAGCTTAGTCTGGCATTGAATTTTTGGATAATCTGCCAAAAAATGCGCGCTTGACCAACTGATTTGGTTAAGGTCGTAAAAGTCGGGATTGGCGACGAAATATCCAATCGTAACCTCCCCAGAACAGGGTCTGTTTCAGGGTCAGGCATTCGATAGCCCATCAACAGTGGATGCCACGATAAGCGGCTCAATAAATGATTAGTTGCCACCCATATTGACAGAAACCGTACAAAATTAAGGGCAATCGCCAGATAAGCCATCGTAAAGAGCACAGTAATACCCCGATTATACCAAACACCTTCAACAGATGGCATCATCTCAACTCCCATCGTCATCAAACATGCCAGTATCATACCTATACCGATTGTCCGGCATCCGGGTAGTTGATTAATCGGGCAACTAAGCAATTTATAAATTTTCTGCTCATGTTGACAGATTCCCTCACTCGTTTGTTCGAGGAGTTTGGCTACTGGCAGGTCGTGATTAACTTCCAGCGATAGAAAACCTAGCTCATTCCCATTTAATGAATCATAATGCTCGTTATCACTTAAATTTATCGGACTTCTGTCTCCGAGCAATCGAAGTCGTCGCAAAGAACTGAGCGACCAGGTCAATGTGGCAGTAGCAATTAAAGCCAAAGGCATTAAAGGAGAAACGCCACTGAAATTGCCGATGGTTCGCTCCCAAAACAAAATCAATGTCACCTTTTCAGCAGACAGAAAAAAAGTGAAAAAGTGACGAAACACCAATAAAATCATGGCCAATACTGGCAGGCCAATGACAAAGGTCACAAGTACCCCAAAGTCGCGCTTACTATAAAATCTTCGATGTGCAATATGAGCAGGCACTGCATCTCTCCAGCTTGCGATTAACAACCTGCTACTCCTAATGAGCGCCAGTACCTGCAACAGAACAATGCAGGTAGCACTCACCAGCCCTAAAACAATTAGCACTCTGTCCAAATTTGCGAAGCTGAGCCAATATTCGTAATGCCACAATGGAACCACCGAAATCAACCAAACAGGGATGCTCAAACACATCATTGCCAGCAAACACCCTGTCAGATATACCTGACGCCCTCCATCAAGATTGTTTCCACCGGGGGAATCGAAATCCCCGAAAATCATCCAAACGAATTGCGAGGAAATTCGCCTTCGCTGACCTTGCTCGCCCGGAGTCAATGACGGTGGGAGGCGGACACCAGTCCGGCTTCCGGGTTTGCGAAATTTTGAAAAAAATTTCTTTGCCGAACTCCAGCTTGCGGATAACGCGCCATAGGTCGGCAACAGGCAAACGATCAGAATCAAACCGTAAAATGCGAGGTAAGCGGCCTCGGAATGTAATCGCTCTCGCCTCTGAGGTAATTTATAAACATCCTCAGCCGTCACATCTGGTGGAGTTACGTCAAGCACTTTTTTGAGGAGCACATAGTTCTCCGGTTTAATCAAACTCGCCTGCTCTGCTTTTGACAAACCATCAAAATATGATTGACTGATTTTCAGCGTGGTCAGCGGCCAAATATTGTCTCGTCCCACCACACTCAACCAAAGTGCTGGTCTTCGGAATTCGTCTGACATCAGGTCTGGCTTCTCGAACGACCGTGGCTCGTATTCTTGCATTGCGTAGTCTAACCCTAATAAACTTAGCGCAGCATTGTAAACACCCTGCGCGGACTGGACCGGAAACTGCAACCAACGCTTCTGCTGGAAAACCGACGACGACCAAAGTTTGCTTTGAGGCGCAAGCGGGTAGGTCGAAATCAAGAGCGATCCCTGCAAATCTCGATTCACTTCAGGATGTAGAAAAAGCAATTCAGAACTCTGAAAAAACAGGACTAGATTCGGGCTATGTCGGCGGATTTCCCGCGCCAAAAAGATGCGGTCGCGGATGTCCGTCGCAACAATTCCCAAATAGCGAATATGTTGACGTTCAATTTCTTCTAAAATAGTCGCCAACACAACTTCCGCATAACTGGCAGAGACATCCGAATAAATCGGAACGTTTGTACCCTGATCTTCCGCAAGTGGAAGACGCGTCATTGACGATTGAAAATTGAACGGATCGCTCGCTTCCCTATTCCGGGTAGATTGATTTTTCGAGGCGACACTGCGCAGTAACGAGATGTGCAGTGGAAAGGTCAGATTGAGCACATACTTCTTGTAATTCCCCGATATGACATTACTACTTGGCAAGGATAGCGACCTGACGTTCTGCCCATACGCGGTTGTTCCTTCAGTCAATAGTGCGACTTCAGGATGATCCGATTCCCCTTTCGGAACAGTGATCGTCTTGAGCTGATTCAGCAGATAGTCATAAAATGCCTGCCGCGCGTAGTCATCTGGAATAAGTGTACCGTGCCAGGAAATAGTTGTTCCAGAACACAACGTACTCTTTTTTCGATCATTGAATTCCGTTTGATTTACAGCGGTGGCAGTTCCGATAACATTAATTTTAGTGGGACAAATGGTTCCTGTTGAATTGAGCCAATCTTTTAGCGCCTGGCTCATGGAAAGTGCTGAACCTGTCAAGGTCGGCCCCAGCACCTGTAATTCACCTGGTTTGCCTTGCGCGAGATCAGCGGTCTGCTGCAAGGCATTCTTGAATGCCTCTTTATAAACTCCACTGGTTGGAGTTTCTCCCACTAGAAACATCACGAGGAGCTTATTCTTTCCACTCTCGCTTTTACGAAAGAGAATCACACCGGGCGTCCGCTCGAATTCATCTTTTTCAAGCTGTCCCGTATTTTTTTCAGTGCTGCTTTCTACGCTCTTTCGCTCTTTCTTCCAAGGCAGCCTAAGCCGGTCTTGCGTGTATCCAGCGGTTTCAGCGGCACGCTGAATGGCATCCAGATATGCGTCTGACAAGTACGGCAGGCGAGACTGCTCTGGATCGGGAATGGTGGCAATCAGGGACTTCACTTCGACATCGGCCAGGAGATTACTGATGCTGATGTTCACGCCTCCAGGCTTTCCCAGGAATTCTTTGATTAATCCGATTGCTTGCGATTTCTCTTTTGCCTGCTGCCTGGCTTCGAGGGATTGCTCAAGAATTTTTCGGGCTTGTTTTTCAAGTTCATTTTCTATCGCTGAAGACTTTGGCAGCGGCAAGCCGGTATAAAGTACCAGTAGCATCGTGACAATCGCAGTCGCCCCGACAGTTGTATTTCGGTTGTTCATGGTATCCCCTTCAGTTTGGCAGAAGGGGAACTACGCGAACTTGATCGGTTCGATCAAGACGATACTTCCCTTTCCACTAACCTTGTTTACGGAGCGGTATTGTTGGCTTTCTCAATTGGGGTAGCGATGCAACGATGTATTGCTGAGGTTCCCCTTGTCAGCTTTTTTTGGTAGTCAAGTAGTTATGAAAATGGCTCTTTATTTCTTGAGTGAATAAATTTATGTCAGCTAAATATTCCTGTCAATCACAGTTTTATTAAAGTCAAAGAAGTGAACAAAGACTTCCTAACAATTAATAATCTTGGCCTTCCTGACTTTTATCCTTTTTGTGATAAAAAACTCAGTCAAGAATTGCGATTGGAAAAATTTGGGGAGAGGCTGAATATAGTAGCGATTTGACAGGTTGTCAATCTAAGTAATCATTTCATTGGCATATTGCTCTAAAAACCCACATTTGACACAGCGATAAGAAGTAATGCCATAGCGCGTGCGTCCACTTGTTTTCAGACCGCTCCAGAATTCGTATTCGGGCTTTCCTTCGATCCAGGTTTCCTGCGAATTAGAATCGTAAGACCCGATTTCCAAAGTGAAGCCCTCCAACATCTCACCGCCACATTTCGGACAAATGGTACTTACTTCACTCATCGTTGACCTCGCTATGACTACTTTTTCGCAGCCCACTTAATCGCCTTCACCAGCATCGTTTGATAACGCGGATCATTCCAAACCGATGAATTGTGTCCCGGCTCAGAATAAAAAACACGGCCTTTGCCGTAGGTGCGATACCAGACGAGCGGGAACGAATCAGGTTTGATATTCAGTTGCTCACCAACCGCGTGAATCCCGCGCACGCCTTTTCGCGTCATGTCAGTTTTTGCCGTATCCAAACTCATCACAACCTTGCAATCTTTGAGATTGAATTGCTTGTACTGGTACGTCTCTTCAAGCCATTCAAAGGAGTCAGGAAAATCTTTCGTCAAAGAAAATTTCTGATCGTCTTTTTTGACTGCTACTTTGATATTGGAAGTCCACGGATGCCCGTCAAAATAGCCTCCGATTAAATTCCCGTACTCCGGCCATTTGTAAAATGTGTCCGTCGCGCTGTGAATCCCGATGAAGCCTTTGCCGTTTTTGACGAAATCCAAAAACAGTTTTTTCTGCTCTTCCGACCACGGCAATTCTCCCGTCGTATAAAAAATCAGGACATCGATATTTTTGAGATTTTCCGCCGTGATGACTTTGGCGGAGTCCTGCGAAATCGTGACTTCAAAGTTATTCTTTGCGCCAAGTTCCTGCAAGATTTTTTCGGATTCGGGCAGGACGGCATGCTTGAAGCCTTTTGATTCAGTGATGTAGGTAACACGGATTTTATTTTGCGCTTCAACAGAATTGCTCAAGCAGAAGATAGCCAAAATAAAAATCAAACAAATATATCTTTTCATAGGAGACGCGCCTGTTGATTGGGTTGACCAAGTTATATCAGAACTATTGTCAAAATTGAAGGCAGTGCGAAAATGAGTAATTTAACTTTTGCGAAACTATTTCAAATAGCCTTGATGCTGAACAGTCTGATAAATATGTTCGACGTATTCAAAAAGATTTTTCTTCAAATCTTTCGACCAAATTCTGATAACCGTCCAGCCTGCTCCGGTTAAAGTTTGGTTTACTTCTTTATCGCGCACGATGTTACGTTCGATTTTCCTGACCCAATATTCATGATTTGTTTTCGGAATGTTTCGTCCGTATGGATAATCTTTGCCGTGCCAAAACTCGCTACCTACGAAGACAGCGAGTTTTTTACGCTTGAAAACAATGTCCGGTTTGCCGAAAACAGTTTTGTCGTTCGCTCGATAACGCAGACCGCGCCGCCATAATTCCCGGCGCAATAATATTTCAAAACTTGTGTTTTTTGAATGCACACTAGCCATCACTTCAGAGCGCGTCAACGGCGTTTTCAGTCTCTTCATCGCTGAATAAATTTTAAAGAAGTTGTTTTACTAACGAAAGTAAGAGGCGGCTTGACTCAGATTTTTATTCAGGCTGTAATACCCGCTATGTTTAGTGAATCTGTAGCAAAACCAGCTCTCTTCCGAACCAAAGGTGTTCGTCGCTGAAAACGTTAAAGGCTTACTTCTGAAAACTCACGAAGAATCTTTTTAAAAATTATAGAAGAGTTCGGCTCACGCAGTTACGACGTTTCGCACAAATAAAAGCACATAAAAGAAATTTTTCTTTTTACCGTTAATTCGGTTTAAGGTTGTTTGATTATGAATTTAGAATTAGTAAAAGAAGCATTACAAAGCAGCTTGTCGCTTATATGTGAAGAAATTGAAAGTGTCGAAATAGATGAATTAAGAGAAGATTATTTGCTTGTGATACAAAAAATAGAAACAGCCCTAAGAATTTTGGAAAAAGAGAATGAGTAAAACTTTGTGGACAAGAGAAGAATTTATACTTGTAATGAATTTATATACGAAAATCCGTTACGGACAATTTAATAATCGAAATTCAGATGTCATTAAACTTGCTAAATTGATTAACAAAACGCCGGGTGCAGTTGCCTACAAATTAGTTCACCTTTCAAGTCAAGACACTTTTCATCGAAATAGAGGTATCAAAGGGTTAGCAAATCCGGGTAGAAATGCTATTGCTATTTATAAAGAGTTTCAGGAGGACTGGGACGAAATGCTTTATGAAAGCGAAGTTTTATTAGCGAAATACAAGAATAAAACCATCGAACAGGAATATCCAGAATGGGAAGATGCGGATTTGAAAATACTAGGTAAAAAAGAAGGCTTAGATAAAAAGAGATTTGTGAAAACCAGAGTAAATCAATCACTCTTTAGACGAATTACTTTAAATAACTATTCCAATACTTGTGCCGTTTGTGGTCTTAATATTGAGCAGCTTGTCGTTGCGAGCCATATTCTAAAATGGTCAGAAAATCAAAAAGAAAGACTTAATCCTGAAAATGGTTTGTGCCTTTGCAGCATTCACGACAGATCTTTCGAGTTAGGTTATATCGGAATTACTGCCGACTATCGGTTACATATTTCAGAAGAACTTTCTTCAATCTTAGATGAAACATATCTTGCAATTTTCAAAAGACATCATAAACAAATGATGATTATGCCAGATAAGTTTTATCCGAATCCCTCTTTCTTAGATATTCATTATCAATCCACTTTTCGTAAATAGAAAGCCGTGTTCGGCAATGTAATTTTCGGCAAGATGGGCGGAATTCCCGAAGTTAGGGGGGATCGTTACGATGACTGCGTTATTCACGTCCGCACCTCGCATGTTCCGCGCTTTGAACTGGAAATAGACGCTAAATCTTCGCTTTTCGATTTGATGAAAATTTCGTATGAAGCCTTTAGTATCCTGCCAATCGAAAAGAAGATGAATTACATCCGCGACTATGCGAAAAAGCGGCTCAAGGATGGTGAAAGATTATGGTGGTTGGAGGAAAAAGCCGAACAAGAACATTCACTTCCAATTCAAGTCCGGCTTTATATGGATTTGCCATCAGAAGAAAAGCGGCGTTTGTGAGCGGAAGGAGCGTTATTATGTCCGCAAATTGTCGCGGGTTCGCGGGTTAAAAATAAATACAATGATGTCGCCCTTTATCTACTGACATATCACGGCGTCCTCGCGTCAAACACTCGTGATCTTTTCTCGGCGGGAAGCGTCGCTCACGTCAAAGATAAAAGTCGCGGCGGCATTTATATCCAACGCGCCCTCGCTGAAATCGAAGACGAAATGCTCACCGCATCGCTTAACATGGAAGACGCTCTTTTTGTTGAATATTGGAAAGAATCCGTTTCTCCAACTGAGCGAATTGCTAAATGGCTGACGCTCGCAGACAAAATAGCGACTGACTGGGTTCCGTCTAAAAATTTATTTTTATCGAGACAAAAATAATTTCCAATCCCTGAACCCAGCCGCCTAACAAGGTTACTTCAAGACCGATACGCCTCACGCCCGATTCCCTGCACCGGAATTCCCTGACTTGCCAGCACTTCGTTTTGCAGTGCGAACATGCACGCCGCAGCCTCATCAATCTTGCGCGTAAATGCGATTGAGCCTTGCAGAATCGGCTTCAATTTTTTCTTGTCCTGCAAGCGTGCTTTCGGGTATTCGTGTTCGACGATGAGGTAAGTTTTTTCGACATCCAGTTGCAGCAGTTCACGCGCCGCCAACTGATGATCCAACCAGTCTACGGTACGATTTTGTAAATACGCTAACGGGTCATGCTTCGCGGTGCCGGGCAGTTCATGTTCGCAAAGGATAATTTGTTTTTTCCAGGCGTTGCCCAAATCAGCCGGATTCGGCGAAGGTTCGCCATTAATCATGTCGCCGCGCTGAACCGTTTGCCCACCATAGCCCCACGCTGACACGCCTTTTGAATCCGTGACCTGCCCTTTGACATGGAAGCCGCCAATCAGGAAATTGTAGCCCGTGTCTTTCAAGTACTGAAAAATTGAACGCGTATCCTGCCCCATCAAAACTGCGTGGGAAGGATCGTAATGAATTCGGAATTGATCGCCCACTTTATGCTTCTCACAAATGCGATGCAGCGCGATCCAGACGCCAGGCGTGTACGCAATATTATTGTGCCAATTGTCGCCCGGAACCCAGCCCGGCATCGGGCATTGTTCGTTGCGATATTGCAAGCCGCGCGCTTTGCATTCTTTCAAAAGCGGGATGAAATTTTCTTCAAAATCAATCAGGTTCGCATCCATGTTGAGCGATTGATTGCGACCGACGAAACCACAGACGGCCTCGGCTCCAACCGCAACAGCAGCATCCATCGCACGAATCATGAAGTCGTGTTTTGACTTCCGAATTGTTGGATCATGATGCAGCATATTGTCAAAATATCCGATGTCGGAAATTCCAACCTTGTATTGCTTCAAGGCAGCGTTAACGCGCTTCGCACGATCTTTCGTGAAGGGCTTGCGGAGGTCTAAATGATTGGCAACCGGATCAAGCATCGCTTCCGGTGGAACATCGGTTTCATCGGGATGAATTGCCGATGAAAGCTGGATGTAAGTCACGCCAAGTTCATTGGCAAATTTAACCCAATCCTCGATGGCGAGGTCGGGGTCTTTGTCACGTTTTTTGCGCGGTGTCAGTTCCTGCAAAGCGGCAGTCAGGATGCCGACTTTCATAAATTTAGGCTTGAAATCTTTGGACATTTTACTCTCCGATAATTAATTGATTGATGAAAATTATGCACGACCAACAGTAGATATTTTTAGCCACGAATTAACACAAATTTTCACGAAAAAAACGATACAGGATTGACATGATTTTTCAAGATGGACAAGAGCGATCATAAATCTTGCTCATTCTGTCTAAACATCTTCGTGCAAATTCGTGTTAATTCGTGGCTAAATCCTTATCGTTTGCGAGTGTGCCTAAGTCATTGAGGCGTGTCAAGGATTCACGCTTCAAACTTCCAAACCTACGGAACGCATTAATTCAAGCGCATTGCTTTTCTGCACAATTCCCTCACGCAGCACATAATCAAACGTCATTTTGCCGTCTTCCAAATGATCTTCGAGATGGACGTTACGCGCCTTTGTTTTCAGCTCTTCGACAATCGCCGTCAACGCCAGGTCATGCGTCGTCACCAGCCCAAAGGCTCCGCGTTGCACTAAGCCACGTAACACCGCATCGGCTCCGATTCTTCGATCATGAGAATTTGTCCCGTGCAGGATTTCATCAATAATAAAGAGCAACGGAAGCTCATCGCCCGCCCGATCCATCAATTGTCGCAGCCGTGAAATTTCGGCGTAAAACAACGAAGCTCCGGCGCGTAAATTATCCTGAATTCTGATCGAAGCACCAAGTTGAAGCGGCGAAATCTTTAAGCTTTTCGCACGCACCGGCGCACCTGCCAGAGCCAGCACTGCATTCATTCCAACCGTTCTCAGCAGCGTAGATTTGCCGCTCATATTTGATCCGCTAATCACAATTAACTGTAATTCATGATCAATTTTCAAATCTGTTCTGACAACTTTATTTTCAGGAATAAAGGGATGTCCCAGCGCGATGCCGTCAAATATTTTTGCCCCTTCAACAATCTCCGCAAACGGGTCTTCGGGATGTTCGTACGCGTAATTTGCCAGTGCGCAAAGGGCTTCAATTTCTCCGACGGCGGCAATCCATTTTTCAATGTTTGGGCCGGATCGGACGCGCCACGCTTCGACTGAAAAAGCCAATTGCGAAACCATAAAAAAGGGCGCGGTCAGCGGACGAAATAATTGATTCATGCGCACTTCAAGCCACGAATTCAAACTGGCAAGTTGCGCGATTTGCTTTGACGGCGCAACCTTGTCAGTTTCAAGCGAAGCGCGTAATAAGCTTAATTTTATTGACTGAAACTGCTCTTGCTCAATTCGTGACAGGAGTTGAGAAAGCAAAGATAAGTCACGTCCGGCGGGTTCGACCTGACGGATAATTTCGTTGCTTTTTGGTCTTAACCAGATACCAATCGCCGCCGCCAAGCCTCCATAAAAATAAAATGGCAGTAACCCGAAATCAGCGATTAACAATCCAATCATCACAATTGCTAAAACGCACATGATCGCCGTCAGAATTCGCAGCGACTTCAGATTCGTCAGTGGTTTACCTTTCCCCCAGACACTTAAAGTTTCAGGATTGACGCCCGAACGAATATCTTCACCGAGTAAGGCTAAATCTTCGCGCAAGTCCAAATTCATCCGCAATTCTTCGATGGCTGCTTGTCGCAATTTAATTTCAGCAAAGTCCGCAGGAGCCTGAATCCATTGGGCTAAATTGATTTCCCCGGCGCGTGTGCGAGCCGTACACAGCAATTCAAACAGCGACCCCGTGCCGAATAAATCAATATCTTCTCCGTAAGGATGTTTTACATCTCGAAACTCTTCACCGGAATTTCCACGCCCTGCCCAATCCCCTTCAATGCGCGCCAGACAGCGTTCGTAGTACTTAATCGCACGTTCCGTTTTTTTCTTTTGCCAGAATATTTTTTGATGAATTGCGGTAAAAATCAGAAAGAGAATCGCCAATGGAATCAGGCTATAGGTGAAAAATGACCAGCCTTGAAACAGGAAATTAATCACAATAAGCACGCTCAGAATAATTAATCCGATGCGCACGAATCCGTAGTTTCGATACTGCTCCACCAATTCATTGAATTTTAGTTGTCGGAGCTTGAGGCGGGATTGATATTCTTGTTGTGGATTGTAATTCATTGGGAGGCGAATTTGGGGGATAGATAAAAAAGCTCCCCTCCTGTTTTTGGAGGGGCTGGGGGTGGTTCGAGGCTCACAAAATTGACCACCCCGTCCTACGGACACCCCTCCTAAAACAGGAGGGGAGCTTTATAAATATTTTCCTGCGACACTAATCTGCATCGGCTTTGCTATTTGCTTCTGCAATCATCTGCATCCGAACTTTTTCAATCCGGCGCTGATTCACATGCTCCACGGTAAAGCGAAAATTATTGAAAACTTCGGAATCACCTTCCGCCAGCAACCGCCCTTCACGCGCAATCAGAAATCCGGCAAGCGTCGCGTAATCTTCAGATTCGGGCAGGTTAAGATCAAATTTTCGATTGGCTTCGCGGATGGTCAAACCGCCATCCAGCACCCAGGTTCCATCCTGATGATGATGGATTTTATTCACCAGAGATTCATCATGTTCGTCCTGAATTTCTCCGACGATTTCTTCCAATAAATCTTCCAGCGTCAGAATTCCTTCCACGCCACCGTGTTCATCGACAACAATTCCTAAATGAATATGACCGCGCTGCATTTGCTTCAAAACATCTGCTAAACGCGCCGTATCGGGAATGTAAACAGGTGGATGAAGCACGGTTTTGAGATCAAATTTCGTCGGGTCAAAAATTGCTTGCAGGACATCTTTGTGATGCAGGACGCCAATGACATTATCGAAGTTTCCGCCGTACACCGGAAGCCGCGAATAACCGGAGGATTGAAATTGCCTGACGATTTCCTCGTAAGTACACTTCTCATCAATCCCTGCGACCTGTGTTCGTGGAATCAAAATCTCCCGCGCCGTCAAATCGGCGAAATCAAACACATTGGAAATCATCGCCTGTTCGCTCTCTTCAATATTGCCGGATTTATGGCTGGCATTGATGAGGTGGCGAATTTCTTCACCCGTGTACGCGACCTGATGCCCCATCGAGTTTTTGATGCCCAGCAAGCGCAGCATCGTAATGCCGGATTTGTTGATGATCCAGATGAAGGGCTTGAACGTGGAATAAAACATCTCCATCGGACGCGCGACCGCCAAGCCGATGCGATCAGAATATTCAATCGCTAACGCCTTCGGGACGTATTCGCCAATCACTAAATGAAAATACGTCACCACTGAAAGCGCAATCAGCGAAGCCGTTCCGTGCGCGGCAATCGTAGCAATATTTTCAGGCAGGATTTTTGTGAGGATTGGTTCCGCGAGGTGCGCAATCGTTTCTTCGCCGATCCATCCCAGCGCGAGACTCGCAATCGTGATGCCGAATTGCGTCGCCGAAATCATTTCGTCCAAACGATCCAACGCACGCAGCAAAGCCTTCGCTGCTTTGCTTCCCGTTGCGCCTAAGAGTTCAATTTTAGAGCGGCGGACGCTGACCATGGCGAACTCGACGGCGACAAAAAAACCATTCGCCAGCACCAACAAAACAACGATTAAAAGTTTGAGCAAAATATCCATAGTTGAGCGGCGCGGATTATAGCATGAAATGATTTTAGGGTTGAGAGGTGATGTGCCTGTCGAATTGGCAGCGCAAAATACGACAAGAAGGAACGTCAGTGCGAATGAGGAATGAATCCGCCTAAAAGCCCCAACGGGGCGGAATATGATAGCCCAGGGTGCAACCCTGGGTAGCTGCAGAAAATAAGAGAAGCCCTGAAGGGCGACATAGTACCTAATTCTATGTCGCCCTTTCAGGGCTTGCGCATTGCCCCTCGCGACCCAGGGTTTCGTTTCACTTCACCCTGGGCTATCATATTTTGCTCCGTTGGAGCTTTCAGAATTTCCATCGCTCTAATCAATCAACTGAAACAAAAAGGTCAGGAACCAAAGCTCCTGACCTTTTCTCATGCGGTTTTGAATCAACCGCTTTGGCTTACATATCTACTTGATCGTAACGGCAAGCAGGAGGCGTAAACACAGGAATTACTAAAGCACCAGCCGAGACTGCTGTTTTGTGCAATGCGCGGATGCCAGACCATTTGTTGGTTCCGAGTTTCGGCGTCATGATCAGTCCAACTGAACCGCCCGTGTTCCATTTTAAGGTTCCGGTACGTCCTGAAGGAATCAACGCAGGATTATTAATTCCAGCTTGTGAACCGAGACCGCCGGGAACGCGTGGAGTCTTAGGATCAATGGTGAAGTTGCGTTGGCAACCACCGACGAACGGGCTGGAATAGCTGGCTGGTTTTTCGCCATCGTTGTAGGCGATCCCGATGCCAACTTGTCCGGCGCCGCTGATGCCGCCACTGACGACGCTGCCATTTAATCCAACGGTGATGATTTTCTGTCCCACTGAATCATTCGGGCTTTGGATTTCTGCCACGTGACGCGTGGGCAGGAAGTCATAAATTCCACCGTTGAAATTTAAGATCGCCGTCATGTTAGCGGTATTAATGGCGGCAGGTGCGCTGTACGCCCAAAAGGCTTCTGCGCCGTAATTTCCAACATACGCTCCATCGTTGACGAAGGCATTTCCGATCAATGAATTGTCCTGAATCGGCTGCCCGGCATCATTCACTGCCACTGTCAGTAAATATCCGGTATTTTCAGGATCGTACTCAGAAGCGAGGAAGGACAAGCTGGCGTTCGCTGTCAGACAGACATATTGATCCGCTTGATTGCAGCTTGAATCAATGAAGAACATGTGAACGTTTGAAGTGTTGACGCCAGTGTTGCTGATCGTCAAACGTGTGTCAGAACCGCTGCGCGAGTTGTAGTACGGGAAAGCCAAAATTGATCCGGCTTTTTGATCGCTGACTTTTACATTGTCAACTGCCTGAACAGGCTGGCAGGAAATCCCAAATTCACCAACCGCTCCACCCCTAGCACCCGCCGCAAATGTCACCTTGATCGAGGAAATCGTATTCCCGATACCATAAAAACCAAAGTTCTGTGCGCCACTATTTCCTTGTACCAGAATTGGGCCCGTTGAAGTTCCATTATCAGCAATCGCTTCCACGTTATACAAACCAAAATTGAATGGTTCGGCATAGAAAGAGAAAGCAGAGGTTCCAGCCGGGAGGTTAATGGTTAACGTTACTACGTCAGTGCTAGAGGCAGGAGCAGTTCGATAAACACTACCGGTATATCCATTCGACCAGGTTGCCCAGCCATTACCGATTTCACGCCTAAATTAAAGTTGGAGAAAACGTAATATTGCCACAGGCAGGTGAAGGAACAGAGGTCACATCTGAGAAATTGGGGATGCCATCAGGCCCAAAAGGAGTGATGGTGTAAGGACCTACTGAAGTTGGTGGCGCACCTGTTCCAGTGCTGGTGACAACCACATTGGCAAAGCCGGGAACGAGTCCGAGCAGTGCTAAAAATAATGAGCTGACGAACAGCTTGCGAAGTGTGTGTGAGGAAAACATGGTGAAAGTGCTCCTAAATAATTTGGTGTAGTGACGAGCGGTATTCATCTCTGATCTGGTTATTTGGAGGACAATTGGAGGACAAGATGAAGCCGAACAGGAAAGATAAACGAACAATAGGTTCAAGCATCCAGAAATAAAGAGAAAATGCCTGAAATAAACGCTAATTGTTACCAATGAAGGGAAATACTGCGGGGGAGGAATTGTTAGCCGGAATATGTAATTTGAGTTACAGCTCTAAATATAGGCGGAGATTGAAGAATACGCAATAGAAAATTTGCGGACTGGGAGCGCCAGCATCCTGCTGGCTCCCCGTTTGCCAGCAGCAGCGTCGCAAACGCAGTGGTGAGCGAACCAGCTGTCAATCACGCGCCCTCCTCGCCACGTTACGCGAGCGGCGTTCCACGCGCTCGCGCAGCAAGCAAGATGCTTGCGCTCCCAGTGCTGCACGCGCTCGCGGCAAGCAGGATGCTTGCGCTCCCAGTTGCCGAACAAAAATCTACGGCTGTCTGCTCCGCCCAATAATGCCCATCGCGTGTTTTCGCGTGTTGCCAGAATCCAACATGACCACCGTATTTACTGGCTAAAATTGCGACGTACTGATTTTCCGGCAAATCCGCAAACGGAGTGAACGGAATAAACGGATCGTCCTGCGCCTGAATAATCAACGTCGGAACTTTGATTTTCGGAATGTACGTTTGGGAACTCGCCGCTGCGTAATAACCTTCTGCATCGCCGTAGCCGAAATTCGGCCCCGTAATGACATCGTCGAATTCCCACAAATCTTTGATGCGATCCAAACGATCAAGGTCACAAATATCAGGAAATGTTTGGGCTTTGATGCGGAGCTTCACACGCAAGCCACTCAAGAATCGTCGTTCGTAAATAATGTTTTGTTTTTCTCTGATGGCAATCGAACAAAGCCGCAAATCTATCGGAGGACTAATCGCGACGACGCCTTTCAATTGCGGCGGAACGTCTTCACCAAATTCTCCGGCCAGTTTCAAGGATTGATTCGCACCCATCGAAAAGCCAATCAAAAAAATATCCCGGAGCTGATCTTTTTCGATGAGTTCCAGCAACACGCCCCGCGCATCCGCCGTCAATCCTGAGTGGTACAGCGTCGGCGTTAAATGCTCCGTCCCGCCACAATTTCTAACGTTCATGCGAACGACATTGAATCCCGCCCGCCACGCTTTGCTCGCCGTACCGAGCATGTAATGCCGATCAGAATCGCCTTCCAAACCGTGAATTTGAAGAATGGTCGGATGGTTCAAGCGGTCACTTTGCCAGTGACAATACGCGACAATTGTGGTGTCTGGTTCGGTTTGGAATTCGCGTCGTTCGCCAGCCGGTAAATCAAAATCGCGCGGGTATAAAGCCGCGAAAATAGTCATGGCATGAGCCGTCCGTAAAAGCTGAGGCACGACAAACGGCTGTGGGGTAAATCGGGGTACGAGCGGATGCTGCATAATAATTGTAGTAAGACTGCTTCTGACTTGTTTGTAGGTTAGTCTGACCTTATAATATTTCCCGACTAATCAATTTCTGTAGATGTCATCCTTAAAAGAAAAATTCATTCTCACGACATCACTAATGATTAGCAGCTTTGCTTGGATAAATTTGATTAGCAGAAAATATCAGAACTGCTAACTCTACGACAACTAAACCGATCAAAAATAAATATTCTAAGTCTTCAGCAATGAAGGTGTGATTAGTATTTTGATGAGTCTTTCCCTAGATCGGTACTTGCTTTACGGTCTCAAGTTTTTCTATCAACCCTCAATTCCCTTAACGGAGGTTCGCATGCAATCGAATTTAGTCTCAAGTCTGGTCTGGCGTTTACGTGCCATTCCAATTTCTCTTTTACTGATCCTAATGATCTCCCCATCAGCCTTTGGACAAACACTGTATGGTTCAATTGTCGGCAATGTTGCCGATAAATCCAATGCAGTAGTCCCCGGCGCAGCCGTCAAGATTACCAATAAAGCAACCAATCAGGTTCGTGATGCCGTCACCAATGATGATGGCAGCTTTAACTTTCCGACGGTACAAACCGGAATCTGGGAAATTGCGGTCACGAAGCAAGGCTTCAAAACCACCAACGAAGGGAATGTCATTGTCTCCGCGAATAACACTACGCGGACGAATTTAGCGATGGAAGTTGGCACATTAGCCGACACTGTCAACGTCACTTCTGACGCCGGATTGCTGCAAACAGATCGCGCTGAAGTTCGTGCAGAACTGAACAGTCAGACATTGCAAAACCTGCCGATCCCCCCGGGTCGCAACTATCAGCAACTGCTGCGTACAATTCCCGGCATCACGCCGCCAGGCAATGCCCATTCTGTTCCCACGAATCCGTCGCGTGCTTTGCAATACAATGTCAACGGAACCAGTTCAAGTTCTAACAACACGCGTATTGACGGAGCCAGTCAGTACAACATTTTTCTGCCGCACGTCACAGCTTATGTACCGGCACTTGAATCCATTGAATCCGTCAACGTCGTTACCAACAATTTCGACGCCGAACAGGGACTCGCCGGTGGCGCGGCAGTCAACGTTCAAATCAAAAGCGGAACCAACAGTTATCACGGTTCAGCCTTTGAATATCATGATAACCATTTGACCAAAGCTCGTCCCTGGAATCTGACGCCAATCAACGGTGTTGCACAGGCAAAACCAAAACGTGTTTACAACCAATTTGGTGGCACGTTTGGCGGACCAATCAAGAAAGATAAACTTTTCTATTTCGTCAGCTTTGAAGGCACGAACGACCGTCAGCTTGGCAATCGTCTGCTCACCTTACCGACAGCGGAAATGCGCAACGGTGATCTTTCCGGCGGCGCAGTCGGAATCTTTGATCCTGCGACCGGCGATACATTCGGTCAAAACCGGACAGCCTTCACAGGCGGAATTATTCCAATTGGACGAATTGATCCGATTGCGAAACTAATTCTTAAAGATCTTCCGTTACCCAATCGCCCGGGCTTTGTGAATAACTATTACGCGACGGCTCCGTATGCGTATGACAAAAAGACTGTTGACACCAAAATCAATTACAACGTCAACGAGAAGTTTACGACGTATGGTCGCTTCAGCTTCCTGACCTACAAGCAACTCAATCCCGGTGCGCTGGGTGCATTAGACGGAGTTGGTACGGCAGCACAAGGCGGCAACACTGGCACAGGTACAGGAAAAACGTATGGTGTTACAGTGGCAGGGGTTTATACCGTCAATACTAATTTCATCATTGACGCAAACGTCGGATACACCAAACAAGGAACCAATTCCGAACAGGGATTTCTTGATAAAAACATCGGACTGGACGTGCTGGGAATTCCCGGCACCAACGGGACACGAGCTTTTGAAAAAGGCTGGCCGCGCTTCCGTATCGGCGGTTTTGCAAATCTGGGCGTGCAGGATAGCTTCATGCCGTACTACCGCAACGATCCGCAATGGCAGTACGTTTCCAACTTCAACTGGACAAAACGTAATCACAACATTCGGTTCGGATTTGACTTTGCGCGCCAATCGTTAAATCACTTACAAGCTGAGTGGAACGGGGGAGGAAATACAGAACCCAGCTCCGGCGGTTTCCAATTTGGTACCGGTCCAACCTCATTGTGTACGGCTCTCAACGCCGCCGCGACGGGATGTTCCACCTTCCAGGCGAACAATACCGCCTTCAATTCTTTCGCCACTTTTCTGTTAGGTCGCCACACGGGATCAGGACGAACCTTCCTCGTTCAACCTCCAATTGTTTTCAAAGCCAAAGCCTATAGTTTCTACATCCGCGATGGCTGGCAGGTTAAGCCAAACTTAACTGTTACTCTCGGCACACGCTGGGAATACTATCCGCTGCCAGAGCGAGCAGATCGCGGCATCGAACGCTACAACTTCACCAACAACACAATGCAGGTTTGCGGTGTTGGCAATGTGCCGAAGGATTGCGGCGTCAAGTTGAGTAAAAAACTCTTCTCGCCTCGTCTCGGCATTGCCTGGCGTATCAGCGATACATTTGTTCTGCGGACAGGTTACGGAATTACTTATGATCCCGTCAGTTTGGCGCGCACCTTCCGCACCAACTACCCGATGTTGATTAATCTGGACATCGTTCCGACGAATTCAACTCAGGCGGCTGGCTTATTAAAAGACGGAATTCCGGCGACAGTCGTACCGAATTTCAGCAGCGGGTCAGTCGCAGTCCCGAATAATGTCAGCGTGCTGACACTCGGTGACAGTTTCAAACGCCCTTACATCCAATCCTGGAATCTGGTACTGGAGAAAAGCCTCGGCAAAGGCTTCAGTGCCTCTGCCGGATATATTGCTACCCGAACCATTGGTCAGTCAGGATTGACCGATGTGAATGCTGGACGGCTCGGCGGTGGGGTTGCCAGCCAACCTCTGAACATTCAGTTTGGTCGCCGCGCTTCCACGTTTATCCAAAACGGAATTGCTAATTCACATTACGATTCCTTACAAACGACGATCAAACGTCGTTTCACCAATGGAATGCAGTTACAAGCCAGCTACACTTGGAGCAAAGGCATCGGACTGGCTAACCTCGGTGGAGATAATGACAGTGCGCTCGCCATTCGAGATCCAAACTTCCTCCTGCTGAACCGCTCAGTGCTTAGTTTTAATATCCCGCACAACTTCCAGTTCACTGGTGGTTATGAATTGCCGTTCGGTAGAGGAAAGAAATGGTTAAGCGATAATGCGGTCGGTTCTGCGTTAGCAGGCGGATGGCAGTTAAGCTGGCTCTTCGGTAAATTCACTGGTACGCCTTTCAGCGTCACCGCTGATGGCGGGTCATTGAACACACCCGGAAGTCAACAACGCGCCGACCTCGTGAAATCAACCGTGACAAAGCTGAACGGAATTGGGGCGGGTAATCCGTACTATGATCCAACCGCTTTCGCTCCTGTCACCGGTGTGCGTTTTGGAACGGCTGCTTTCAACCTGCTGCAAAGCCCCGGAACCGGGAACCTGGATTTAGGCATCTTCCGCGAATTTAAAATCACGGAAGGCATTAAACTCCAGTTCAGAGTGGAAGCATTCAACGCGACGAATACACCACATTTTGGGGCTCCCGGCGGCAACGCCTCGGCTCCTTCACGGGATGCCGCTGGCAACATCCTCTTGGATGCCAATGGCAGACAGCGGCTGAATGGCTTCATGGAGGTCACCGGAACTCGCTCCTTTGGACGTGAAGGCATTGACGAACGGGTCTTCCGTTTCGGACTTCGCCTGGGCTTCTAAAGCAAAAGCGATTTGAAACTGACGAGGGGATTGCAGTAATGTAATCCCCTCAATTTTATTTAAGATATGCAAAAAAGCATCCAAAGGCAGAAGCTCGCACGCAGTAAGGGTGCCTTTACAGCTAGAATGTGCGGGAGAGAAAACCAGAGAAACTTTGGTAGCATAATAGCGCCCTTACTGCGTGCGGGCTTCTGCCTTTTACTCATTCTCAGTAGCTTCGCCGTCGCGCAAGACCCTGTCAAAGTTGCGCCCGAAGCGTATAAACTTGAATTTGAAAACGACTATGTGAAAGTGCAGCGCGTGCATTACGCGCCGCACACAATAATTCCTGAACACGATCATACCGCGTTCGGAGCCGCGTATATTTACCTGAATGACGCCGGGCCAATTATTTTCAAACACATCGGACTCGGCTACGGCGCAGTCACTCGCCCTGCGGTAAAAGCGGGCAGCTTTCGCCTTTACAAAGCCGTCAAAGAAACGCATACCGTCGAAAATCCGGGCGACACCACCAGCGATTTTCTGCGCGTCGAATTCAAGACCGAACCCGGCAAAACAGCGAACACTTTGCGCGGGAAATTTTTTCGAGTAGAAGCTCCGGCGGGCGAGAATTTTCAACAGGTACAATTTGAAAATGAACAGGTACGCATCACGCGGCTAATTTGTGCAGCAGGAAAAATTTGCTTGGAAACAGCCAACGCCACCGAGCCGATTTTATTCGTTGTAATTTCTCCCGCACAATTCAAATTAACGCCGACCAAAAACATAACCATGCATCCAGGGGATACGCATTGGCTGGCAGCGGGAAAAACCGCTCCGGGAGAAAATACCGGAAAAGATGCGGCGGAATTATTACGCTTTGATTTTAAAACTGCGCCTGCCAAAATTTCGGGGACAGAAGATTCACACGCGCATCCGCCGGAGAAAACTGCCAGCTCTGTCAGCAATACTGAAGCGTCAAATCTTCTCAAAAGCGGAGCCGATTTAGAACGCGCCGGAAAAATCAAAGCCGCTCTCACTGCGACAGAACAAGCGATAAAAAGTAATCCTCAATTAGTTCAGGCGCACATCAACTTGATTTCGCTGTATGGTCGAACGGGACAGCTTGAAAAAGCGGAGAAACATTTCCAACTTGCCGCCGCCATCAATCCCGACATCCCCGAACTCCATTTTAATTTTGGAGTACTGAGAAGTGCGCAGGAACGTTATAACGAAGCCGCGCAAGCCTTTCAGCAAGCCTTAAAACTGAATCCATACTATGCCGAGGCACATCATAACTACGCCGTCATCATTGAAGGCGAAGGCAAGCTGGACGAAGCAGCGACGCATTTTCGCCAGGCGATTGAAAATAAAGCAGGCTACCGATCTGCGCATTTTCATCTGGGCAGAATTCTGGTGAATCAGGAAAAGTTCGCCGAAGCCATTGCGCAGTTCCAGAAAACGCTGACGCCCGAAGATGACGAGACGCCTAGATATTTGTATGCGCTGGGTGCAACATACATTCGATCAGGTGATAAAATTAAAGGCGTTGGTTTTTTACGTGAAGCACTGAAACGTGCGTCGGCCTTGAAGCAGCAGCAGCTCGTGATTAGTCTTGAGCAAACTTTGAAATCGTTGGAACAGGACAAGTAAAATTCTGGAGCTTCACGCCGGTGTGCCAGCATCTTGCTGGCACAGCCAGAAAACACCAAGCCAGCAAGATGCTGGCGCACCAAAGCTACAAAAGGCAAGAAATTATGCGTACTTTAAAATTCGCACCAATCTTCATTCTGGCGACACTGGGCGTCTTCTTCGCATGGCGTTTGCCAAACACCGAAGCCGCGAAGCCTTCCACCGAATGGCGCAGCTACAACGGCGGCGCGGAAAATACTCACTTCTCAACGCTCAAGCAGATCAACCGCAACAATGTAAAAAAACTGGAAATCGCCTGGACGTACGAAACGAATGACGCGTTCGATGGCTCTGAATTGCAATGCAATCCAATCGTCGTGAATGGATTGCTCTACGGAACTTCGCCGAAGATGCGCGTCTTCGCGTTGGATGCTGCGACCGGAAAAGAACGTTGGAGCTTTGACCCGAATGAAGGGCAAAAAGCACTGGGGAAATCGCGTAATCGTGGATTGACGTACTGGGACGGTGAAGGTCAGCCGCGCATTTATTTCGGCTTTCGCAATTCACTTTATGCGGTGGATGCGCTGACTGGAAAAGTGATTGACAGCTTTGGTGACAAGGGGAAAATTGATTTGCGCGAAGGCTTGGGACGCCCCGCGCAGGACTTATCCGTGGGCTTGAGTACACCCGGAATTATTTACAAAGATTTAATTATTCTTGGCAGTCTGGTGAGTGAAACTTTACCCGCCGCTCCGGGAGATATTCGCGCTTATGATTTGCGTTCCGGCAAGCTGCGCTGGACGTTTCACACGATTCCACATCCCGGCGAATTCGGCTATGAAACCTGGCCCAAAGATGCGTGGCAATACATCGGCGGCGTCAACGATTGGAGCGGCATGTCGCTGGATGAAAAACGCGGCTTGCTCTTCGCTCCGACGGGTTCTGCGACGTACGATTTTTACGGAGCGAACCGGCACGGCGATAATTTATTTGCAAATTCTCTGCTCTGTCTGGATGCGGCTACCGGAAAACGAAAGTGGCATTTTCAAACGGTTCGGCACGATATGTGGGATCGGGATTTGCCCTCCGCACCGGCACTCGTCACCATCAAACGTGATGGGAAATCAATTGACGCCGTCGCGCAAACAACAAAAGCCGGATACGTTTTCGTCTTCGAACGGGAAACCGGGAAACCGCTTTTCCCGATTGAATATCAAAAGGTTTCCACCGATGTTGTGGATGGAGAATTAGCCGCCGACACACAACCCATTCCCGTCTCGCCGCCACCAATTGCGCGGCAAACAATGACCGAAGAAAATCTGACGACGCGCACGCCGGAAGCCCATGCTGACGTGCTGAAACGCTTCCTCAAACTTCGCAGCAAAAATCATTACGATCCGCCCGGCATTGACGGAACGATTGTTACGCCTGGCTTTGATGGCGGCCCCGGTTGGGGCGGAGCGGCGTATGATCCATCGTCAGGATTTCTCATCGTAAATTCCAACGAAGTTCCCTGTATTGCACGGCTCATTGATCGTCCGATGAAAACCGCGCAGGCGACAGCCAGAAATATTTACGACCGGAATTGCTCAAGCTGTCACAACCAAGATTTAAGCGGAACTCCGCCGGAATTCCCTTCGCTGATCGGACTTCAGAAAAAATATAATGTGAATCAAACACTGACTATTATTCGCAACGGAACCGGGAGAATGCCCGGATTCGGCGGTTCGCTGAGCGCGGAAAGTTTGCAGGCAGTCACCAAATTTCTGCTCACGGGTGAAGACAGCAAAGTAACTAATGACGAAAGCAAGCCATCGCCCATCGAACAAAAATATATGATGGAAGGCTACCCGCGCTTTCTTGATCCTGATGGTTATCCCGCGATCAAACCGCCGTGGGGAACGCTCAACGCGATTGATTTGAATAAAGGAACCATCGCGTGGCAAATTCCTTTTGGAGAATATCCAGAGCTTTTAGCCAAAGGGATGCGCGACACCGGAAGCTGGAATTACGGCGGCCCGATCACGACGGCGGGCGGATTAATTTTTATCGGAGCCACAAATTATGATCGCAAATTCAGAGCCTTCGATGTAAGGAATGGAAAATTATTGTGGGAGAATGTAATGCCATTCGCAGGTAATGCGACGCCGATGACGTATCAGGTAGACGGCAAACAATTCGTTGTCATTGCAGCAGGCGGAGGCAAGCGCGGCGCACCTTCGGGTGGAATGTATGTAGCGTATGCGCTGCCGAAATAGTAGCGCAAACTTTCCAGTTTGCGTTATTCGGCGCCAAGTTATTTAAATGAAAAGGTCAATTTTTCTACGAACGCTCAAGAGGCGAACAACGCAAACTGGAAAGTTTGCTCTAAATTTTCAATGCAATCAAAACTAACAGCAGCAATTATTTTACTAAACGTATTGTTACTCTTGAGCATAAACCTCTTAGCGCAATCATCCACCGAATTCCCGAAAATCCCTTTTGAATCCTTCAGCCCTGAAATCCAGGCACAGATTCGCAAAGCCTACATCAACGCACAATCCCACCCACGCGACGCCGAAGCTGTCGGGCAGTTAGCGATGAATTTGCAAACCTACGATCAGCACGAATCAGCAGCGAAATTTTATGCGCTCGCACAAACACTTGCACCGCAGGAATTTCGCTGGATGTATTACCACGCAGTAACCACTGCTTCTATTGGAAATCACTCCGCAGCAATCAGTATTTTCCGCGAAGCCCTGAAAAAAAATCCTGAACATGTACCTTCGCAAATTCGAATTGCAGATTCCCTGCTGGCGGCAGGAATGATTGACGAAAGTAAAAAAATTTATGAAGCGTCAAATCAACGAGGAAAATTCTCTCAGGTATTTTATGGTCTCGGCAGACTTTCAGTTCTGGAAAATAATCGTGAAAAAGCCCTGGAATATTTTCAAAACGCGATTTCGGTTTCGCCTGAATACGGCATCGCCCATTACGCTCTGGGAATCCTCTACCGTGATTTAGGAAAAATTGAACTCGCCAAAGAACATCTCGCGCTGTCACAAAAATTTCAGTATGTTCGCCCGCGCCTTGATGATCCGTTGATGGCGGCAATTGCGGAATTGAATGCGAGTGCGGCGACACAATTAAAACTTGGCGTTGCGCTCGACGATAGTGGAGACATTAACGGAGCCATCGCCGCGCACCTGCGTGCCCTTGAAGTGAATCCAAATTTTGCGCAGGTTCACATCAATTTAATTTCACTGTATGCACGCGCTAATCAGCCGGAAAAGGCGGAAAAACATTACCGTGAAGTCGTCGCCATCAATCCCAGATTAGCGGAAAGCCATTACAACTATGGCGTGCTGCTGAGCAGTCAGGAAAAATTTGCAGAAGCGGCAAAAATGTTTTTGCTAAGTGCTGAGCTGAATCCATTTCACGCGGAGTCGCATCAAAATTACGCGATGATTATTGAGCGCGAAGGCAAACTCGATGAAGCCGAAATTCATTTCCGCAAGGCGATTGAAAACAAGCCCGCCTTTCGTCAATCCCACTTTCATCTGGGCAGAATTCTCGTTAACAAAAATTTGCTACCTGAAGCCATTCAGGAATTTCAGAAAACGTTGGGCGGAACGGAAGATGAGAATACCTCCATGTTTTTGTACGCCCTGGGTGCAACTTTGATCCGCTCCGGCGATAAACCCAAAGGCATTGAATACCTCACCGCAGCCTTAATAAAAGCCAGAAAATACCAACAAACAGGCTTAATTTCGAGCCTTGAACGTGATTTGCAAAGTCTAAAATAATTCTTAATTTTTCAACCCATCTTGGTCTTACCAAATATTCATCCGACAATGTAATGGAGCCTTTGCAATTTGAAAATTCGAGGAGTAAAGTACTTTTGCAATTGTCCATTTTGCATATTTTTTAAATTTAGGTCATCAACCAGAAACCAAAATTATCGCTTCTGCGATAACCTTATTCTTGAGGAGAATAATCGTGAAAATTCCCGTCTTGCGATTCGCTCAATTGATTGTTTTGACATCAATTCTGGCTTTGCTGGCGCACGCCCAAAGCATTACTGGAAGTCTGAACGGAACAGTCTTAGATCAGTCTAATCAAGTTCTTGCCGGAGCCAGTGTCACGCTGACCGATGAAAGAACAAAATTCAGTCGTGTCACCACCACCAATGATTCTGGTGGTTTTATCTTTCAGGCAGTCTTACCCGGAAGTTACTCCGTCAAAGTCGAACAACGTGGCTTTCGCACATTGCAGCGACAGAGCATTATCTTCTCTGCGAACGACAAGCTTTCGTTAGGAGATTTACAACTCTCAGTCGGGGAAATTAGTGAAACTGTCACCACCACGGCTGAAGGCGCGTTGATTCAAACAGCAAGTTCTGAACATTCAGCGCAGATTACTTCGAAGCAATTAGAATTAATTTCCCAGCGCGGACGAGATGTGACGTCACTGTTGAAAATTCTGCCCGGCGTCTCCTATAACGTAACTCCAGAAAGCGAATCAGCGGGCGGCGGATTCGGCAGCGGAATCCCGAATATTCAAGGTGGTCGCAATACGTGGAATACGATCAACGTAGATGGAATGCGCGGCAACGATCTCGGCAGCCCGAGCACGTTCAGCAGCACGATCAATTTTGACGCCATCAGCGAAGTCAAAGTTCTTTTGAATGGTTATCAGGCTGAGTACGCGAGTAACGCTTCGGCGAACGTCAGCGTCGTCACGAAATCCGGTACGAGCCAATATCACGGCAGCGGTTATTGGTATAAACGCCACGAACAATTCAACGCAAATAATTTCTTCAATAACTTCAACAAAATTGCGAAGCCGCGTTATCGCTATACAACACTTGGCGCAACTTTTGGTGGTCCGGTTTGGCTACCAAAAATCGGAGATAAAGTGAAGGAAAAACTTTTCTTCTTTTACTCATTTGAAAATTCACAGACCTTGAATCCACAGGCTTTGCGTCAGGTTACTGTTCCAACCGAACTGGAACGCAACGGAGATTTTTCGCAGACACGTGACACGAACAATGCGTTGATTGTCATCCGCGATCCAGTCACCGGACTCGCCTTTCCTGGTAATGTGATTCCTGCCAATCGCCTCAACAAAAATGGTCAGGCAATTCTCAGCGTTTTCCCGAAACCAAACGCCTTAGATCGCGCGGTGACGCTGGGAAATTACAATTACAATTTTCAGGAAAGCATCGAAGTTCCCAAGCGGCAAAATCTGGCTCGCATGGACTTTAAGCCAACTGAAAAAGACAGCTTCTACGTGCGCGGTTCTTTGTGGTGGGCTGATAATAAAGGCATCGCTGTCCCTGCCGGAACTGCCAATTGGGGACTCGCCGGATTGCATTACACGTTCACAGATGATGGCATCATCGGAAACTGGGCGCGAGTAATTTCTCCTTCGCTCGTGAATGAAGCCAACTTAGGCGTTCGTCACAGCGTCGAAGATGGTCCGTTTTTAAGCGATGCCGAACTCGCCAAAGTACAACGAAAAACTTATAACTTCACGCTGGGTCAATTTTATCCCAGCCAAAATCCGTTGGGTGTCATCCCGCAAGCTTCCTTCGGCGGTGTACCAAATGCGGCGGCAATCAGCTATGACGGACGCTTGCCACTGCGCGGCGCTGACACGCTCATCACATTTTCTGACAATCTGACGTGGACTAAACAAAGTCATACAATCAAGACAGGAATTTATTTTGAACGTGTCCGCAATTACGAAGGTGCCACTTCTACTTTTGCAGGCAACTTCGCGTTTGCGCGTGACACAAATAATCCGCTGGATTCCAATTACGCGTATTCAAATGCTGTACTCGGCAATTTCCAAACGTATCAGGAATCTACCGCTCGACCCAGCGGCGAAGGTCGTCAAAGCTTATTTGATTTCTTTGTGCAGGATTCCTGGAAAGTCTCACGTCGCCTCAACATTGAAATGGGAGCGCGCATGAGTTGGTACAATCACTGGTATCAATCCAACGGCAAAGCCTCGGCATTTTCGCTGGAAAAATTCAGCGCAGCGGCGGCTCCGCGTTATTACCAACCAGGTTGTGCAGTCGTGCTTCCGGCCACTGGGATATGCCCTGCCGCCAGCCGTCGTGCGTTGAATCCGATCACGAACACGCTTTCGCCCGCAGTGCTGATCGGAGCCTTCGTGCCGACTTCTGGAAATTTTTATAACGGCTTAGTCGTCGCGACTGACACCAGCTATCCGCGCGGCTTTCGCGATCAGGAGCCGATTCAAATTCAACCTCGCCTCGGATTTGCCTATGATGTTTTCGGCAACGGAAAAACTGCGATTCGCGGCAACGTTGGTGTCTTCAGTCAAACCCGCTTGAGCGCGAATGCTGTCTGGAATGACGTTTCCAGAAACCCACCGATTTCTGAAACACCGCGAATTTTTTACGGCACAATGGACACTTTACTTTCTTCAAGTGGTTCGCTCTTCCCGAGCGCAGTCGCCGGATTTGAACGTAATGGACACACGCCGACAACCTACAATTTCAATTTAGGAATTCAACAAGACATCGGATTTGGAACGATGGTTGATGTGTCGTATGTCGGTTCGCAGAGCCGCCATTTACAACAACAAAAAAATCTCAACACAATTCCTTACGGTGCGCGTTTTGCTGCTGCGAATGTGAATCCAACTGTAGCAGGTTCACCGCTGGCAGATGATTTCCTTCGCCCATATCGCGGATACGGCAACATTACGTATTATGAATATGCTGGAAATTCAAATTACAATGCATTACAAATTGCCGTAAACCGACGCTTCATTAAAGGCGTGCAATTCGGGTTGGCTTACACCTATTCGAAGACAATGGATTATATAGACGGCGACCGCGACGCTGTGCCGTTATATCGTCCGCTGAGAATTTGGAATTACGGCAAAGCAGGATTCGATCAAACGCAGGTGTTCGTATTCAACTACACGTGGGATTTGCCGAAGATGTCGAAACTGATGGATAACGTAGTTGTCCGTACGATCTTCGATAATTGGCAAATTTCAGGAATTTCCGCTCTTGCCACAGGAACTCCCAGCGGCGTCGGATTTTCAACCGTAGACGGAGCTGACATCACCGGCGGTGGCGATGGTTCACGAATTAACGTCATTGACAATCCTAATCTTTACAACTCATCGCAAAGTGTAGCCGCCACGGGCTTTCTGCAATGGTTTAATCCCAAAGCGTTTGCTCGTCCGGCGCGTGGAGATTTCGGAAATGCTCCAAAAGATGTATTCCGTTTACCTGGCACGCACAATCACGACATTTCGCTGTTTAAGAATTTCCACTTGAAGAGTGAAACGCGAAACCTGCAATTCCGTTGGGAAATGTACAACATTTTCAACCACACGCAATGGTCGGGCGTAGACACTACAGCACGATTTGACGCGGCGGGAGCGCAAGTCAACACACGTTTTGGTCAGGTCACAGCCGCCCGCGCGGCACGCGTGATGCAGGGATCATTACGACTTTCCTTCTAAGCGTTTCGCTGGATTGATAAAACTTAACGGCGCTCGGCATTGCTATAATTTCGAGCGCCGTTTATTTTATTGTTTCAACAAATTTGCGGTTCCGTGTCAGTACCACCTGCGGTAGCGGGTGGTGCGACTGTGAAAATATTGCCACCCGCTACCGCAGGTGGTACTGACATCTATGATAAAGTTTTTCACCTTCATTTTGCTGCAAGCAATATTTCTTTCATCCATTTTTGCTCAATCCAAGCCAAATGTGATTTTTATTTTGGCGGACGATTTGGGCTATGGTGACGTGGGAGTATATGGACAAAAAATCATCAAGACTCCCAACATTGATAAGCTTGCAAGTGAAGGAATGCGCTTCACAACATTCTATGCAGGCTCGACAGTGTGCGCACCTTCGCGCAGCGTCTTGATGACGGGAAAACACACTGGACATACGACCGTACGCGGCAATGCCGGAGCAGATATTTCGATCCAGTCATTAAAATCAAACGATAAAACTGTCGCCGCGATTTTTAAAGATGCGGGTTACACTACGGCGTTAATTGGAAAATGGGGACTGGGTGAAATCGGGATGCCCGGACATCCGAACAAACAAGGCTTCGATTATTTTTATGGCTTTCTGAATCAATCGCACGCCCATAATTATTGGCCTTCGTTTCTGGTGCGGAATTCTGACATCGTCAAACTGAAAAATATTTCCGCGCAGGAAAATGCAGTCGGCGCAGGATTCGCGAAAGAAAAAATTGACTACGCGCCTCAACTCATCACGAACGAAGCCTTGAAATGGCTCGACGAAAATCATTCGAAGCCTTTCTTTTTATATTACTCGCCAACGCTTCCGCACGCGAACAACGAAGCAACACGCGGCACAGGCAATGGCAGCGAAATCCCCGATCACGGCATTTATAAAAACGAGCAATGGCCCGAACCGGAAAAAGGAAAAGCCGCGATGATTACGTGGCTGGACTCCGATGTCGGTAAATTAATGGCGAAGCTGAAAGAGTATAATCTCGATAAAAATACGCTGGTAATTTTCACTTCCGACAACGGAGCGCACAAAGAAGCAGGCAATGATCCAAACTTTTTCAAATCCAGCGGAGACTTCAACGGCATCAAACGTGCGATGACCGATGGTGGAATTCGGATTCCATTTATTGCCAGATGGACAAATAAAATCAAAGCCGGAACCGTTTCCGATCACGTTGGATATTTCGGAGATTTCTTCGCGTTGGCGTGTGAATTAACCAAACAAAAATTGCCGAACAATTTGGATTCAATCAGTTTTTCTGAGGCACTGAAGGGCAGGAAAAACCCTGCGCACGAATATTTGTACTGGGAATTTTACGAAGGTGAAGGCAAGCAAGCAGTGCGCTTTCAAAACTGGAAGGCGATCCGAGAGCCAATGTTTACAGGCACGATCAAGCTTTATGAGTTGAACAAAGATATTGGAGAAAAATCCGATGTCGCCACTACGAATCCGAAGATTGTGGCACAAGCCGGAAAATATTTGCAGCAGGCGCACACGCCGGATGCGAATTGGAAACCTTCAAAATAGCATTTGATCTGCAACTTCGCCGCGTCGCGGCGGCTAATTTTAGCCGTGGATTTCAATCCACGGTAGGCGGGGAAATAGATTCTTGTCGCGTTAGCGACAACTGAAATTCAAGCGTCGCTGACGCGACGCAAACGCAAATTACTTCTTCCCGTGGATTGAAATCCACGGCTAAAGTCAAATGCCGCTAATGCGGCAACGTTGATGAATTGTCACTCGATGCTGATGAAAACAATCCATTCAATAATTATTTTTCTTTTGGGAATTGTTCTCGCTGCCTGCACTTCATCCACTGCATCCGAACAATCCACTGCGCATCAACACGGCTCTGCAACTCCACCCGACACAGCGAGTGCATCACAAGTCAGCATCAACAAAACTCCCGCGCCTTCCCCCGCTCCCGAAGGAATGGTCTGGATTCCCGGCGGGACATTTTGGATGGGCTGCGATGATTGCAATATGCCCGATGCTGAACCTGTGCACCTCGTCACCGTCGAAGGTTATTGGATGGACACAACGCCCGTCACGAATTCTAATTTTGAAAAATTTGTAAAAGCGACGGGATACAAAACCATCGCCGAAATTAAGCCGAAAGCCGAAGATTTTCCTGGCGTTCCCGCTTCAAAATTAATCGCTGGCTCAGCAATTTTCAATGCGCCCAAAAAAGAAATTTCCCTCGAAAATCCGCTGGCGTGGTGGAAATATCAGGCAGGTGCAAGCTGGCTTCACCCTGAAGGCCCGCAGAGCAATATCGCTAAGCGAATGGATCATCCCGTCGTTCATGTTTCCTGGGTTGACGCCGTAGCGTACGCAAAATGGGCGGGAAAACGATTACCGTCCGAAGCCGAATTTGAATTTGCGGCGCGTGGCGGCTTGGATCGAAATAAATTTGCGTGGGGCAATGAATTGAAGCCCGATGGAAAATGGGCGGCGAACATCTGGCAAGGCAAATTCCCTAATCACGACGGGGGTGAAGATGGGTTTAAGTCTACGACTTCGCCGGTGAAATACTTCCCCGCGAATAAGTTCGGACTCTACGATGTTGGAGGGAATGTCTGGCAATGGTGTTCGGATTGGTATCGCCCTGACTACTTCGAGTCTATCGCTTCACAAACCGCTGTGAAAAATCCTACGGGACCAAATGATAGTCTCGATCCAGATGAACCGGGAATTCCCAAACGTGTCCAAAAGAGCGGATCGTTTTTGTGCAGCGATCAATATTGCGCCCGCTACCACGTTGGTTCACGCGGCAAAGGCGAACCCAGCAGCGGCGGCGGCAATGTCGGATTCCGTTGCGTCAAATCGTAATATCAATTTTTGCAGCAGTTCAGATGCACGATCTTTGAAATCGCGTTACACTCTGGAACTTGTAAAACACCTCAAAAAACAAAACAGGAGAAAAAATGAAATCAACCCGTTTACTAAGAAATATTGGCGCATTAATACTGCTCACTTCCCTCTTTGCCAGTTGCGGCACACCGGAAAAAACTGACGTTAAGGCTACATCACCTGCGAGTTCGGTGGCGGCAGTTGATCCGAATAAAAAACTAAAGCTTGCCTTTGTCACCAACAATCCTTCAGATTTCTGGACGATTGCGCGAAAAGGAACAGAAAAAGCTGCCGCTGAAATTCCCAATATTAAGGTTGAATTCAAACTGAATCCTGACAATACTGCGGCTGAACAACAACGGCTCGTAGATGATTTATTAGCCGTCGGAATTGACGGAATTGCGATCAGCCCCGTGGATCCAAAAAATCAAACGCAATTGCTCAACAAAGCCGCCAAACAAGCGATGGTCGTGACGCAGGACAGCGATGCTGAGGGCAGCGAACGCGCCTGCTACGTCGGGACTGACAACGTCGCCGCAGGTCGTCAGGCAGGCAAATTAATCAAAGAAGCTCTGCCACAAGGCGGAAAAATTTTGCTCTTCGTTGGTACCTTAGATGCCGCGAATGCACGCGAACGCAAGCAGGGCATTGAAGAAGAAATCAAAGATACGAAAATTACGATCATTGATACGCTCACTGATAATGCAGATCGTGCGAAGGCTCGCGCTAACGTTTCTGACGCGCTGGTGGCGCATCCTGACGTAGCCGCACTGGTTGGGCTGTGGTCATACAACGGCCCCGCAATTTTGGGCGCCGTGAAAGCCGCGAACAAAATCGGTAAAATCAAAATCGTTGCCTTCGACGAAGAAGACGAAACATTAGCTGGCATCAAGGCTGGCGAAATCTTTGCAACCGTCGTCCAGCAACCGTTTGAATTCGGATTCAAATCAATCGAATTGATGGCGAAGGTTTTGCGCGGTGATAAAACTGCCATTCCTGCGAACAAAAAAATTGTTGTTGAGACGCTGGCCATCAAGAAAGAACAAGTCGAAGAATTCACGATCAAGCTGAATAAATTGCGTGGTCGCAGCTAAAATTACTAATTGGTGCGCCAGCATCTTGCTGGCAAAGTTTTGCCAGCAAGATGCTGGCGCACCAATTAAACTACTTTATGAATTACAAAGAATTAGGTCGCACCGGATTTCGCGTTTCGCCCATCAGCTTCGGAGCCTGGGCGGTAGGCGGTTCGTGGGGCGATGTCGAAGATGCAGAATCTTTAGCCGCGCTCCATCGTGCGGTAGATTTAGGCGTTAACTTTTTTGATACAGCAGATGTTTACGGCGATGGTCGCAGCGAACGTTTACTCGCGCAGCTCAAGCAAGCACGATCCGAAGAAATTATTATCCCCACGAAAGCCGGACGCCGTTTGAATCCGCATACGGCTGATGGATACAACGAAGAAAATTTGACGGCATTTGTCGAACGAAGCCTAAAAAATCTTGCTACAGATGCGCTGGATTTAGTGCAACTGCATTGTCCGCCGACTGATGTTTATTACCGCCCGGAAGTTTTCGCGGCGTTAGATAAATTAATTGAGCAAGGCAAAATTCGTTATTACGGCGTCAGTGTCGAACGAGTTGAAGAAGCTTTGAAAGCCATCGAATATCCGGGCGTACAATCCGTTCAAATTATTTTCAATCTGTTCCGGCAACGTCCGGCGGATTTATTTTTTGCTGAAGCGAAGAAAAAACAAGTAGGGATTTTGGCGCGACTGCCGTTGTCATCGGGAATGTTGACAGGCAAATTAAATTCCAATAGCACGTTCGCGGCGGACGATCATCGCCACTTCAATCGCAACGGAGAAGCCTTCAATAAAGGCGAAACATTTTCCGGCATTGATTACGAAACACAATTACAAGCCGTCGAAGAAATTCGTGCGTTACTTCCCGCAGGAATAACGATGGCGCAATTCGCGCTCCGCTGGATTTTAATGCACGATGCTGTGACCTGCGCGATTCCAGGCGGCAAACGTCCGTCACAAGTGGAAGATAATGTCGCAGCGGCGGAATTGCCTGCGCTGTCCGACCAGACAATGCAGCGAATTCAAGAATTATATGCGGAGAAAATTCGCCCGTTAGTACATCAATATTGGTAAAACATGTCATCTCCCCTACTTGAATTAAAAGGCATCAGCAAACGCTATCCCGGCGTCGTCGCACTCGACAGCGTTTCGCTCGAAGTCTTCCCGGCTGAAATCGTTGCTGTCATCGGTGAGAACGGTGCGGGAAAATCTACGCTGATGAAAATTCTCGGCGGTGTCGTCCAGCGCGACGAAGGCAGCTTGCACGTCAACGGCAGCTCTGTCGAAATTCGCTCTCCGTTGGAGGCTTCAAAACTTGGGATCGAATTCATTCATCAGGAACTCAGCGTCCTCGATAATCTGGATGTCGCAGCAAATATTTTTTTGCGGCGTGAACCGACTACGGGTGGATTTCTGAAGTTGATAGATCGCCAGCGAATTTACACCGAAGCTAATCAGTACTTGCAAAAAGTCGGGTTGAATATTTCCAGCCGGACACAACTCGCGCAGCTTTCCATCGCGCAACAGCAGCAGGTAGAAATCGCACGAGCCTTATCCGCCGGAGCGCGGCTCATCATTATGGACGAGCCGACATCCAGTTTGACGCTGACGGAAACGAAACGGCTGCTGGAAATTATCAAGGATTTAAAAGCGAATGGCGTCAGCGTGATTTACATTTCACATCGGCTTGACGAGGTGCAGGAAGTCGCAGATCGTGTTGTTGGCTTACGCGACGGACGCAATGCAGGCGGGCTGACGAAAACTGAAATCAGCCGTGACAGTATGGTAAAAATGATGGTCGGGCGTGACCTCAAAGATTTTTACGTTCACGCTGAAAACTCTGTCAGCAATGCACAGCACGATCAAAATTGGCTACTCGTGAAAAACCTGCGGACGCTGAAATATCCCAACAAGGAAGTTTCGTTTACGCTCAGGCAAGGCGAAGTCATGGGCTTTGCCGGACTCGTCGGCGCAGGTCGTTCCGAAGTTGCACGCGCAATTTTTGGGGTTGATCCAAACCTCGGCGGAGAAATTTCAATGGGTGGGAAATCCTTAAAGATTCGCTCCGCACAGGATGCGATTGCGGAAGGGATTTTTCTCGCGCCCGAAGATCGGCGGCAATCCGGCTTACTTGTAGATTTCAATATTCGGGAAAATATTTCATTACCTGCGCTGAAAAAATATGCCAGTGCCGGGATGGTCAGCACCGACAAAGAAACCGTCACCGCGAATGAAATGATTCGCGCAATTAATATCAAAACGCCTTCGCCGGAAATGCGGGCGGGAAACTTGAGCGGCGGCAATCAGCAAAAAGTAGTGCTGGGAAAATGGCTGGCACTTGCGCCGAAAGTGATGATTTTTGACGAACCGACACGCGGTATTGATGTTGGCGCAAAGTCCGAAATTTATACGTTGATGCGCGATCTCGCCGCCAAAGGCGTAGCGATCATCGCCATCAGCAGCGACATGGAAGAAGTCCTCGGCATCAGCGACCGCATTGCTGTGATGCACGAAGGAAGTATTACCGGAATTTTAGAGCGCGAACAATTTAACGAAGAAGCGGTGATGAAACTGGCAACTGGAAGTTAGTCGAACAAGTAAAGACAAAACGCAAACCCTAATTACCCTATGAAAAAAGAACTCGGAATTTTCATCTTACTCGCCGTGTTGTGCATCGTGGTTTCGATCATGAATCCGCGCTTTTTGAATCCTACGAATTTGCAAAATATGGGGCGATTAATCGGCGCGTTCGGCATCTTCAGCCTGGGCTTAGCATTAGTTATTATCACGAGCGGGATTGAATTGTCCGTCGGTTCAATGATGGCGTTGCTCGGAGTTCTGCTTTCGATGATGCTAACGGAATGGCATTGGAGATCAATGATTGCAGTCATCGCCTGCATCGCTCTCACGATGGGCTTGTCCTTATTTCACGGCTGGTTAATCACCGGAATGAAAATTCAACCGTTCATCGTGACGCTCTGTGGTCTCTTATTTTATCGTGGTATTGCACGCTTTGTGACGAACGATGAAACCAAAGGCTTCGGCAGCGCAGAAGGATTTGAAGGGCTGCGATATTTAGCGAATGGAAATCCTTTTGGCGTTCCGATGCCGTTTGTTTTATTGATAATTATCGCAGTAATTATGTGGGTATTTTTGCATCGCTCCGTGTACGGACGGTATTTATTTGCAACAGGACGCAACGAAGACGCGGCACGTTATTCGGGCATTAATACAAAATTAATTATCACGATGGCGTATGTGTTGGCAGGAATGTTGACTGGAATTTCAGGCATCATTTTCGCTTTTTATACGAATTCCGTCTCACCTGCTTCGCACGGTAATTTTTATGAATTGTATGGCATCGCAGCAGCAGTGCTGGGCGGATGCAGTTTGCGCGGCGGTGAAGGTTCTGTCGTTGGCGTGTTGATCGGAACCGCCTTGTTGCAAGTGCTGCAAAATCTGGTGAATTTACTTGGCATCCCAAGCTCACTGAATTTTGCCGTGATGGGCGCAGTAATTTTATTAGGCGTACTCGCCGATCAATTTTTCACCGAACGCCGCAATCGAAAACAAGTGATTGCGCTGCGGGAAGCGGCTTAAAATTTTGAGCATAAAAGTTTTGAGTACCAACTTTAGTTGGCCAACTAAAGTTGGTACTCAAAGCAAAAATCCTATGAGCTTTGAGAATAAAGTTGTTTTGATTACAGGTGCGGCGCGTGGGATCGGACGTGCAATCGCACAAGTATTTGCTGCTGAAAATGCAACTATTGCGATACATTACAACAGCAATTATGAAGCCGCACAACAAACTTTATCTTCGCTCAACGGTTCACAGCATGCGCTCTTTCAATCCGACATCAGCAACGCCGAAGCCGCGAAAAGATTGGTCGAAAATGTCATTAAGCAATTTGGACGAATTGATATTCTCGTCAACAATGCGGCAGTATATTCCGATCATCCGATGATGGAAATCAGTTACGAGCAATGGCAAGCGGAATGGAATGAAATCATCGGCGTGAATTTGCTGGCGGCAGCGAATATAATGTATTGCGCGGCGCATCAGATGAAACAACAGGGCGGCGGACGGATCATCAACATCGGATCGCGTGGAGCCTTTCGCGGCGAACCCGGCGCACCCGCGTACGGAGCCAGCAAAGCGGCACTGCATGCATTAAGTCAATCGCTGGCACAACATTTAGCTCCGCATAATATCTTCGTCAGCGTAGTCGCTCCAGGCTGGGTTGCAACCGAACGGCAAGCCGATAAAATCAATGATTCGCACCGCTCGCAAAGCCCTCTGAACCGCGTGGCTGAACCTGATGAAGTAGCGAAGACAGTTTTATTTTTAGCTTCAGAAGGAACTGATTTTTTGACGGGAAGTATTATTGATGTGAACGGTGCTTCATATCTGCGGTCTTGAGGTAGCGCAAACTTTCCAGTTTGCGTTGTTTTCATCAAAAGTACTTCCGCCGAAATTGTACATTTTCTTAGCAAATTCTCGTTAATCACTCAGGCAAACTGGAAAGTTTGCGCTACACAGGAGGTCATTTTGAAAAAACTATTTACCGCTACTTTCGCTTTGTATATTTTTTCCGCGCTCACTTTCGCGCAGAATCCATCCACGTACCGCGTCCTCGGAGCCGACAAAAAGCATGTCGTCATCGTAGACCCTTCCGGCAAAATAGAATGGGAAATGCCGAATCCTGAGGCGCGTGAAATTCACGACATTCAGTTTTTACCGAATGGAAATGTGTTATATCAAACCGGCTACACGACTGTCGTCGAAGTCAACAAAGACAAGCAAATCGTGTGGAAATACGATTCAAAATTGATTCCTGAAAATACGAAGCGCGTCGAGATACATTCGTTTCAGCGTTTGAAAAATGGCTTGACGATGATTTCTGAAAGCGGCAACGGGCGCATCATCGAAGTAGACAAAGATGGCAAAATCGTCAATGAAATCAAGCTAAAACTGGCGAATCCAAATCCGCACCGCGATACGCGAATGGTGCGAAAAACAGACAAAGGAAATTATCTGGTTTGTCAGGAAGGTGAAGGCAAAGTCATTGAATATGACAAAACCGGAAAAATTGTCTGGCAATATGTGATGGAACTTGGCGGGCGTCCGCGCTCTGACGGTCACGGCCCGGAAGGTCACGGCAACGAAGTTTTCGGCGCAATTCGCTTGAAGAACGGGAATACAATGTTGGCGGGTGGAAATAATAATCGCGTGCTGGAAGTCAATAAAGACGGGAAGATTGTGTGGAGCATTGACCAGAAAGAATTGCCGGGAATTACGCTGGCTTGGGTGACGACGTTGATTCAATTACCGAATGGAAATTTGATTGTTGGCAACACTCATGCGAACAAAGAAAATCCGCAAATGTTTGAGGTTACCCGCGACAAAAAAGTCGTATGGCAATTCAACAACTGGGAAATTTTTGGAAATAATTTAGTGGCTGCGACTGTAATAAATTTAAAAGGAAAGATTATTCATTAACGTTCAGAGTTCACGCTTCAGCGTGCCATCGCCAGCGAAGCGCGGCGAAAACACGCTGAAGCGTGAACTCTAAACTATTCATTCGTTGCGACTTCTTTTTCCCACGCTTCAAATTTAAGTCGCAATTCCTTCGCCTTCGTTTGATTTTGATAAAAAAGATTTTTTCGTTCGCCGATGTCGGCATCAAGATCAAACAACAATTGATTCTCGCCTTCGGCAAAATATTTCCACTTGCCTGAGCGGACAGCTTTCTGTGCGATGTGCGCCTGATTACTCCGCCAGAATAAATCACGAGTCACAATCGAAGCCTTTGTTTGCAGGAGCGGAATCAAATTCATTCCATCTAATTTGCGCGGCGGATTCGCTCCGGCTATCGCAACTGCTGTCGCAGTCAAATCCATCGTGATGCCAATTTGCGCTGAAACTTTTCCGGCAGGCAACTTCCCTTTCCATCGCATCAGACACGGGACGCGGATGCCACCTTCCCACAACGTACTTTTGTGATGAAACAGTGGCGCGTTATTTGACAGCCGCTCTCCACCGTTGTCATTGGTAAAAATTACCAGCGTGTCATTCGCTAATTGATGCTTATCCAGAGTCTGCAAAATCTGTCCGATGCCGTAATCCATCCGCTCCAGCATTTTGGCGTACTCCTCTCGCGTTCCATCAAAATAATTCTCCATCGTCCGAATATTTTTCGGATTTCCAGGCGCTTGAAAAGGCCAATGGACGGCGTTATACGGCACATATAAAAAGAATGGCTTCGTGGCATTTCGATCAATAAAATCAACTGCTTTTTCACTTAACAGGTCAGTCAGGTAGCCATCTTTGCGAGCCTCCTTATCACCTTCCCACAAGTCGTACAAAGTCGTGCGGTAGTAATGCGAATACATATCCACATTACCCGCAAGGATGCCGAAAAATTCATCAAAGCCGTGCTGTAAAGGCCCACGTTTGATGTCATAGCCCAAATGCCATTTGCCAAACATGCCCGTCGAATAGCCAGTTTTTTTCAACATCTCCGCTATCGTTTCTTCGGTCAGTGGCAGTTCAGATTTTGGAGTTTTGGGATTCGTCGCCCATTCTAAACCAATGCGTTGCTGCCAGCGTCCAGTCATCAACGCCGCACGAGTCGGCGTACAATTCGGACCATTAGAATAAAAATTTGTGAGCTTCACGCCTTCGCGTGCCAGACGATTTAAATGCGGTGTCCGAATATCCTTCGCGCCGTAAGGTTCAATGTCAGCATAGCCCATATCATCAGCAAGAATGACAATGATATTGGGCTTGCGATTTTGTGCGTTGAGGGAAAGAAAGCTGAAGAATAATAGGACGCAAGCAAAAAATGTCGCAGGCATTGAAAGGTTGCGTTGAGGGGTCATGAAATTTTGCCGTGAAAGTGGAATCCTGCCCTTTAATCAGTGCATCAAGCTACTCTTGCGCTTTGATGAAATCTTCATATTCGGCTGATGAAAGAAGTGCATCCACTTCCGATGAATCCAGAATTTTAATCTTGAGCATCCAGCCGTCTTTGTAAGAATCCGTATTCACCAGTTCAGGAGCATCCACCAGAGCTTCGTTCACTTCGATAACTTCACCGCCGACTGGCATGAATAATTCATTGACCGATTTCACCGATTCAACGGAACCGAAAGGATCGCTTATTTCAAAGGTATCGCCAACTTTCGGAAGCTCGACATAAACAATATCGCCCAGCGATTCCTGCGCGAAATCACTGATGCCAATGACGCCTTCGCCACCATTTACGCGCAGCCATTCATGATCTTTAGAATAAGAAAGTGTATCAGGATAATTTGCCATATAATATTCCTTAATTAATAATAGCGCACCAAAGATACTTCGCTTGATGCGCTATTTTGGAGTTGATTACGCCGCCGTGGAATCATTCACTGTTGCATCAGCCGCGTTTGTTTTGACAGAAGCAATGCCGTTATCGCGTCCAGCTTCAGAGCTATACATTTCACTCTTGCCGATAATTTGTCCATTGCCTGCCAATAAGGAAAAGTACGGTGAACCGTCACTGGCGACTTTACGATCAAAGCGCTCGTCTATTTGAGAATTGGTTCGCACTGAATCAATGCCATTGGTCGCGCCGTCTATTGCTTCATATAGCTGGCTGGTCAAAATAACCTGTCCGTTCCCTGCTTTCAGATTGAACATGAGTTTTCCAGCTTCTGTTTTCTTAATTTCAAATGTACCTGCCATTGTCTTTCTCCTTTTCGGTTTATACTTCGTTTGCTCAAGTAGAGCGCCTATAGAATGGTGTCGGCACGATTTGTGCTTCGACCATTTTTCCACGTACATCAATGTGAAACACAAATTCGGTGGGTGAGATTGGAAGATAAGCTAAGCCGATGTTCTTTTTCAAGTAAGGCGCGGGACTTCCCGAAGATACTTGCCCAACCTGTCGCCCTGCAATGAAAATAGGATAATGATCGCGCCCAATCCCTCGCCCGATCATTTCAAACCCGACCAGCTTCCGGTTCATTCCTGCTTCTTTTTGGCGCATCAGAGCATCGCGTCCGATGAAATCGCCTTTATTCAATTTCACTGTCCAGCCTAGATTCGCTTCGTAAACCGTCGTCGTCTCGTCAATGTCATTGCCATATAAAGCCATCCCCGCTTCCAGTCGCAACGTGTTCCGCGCCGCCAATCCGCAGGGGATCAAACCATATCCACTGCCAGCCGTCATCAATAAATTCCAGATGTTTTCAGATTCGTTTTCATCGAAATATAACTCGAAGCCGTCTTCTCCCGTATATCCGGTGCGAGCAATAATAACAGGCACTCCGTTAATTTCAGATTGGATGAACCAGTAATATTTTATCGCCGCTAAATCTACTTTCACCAGCGGCTGCAGAATTGATAAAGCTTTCGGCCCTTGCAAGGCTAACTGTGCATAACGGCTGCTCGCATTCTCAACTTCAGCATCAAATTGGCGCGTGTGATTGACGATCCATTGAAAATCTTTTTCAGCATTCGAGGCATTCACGCATAATAAATAATGATCGTGCGCCAAACGATGCACGAGCAGATCATCTACAAAGGTTCCGAGCGGAGTCGTTAATCCAGTGTATTGCGCCTGTCCATCCACCAGTTTAGACGCATCATTTGAAACAACATGCTGCACCAGAGATAAAGCCTGCGCTCCGCGAACTTCAATTTCTCCCATGTGCGAAACGTCGAAAAGTCCAGCCGTGTTGCGGACGGCTAAATGCTCTTCCATCGTACCCGAATATTGCACGGGCATGTCCCACCCGCCAAAATCAATCATCCGCGCACCCAGACGGCGATGTGTAGCGTTAAGAGCAGTTTTGTTTAAATTTATTTCTTCCACGGATGACCTGAATTTAGTTGCTGAAAATGTAATGTTTACCTAACGCGGAAAACCTAACATGACGCTGACAGCACAGTCAAATGATTGAGGAATTCAGCGGAGTTGCGTAGTATGGCGAAGGTTTAGGTAGCTGTTTGAAAACTTGATTCTTGTCGCCAACGGCGACCAACATTATAGCCTGGCGAGCATCGCCAGGTTTCGAGAAAAATACATTCCGACGCTGAAGGCGTCGAACGCTGTAATTGTTGCTCGCCTTCAGCGAGCCATCATCACGATTGCCACTTTCCTAGCGATTCTCGCTAGGCTATATTGTTCGTCATCTTTGATGACAAGAAATATTTCCGAGTTTTCTAATAGCTTCCCCGGGAGCCGCTCCACAGACTATTACTTCATTGCTGCATCGTTTATTTTAATGTCAGAAGAAACACTCATCATCGAAACTCCTGAACACGTCGAATTAAATTTCGCGCTGGCTTCGCTGGGCAACCGCTTCCTCGCCTGCGCGATAGATCACGCGCTGCAAATATTTTCAGTCGCGGGAGTCTATTTAATTTTCTACGCCGTCAGCTCCACGTTTAATGGATTCACCAAATCCGTTTTCAATAAAGCCTATTCCGGCGATGTATGGACGATAGCGTTTTTGACCATCGCAGTATTCCTGATCTTCTTCGGCTACTTCACTTTTTTTGAAACCATCTGGAGCGGGCAAACGCCCGGCAAACGCCTGCTGCACCTGCGCGTTATCAAAGAAGACGGCAGACCGATCAGTTTTTTTGAAGCCTTTTCGCGGAACCTGATTCGCTTCGCTGATTCAATGATTACGCCGTATTATTCCATCGGCATCATCACCCTCGTCGCCAATGAACGCAGCAAACGCCTCGGAGATTTTGTCGCCGGAACCGTTGTCATCAAGGAACGACGCGGCGAAGCCCCTTCGTTTGCCGATATTTTTGAAAGCGACGATGCGGGTGATCGCGGCTTTGATGTCGCCCGCCGACGCATCGCGCCCGCCGTAGATTTCACCGGAGAAATTCGCAGCATCACGAAAACTGAAATCGAAGTCGTCGAAGCTTTTTTGAGAAGACGCTACGATTTACCAGAGCTCCCCCGGCAATGGATGGCGTGGCGCATTGCAATGCCAATCCTCGAAAAAATTCGCCCGTCTTTCGATCAGAAGAGTTTTAGTTATGAAGGGTTTTTAGAAGAACTTTTGTCGCGTTATCGCAGACATTAAACGGCCCGGATGAAGTATAATAACGTTGAGGTGAATGTTATGAATCCAACCAGTCATTATATCGAATTTCGTAACAACGGATACTACATCAAAGAAAAACGCGTCTCACTTGATTCGTTGGTGTATCAATGGCGCGAAGGTCTATCGCCAGAATCTATTCGGGATTCTTATCCTGTCCTGAGCTTGAAAGAAGTTTATGGAGCAATTTCGTTTTATCTCGATCATCAAGAATTCGTTGATAGCTATTTGAAGCAAGCTGAAGTTGACGAAATTGCGATCAGAGAACAAATCCGCACCCAATATCCTGAATCTGCGAAAAAGGTTGACGAGCTTTCGCAACTCATCAATGTAAGAGCTTAATGAAGATTCGATTTCAAGCTGACAACGACCTCAATCAATTGATTGTAAAAGCTGTGCGAAGGCTTTCACCTGCTCTTGATTTCAAAACGGCTCCTCAAGCCGAATTGCACTCAGTCCCGGATTCTGAAGTACTTAACATTGCGGCGAAAGAGAGCCGGGTCTTAGTATCCTGTGATCGTCGCACAATGCCTTTTCATTTTGCAGATTTTATTCAAGATAATGAATCTTCAGGGCTATTTATCCTCTCGACAAAATTATCAATCGGTGAGGCAGCGGAATGGATTTATCTTTTCTGGGAAACCACTGATGCTCACGAACACATCAACCACATCACTTATATTCCTTGAGATTTTTATGCCTGGCTCCAAAAATCTCGCGCAAAAAATTACCCTTTTATTTTCAATTTTCTTCATCACTTCTTCCGTGTCAGCATTCGCCCAAACCAAATACAACCTCGTCTCCATTGTCACCGACGATCAGGCGTTGTGGTCAATTGGCGCGTACGGCAACCGCGAAGTCCAAACACCAAACATGGATCGGCTCGCACGTGAAGGTGTCAAATTCAATAACGCTTTTGTTACGACTCCGGTTTGCTCGCCCAGCCGCGTCGCACTTTTCACGGGAAAATACGGCACCGAAGTCGGCATCACCGATTACATTTCCGTCAACGAAGACAACGGCAAAATGGGCTTGCCGCACACTGCTATCACGTGGCCGCAAGTCCTGCAAAAGAACGGCTACCGCACTGGATTATTTGGCAAATGGCATCTTGGCTCGGCTCCGAAATTTCATCCGACGAAACACGGCTTCGATTATTTCATGGGAGAATTGCAGGGCGGATGGAATCCGATGAATCCGAAATTTGAAGTCAACGGCAAGCGTCAACAATTGCAGGGAGCGAGTTCAGATTTAATGACCGATGATGCAGTGAAGTGGATTGAAGCTAATAAAGACAAGCCTTTCGCCGCCGTCATCCATTACCGCGAACCGCATACGCCGTATGGCCCGATGCCTGCCGAAGATACTGACATTTACAAAAACCTTGATCCAGCAATTCCGGCTTTCAAAGGTTTGGACAATGCCCAAATCAAACAATGGCACCGTGAATACTACGCCGCCGTCCACGCCGTAGACCGCAACATTGGCAAAATTCTAGCCCTACTGACTCGCCTGAATTTAGACAACAACACCATCGTAATTTTTCAAAGCGATCACGGCTACAACATCGGCGAACACGGCATTCACACGAAGGGCAACGGGTATTGGGTAGCGGGTGGAATCGCAGGGCCGAAGCGTCCGAATATGTGGGATAGTTCGCTGCGAATTCCGATGATGATCCGCTGGCCCGGCGTCATCAAAGCCGGCACCGAAATCAACGAAACAATTCTCAATATTGATGAATTCGCTTCAATTTTAGGGATGCTAAAAATCAAAACTCCAGCCAATTATCGGCAGCACGGCAAAGACTTCACGCCCTTGTTAACAGGCTTGCGCGATGAACATTGGCGCGATGAATTTTACGGGCAATACGATTTGCACAATGTAGGACTGGCATATATGCGAATGCTCCGTACGAATGAGTGGAAACTGGTTCGGCATTATCACGCGCTGGAATTGGATGAGCTTTATGATTTGAAAAACGATCCGGGCGAAACAAAAAATTTGTATGGCAGTGAGAAAAATAAAGCCATTCGAGACGAACTGCAAAATCGTTTAGAGGTTCGGATGCGTGCAGTGAATGATCCGATTTTGCGGTTGCTGAAGTAGACGGAACGCAAGCATCCTGCTTGCCGCGAGCGCGTACCACGCCGCTCGCTGACGTGGCGGGAAGGGCGCGTACTCGCCCAGCCACCCCTCGCCAAAGCTGTTTGCATCACTCGCAAACAGCCAGCAAAAATGTTTGCACACCATCATATAGCGAGTTTCAGATGGATGCGACCAACGGTACAGTACAATGAGCGGTAGCGACTTGGTAACTCGTGATATTTACCAAATCGCTACCGCTCATTGTACCGTACCGCGCCGTGCGGCGCATTTTGGTACGAGGTCGTACTCAACTGAAAACTGCTATATAAAATTTTTCACCTCGGTCTCCCGATAACTCTTGTACTTGTTTTTGAAGCGGCGTTATAATTTTGCCGTCCACAGTAAAGCCAGCACAGCGAAGCAATCAGCATTTTATCGGAGATGCGTCATGCGCATACGAAGCATTCTAAAACCTGGGCAGCGCGGCACCAAACGGTTAGTCGAGCAGTATGGTGAATCGTTGCTCTGCGTGCGTTATCGGTATGATGAAGCCAGTCGTAAGCGGCTCAAGACGATTGAATTGGTGATTGAAGAAAGCGATTGGTCGCCGAAGATTGCCAGCGAAACTATTGTTGGAGTCCAAGTCACCTTTCGAGAAGCCGACCTACAACAGAAAGTGCGACAAGCTGGCGGTAAATGGAATCCTGCACGACGCGTGTGGGAATTACGCTATGATCGAGCCGTTGCGCTCGGTTTAAAGGATCGCCTGGCGCCAGAAGATGTTTCTATTAGTAGAAACAAAAAAGTATCTACTAATAGAAACTAATTGCTACATATAGAAACATGTTTCTATATGTAGCAATATGAGGCATCCACATAATTCATGTTGGTTTTATTGCGGAGTGAAACTTTTCAGTTGCAAAATTCGTATACTCCGCAAAAAACCAACATTTCGTTGGAGCCGACCCGCTTTGAGCGTTCGG
>JAYVZE010000047.1:0-58655 GCA_043783625.1 Blastocatellia bacterium | reverse complement strand
CCGTTGTAGGTGATCCAGTTCCCTGTCGCTTCGTCACGCATGGGCTGATGTCCGGCGGGCGAAAGATCAAGAATAGATAACCTGCGATGCCCGAAGGCTACGGTTAAGTGGTCAGATTCAGCGGTCAGAAACTCAAGACCTTCGTCATCCGGGCCACGATATTCCATGGAACGTGTCCCACGGGCAAGTGCGTCACGAATATCCGATTGGGGGCGGACACTAACAATCCCAATGATTCCACACATGTATTTTTGTCCTTGGCTTTTTCGGGTAGTTTTCCGAGAGAGTGGTTCATATTATATTTGCCGCATTTGAGATGCGGTCTATTTTATTGTTCTGGGTAAAAGAATTAGGACTGTGGCGAGTTCTTTACTCGCCACAATTTAGGACTGACCTGACTCACGCGATTAAAGAAATCGCGCCACATTTTGCGTACGTCCTATACTTATTCCTCATATCCATTTGGATGAGATAAATGCCATTGCCAGGCAGATTCGATGATTGTGTTCAGGCTGCTATGTTGTGGCACCCATCCTAATTCACGAGCAGCTTTCTCTGAATTTGCAATTAAGCTGGGCGGATCGCCCGGGCGTCTGGGAGCATATTCCGTAGCGATGTTCCTGCCGGTTACTCGTCGCGCCATTTCGACTACTTCATTGACTGAGTACCCGCTGCTGTGACCCAGATTATAAATCGCACTTTTTTCTTCGATCACGTTTAAGGCAAGAATATGGGCTTCGGCTAAATCAATCACGTGAACGTAATCCCGGATGCAAGTGCCATCGGGGGTTGGGTAATCATCCCCAAAAATATTAACGTGGGAGCATTTTCCAAGCGCAGTTCCTAACACATTCGGGATGAGGTGCGATTCGGGATGATGGTCTTCACCGTACTGTTCACTGGCGCCAGCCGCATTGAAATAACGCAAACAGGCGGAGCGAATCCCGTAAGCCTCGTCATACCATTTAAGTGCTCGTTCAAATGCCAGTTTTGACTCACCGTAAGGATTGACTGGAGATTGAGGGGTATCTTCTGTAATCGGCATCTTCTCCGGCATTCCGTACGTGGCACAAGTCGAAGAAAAAACAATCTTCTTCACTTCCGCATCAATCATTGCCTCCAGCAACGATAGCCCGCCGGTAAAATTGTTACTGAAATACTTATGTGGATTCTTAACGGATTCACCGACAAGTGCGTACGCGGCCATGTGGATGACGGCTTCGATGCGGCGCTCACGGAGAACCTCTACTAATTTTGCTTTATCTTGAATGAATCCTTGAACGAAAATCGCGTCGGGGTCTACGGCTTGGCGATGCCCTAATTCCAGACTGTCATAGGCAATTGTTGTGTGTCCCTGCGAGACCAGACGCTCTACCATCACGCTGCCGATGTATCCGGCTCCACCGGTGACTAAGATATTCATTTAATTTTACTATCCACGAAGTACACGAAGGAACACGAAGGAGAAAAGCGATTAGTCATTAGCAATTAGCTGTTAGCTGTTAGCCGGGTTGGCTAAGAGCTAATTGCTCCAGGCTAACAGCCATTTTTCTTCGTGTCCCTTCGTGTCCTTCGTGGACAGTGTATTGTCATAATTGGGGGATGACGCTGCCATTAAGGTTATTGAAGGCCTTGACAAATGACGCCAGGGTGGGGCTTTTGCATGCGTACCGCTCCAGCTTATATAATTGCGAGACATCCGAAAGATGCTTCACTTGCTCAAGCAGTGTCGCTGGGACATCCTCAAAGCGAATTTGCAATTCCATCTCAATCAATTCACGGAAGTCTTCTATATCCTTCTGTTCTTTGCGCACTTCGGTGGCCTTGCGCTGCCGCAATTCGCGCCGCAATTTGTCATTGGCTCCGTGCGTAACAACTTGCTGAAATTCTGCCTCGTACTCGGCAGGCAAATACAACGTTTGCGCCAGAAAGCGGGACAGGAGTTCGGTTTGTTTACGAGGATAGTTCTTCTTTTGCAGCAATTGCCACAATTCCCACCTCCCCAGCTTGCGTTGGAGGGGAGAGTTTTTGGTTTCCTGTGCCTGCAAATGCGCCAATATTGCAAACGCTACCGGATTGCGGCTTCGTTCGAGTGCCGCGCACAGGAAACCCAAAATGGAGCCAGCAATCAAATTCTTCCTCTTTATACGGAAGGGGTCGCCAACCCAGATTGTTCACACCCAAAACCGCCACACTGGTGACGGGCTGCTTGTAATGGGACCTTACGCGAAGATGGTTCATAAAAACGCCATCCTCAAACGCCTCGTAATAATGTTCCCCCCCTACGAGTTCATTGGCTGGCACTTGCGTAACAAAATGTAACAAAAGCCATTGATCTTTCGACTGAATCTGGACTTTGACTAATTTGACGACCGAAGCACAGCCAGTGTCTTCCCAGAGCTTATCCAACTCTTTGTCGTAAAACTTGTGACCATTAGACCAAATAATCCGGTCTTCCAAATCAGGAAAGAGAAGCTGGAGAAACTCTTCCAGTAATTGCTCAATAATTTCTTTCCAGGGACTGTCGCCGGATTGGGTCATAGATGTTTTCCTTCACGAAATTCACAGATGAACTTGAATTCTTTTTACCCGGCGAGCGATAATTGCTCCGAAAAGTCTTCCAGTTTCGGACAAAGTACAGCTTCTCGATGCAGCGCCTGTAAGCGCTCCAGCTCGGTAATGTGGTTGATCGTTTCCACCACATCGTCCGGTATTCGCTGAAATCGCAGTTGAAGCGTTTCCTGCAAAGCGCCACGCAATGCTTCTAACTTCCCTTTCACTTGCCCTTCTAATATCCCTTCCTCTTTTGCCATCCGTTCCCAACTGGTTACATATTGTTTCATATACTGTTGCTCCTCTGCCGCCAGTTCGCGGCGCAGTTCTCGCTCTAAATCTTCTGGCAAAATCATCATCCAGTCAACCACTCGCAACAATTGCCCCGTCTGCTTTTTGCTATACCCACGCTGCCACGTTAACCGGATCAAGTGTTTCTTGAATTCTTTCTTCGCCTGGCCCCGGCTAAATAGCGACCGCAAATGCGCCAGCACCACCAACGCAAACGGATTGTTGCTGTGCTCTAATTCTGCCACTTTGTCCCGGTAATCCAACAGCTTGACCATCGGAAAGTCGAATTGGAGCCGACAGTCGAACGCTTCGTGTTCGTAATGCTGCGGTCGCCAGTTCGGGCTGCGGTCACTCAGGATCGCCAAACTCAGGATGCGTTCCTGATGCAAATCAAACGCCCGATAATGATAGATGAACATCCGGGTTTCAAATTTCGCTTCCCGCTGACCCTGGATTTCAATATGAATCAGTAACCACAATCGTTGTCCACCCCGCAACCGCACCTTCACCAAGCGGTCTACCGTGCGGCGTCCGGTTTCAGCGTCATACGCGATCTTTTGGAATTCTTTCTCCTGAAAACTATACCCTTTGCTCCAATCAATTTGGGCATGAACTGGCGGGAAGAAAAACAACATGAACGGCTCAAACAACTGCCGGATGATTTCTTTCCACGGACTGTCGTAATCGGCTTGGGACGGTTGGGGCATGGGTCTCATTGTGGTTATTCTTTTGCCATAAATTTCACGAATTCCCACAAGTACGTCAACGGACTTCAATCAACCTATGCCCTGCATTGAGAAGCACTACGATTTGCGACCATCGCGGTTCTAACCATTGGAGGAGTGCGCGATTAGTGGCATTACCTACACGTAACCAAACAATCACTGGACTGGTTGCATCATGCGCCGCACGAGCGGCAAAATCTTCATCTTTGGTAAGAATGATTGCATCCGTATTCATTGCTTGCGCCCAAATAACCCGATCTTCAGCATCACGCAACCCGATATCTTCCACGTGTTGGGCATCGTATCCTTGTTCGCATAACCAACGCGCTAAGGCTTGGGGTAGTTGTGCATCTACTAGAAATTTCAAAGGCACCTTTTATGCAGCCATAATTACCGCGTGATCTACCTGGGCGGCGGCATATTCAAGACAGGCGCGAATGTCCAAGGCTTCTAAATAGGGGAAGTCATGGAGGATTTCCTGCTCCGTTGCTCCTGCCGCTAACATGTCCAACACATCTTTGACGCGCATTCGCATGCCGCGAACGCAGGGACGCCCGCCGCATTGGTTGGGGTTAAAAGTGATTCGGTCTATTAGATTCATTTTGTTTTTGCCACGAATTCTCACGAAATAGCCTGATTGGAGATTTTAATTTTAGCTGCTCCCCTGTTCCTTCGTGATAGTCAATTCATTTAAGGTCAACCACCAGTTTCGCGTTCGGCACTCATGGCAAGCGGGGACGCTTGCGCTCCAGTCAACACAGCGGCTACCTCGTGGATTTGCGCGGCGGTTAGCTCCGGGAAAATCGGTAACGCCAGAACTTCGAGAGCAGCAGATTCCGATTCAGGGAAATCACCTGCCTTATACCCTAAGTCCGCGAAACATTCCTGCAAATGCAGTGGTAGCGGATAGTAAATCTCTGATCCGATCTCGCGGGATTTTAACTCTTTGATGAGCGCGTCGCGGTTGGCGGTGCGCACTACAAACTGGTTGTAAATGTGACGGCGATTTGGTTGCTCGACGGGGAACGAAATGCTGGAAGCCCCGTTAGTTACGCTACATAATTGACGATAGAGTGCGGCGTTGCGCTGGCGTGCGGCTGTCCATTCGTCAAGGTGTTTGAGCTTGACGCGGAGCGCCGCAGCCTGAATCGCATCCAGCCGAAAATTGCCGCCGAGTTCCTGATGATAATACCGTACGTTGGAGCCATGATTGCGCAATGATTTGGCGCGTGCCGCCAGTCTTTCGTCGTTCGTTACCAGCATTCCGGCGTCTCCGATTCCGCCTAGGTTCTTTGATGGATAAAAACTGAAGCTGCCGAAATCTCCGATTGATCCGGCGCGGCGGCCTTTATATTCGGACCCGATGGCCTGCGCTGCGTCTTCAATGACAGACAGATTGTGCTGTTTGGCGATGTCCATAATCGCGTCCATCTCTGCCATTTGTCCGTACAGATGTACGGGCATAATCGCTTTGGTGCGCGGCGTGATGGCGGCTTCGATTTTGGTGGGATCAAGATTGTAACTGTCAGGTTCGATGTCTACGAATACGGGTTTCGCGCCGATGCGGGCAATGGTGCTGGCAGTAGCGAAAAAGCTGAACGGGGTGGTAATGACTTCATCGCCAGGACGAATGTCGAGGGCAAGCAGTGCCACGATAAGAGCGTCTGTACCGGAAGAAATACCAATGCCGAATTGACACCCGGAATACACGGCGATTTCGTTTTCAAGGGCTTCGACTTCAGGGCCGAGAATGTAGATGCCGGAATCAATCACGCGATTAACGACCGTCTTTAATTCTTCGGCGAGAGCGGCGTGTTGAAGTTTTAGATCGAAAAAAGAGACGGACATTAAAAATATCAAAAGGCAAATATCAAATATCAAAAGGCAAAAGTGGGAAGCAGATGGCTTCGCCGATTTTATAAAAAATAAAGTGGCGCTCTTTTGATATTTGATATTTACTATTTACCATTTGATTTACCGTTATTTCGCTTTTCCTTTTGCCGTAGCAACAGCTTTTGAAAGAATCTTCTTAAGTTGGTCGGATTCGTCTATCAAACCTTCTAATCGCCGAGGGGCTAACACTTTTGCCTGATACAAGACACGCAACCAGTAATTTGATTCACGCATTTCTTTCAGAGCAATCTGCATTTTATGGGTAAAATCTGCATGCGACTCAGCACCTTGTGCCTCTTCATAATTTGCACCGACAGAAGTGCCACTGCGCAGTAATTGATCACCTATCCGTCTGCCTACGATGTTGTGAGGCAGCGATCCGACTAAACGAATAATTCGCACCGAAAAATTCAATAATCTTTCACCCAGTTCTGTCCGATCCATTTATTCCAATTTCGATGTCAAGTACAGCAGGTTACAGCTACCACGGACAGTATTGCTCTTCTACCCTTTTGATATTTGATATTTGCCTTTTGATTTGATTTCTTTCTAAGCACACCTATCCCACAAAAGTTCAGCCCATAGAGGGAAACCTCATGCCGAGGCAGCGCCAGATTTTTATACACGAATTGCGCAAAGTAGGATCACTTCGTTTGGGTTGTTCTTGCGTTCTTCGTGGGTATTTAAATTAGATTATCGTATTCAGATTTTTTTTATTTTTAGACATAAACAGAATTTACAAACTTGACGAGAAGCAGAAAAGCGCAATAGCTACAGGGCATTCTCTCCGTCGTGTAAATCTTTTCTATCCTATTCACTGCCCTTAGCTTCTGACGCTTCGTCGCGGTAATAATAGCGACTGTAATACGTCGAATAATAATAATAATCATGGGGTTGCAGCTTGATGTGATTAATAACGACACCAAGTATTTTTGCACCGACGGTTTGTAAATGCGCCTTAGTGCGGGTGGCGACTTCACGCGAAGTGAATCCGGCCTTGACTACAAGGATTACGCCTTCGACTATCGCAGACAAAATCAGACTGTCGGCAAAAGAAGCCACCGGCGGAGAATCAAGGATGACGTAATCAAAGCTGTTTTGTAATAACTCGACGGTTTGTTTCATTCGTACCGAACCCAGCAACTCTGCCGGATTGGGCGGCAACGGGCCGACTGGCAAGACGAACAAATTCGGTAACGCGGGTTGGACCAGTGAAGCCAATTCACCGGTTCCTGATAAGTAGTTGCTAAGTCCACGCGAATTTTTGACGCCAAAGACTTTGTGCAACCGGGGACGACGCAAATCGCAATCTACGATCAGCACAGAGGCACCCGTCTGCGAAAGCGAAATCGCTAAATTCGTACTGGTCGTCGTTTTCCCTTCAGAGGGTTGACTGCTGGTCACCAGAATTGTTCGTGGCGCATGTGAAGCCGATGAAAGCAATACCGCAGTTCGTAATTGACGATAACTTTCAGCAATCGAAGATGAATTGTCTATTTCAATCAACGAACTGGAAACTTTAATCGGAATTGTTTTATTCGATAATCCCAAACCTGCTTGTGCGCTTTCCAATTGTTTTTTGCTATCACCGATGACGCGTTGCCGCTCTTTTCCCTCGACCGGGAAAATCGGAATCACGCCCAGCACAGGGACTTGCAAATAACGGTCAATGTCTTCGACCGATTCGATCTTGTTGTTAATATAATCAACAAACAAAGCTAAGCCGATGCCCCCGACCAGCGATAACAACAAACTAAGTAAAATATTTTGAGTTCGCTTGGGACCAATAGGAGAACGCGGCAGAGCTGAATAATCAGTGACACGAATGTTAGGTTTAATACCAGAGCCGCCAACGGAGACATCCGCCTTGCTTTCCATCAATTTTTTCAGCAAATCACGGTTGGTGTCTACGGTAGACTGCAACATTCGGGCATTAATCGCAGATTCCTGTTGCTGAACGGTATCGCCTTTTTGTGAGGAAAAGGATGCACTCAATGAATTTTCTTTTTCAACTGCTGCGTGAAAACGATTTTCCAAGCTGGCCTGGATTCTTTTAAAAGCGGCGCGCTTCTCGTTTTCCAACTGTGAGATTTGCTGCGCTACCTGCTGGACAGCAGGCCATTCGGGCGTGTATTCAACATCCAACTTCGCTTTTGTATCTTTCAGTTCTGTCAGCTTCCGGTTAATTTCCTGAACCTGCGGATCCGTTTGAATTTCGGGCAGGGTTCCGAGGTCGGTTAAGCGTTTGCTGAGTTCAAAAAAAGTCTGCAAACTCTTGCGTTCATTTTCAGCCTGAAGCAATTGCGAGTTCAAATCGGAGAGGCGGCTGATTGTGACGTTGCCTTTTTCAGACTCTCCGAAATCAATGACCTGCTTGTTACGGCGATAATTCATCAATTTCTCTTCGCTTTGCCGCAGGTCTAATCTGATCTGAGAAACCTGTTCTTCAAGGAAGTCTCCCGTTTCACGGTTGCCTTTTTTACGGGTATTCAGATTTTCTGAAATGAAAACTTCTGCCCAGGTATCAGTAATTTTTTTGGCGAGTTCACGATCTGTATGTTGGTAGGTGATCTCAACCAGACGAGTATCGCGCAGACGAGTCATCGTCGCACCGCCTAATAACATGTTAACTATTGAGTCTAAGCGATTACGGTCAGCTTGCGTGTCATCACTGGTGGTTAGGGTTTCCTGTTTATCGTCGCCTGGCTTTCTGGTATAAAATTTCGGGTTATGTTCCAGATCAAGCGTCTTCACAACCTTGTAAGCTGTCGTCGGGCTTTGCAGGTTTTTGAGCTGTGTATTGATGTATTGATAATCTTCCTCAATAAATCTAAATTCTTTGGTGTTGGCCTGTAAATTAGCAGAATCTTCACGATCAATCTGAATCGTAGTTTTCCCTTGATAAATTGAAGGGCTACGCAGCATGGAAATCGTAGTCAGGGTTACTACCACCAAGACAACACTGATGGGAACCCACAGGCGGCGGCGGATGATGCGCCAATAATCCCGCAGATGTACCTGCGAATCGCCTGGTGCGCCAAAGGCGCGTCCGTACCCGTCACGGCGTAAATCCAGGGTATTCGCTGTATTCGCAGCCTCTACCAGGTTCGTATCGCTATTAAGTGGATTCGTTGGGGTTAATTTATCGGCTTCAATCATAAAAACAGCTTAAAAAAATCTTAACGAAGAATCATGTAAGGTAATTGACCTACAGCAGCCGGAAGCGCCTGCCGCAGCAAACCATTTAAGATCGTTTTTCCGGTTGAACTCGGAACTTCGATCAAATCATTTGGTTGGAGTACGATATCTTCTATTTTCCGTTTTTGAATATCTTCGACGTTGATGATCTGCGTAGTGGCCGAAGAATTCTCTCCGGTTTGTCGGCTCAGGCGGATTTTTTTCTTATCTGCGTCGGGCATATATCCGCCACTCATTCCAATCGCCTGCGTCAGAGTAATGCGTGTATTAAGTGAGAAGGCTCCAGGTTTGACCACAAACCCGGTCACGAAAATCTGTTCCGCTTCCGGTAAACTGATAATGTCGCCCGGATTCACATAAAGATTGGCATCCGCTGATCCGGTTAACAGATCCTTGAGCTTAAATGACAACAATTGTGGAGCCGCATCTTCAATGGCAACGGTGTCCCCTTCTTTGGCCGGAGCCGCACACAAATCTTTTTCGTTGCTGCGAATCAAATGTAGTGTATGCCCGGCTTTGTCTGATTTTGGACCACCCGCGTAGGTGAGTAATTCAATCAAACGGACTTTACGACGCAATTCAAAGCGTCCGGGTTTTTCGACCGCTCCGATGACAGCGACCGGAGGCTGACTAATGAATTCCTCAATAAAAACATCTACTTGAGGGTTTTTAATATATTTGCGGTATTTTTCGGCAATATTTTGACTGAGTTGAGATTCAGTCATGCATCCGGCAGGAATATTATCAATGTAAGGCATTCGAATCGTGCCGCCACTTTCGACGCGAGTCTTACGGCTCATTTCCGGGTGATTGAGAACTCTCACATCCAGCAGGTCGCCAATGCCAATGCGATAGGTCTTTCCATCAGCAGCCATAGCCGAAGCCGCACGACCGGAAACATCAGGTTCTGTTTGAAGATTCGAGGAAGTCTGCGCAAATATACTGACAGACAAAAAGAATAAGAAAAATAATTGCAAGTTCTTTACTTTTATGGGGCTAATCATCATGGCAACCTTCCTTAGCAACAATGCTATTTCGTATCAGAACCATCTACACTCACCTATTAACGCAGTCCTCACGGGATAAGGATTTGAAGGTCTTAAGGCAGGATCAGGAGTGAGGGCACATGGCTTCTACGTTATCTTGCAGTTGTAACTCCCAGGATTCTTCAAAACAACCCAAAGGCTAAGCCAATGGATTCGTCATTGAGTAGTCAAAAACCTACGATTAATAATCAACAAGTTTAGGTTTCACATCTCACTATCTCAGGTTGCTCTCACTGTATAAAATCTCGTAATCACTGCCGAAGGCGATAAATATCGTATCAACGCGTCATGGTTTACAGTCTATAATTTAAAAAAGCGTGAATTCGGCAAAGCTTGTTTGATTCGGGGCAGAGTATGTCGGATGTTACAAAATCTGTCAATATTTTTCTCACGCCTTGCTATCAGCATTTTTGGTGACTTATCGTAACGTGGCTTTCGGTATTAAATTTTACTTTTTTGTTCCGCAGAATTCTAAACTATTAACGATCATCTCAACTTTATGACAACGATCCAATCTTTACCGCTTCGCCTTGCATTACTCACAGCTTTTCTTATCATCGTCGGATTCTGCGGATGGTTCGCAATAAAAGGCATCATCAGTGACAGGCTGGTATTTTTCTCGCAACAACAAAATGAATACGATACTGCCACCAATCTGCTCACCACTGACAAGGCCGCCAGCATTGCACCAAATATCCCCAATATTCATTATCAGCGCGGACTCGGTTATTTTGCGCAAGCCAACGGCGAAGATACCGAACTGAGGTTGCGCGAAGCCATCGCTTCCTTTAGTCGCGCAGCAGAATTAAGCCCTGAAGATTTCCGCGTCTGGGTCGCACTGGGTGAAGCCTTCAGCCGGCAAGGTACTTCGGCTGAAGCTGAGAAATCCTTTCAACGTGCCTTGTCCATTGCTCCAAACTATTACGAACCGCACTGGAAATACGGAAACCATTTACTGCGAGCTGGTAACAATGATGCCGCTTTTGCTGAATTCAAGCGTGCGCTGGCGATCCGTCCGAGCGAGTTACCATTGCTGTTCGATTATGCCTGGAATACCTATAACGGAGATTTACCGACCATCCTGAAAGCCTTATCGCCAGCCTCTGAAGCCAAACCGCAACTGGCGATGACATTGGTCGAAAAAGGCAAAACCCCGGAAGCGATGACGCTCTGGCGTGAATTGATAGCAGCATCGCCACGAATTGCCCGTCTCAATGCCCGCAACTTCATGAATTCCCTCCTTGCCAAACAAGGCTATCAAGAAGCGCTTGAAGTCTGGCGCGCCGCTGCCAAAATCCCGAACCCAAACCCGAATTTGCCCGAAGAAGCATTGAAAGAGGATGCGATTATTTACACCGTCAATACGCCCGATCCGGGATCATTACTAAATAATGGTGGATTTGAAAATGATTTGTTGCTGCGCGTCACGCCGCCCTTTCTGGCATGGAAATTGACAACAACGAATGGCTTACAAATCTCGCGTTCGACCGATCAGCCCAAGTCAGGAAAATCAAGCCTACGATTAAGTTTTGACGTACCCGGTAACGCTACATTTTCAGTACTGGAACAGGCTATCGCGGTTAAGCCTTCGACCAGTTATAAATTAAAATTTGCGGCGAAGACTGAAGAATTGACGACGTTGAGTGCGCCGTTGATAGAAGTCTACGATCCGGCAGATATTAAACGGTTACGCGCCGCCCTGCCTCCGCTCCCCTTAAAAACTAATCCCTGGCAAGAGTATTCGCTCAATTTTACGACTTCAAGCGCAACCGAAGCAGTTGTCCTGCGGGTCTTTCGTCCCGCCTGTGGCGAGCCTCCCTGCCCGATCCTCGGAAAAATCTGGCTGGATGATTTCAAACTGGAATAGGGGGAGAAGTTCGCAGGGGGAAAGTTCGCGGTTCGCAGTAAAAGGCCAGTAGTTCCCTCCAAACTGTTCTTGCTGCGAACCGCGAACTTCTTTCTATCTGGAAAGTGAGTTTGAAAGACCATTGAGTAATCGTCCAATTTCACCTGCCAATTCCATCAAATTATCAACATCGTGACCGTTCCATCATGCGATTTCACTTGTGGAGCTGAAGTGCTCTCGACCGCCCAGACGACATACAAATCATCGGATTTTAGACCCCGCCCTTCGGCCAAAATATCTTTGCCCTGAGTATCTTTGCCGAACCAGCCGCGTAATTTCACCGCTAAATTTTCAGTGTCCGCGTGAGACATTTTCGCCTGCATCGCTTCATAAACTTTCTTTGGAGCCAGCGGCGCATCCTGAGCAAAAGTCAATGAACAATTGGCGATCACCATACAAAAGAGTACTATCCTCATCGTCGTAAACAGATTCATTCTGAGTCTCCTTTGGAACCAATATTGATAGAAAAGAATTTCAGCCACGGATATCACGAGCTACTGTTTTTTCAGACAGTCACAAGTTTTCCCCTAAGCGAAAAAATCGCTTTCTGCGCGGCTTGATTTTCTATGATTGAAAGAGTCTCAGGATTATCAACTATCAACTTTTAATTATCAATTCAATATGCGTCTTTGGATTTCTAAAAACAGTGAAGTGCCGATTCGTGAGCAAATCATCACGCAATTTCGCTTAGCGATTCTCAGCGAAGATTTGCCCGCCGGACAAAAATTACCCAGCACCCGCGAACTGGCGCGACGCTACAAAATTCACGCGAATACTGTCAGCGCAGCCTATCGAGAACTCGCCGAACGCGGCTGGGTAAATTTCGCGCACGGCAGCGGCGTCTACGTGCGCAAATTCGATACGGAAACGCAGCTCGACGATGAACTCAATCTCGATCAATTAATTTCAGAGTTTCTGATGGTGGCGCGCAGCAAAGGCTTTATTTTATCAGAGATTCAAAGCGGTATCCGGCGCTGGCTGGAGTATCAACCACCGGATCATTTTTTGTTGATCGAACCTGACCCGAAAGTTCGTGCCATTCTCGCCGCCGAGATTCATGCCGCGACAAAATTCCCCGTCGTTGAATGCAGCATCGAAGATTGCGCCAACCGCGAATTCTTACTCGGTGCAGCTCCACTAACAATTTATGGACAAGGCGAAGTCGTCCGCGCCGCACTGCCTCCACACTCGCCGTGTCTGCTCCTACGCATGCGCTCCGTCACCGAATCACTCAAAAATGAGAAGCGTCCATCCGAAGAAGATTTATTAATCGTCGTTTCCGAGTCGCAGGATTTTTTGCATTGGACCCGCGCCGTCCTCGGAGCCATCGGCATTGATCCCCTGTCATTAGATTTCCGCGACACCAGCAAACGCGGCTGGCAACGCGGCTTGGAATCAGGCACGTTTGTGATTACAGAAACATTGACAGCACAGAAGCTCCCACCAAAAACCAAAGCTCGCGTCTTTCAAATGCTGTCGGATAAAACAGTTGAAGAGCTGCAAAAATATGTCGAGCATTTGAAGGCTGCGTGATGTGACTGGATCGGCTTTTCTAATAGCCCAGCCGTTCACGGCTGGGTGTTCTGGTAAAAAATCACAGCCCGATTTATCGGGCTTGGCAGGGGCTAAAGCCAGGAAAAAGGATGCTGAAGCACCCTGAAATATTTTCGCTTCCCTTCCCAGCCGTAAACGGCTGGGCTAATAGAAAAAATAGTATTGTGACATGTAAAACTCTTCGAGGCAGCAAAACCTCCGTGGAATGTGACACATCAAAAAGTGACCTAATTTTTCTAATCCTATTTCCCGAACTTCAGTTATGCTCTCCCTGTCAGAATAATTAAGGAGAGACGCTTGATTGAATTATTTATTTTTATAGTTATTGCTTAGTTGTTACCGCACTACTGTTTCAGACATTTGGACTTTTAGCTTATTTTTTTGGCAAGCACCTTTCTCTACTTCGACGAAAACAGTTAACAATCTTGTCACCGGCAATAGCTTTTGCCTTGCCGTCATAATCATGTTGATAAATGAAACTGAGCAGCATGATGCAATGGGTCGAGCATTCGGTCAGCTAATGTACGGTTTTATCTTTATTTTTGGAACAGCTATTAATTTAGCCCTTGCGTCAATGCTTCATAAATTGTTAACTCGCAAACAAAACCACCCAGAACTAGCTTTATGACCAGACGAATTATCACCGCCATCCTAAATTTTGTCTTACGAATTTTCTTTCGTCGTATTGAAATCTCTGGTGTCGAACGCGTCCCCACCGAAGGCGCGGTTATCTTCGTCCTTAATCATCCGAACGGCTTGATTGATCCGGTCTTTATTTTATGCCTTGCGCCGCGTCCGGTGTCGTTGCTGGGAAAATCTACGTTATTCAAAATGCCGGTGATTGGGTGGCTCTGTCGTGAAATTGACACGATGCCTGTGTATCGCCAGCAAGACAAAGGCGAAGACACTTCGCGCAATCGCGAGACGTTTCAGAAATGCCGCGAATTGCTGGAACGCGGCGGCTCACTCGCGCTTTTCCCCGAAGGGGTTTCTCACAGCGAACCTTCATTGCGCCCTTTAAAAACAGGGGCGGCACGCATTGCCCTCGGAGCGGCTTCGGCAGGGATGACACAGGAATTACGGATCGTTCCGGTTGGATTGTATTACACCGCCAAAGCCACGTTTCGCAGCTCAGCGTTGTTGTATTTTGGCGACCCGATCAAAGTCAATCCGGTGACATTGGACGAAAATTATGAACCACCACGCGAAGCGGCGCGTGCGCTCTCCGATCAATTGGAAATTGCCTTACGCGAAGTCACGCTGAATGCCGATCAGAAACAGGCGATGGATACGGTTGCGCGTGCTAAAGAAATATTTATGGCAGATGCGACGAATGACTCGACGCTGAATGATGAGTTGCAATTGAAAAAAAGATTTGTCGAAGGCTACGAATTTTATCGTACGCACGCGCCTGAAAAATTAGCCCACATCGAAGAACGAATTCGCCAGCACGCGCAGGAATTAAACCAGGCCGGACTGGATTCTCACGATCTTGCTGTCGCGCAAAAAGTAACGCCCGGAACGGTCTTTTCACGAGCGTTTGGATTTGCGCTGTGGTTGCCGTTCGCGCTGGCGGGCGCAGTGATTCACTACCCCGCATATCGGCTGTCAGGAATTTTAGCGAAGCGCTTCAGCCACGACGAAGACGATATTATTTCGACGATCAAAGTTCTCACTTCAGCGTTATTATTTCCGCTGACCTGGATTGTCTGCGCAGCCGTTGCAGCCTTTCAATTCGGGTGGATTGCCGCTTTGATGGTATTCATTATTTTGCCGATTCTGGGATTTGTGGCAATCCGTTTTCAAGAAGAATTTGATACGGCGAGGGGCGTTCTCAAGGCGATGTTATTTTTTGTCAGACGCCATTATTTTTTACAACGATTGATTGTTGAGCGTCGGCAGATTCGGGCTGAGATTATGGCACTGGGCGAAGCGCAAAAAGAGGAAAGTCTGTCGAGTCCTTAGAGTCTGTTGGGTCTATCGAGTCTGCGCTACGCGTAGCGGGTTTCGACTCGACAGACTGATTTACTCCTTCATCCACTCAAAGACGCGGTAATGTTCGCCGTTCATGCCTAAACGCGAATACACTTGTTGGGCGCGTTGATTGCGTTCGTCTACATATAAGCGAATGCCGCGCAAATTCTGATCCGCCGCCACAATTGTTTTGACGTGATCGTATAATCCGGCGTAGATGCCCTGCTGCCGACCTTCCGGTGCAACGTAGACACTTTGAATCCACCAGACCAACCCGTTGCGCCAATCGCTCCATTCATAAGTAATCATCAGCGAAGCGAGAATTTTTCCGGCGCGTTCGGCGACGAAGTATTGACCGAGCGCAGCATTGGCAAAAACTGCCGCGACACCACGCGCGCAAATTTCCGCGTCTAAAATCAAGTCTTCTGTTTCCAAAGCCATCGCCACCTGAAAGTCGACAATCGTTTCAACTTCAGCCGGAGTTGCGTTGCGATAAAGAATTTCACTCATAAAATTTTGCGAAACAAATTGTTATAGACCTGTCACTGTTCTGCCAAAAGGCGGGTTTACTGTACGCCCATCGGAGCAAACGGAACAAGCCCCTAAGTTCTAAGCGTTAGTTATTGACAGCCCATCAGCGAGAGTCGAGGTTCATCATGAAAGTTAAATTACCGGCAGATGTTTTGGCAGCTCAAATGCTTAATTCACACAAACGTTTTGTTGATTTCAATTCGACCCAGCAGCATCTGGCAATGGAAATGCTGACGACCCATATCGAAGCTACCCGCAAACTCGGCACGCCTGACAGTCTGAAAGCCGCTGCCACTGATGCCATCTTTCTCGCGGCAATCTATGAACAATCTTACGAGCCGATCCCAAGTCATACGCGCTCAGCTTCTTCCAGTCTCAACAGCGACTACACGTCCGGCTGGGCGGAAGAGCTTTAAGATTTACAATTTTTCCCTGTTCTTTTCTCCTGATTGATTTCCTGTGGCACACACGCAAGCTGGAATTTATTTCGCTTGCGTGTGTTTTTTTGCTTCAGAAGATGAATTGTCACCCGTTTAGAGTCGCTCAATTTCTTCGTTGGTTAGTCTTGTTGCCTGAGCAATAATTTCAATACTCACACCACTAGATTTTAGTTGTTGAGCAACTTCGATCTTTCCTTCAAGCTTCCCCTGCTCAAGACCTTTCTCAAGACCCTGCTCAAGACCTTGCATCAGTCCTTGCTCAAGCGCAATTTTTGTTGCCGTTTCCATGGCGTAATCGAAGGTATTTTTATTATCTCGAAATACTTTCAGACTTCGTTGATAGCTATCCATTTCCGCTGGTCCGAATTTGGCCAGTTCGGCTTTCTCAAACGCTTTCGTGAAGATTTCATCCGCAAAGATCGTTGGGATCGTTTGAAAATCTTCCAGATGTTTGATGAAAAATAACCACTTATCCAGTCGCGTGACTAATTCACTTTCTGTCCGCTTGAAATTCGGCATTTCGAGATAGATGTATGTCAGTTTGTCGTAAAAGATTTGGTTATTTTGATTTTTCAGTTTGATCGTATGCACTACTTCTCTTTTTTCGGCTTCCTTTTCGTAGTCGTCAAAAGTGAAATCTAAAATTCCAATGCAATACACGGCCTTCAGTTGGTAAGCCCATTCGCCTTTCTCGGCTTGTTCCTGAATCGGGAAAGTTGAATAGTAAATCGTCCGGTCTTTGAAATAATTCTGCTTCGCTTTTTGCAGTTCGACAATGAACTTTTCACTGTTTTCACTTTCACAATAAATATCGTAAATCGCTTTTCTGTCGACCTCCGACTGGGGCAATTGCTCGGTATTCTTGAAAGTCAGGTCAACAATCCTGCCGGCTTGCGGCAGCAGCGCATTCAAGAAGTCAATCAGCAGAGGTTTGCTGGCTTCTTCGCCAAAGATTTTCTTGAAGCCAAAGTCGGTAAACGGATTGATGTATTTTGCCTTCATTCCTTGATTGTCTGTAATTATTGGCAATTTTACAAATCTTTAGTTTTTTTACACGTTTCTTAGTGCCTCATCGTCTTTCGCAAACGGCGTTCAGCGGCGGCAATCGCAGCATCCTGATTTTTAAAGCCTGCGGCTTTCGGATCAATTTCAAAATGTGCCGGATCGCCCAAACCGTACCGCCAATTGAAGCCATGACGCTGCATGATTTTTACGACTTGCCGACCTTCGCGGGTTAATTGACGGCGGCGGTGCTGACCGTGAGCCACGTCCGCCAAATCCACGGCTAATCCGGCTTCATGCAACGAAGTGCCAGGTTTTTTGGCGCCAAAAATCCCACGATGCGTTTTGCAGGTGTAGACCTGAGCGCATTGGTAAATTGAATGCTGCTGCGCTTTGGAACGATAGCCGCTGGTAATTTTCGGAGCGACTCCGGCATCTTCCATGTCTTCAAGCGCGGCATTTAATTTGACGCGCGTCACGGGATGCAAACTATTGAGAGTTTTCCGGTTGCTTGATTGTTGCAGTAATTCCCGGCTGGCTTCGACCTGCGCTTGTGCTTTGAGAATCGCATTTTTCTTCGACAGAAGTTTTGCTTTGGGAGTCGTGGAGGTTTCGGACTCAACCATTTCCAGCCATTCAATTTTTCCTTTTTTGCCTTTACGAACAACCGCATCCCCAGATGGGTTTGCCGCAAAACCAGTCATCGAACCAACCAGAACTCCCCACGCCAGTAACGAGGAAATATTCTTCATACACATTCCTATTTTTACTCAGGGGGTTACTGTTAATTCGCCGCTGGAAAGCGTCGCCTTCTTTTGGCACTCAACGTCATGGGCATTTTAACATCAACCAGGCGTTCAATTGAAGCCTCATTTAAGGCACGCGGAAAAGACATGACTTCCGTCGCACCACGGATGCGCGAACTGGAGAGAACTTCATGCAAATGACGGTCTCCATAAATGATTCGATTCGCATTGTCGTCAGCTTTCACCATCGAACCTTTGAGTTCAACTCCGGCGAATAATCCACGACTACGCGAGTACGATAAAATCCGTGCGCCAAGAAAACCATCCGTTGAAATTGCAGCATTTCTTCCCACCATTCCAGCGGTCGCGCCGGCATCGGCTCCGATTTCAATTTTGCTGCTGAGCAAGGAATTAAGCCCTGAACGATTCATAATCAGCAGCACTAAATCCACGGACTGAAAGCCAATCTGAAACCCAAAACTGCCACCGCCAATCGTGATAAAAACCGGAGGCCCCCAGCCCTGTGTTTCCTGCCGACAGCTCACGACTCCGCGTCCCCATTGTCCGCCGAATCCCAAGCCGCCTTTTTTGACCGAGGGGAAGACTGCCACACAAGAGGCGCGATGAAGCAATGATTGTGGAAGCCCCTGATCCGGCGCGTCCATGATCTCACGAAAGACCATCCCGGCAGTATCAGCACGAACTAACAAATCATGTTTGACTTGCTTATCTCTCAGCCTTCCGGCCATGGCATTACTGACCAGTAGCAAAGAAAGAACGCATAATATTTTCAACGGGGCAATACGCATAAGAACTCCAGTCCAAAAATGGAATTGTTTCAAATAGCAAGCGATCAACCACCTCTCACTGCATTGGCAGATGCCAGTGGTTGATCGCCATCAAACGAACTTATCTTTTTCTCACAGCTTTCGTTTCCGCCCCCTTTCGACGTAGCGAAAACTTGCTCAAGGTTGCCGGAAAAATTCTCACGTCAGGCGTGATTTTCGCTTTTCCATTTTCCAATAATTCGCGGGCGGAAATGGCTCTGCCATACACATCCTTGTCAGCCTCTTCGTCTTCTTTCAAGACCGAGCCTTTCAATTCCAGCCCGGCAAATAAACCTTTGCTGCGCGAGTAAGAAAGAATCTGAGCATTCATCGTCGCATCAGTCGAAGCCGCCGCATTGCGACCCACCGGGCCAGCCGCCGCCGAAGCTCCGGCTCCCAACTCAAATTTACTTTTCAGGATTCCGTTCATACCGTCTTCGTTCATGACGAGTAACACCAGATCAACGGCTTGCGCTCCGATTTGTAAGCCGAAGCTGCCACCACCAATGGTGAAGTAAGCAGGTGCGCTCCAGCCGCCAACCTTACGACAGCTCACCAGACCTCTGCCGAATTGACCACCAATCATAAACCCGCCTTTTTTGACGGATGGAAAAACCGCGACGCAATACGCGCGATCCAACAAATCCTGCGGTACGGCATTATCCGGTGCGCCCATAATTTCCTTGAAAGCGGTCGCTGCTTTTTTAGCGCGCTCAACTTCAGCTTTTTTATCAGCCCAAACACTTGCACTCAGGCAGATCATTACGATTAAAGTAGTAGATAAGATTCTTTTCATATTCCCTCCAAAGAATGTTTTAAAATCCTTAATACGACGAGCTTTAATTCATCAATTTTGTTATTTTTACGCTCATCTTAAACAATGTTCCATCGGTTGTGATTTATCGTAGGTTCATTTCTAACTTGAGTCGCTTAACTTTTCAAGTATTACTTTAACTATTATCATTCTGGATTCGTCCTGGATGATGTTAAGATCAACTTCAGCTATGGCATTCAGCGAGATCAAATCGTCACATTTAGCACCACTTTCTTCCGGTGATTTACTGGATCGTCTCGTCAGTTTATACCGTCAGCATTGGCTGGCTTTGCTAAAAATTGGTCTGCTCCCGACCTTAATTTCGTATGCCGGAATGATGGCGATAACCTTTAGCGCACGAAACTTTGCAGTGAATCGTGGGGATTTTCGCTTAGCCTCACAAATCTTGCTGATGTTACTTGGATTAGCCTTGTACCTGGGGAGCAAAGCCATTTTATTATTCCTGATCGGAGGACTCGCGCAGGAATTAGTCAACCATTATTCCAGTGGCTCCCCCATCACCGCGAAAGGCGCGTATAGAGCTGTCCGAAATAATTTCTGGCGCTTACTGGGAGGCGTCATCTTTGCGGTCTTTTTAATCGCTCTGTTAATCTTTGCGCTGTACCTTGTCTTTATTTTTACTTTCCTGATTTATGCAATCACTTTGCTGTGGTTGCTGGCAGCCATCCCGGTCTGGATTCAAATCACCATCAATTTTATCTTTTTTTTAATGGCGCTGAGTGTTGTCGCCATTGCGGTAGCGATGATGTGGAAGCGAGCCGCCTTTATTCCACAAGCGATCACCGTCGAAAAGAAAAGTGTTTCACTGGCCTTGAGTCGCGCCTTTTCATTGGCTGGAAGTGAATTCAAGAAACAGCATTTTCTGCCGCCCGTCGCCTTAATTTTATTCTGGGGATATATCTCCTGGTCAATCACCTGGCTCTTGCTCATTCCCTTGTATATTTATGGCGGACTCAACGAGATTGCCATCTTCACAGGTGAGCAACCAGTGTGGTTTACAGTTCTGAGTAATACGCTTTCGCAGGCCTCTGACATCATCATAGCACCGCTGCTCATGCTCGGATTTGTGCTGCTTTATTTTGACAGTCGCGTGCGTCGTGAAGGTTATGATCTGGAGCTGCTGGCGAATCGTTATTTACCTGCCGACAGCGTGAGCATTCCGCATGGAAGTTTTCCGATGGAAGTCCCGAAAGCCGAAAGTCATCATCCCAAACCACCGGATGATTTCGATGATGGTTTCAATTCGCAGAGTAATTTAACGGTTCTTTCTTTACGATAAAATCAGGGATTATTATTTCGTAGACCCGAAAAAAGAATTAACGGGCTTGATTATGATGCAACGATAAGCACCGGAGACACTTCAGGTGAGTTTAATGCGTTCATTTCGATGGCGTGTGCGGTAATGAATTAAGGCTGGGAGCGCAAGCATCCTGCTTGCCCCACGAGCGCGTGCAACGCCGCTCGCGTCCCGTGGCGAGCGGTTCACTTGATCTTCAGGGTACCCGTTTGCTTCGCTTCGCTGGCAAACGGAGCCAGCAGGATGCTGGCGCTCCCAGTGCTTTTACACCGAAAATGACTCGCGAATTTTCGCAACACTCCAGCCAGCACCAAGTAAGAGCATTAGCTTTATTCTCACTTTATGACTTGGCAAGACACCGCCTAAAATCACACCAAGATTCGTGAGCGTCTTCCCTGCTCCGGCGTAAGCGTAGGTGTCAAGTACGCGTCCGCGAGGACAACGCGAAGTAATCACGACGGGAATATTTTTCTTCACTGCACGCTCAATCGCAGGCATGTATTCAGGAGGAACATTTCCACGCCCGAAGCCTTCCAACACGATTGCGCGAGTTCCTTGCTCCACCGCAAAATCAATAAATTTGCCGTCGCCGCCAGAAATTATTTTGATTATTTCGACTCGCTCTTCGATTTTGGTAGTCGCAATATGTTCGCGCTCTATCGGACGACGAGCAATAATGACACGGTCTTTATCAATCATTCCGAGTGCGCCAAAATCGCGGCTTTGAAAAGTATCCACCGATTCGGTGTGAGTTTTTGTAACCTCATTCGCGGCAATAATTTTTTCACTCATCGCAATCACAACACCAAGTCCTCGCGCTTGCGCATCCGCCGCGACACGCACCGCTGCCATTAAATTCGCCGGGCCATCCCAGCTTAGTTCAGAGCTATTTCGCATCGCTCCAACAAAGACGACGGGCTTCTCGGAGTGCAAAAACAAGTCGAGAAAATAAGCCGTTTCCTCCAGTGTGTCGGTGCCGTGCGTAATAACGACGCCATTGATTTTATTATCTTGTAAGCACGCATTCACCTGTTGTGCCAGATCAAGCATGATCGTCGGAGTGACGTGCGGCCCCGGCAGGCGCGAAAAATTAATAATATCGAAATCAGCGACCTCAGAAAGCCCTTCAACACGTGCGACAATTTCTTCGCCTGAGAGTGCCGGAGCTGCTCCGCCCATCGTCGGGTCAATGCTCATGGAGATCGTGCCACCAGTAAAAAAAATTGCAATATAAGATTTCATAATTGGTACGCCAGCATCTTGCTGGCGAGGTTTCACTACAGAGGACATCTTCACCAAATGCCAGCAAGATGCTGGCGCACCAAAGTACAGCGAGTGATAACACGCCTGTCAAGCTTATTACGGCACCGTTCAAAAACCGAACCACCCAAGACCCTATCTGTAATAAAAATCCAAAAAACTGAATAGTCATTCATAAATCCGTATACTTTTTTGAAAATTTATAAGATTATTAATTTTTCTTATTGTTACTCAAATCCATCATTGCAAAGCCTTTATTCTAATTCTCAGATTTGACAGGGATTTGGCATTAAACTTGCTTTTATAGAGAGTGGGTATTGCGACAATATCCGCCAAGTTATGTTTTATAAAGAACGTCTTTCAGATTTATTACACAACCTATGAGGGTCAGCCGCAGAATTACCGTCTAGCGACTGCCTAATATCAACTCTCTTCTTGGAGGATTTACATGAAATCAACAACATTTACAAGCATCCTGAAGAATGCTTTGACGGTGCTGTTTTGTGCTGCCCTGTTATCACTTGTCGCGTTTGCGCAAGAGACCTCAGGCAACATCGAAGGCACCGTTTCTGACGCTTCAGGCGCTCGCATTCCAAACGCAACTGTCAAAGTCGAAGGTTCGGCTTTCTCAAGAACCACCACTTCCGGTGGCGACGGATTTTTCCGCGTCCTGCAAGTTCCGCCCGGCCTTTATAAAGTCACCGTCGGAGCCAGCAATTTCAGCAATGCAGTTGCTGAGGCTGTGACTGTAGCTTTAGGTAAGACAACAGAACTGACCCTGTCACTCAAAGCTGGTAGCATCCAGGATGTCGTGACGATCACCGGCGATGAAGTCGCCCGCCTTGATCCTGCCGACAGCAAAATTCAAACCAACATCACCAGCAAGGTTATTGAGTCATTGCCCAAAGGCACGAACATGACCAGCTTGTTGAAGCTCTCACCTGCTGCCCGTCCTGAAGCAAACAGCGGCGGTTTCCAGGTTGATGGTGCGAGCGGATCAGAAAATTCGTTCATCATTGATGGTCAAGAAGTCAGCAACTTCCGTACTGGCGTTCTGAACACCAACAACAACTTGCCTTTCGCTTTCGTTCAGGAAATCCAGATCAAGACCAGCGGTTTTGAAGCTCAATACGGCGGCGCAACCGGTGGTGTGATCAACGTTGTAACCAAAGGTGGTTCCAATGAATTTCACGGCTTAGGCGGAATTGAATTTGAACCGAATCAATTATGGGCTGGGCCACGTCCCGCTTTAAATTCCTTCAGAAGCGGTACGGGTGCAACTTTTGTTCAAGTTAACGAATACTTGAAACCAAAGAAAGATGATTTCAAAAATCTTTATCCATCCTTTGCTTTTGGCGGCCCCATCAAAAAAGATCGGCTCTGGTTCTTCACCAGCTATGCCCCACAAATTTTTGATATCAACCGTACAACTCAATACTTTACCTCTGATCCGCGCACTCGGACTCAGACTGCAAGCCAAGCCTATCATACCCGTGTCCGACAAGAGTATTGGCAGAGCAGAATTGATGCTTCGCCGGTTGACAGTCTACGCTTATCAGCAACCTATACGTGGAATCCAATTGTACAAAGAGGAATCCTGCCGGCAGGTCAAATCAGCCTCGGTGGTGTTGTTCCTTCCGTAAATTTCGGCGGCTCCGTTGGAACCTTAACAGGTAATGGCTTGACCGATAAACAGGGTGGGCGTCAAAACTCTGCTAACGTGTCTACACAAGCCGTGTGGTCACCAACCAGCAGCCTGATTGCCAGTTTCCGTTTTTCACGTGGCTTCCTGAATGAAAAACTTAACTCTTACTACATCCCGCAACAAACGCGCTTCCGCTGTTTAGGATTGGCTCCGCCAACCACTGCCGGATGTAATGTGGGATTTAGCTCAGTACCAAGTAACAGTAACACCAATTTTGATGTTTCTATTCGCAAGAATTATGAAGGCGACATCAGCTACATCAAAAATGGCTTAGTTGGACGACATGAATTCAAAGGCGGCTATCAATACGCGAAAGTCGCTAATGATGTCAGCCGTGGCTATGTTCCTTATGGAATCATTGATTTTTACTACGGCTATGACATCAACGATTTGACCGGTCGCGCTGATCCAGTCTCACCAACAGCAATTGGTGCTGGACAAGCGATTCGCTTTGGTACAGTTGGTAAAGCTGCCAATACGGCGCAATCAATCTACTTTCAGGATCGTTGGCAACCAACCTCCAGACTGTCGCTCAATTTGGGTTTCCGTATGGAAAAGGAAGACCTGCCTTCATTCAACAGTTTCGCTCCTCCGATTAACTTTGGATGGGGAGATAAAATTGTCCCGCGCTTAGGGTTTGCCTATGACCTGTTTGGTAATGGCAAAACCAAACTCTTTGCCAGCTATGGTCGTTTCACTGATCGTCTCAAATTTGAATTACCACGCGGTTCTTTCGGTGGTGATTTCTATCGTGTCGATTATTTTGAACTTTTCCCAACCAATCCTACCTATTCCTATTACACGTTAGCTCGTGTTTTGGGCAGCAATACCGATGTGTTGGGTGGTAAATGCCCAATCACTGGCGGGACCGGATTATCACGTTGCCAATACGATTATCGTATTGCATCGAACAATCCGACCAGTACCATTTACGATGGTAAAGTTGACCCGAACATGAAGCCGTTCCGTCAGGAAGAAATCACAGCCGGTTTCGAGCGTGAACTTTCCTCTAACTATCTCTTCAGTGCACGTTACACCTATAAAAATGTGTTGAGTGCTATTGAAGACGCTGGTTTCCCGACTGCCGACGGCAGCGAAGCTTACATCATTGGTAATCCTGGTAGCGGATTGCATGCCCAAATTGCCAAGCAGTTTGGCTATGCCAAAACCATTGAGCCACAACGCCGCTATGATGCGTTAGAATTGAAATTAGACCGTCGTTTCTCGAAGAATTACTTCTACAATGTGGCGTACACTTACAGCCGCTTGTATGGTAACTATTCCGGTTTGGCAAGCTCGGATGAAGCGGGTCGTACCTCACCTGGTGTGAACCGTTTCTTTGACTTACCGCACCTCGGTTTCACGGCTGCTGGTACACCTGATAATGGTCGCCTGGCTACGGATCGCCCACACGTCTTTAATGCGTATGGTGCTTACGATGTCAATTGGCTTGGTAAAGGTAACGTCACGCAGTTCTCAATGTTTACGACCCTTCAGTCAGGAAGCCCACGGACAAGCTTCTATACGCTTTATGCGGCAGCGGTTCTGTCTGGACGTGGAAATTTGGGACGAACACCGATGTTCAGCCAAACTGATTTTGCGGTTTCACACCGCGTGAAGTTTGGTAGTGGTGAGCGTTATGCGATGGTCTTTGACGTCAACGCGTTGAATCTTTTCAATCGCGCCAGCGTCTTAGGTCAGGTTGATAATCCTGGCGCAGTCAATCCTGCGTTAAGTACGTTAGGATTACCTGCAACTGTGAACGATGAGCCAAAGGCTATTAACTACATTCTGACAAATGGTATTGCTACTCAGTACGATGCCTATTTGAATAGCGCAGCGAATCCGCAGCGTAAGCAGACAGCTCTTGGATATGGCAACAGTTTCCAAGGTGGTCGTGCAATTCGACTCGGAGTTCGCTTCACGTTCTAAGCAAACACTGAAGCTAACCTTAGAGAGCCTGCCTGATTCGTCAGGCAGGCTTTTTTTGATAAGCTTGCCGTAGGAGGTTGAGGTATTATGGAGTTTCCTTTACTAAAAACTTTTGGCTGGGGAAAGGCACTGGCAAGTGCCTCCGTCTTACTCATCGCTCTTTTTGCGCAGCAACCAACCAAGCCTGAACCTACCCAGGAAGCAGTCGTGCGAATTTCCACACAACTGGTTCAAATTGATGCCATCGTGACGGACAAGCAGGGGAATCATCTCGAAAATTTTTCGGCGGAAGACTTTGAGCTTACAGTAGATGGCAAACCGCATCCTATTGAGTATCTCAAGCTCGTCCGATTAGTCGAACCAGTTCGTACGGAATCACCTGCTACAACCAAAGAAAAAACCGTGGTTCCGACCAGCATGCCAACTCGCCGGATCGAAGAACAAAAAGTCAGGCGCACTATCGCCTTAGTTGTTGACGATCTTGGGTTGTCATTCAGCAGTACGCTTTTCGCCAAAGACGCACTGAAAAAATTTATTGCCGATCAAATGCAGGAAGGCGATTTAGTCGCAATTATCCGCACCAGCGGAGGCTTTGGAATTTATCAACAGTTTACCAGCGACAAGCAAATTCTTTATGCTGCCATTGATCGTTTGAAATTTGCCATTAATGGACGCAAGGCGTTGCCTTTCACTTTAAGCTCGACCAGTTCATTAATGGGAAAGAACGAAGGGTTCAAAACAGATGCGGAAAAATATCACGAAGCACGCAGCGCACAAGGAATGCCTAATCTGGAAGTCTTGGACGATCCCAATGAGTCCTCAATTCGTGACAGCGTCTTACAACAAAGAGTAACTGAGGCTGCTGATAAAGAGGTATTTAGTTATCGGGAATCAATTTTTACTTATGGAACGCTAGGCGCATTGAACCAAATCGTGCGAACACTTCGCCCGTTACCAGGCCGGAAAGTCGCTATTATTTTATCTGATGGATTACCACTGGACACGGCACGCAGCGGGAATAATAGTGGAAATAATGCTAATAGCTACATTGCCACAGCTCAACGGAAAATTCTGAATCTGGTAGAGCTGGCGAATCGTTCCAGTGTTGCCTTCTATTCGGTGAATGTGCAGGGATTAATGGCTCCTGGTGCTGATCCAAATATTGAAGGGATTGATGACATACAACGTAATCAATCTTTTTCGGGCGGTAGTACCTTCAATGATGGGTTGCGTACCTTAGCTTATGAAACAGGCGGACAAGCCTTTTTCAATAACAACAACACGGGCGCATTATTGAAAAAAGCGGTGGATGACAGTCGCAGTTATTTCCTGATCGGCTTTGATCCTGATGATGAAAAATTTGACCGGAAGCAACATAAGATAAAACTCTCAATTAAACGCCCTGGCTTAACGGTGCGAACGCGAAACGGGTTCTTTGGAATTGAGGATGCCAAAGCTCACGAGATTCCCAAGACCCGCGAAGCCCAGATTGTTTCGGCTCTTTCATCACCCTTCGGAGCCAAAGATATTCCCTATCAGGTGACTTCTCTCTTATTCAGTTCAACGAACGGAGAACCGATCATTCGTTCGTACTTTCAAATTGATTGCTCGAAATTAAAGTTCAAAGATGAACCGGATGGATCGAAATCGCTGGCGTTGGAGCTGGTCAATTTTACCTTTGATGAGAACGGAGCAATTATTGAAAAATATGCGCAAAGCTTTACGGTTCCCTTCAACGAAGCGAAGTACAAACGCGCACTGACGGAAGGCTTAACTTATCTGAATGATTTTCCGATCAAAAAACCTGGAGCCTATCATTTCCGTTCTGTCTTGCGCGATGCCAATAGCGAACAGCTTGGCTCCTCTACTCAATTCATTCAAGTTCCTGATTTAAGTAAAGATCGCTTGTCACTCTCAGGAGTAATTTTGAATGTCGTGATGAACCCCTCTACAGCCAACAGCGCAAGCAATCAAATTCAGGCCAATCCGGCAGCTCGCCGCTTTGCCAGGGATAGTGAAATCGAATTTCTGGCGGTGATTTATAATCCTCGCGCCGACCAGCAAACCAATAAAGCAAAATTAAAACTTCAATTTGAACTGTACCGCGACGGGCAGCGCATTTTTCAAGCACCGGAAAGAGCTGTCCGCACGGATCGGCAGACTGATCCAAAATGGTTGGAGTGCGGTGGAAGGTTTCGCCTCAACAATTTAGCCAGCGGTGAATACTTGCTGCGTTTGATGATTAAGGATGAATTACGAGACGGAAAATCTTCCGTAGTTGAGCAGTGGTCGGATTTTACAGTGAAAGAATAAAAGCAATTAGCTTGGCTGAGACTTGGCACGAAGCTGCGTAATCAGGTTGCGAATGTTGGCAGAATCACGGGCATCAGGAACCAGCTTTAAAAATAATTCCAACTCATCGGCAGCTTCTTTGAAGCGATTATTTTTGCCATAGAACTCAGCCAAATGCAGGTGAATATCGGGAGGAATTCGCTCGCCACCAGTTTCAATAGCTCGCTTGAGATACGGCTCCGCTTTCGCAGCTTTATCCGTTTTCAGTAACGCCAATCCTAGATACATATTGATGAACGCCGCATTGCTGGATTCAGGCTCAAGAATAATTGATCGCTGTAAAACCTCAACCGCAGCGTCCCACAGTTTTGTTTGGTATTGAACGACTCCTAGCGCATAAAGGCTGGGAGCACCATTCGGATTAATCTCTAAAGCCTTTTTCAAAGTGATCCCGGCTTGCTCAAGATTTTTTGTTTTTAAGTACTCAATCCCTAATCGTTCCAGCGCAAGGTAATAACCGGGGAAAATCGCCAGAGCTTCTTTAAGCCTAGCTATTCCGGTTTCGGCGTCATTAGAATCGAACCGCACTACTGCTGTCTCGAAAAGCTTTCTGGCAGTGTCAGGAACGTTTTGCGCAAAAACAGTGCGTGCCTTGGTGGTGCCGCCTTTATTTTCCGAAGCAGTTCTCAGGATGAAATCCTGCTGCTCATAATGAGAGCCTGTGCCCTGCATCGTAGCCGGATAAAGTGAAACGCGAACCGTTTGGCTGACAAAATTCGTTCCCGATGTGACGATTCTCACCTGGAATGTTCCAAACGAAAGGTTACGAAAAATATAGCGACCTGTCGCATCCGTTCGGATTCTGTAAATCACCGAATCCACTTCATTCAATAATTCAATCCAAAGGTCTGGAATTGTTTTACGCGCAGAATCAGTCACGACCCCGGAAATAGAGTTACGATTATTCTGCGCCTGCAAGGTTTCAGAAGCGGTCAAAGTAATCAACCACACGATAAAAATTAGCAGTCGCTTTTTCGTCCGATACATTTGTAACCTCTCTTTTACGGTTTCTCTTTATCTTCTTTCGGAGCCGTAATTTTCACATCCGATTCCGCTGAATCAAATCGCTTAAAATTGCTGAACTCAAACCAAGCATCGTAATTCAATCCACGAAAAATTGTGCTGTCGCCTAACGAATTAATACGAATCAGGGCTGGTGACCATAATCCTACGCCGACATGCTGCTGCTGGTAAACAAAATTCGGGATGGACTGAATTGGAGTAGTTGGATTGGCAGTTTCGGGTTTGACCTGGCCTTCGATCCGCACCAAAACTTTATCAGTAAAATCAATCCAGACATTTCCGGTCATTTTTTGAATCCATTCATTTTCTGGCTCAAGCTGAATTCCGCTTCGCGTGTGGTATTCCATCACGACCGTTTCACGTCCATCCAGAATCACCAATCGCGGCGTTGAAAAGTCGCTGTACTTGAAAAAAAGTGTTGGATTGATTGAGAGATAAAGATTTTTCCCCTGCACCATTCCTGCCAGCCCCGCGCTCCAGTAACCACGTGGTTGTTTGGTTTCCGGTGCAGTCTGTTTTTCCTCTTCGTTTTTGATAATCGCTTCCGTTGCTTGTTTGCGATCAACTCCGATGCGGTCTACCGACAAGCTGGCACCATTCGCACTCATCTGAACCAGCGCGTGCTGCCCCTTCACGGGATAAGCCTCGTAGTCCTTATATTCTTCAGCTCGCAGCCTTGCTTTTTTATCAAAGGTGCGGCGAACCTTGCGCAACATATAAGTATAGTCGCCTAGACGCTGATGCATCAGCGCGCCATTCTTCTCAGTATCCTCAAGTAATTTACTCACCGACAATTCAACTGATTTAGCAGCAGTGAGGGAAACCAGCGCGAGTTCGCTGACCCGATCTGTCGGCGAAGCGATAGTACTGTTAATGGCTTTAATATTGTCGGTGGATTCTTCTCTAGTGGCTGTCCCTTTGACCTTGAAAAAAATACTTTCTTCCGTCGAACTGTTTCCCTGCTTCGCAATAGCCCGAATGCGATAATCCCCGGAAGCCAAACCTTTGGTTGGAATTCCGGCAGAAAATGAAATGACTCCCCGGTCATCAGCCTTTGGCAAAGCTGGCGTAGTGGTAGCAATGACTTTACCTTCACGCGAAAATTCAAGCTGAAGCGTTGGCGTAGTGGTAATTGGTAATTCAGGATAAAGACTCAGGTAAAAAGGAATTTCTCCATTTTCCTGCGCCGTAATTGTTTCGGACAGCTCAGGAATGATCTTTAAATTCCCTGCAAAAAGTGGATTTTCCGGTTCAATGCCGTCTTCTTCAACCTGATCAATTTGTTTGACGAGATAAAGACTACCAGCGTTAATTCCAGCCTTCGACCCTGTCACCGTGAAAGGGCGACGGCTCGCACTCATCCGGTTTCCCTTCTGATCATGAATAACCGTTTCCAGCAAATAGCCGCCCGTCGGCAACCAGCAATGACGGACTAAATTAACGCTTGATTGCTTGGCTTCTTCAACCTGAGCCGAGGGGATTTCTAATGTATAGGTATCATTAAATTTTTGGACAATTTCACCCTTTGCATTTTTGACTAAAACCAAAATCGCAAAATTGACCGGATAAGCTTTCAGGTTTTTATCTTCATTTTGAATCAGTGCCGACAATGGCGCCTCAACCATCAGCACTTCGTGGCGTTCATTCGTTCGCGCTTCAAAATGTAAATTACTAACGCGATAATCAAAATCGTGAGGAACTTCACTATTATTTAAAGCCGCCAACATTGGAGTTTCAAAGATCAGGACGGGTCGGGTCGTAGCCGCCGGAACAGCAAAATACCCGTTCCTTGTTTGGGCTTTCAAACCGGAACGAGACAGCTTAACGGTGATCTGCCGAAACTTTCCATCCAATTCTGGTTTAGTCGGATTGTAAGTAACGGCATAAAAGATACCTAGTTCCGAGACAGCTTGTTTCAGTGCTGTCGTGATGTCATTGATATTTTGAATCACCGCACCGCCCGTACTTTCGGTTAGCCGGGTCAGAGGATTCTGCTTGTTAAGTTCTGAAGTCCGTCCTCGTGCTTCAAAAGCCGTGAAGGAACTGCGCGGATCGAAAGCTGCCGTTCCTCCGGCGTTTCTTCCCTGAAATGAATTGAACGGATCACGGGCCCCAACCGTTCCAGATTCAGGTCGCTGCGTCGCGTTGACGACCGTCGCCGTTTCCAGGCGACTGCTCATATTTCCAGTCGTGGCAAGTGACTGCCGCGTGTTGATCGCATAAAAAGTCAGGTTCGCCTGATTGGCGTCGCTCACGACGTTTTTCAAGATTTCCGATAAGCCGGAGTTCTGAAGATATAAGCCATTAGAAATATAAAAAACCATTTTGCGCCCGGATAATTTGCGATGGTTCCGGGCCACACTCAACAAGGGGAAAACCGGAGAGCTGAAACCTGCCTCCGTCAACATCTTCTCCGATTGCGTCATCGTGTCGAGCGTCATTTTCGTTAATACGGAATCTGAGTTAATCACCGCAGCACCGGATTCCAGAGTTGATCCGGTTTCAGTCACAGGTGCTTTTTCAAGCAACTCTTTCATCTTCAATTCAGAAACCTGTGCAAACGATTTTTCCACTGTCCCCAACGCCTTCTCAATGGCTTTATAAATTTTTTTGCGGTCATTGGTGTACTGTTCGATTAAGTAAAGCTTACGCCCAATCACCATCACACGGACAAGCGTATCAGGACGCACTGCTGTATCCATAAAAGTGACAGCGGTCTCGCGTGCTGTTTGAAATCTCAACGCATCTTGATGGTCAAAAATCAGCGTGACCAGATTTCCCGCCTTGAATTCATCAGCCGGGCCTATCACCTTGTTGTCGTTAGACAGATTTTTGGCTTGCCCGCCGGAATCAATAAATCGAAAGGAACTAACGGGTTGCTTCACTCCATCTTCAAGAACTTCTAGTTCTTCCGGCTTGAGATCACGAATAATTTTCCCTCTTTTGTCATGCACTAAAACATCCAGAAAAATCTCTGTTGTTTTGATGCCAGTGGTTTGCGGGGCAGAGGAAGAAGGAGTCTGCCCCATCAGTTGATAAAAATTTAGTGCCAAAATAAAAATGAGAAATATGCTCTTCATAAATGCCTGATCCAAGAGGACAAAGAATTCAACTCTCTGATCAAAAAAGAACTATTTGAGGCAAAAACTTCTGACCAGAAAACGCCAAATAATATGTTATTATTTTGCCTTGAATTGCCAGATTATTAAAGCTCCGAATTACCTGGCAAGAAATTAAAACAGATGTGCATAAGACGTTGGACAACTCTGATTTTATTAGTCACTTTTATTACGTCACAACTAAATGTTGCGGCGAGTGATGAGCCACCCCTAAGCAGTCAGAAATTTGATGAAATAGCCATCGTCAATGAACAGTTCAAATTCAATCTGAATTGGTTTTTTGGTGGAAAGCAACAACGTGGGTGGCTGCTATACGAACCGCTCATCGCTCATTTTATTGGAGCCGGGACACCATCCGGTGAAAAATTCAGGCAGGCTTTAAAGCATTGGCAAAGCTCCTCCGGCTTACCTGCTGATGGTGTATTGAATCAGACTTCATGGCTAAAAATGGTTGAGCAATGGCAGGCGCGGCGCAGCAAGGATCGGACAATTCCTCCGGCTGAAAAATTAGTAACGGTGTCAGCTTCAGAATTTTATGATCCTGAACGTCCTCTCGAATTACGACAGTTGGAAATTGAGACCTATCGTGCTTATCAAAAAATGATTGCGGGCGCGGCGAAAGACTTAAAGCTCCCGCTTGACGCGAATGGTAGGATTGCGGCGTCAGAAAAATATTTGAAAATTATCTCGGCTTTTCGCTCACCGGAATATCAACAGAAACTCCGTGTACAATCGCCAAACTCAGGACGCGCCGGATTAGCAGTCAACAGTCCGCACTTCACCGGGCGGGCGCTGGATTTGTATGTCGGAGGCGATCCGGTCAGCACGAAAGACGCGAATCGTGAAATTCAGGTCAAGACAAAAGCATATCGCTGGCTGGTAAAAAACGCTGAAAAATTTGGCTTCATTCCATACTTTTATGAACCCTGGCATTGGGAATACCATCCGCAAGCCGTGAAATAAAATCCCCCGTTCTTAACAATTTACTCTCACTTACAAGCACTATGACTGTCATCGCGGCGCGTATTCATTACACTTTCATCATCATTCTCATCCTATCTTTATTAGCAATAGAAACCGTCGCGCAATCCTCGCGTGCGCGTCGCGTCACAGTTCCGGCGACCAAAGCAAAAGCGAAGCCAATCACCGCCAAAGAAATAAAAGAAGCCAAAGAAAAATTATCGGCACTCGGATTCTGGCTCACCAAAGACCCCGATTCCTATCGTCAAGCCATCATCGCTTTTCAGAAAGTTACGGATTTAAAACGGAGTGGAAAATTATCCCGTACCGACTTTGAAGCTATCCAGAATGCTTCAGAATTTGCGCCGAAAGAAACGCAAAAACTTCCAGACAACAAAGTGCGTGTCGAAATTGATCTACGTCGGCAAGTCCTATTTATTATCAACCATGAAAACAAAATTCAGCGTATCCTAACCGTATCGTCAGGCAACGATAAAGAATTCGACTCTGAAGGATTTGTGCGCGATGCTGTCACGCCAGTCGGGAGATTCAAGGTCTACAATAAAATCAAAGGCTGGCGCAAATCGGCTCTGGGCTTACTTTATTATCCAAATTATTTTCTTTCCGGCTTAGCCATTCACGGCAGTAAATTCGTCCCGCCTTATCCTGATTCGCACGGCTGCATTCGGATTCCCATGTTTGCGGCGGAAGAGTTTTATCAGATGGCGGAAATGGGAATGGAAATTCGCGTGTATGAATCTAATCCACCGGATGAAGCAAAGTAAAAAGAAAAAGCAGATTAACTGAATCTCTTCTTTTTCATGCAAATGAAGCCACAGGGAGAGTTTGTTTTTTCGTAAACTTTGCAGGATGTGCCAAGACTTCATCAATGGCTTTCCAGGTATCACTCGTAACGTAGCTCTGCCCACAATTATCACATAACATCATCGGTACATTTTCGATCACAGTGAGTTGTGTACCTTGCTGATAGACTTGTGGGAGTTTCACCAATCTCGCAAAGACCTGATTGCAATGAACACAGGTTTGATAATTTGGATTTGGTCTTCCTCGTTTCGTGCGTTTGGTTTTGGCATCTGTCGTACTCATAATCAATATACTCGATAAACTGTGATGACATAGGTATCACCGACTAAAGTTATTTTAGCGACAACCTCAATTTCCGGTCCATCTTCTGACGGACCATAAATAATGTACTTAAATTCTCCCGACACCCGATCTTTCTGACGCTCAACAATCTCCCCATTGAGAATACAACAGCGCGTCTTCTCTGGTTAATCTATCTTGCGCAATGGCTACAAGCGCATGAGTTGGAACAATAAAATTTCCACTCCAAATACACTCCCTCATTCTCTCCAGAACCTTTTCATGCATCAAATTAAATATATCACCGTTCCCACGAAATCAAAGTTTTTCAAATACAATAAAATGCTGCTGTGGCAAAAAGTTTTTTGTTTCTTTCCACTTTAATCCTACCGATTCCAGTTCCTTGCGTGCCTGCTTCACTGTCATCTTGTGAACTAACTTAATCGATACAGTCGGGTCTTCGCCGCGATATTCGATCAGCACTACGCGCCCTTTTGGTTTGAGGCTTTTGACGATGCTCTGCATCATTTCGCGCGGATAGGAAAACTCATGATAGGCATCCACCATAAACGCCAAATCAACGGAAGCCTCGGGCAATTTCGTATCTTTCTCAATTCCCTGCACCGTCACAACATTTTCCGCTTTGAGTGACTTCTTCCGTTCCTCCATCATCGCCAGCATTTCCGGCTGAATATCTACGGCGAAAACTTTTCCTTGCGCGACTACAGGACTAAGACGAAAGGTAAAGTAACCCGTACCCGCGCCAATGTCCGCGACGACATCGGTAGTTTTCAGATTGAAATTTTTGACGACATCATCCGGTTTCTCGGTTTCGATCCGATCTGTACGCTCTAACCAATCGGCGGCGAAGTGTCCCATGACGTGAGCGATTTCGCGTCCGAAATAAAACTTCCCCGTGCCGTTGGGATCGTGTTGCGAGTGGTATTCATAATCGGTCGCAGCAGGAGTCTGAGCCTGCTCGTGATGCGCAGAAGTAAGCGCGTAAGCCAGCAGAAATAATGAAGTCACAAGTGCGCAAATTTTCAGCATAGAAAAATCATAGCACACGGGTTGACAGTAAGCGCATCGCTCAGTACCATACGCCTTCGTTCTTTAAGGCCAGGTAGCTCAGTTGGTAGAGCAGCGGATTGAAAATCCGCGTGTCGGGGGTTCAAGTCCCTCTCTGGCCACCACCATTTTCAAGAAAAAAGCAGGCTTTAAAACCTGCTTTTTCCGTTTATTGTTCCGCTTTCGCTTCTCATTTCGCCACTTTCCTACAAGTTTTTCCTCAACGTGACAATGCTTCGGACGCATAGCAATATGCCTATTCTTCCGCCTGTAATCCACGGGCGCCTGCAACCACCTAGTTTGGCTCAGATAGTGTATTGAATGTCTCCGCCATATTCTTAGTAAATTGGATCGCTCCCTTGTGATTGAGGTGAAAGTCATCTACCGAGGTGTCATCCCGATAAAGTCCGTCTTCATAGTGTGCGACACTGAGTTTATATTTCTTATCGAGCTTTTGATAAATCGGATAAACCGTTTGAAGCTCGTTTTCGGTTTCCAATCTTGGCGGAATAAAAAAATAGAGGCGAATTCGTTTTGACTCAGCCAGTTCGATGAGCTTTATCACTCTTTTCCAATACTCTTCGTTTAATGGAGCCGCAACCGCAAAATCTTCTTGCTCAACCGATTGATTATACAGATGCGAATGTTGGAGGATTTTAGGTGACGCGGGCAGGTGTGCGCCAAGCTCTTTTTTTTCAAATGGAATATTGTAATCAGGTTGCTCAAGCGAAAGATGGGGTTTAAAGAATTCCGCCGCTAAGTTGTCGTGATAAGCTGAAAACTTTTCAAAGGATAATCTTTTCAAGGCTCGCAGATAGTTCGCAAATGTAAGCCGCGCCCCGGCTCTGGATTCTGTGACAAATCCCCCGCTTAGCTCGAAAAAGATATAACGTATCGAAGGATTACCTTCTATCAGTTCATCACCCCAATCAAATGTTTCGGGTGGCAATCCACCTGGAATGCCGAAGTTGTAGCTCCTCGTTTTAGGTTGGGTGAGAAGATCGAAATAAGGGGGGATCACCGCATGATTGGTTCGGCTGGAGCCAATGAATACTGTATTAAACTGATGGCTGAAAAATTCCGTTTTGCGATCATCCGAGGCGTCTTTATTAGTAAAAGGCACCTTAATCAAAAGAAGGAGCAGGAAAAACAAGACTGATTTCAGGAATAAATTTTTCATCATCAAAAATTGAAATACATAAACCGGACATCACCAAAAGCGTGACTCGCTCGAATAACCGACTCCGCCAGCAAAATATAAATGATCCATCTGAGCCAGGTTTTTTGCTGATTAATAAAAGCGTCGAAATTTTCATTCTGAGGAATTCGTCGGTTTATCATATCCATAAAAAGCAGGAAGACAATCACTACCGTAGAGCTTCGTATTTCCCCGCTTGACAGCAGGTTCGCGTTTGGATTGGTGATGTTTCCGATAAAAGCCAGTGCTTTTTGTGGCGAGTCAGTTCGGAAAAAAACGCCGAAGAATGCTCCAATGTGGAAAATGAACAACCAGCTTAAAAAGTAAAAGACTCTGCCATTCAGATCCACGCCGCGACGAGTAAAGAAGCTCTGCCGCCACGATTTTGTCGCATTCTCGCCAATCAACCAGATTCCGTTCAAAAGTCCCCAAACGATAAAACCCCAGGTTGCTCCGTGCCAAATCCCAACCAGAAAATAGACAATCAATAGATTCACGTACATCCGAGAGCGGCTCTTAACGCCACGGCTTAAAGGAAAAAAGACATAATCCCGCAGCCACGAGGTCAGGCTTCGGTGCCATCCCTGCCAGAAGATTGTTCTCGAAGATGCCGCGTAAACACGATCATCGAAATTTTTACTAAGTTTTATCCCGAACATTCGGGCTGACCCCACTGCTATGTCTGAATAGGCCGAGAAATCACAAAAGAGCTGAAAAACAGAAAAAACGATGGCAAAGTAAATCAAAACGCCTTGGTAGTTTTGTGGTTCATCATAAACTTTTTTCATGAAGCCGGTCATTCTATCCGCCAAAAAAACTTTTTTGAAAACGCCCCATAAAATCAGTTGCAACCCCGCTCTGATATTTTGCTCCTGAAACAAAACCGGGTTGCTAAGTTGGACTAAAATAGATTTTGCCCGTTCGATTGGCCCCGCCAAAATAGTCGGGAAAAATGCCATATACAGCGCAAATTTCTCAATCCGTGGTTCGGGTTGCAGATAGCCCCGATAAATATCTGCGACATAACTGAGGGCTTGAAACGAAAAAAATGAAATGCCCAGTGGAATCAGATACGGCTGATTCGGAATCGGGTTTTCGAGCGGGAACAAGGAAAAAAATTTGGTAAAATGGTCGTTGAGAAAGTTGAAGTATTTAAAGAAAATCAGAGGTAGCAAAAGAACAACGGAGCTTCCAACCAGCCATCGTTTTTTCTCTGTTTTATCTGCTATAGACTCAATCTTTTGTCCCAGGAGAAACGCCAGCAGGCTAACCCCAAGCAGTACAAGTAAAAATGCGGGCTGCCAGGTGAAATAAAAAAACCAACTGACAATAAGAAGCCAAACGACCCGGTATCTAACTGGTAACAGATAGTAGAGCGTTGTTACAAACAGTAAAAAGAGTAGATAGAAAACAGAAATGAAAGACATTCTTATGGATGCAAAACTACGGGCAAAGACCTCAGTCCGCGATTCAGAATAATTTTATCCCACTCATAATTCTTTTCCGGGTTAAGAGCGATCTGTGGGAACCGTCGAAACAAGGCCGGGATTGACACACTAATTTCTTCCCGTGCCACTCTTGCGCCCAGACAATAATGCGAACCGAATCCAAAACTCAAATGCGGATTTGTTTTGCGCGTGAAATCAAGTTCTTCGGGATGTACAAAGACCTCAGGATCGCGGTTGGCGGAAACAGTTGCTCCCATTAAATACTCGCCAGCTTTAATGAGTTTTCCACCTATTTCAAAGTCTTCTGCGGCGATGCGCGTGGTGTATTGATTCGGACTGACAAAACGAAGCAATTCTTCAACGGCATTGGTAATCATCGAATCATTCTCGCGCAAAATCCTTGCCTGCTCAGGATTCCTAATTAACTGTAAAACGGACTGCCCAAAAAGATTGACCGATGTTTCAATGCCCGCAAAAAACATAAACGCGATAATCGAAATTAATTCAGAATTGTTCAGTGGTTTCCCCAGAGTTTCATTGACGACCAGTAGCTTGCCAATAAAGGCATCATCCGGTTCCTGTTTTTTGGCAGCGAGGATATTGTTCATGTAGTCATAAAATTCTTGCGCACTCTGGTTGTAATGAAGCAAGTCATAAAGCGTCGCAAAAGGTTCAAACAAGCTATTGAAGTGATATGACCAGATTTTAAACTTCGCATAATCTTCAACTGGTAATCCCAATATTTTACAAACCACTCGAGAAGGAATAAAAACCGCAAAATCCCTAATAATATCTATCTCTTTTTCACCTGTAATTCGCTCCAGACTTTCTTCCGTAATGGTCTTGATGGCATCTTGCAAATTAATCGTATTCCAAATTTTTGCAACCCAGGATCGTATTTCGGTGTGTTGCGGGGGATCAAAAAAAAGAAACCACTTCGCGGAAACGGCAGCGATTTGGTCGAAATTTTCCGAGGCAGGCAAAAATTTACTTTTCGCGGCAAGTTCCCGACTGAAGTCTACAGTTTTGAAAACAGGGTCAGTCAACAGCAGCTTCAGGTCTTGATACTTCAAAATCATCCAGCGTCCATTGATCCCTTTGTGAACAGGATGATGCTCCCGCAAAAGACGTAATTGCTCATGCGGATTTTCTTTGTATTCCTTATGAAAGGGGTTCCAAATTAAAGGGGTTTGATTCTTCAATGAAAATTTATCCTGCCAGTTGTTCGGTCATCAACCAATCGGTCAAGACTTCGATGGATGGAAACTCCCAGAAAATTGTCGGGTCTAAAGATAAATTCAACCAATCTTCCAGATCAGTGACCAGCGTTACGATCACGATTGAATCAAGCCCGAAATTGGTAAAAGGCAGGTTGGCCTGAATTAGGTCAGAATTTGTTTGCGTCACGTCGGCAATTTTTTTCTGGAGCCAGCGTTGTATTTCTTCCTTAGTTTTCATGTCTGTTTTACAAAATAACGAGTTTCGCGCCAGTTGGCTAAGGCGTTAAATTCCTGAGATTGCCACCTTTGACGGCAGGCACTTCGCTGGATTTTTCCGCTTGTGGTTTTGGGTAGCTTAGCGGGGGGAATTAGGGTCACATCCTTGGGAACAATGCCGTGCTTCTGACTGATTTCAGCGACAATTGAAGCCATAACAACCTCATAATCCAGTGCAGACAGAAAAGTTCGCTTGATTTCCTGCACGACAACTAACTCTTCATTATTTTCAACTTCAACGGAAAACGCGGCACATCCATTGGATTGCAACGCCGCATGACTTTGCCAAACCGTCTGTTCAATATCCTGTGGAGAATGATTTTTTCCTCTGATAATAACCAGGTCTTTCATTCGCCCTGTGACAAATAATTCGCTGTTCAATACAAACCCCAAATCACCTGTCCGCAACCATCTCCCGTGATGGTCTGTGACGAAAGTTTCATCGTCAGGCAGATTCCAGTAACCCGCTGCGACGCTTTTCCCTGCAACCCGGATTTCGCCAATTTCACCTTCCACACATTCCGATAAATCATCAGGGTTGACGATTTTGACCTCCGTATCGCAATGAACGAACCCGCATCCAACGACTTCGATAACCGACTCATTTTCAGTCCGCTGTTCCTGATTTTGTTGAAATTTATTTTGGGCTACCTTGAGAACTGTCGGTTTTGTTCCAGTTTTTGACGTTGTAACTGCTAACGTTGCCTCTGCCAATCCATAACAAGTGAGCATCTTCCCGGCGGAAAACCCGACAGCCGAAAATCTTTCGATAAACTTTTGCATGGTTTGATTTCGTATCGGTTCAGAGCCGTTGTACAAACATTGCAAACTGCTTAAATCAAGACCAGCTAGTTCTTCGTCGTTAATCCGTTCACAACAGAAATTGAAAGCGAAATTCGGCCCGCCTGAATAAGTCGCACGATATTTGGTAATCGCCTTGAGCCAACGTAAGGGTCTTTGCAAAAAATGCATCGGCGACATCAGGACGCCATGAAAGCCGCTAAAGACAGGCTGAATAATTCCATCCAGCAATCCCATATCGTGAAACGAAGGCAACCAGCAAACCGAAACGCTCTCAGCGTTATTTTGAAAACAAGCTTGAATGATTTGAGAATTAGCGATGATATTTTCGTGCGTCACCATGACGGCTTTGGGCTTGTCGGTGGAGCCTGAAGTGTATTGTAAAAAGGCAATTTGGTTGGGTTTGGGTAAATCCAGAAGAAAAGTGTTTGACTGATTTTCCGGTTCAATATCTTCGATGAAAAACCACTTCACTCCCCTCGGCAAAGCCTCCTCGCCAAACCATTTTTTTAAATTCTCCAAAGTGTTTTGAGTGGTAATGCCAAACGAAATGCCCGCATCGTCAATGATGTTGTTCAACTTTTCAAGGCCACGATTTTTAGTGGGAAGTGGAGTAGGAACGGCAATCGCCTGTGCATATAAACATCCAAAAAATGCCTTGATAAAAGAAATGCCCTGCGGTAGGAGAATTAAGACAGTTACTTCCTTAGTTAGATGCTTGGAAAATTTAAGAGCGTCTTTTTGAATTTCGCGTAAGGAAGCAACTTGGGTCACATTTTCGCCATCTCCCAAAAACGAAAAAATAGCCTCCCTCTTGCCACTTTCAAGTTGTTTTTCTATCAGGCCAACAATAGTCTTCATCATAGGTGATAACGCAGGGACAATCACGGGTTTAACATGAGTAAACCTACTATAACTTGACCTGATAAACAAGCCAAATCCTTAGCTTTAGCTTGGCAATATCACTTCGGCTGAGAGTTCGCCAATGACCTTCAAGAATTCTCAACGTCATCTATCGGCAACTGCTTTCTCAGCGTCAGAATTAAGAATCCAGCGGCAACCAATGAACCTGCCAGATACCAGTTGGCTCCGGCGAATGATCCGGTTTTTTGTTTAATCCACCCGGTGATGTAGGGTCCGACAAATCCTCCCAGATTGCCCATTGAATTAATCATTCCAACTGCGCCTGCTGCTGCCGAACCTGACAAAAACGTCGTAGGGTATGACCACCAGACGGCCATTGGTGCGTAGGTTCCAATCGCTCCCAGAATCATAAAAAATACGAACATCCATGGGTTATGAATGTAAGCGCCGCAGCCAACTCCGATGGCGGCGATGAACATGTGAATGGCTCCGTGCCAGCGTTTTTCGTTGTGCTTGGAGGAGGAATATCCGGTGTAAACTGAAGCTATCAGCGAGATCAGCATCGCCCCCGCAAAAACTTCTCCAATGAATAAACTCGACCACCCGGAAACATCTTTCAATGCCGTCGGCATCCAGTAATTAAAGCCCCAGAATCCTGTAATCCACAGAAAATAGGTCAGGCAAAGTTTCAGGACTTCACGATCTTTGAGTGCTTCGAGTACGGTGTAGTGTTTGGCATTGGTCTTCGCTGTAACTTCGCGTTCGTATCGGTCAGTGAGGAAATTCTTTTCTTCATCGGTGAGCCACGTTGCTTCGCGTGGTGAATCCGCCATCCAGAAAACTACGATGATGCCGAAGATAAGTGCGGGGATCGCTTCAATCACAAAGAGTGCCTGCCAGCCTTTGAATCCAAACAACGGGACTCCGATTAACCATCCGGCTAATGGCGCGCCGATGATTCCAGAAATTTGCAGCGAAGATAAAAGCAAGGCGATGGCTGTCGCTCTTTCTCTGGCGCTAAACCAGCGCGGAATAATCGTGGCATAAATGACCGGATAAAGACTGGCCTCGGCGACGCCCAGCAAAAATCTCAGGACGTAAAATTGCCACGGTGTTTGCATCAACGCCATCAGCCCGGAGATCAAGCCCCACGTAATCATGATCCGCGCCAGCCACAAGCGCGGGCTGTATTTTTCAGCAATCAGCGCACCGGGAATTTCAAACAAAAAATATCCGGCAAAGAAAACCCCTGCGCCTAAACCGAAAATCTGCGCGTCAAAGCCTAAATCTTTGTTCATCGTGAGCGCGGCATAGCCAACATTTACGCGATCAATATAGGCGATGACTGAAATGATAAACAAAGGCAGGATGATGCGAAGATACGCTTTGCGTTTGGTACTGGCGGCGATGTGATCCATTGAATAATCTCCGTTAACGGGCGAGCCACCCGTTGTACGATAAAAAAGCTCCGACCACTTGACCGGAGCTTGGGATTCACTTTGAAACTAAAATTATCGAACGTTAATCTTGACAATATTGCTGGTCGAGCCGGCACTGGCTGTGGCGTATACATTGATCTCGCCTCTCCCCGCCAGACTGCGCGGGATGAGTACGTTGATCTGGTCTACGCCGACATAATTGGGCTGAGCGCCTGCATACGCCGTTAAGGACGGAATATATGAGGTGGTGTCAGTGCCAAAATAACAGACTACGGGAGCCGTTGAAGCATCCCAGCCTCGTACTCCCGTGCCAAATAAAATCAGATAAACCTGATCGCTTTCCGGTCCCAAATCAATCGGAGTTGTCACCCAATCTTTGGTTCCTGCATTGTACTGCCCGACAATTTCAATTTGCTGTGAACCGTTCGCTTTGACGCGCTGAAGGTAAGCCGCCGGAACTCCGCTGCCAGTTGAATTGAAAGTAAATAAACTGAAGGCGGCAGACACAATTCTGGTCGTCGCGTATGAAGATACGCCCGCGCCATTTTTGACGGTGATATAAGCCCATCCTGCCGCAGTGCCCGCCGGAACCTGATAATTAACTTGTGTAGGACTCACATAAAAAAGCGATGCAGAACGCTCAACGCCCAAGCTGTCAAGAACCTTGACGGTTGTGCCGCTAAGCGTTGTCGGAAGTGGTAACGAAAGTGCCGAAGCCGAGCCGGTAGCTAATGCTTGCCCGAAGATACTGGCGATGGATTCTGAGGCATGAGAATTCACCACTCTGTAATCCGCCGCCGAAACACTGGCATTCTGGGGAGGCTGCGTGGTCGCAGTCAGAACTCCGCCTAAAATTGATCCGGCAAAGAGTGTCGTGCCACTAACCGCCAGCGGTACTGCGCCCGGCAATCCAAAACTGGAAGCGCGCCAGGTGTTTCCGTTATCGGTGGTCACGCTCACGCCATAAGCTGCGCCGTCCAATGATGTACCGGAAACATAAAAAGCACCGGAAGCGGGAACAATACTTGCGCCCCGAATCGGTAAACTATCCAGCAATAACCAGTTGGTTCCATTGTTGATAGAACGATAAATTCCATCGAAGGTTGCCGCCATTAAGGTCGTCCCGCTCACTGCCATAGAATACACAAATTCCGAGGGAGCCGCGCTCTTGCTGGTATCGGTTCCACCCGTTGCAACCCAAGTCGCACCGCGATCAGACGAGCGAAAAATGTGATGCGGATTGTTAATAATCAATTCGCCTCCCGCCCATAAATCACTGCCGTTGACCATTAAGGAGTAAATACGAGCACTGGATGAAATCCCGGTATTGACTGCCGTCCAGGTGGTTCCGCTAAGTCGAAAAACTCCGCTACCATACGTTCCGGCAAAAACATCTGTTCCGTTGACAGCCAGCGCATAGACCACTAAATTCGTCAGTCCCGTATTCAATGCCGTCCAGGTTGCCCCGCTATCGGTCGAACGGAAGATCCCGCCGCCATTGGTTCCGGCATATAAAGTGGTACCGCTCGCCGCCAGAGCTTTGACATCTAAAAAAGTTAATCCCGTATTGATTTGCGTCCACGTCGTGCCGTTATCGGTGGTATTCCAGACACCAGCGGTGCTGGTTCCCACCAGAACTGTCGTGCCATTGACTAATAAAGTGCGGGGTTTGTTGGCAATGTCCAGTGTTGTACTCGTCCATTGTCCAGGCAGTTGTGCGAAAGTGAAAAAGCTACAGGTGAGAATGATTAAGGCTGTTGCGATGAAAGATAAGAGTGAATTGCCGGGGCTGTTTTTTCGATGCAAGGTAAAACCTCCGATGATGAATAATATTTTCTGTGATTCAGATTAAAAGACTTGGGCTTTTGTTTGGGAGAATCACTTTGATGATGCTATTAATATGGCAGATGAAATGATTTTCTCAAAATAGAAAGACGCCTGAAAACGTTATTCGGTGACGAGACAGTTCGCAGAATTCCTGCTGTGAACCCTCAACTGCGAACCGCGAACTCGCTTCAGAGAAAGGGCACTAAAATTATGGCAAATGCAGAATTAAAGAATGGCGACCAAGCTCCGGCTTTTAGTTTGAACAATGCTGCTGGCGAACCCGTCAGTCTCTCCGGTTTCAAAGGAAAAACTGTCGTCCTGTTTTTCTATCCCAAAGACGACACCCCCGGCTGAACGAAAGAAGCGTGCGGGTTCCGCGACGCTCACGAAGAAGCCACCAAACGCAATATTGAAGTCATCGGCATCAGTCCTGACGGTCAGGCTTCACATCAAAAATTTATTACGAAATATTCGCTACCGTTCACGCTGCTTTCCGATCCCGATCACGCCGTGCTGGCACAATACGGCGCGTGGGGCGAAAAGAATATGTATGGCAAAATCGTGCAGGGCGTGCTGCGGTCAACCTTCGTCATTGACGAGCAAGGCAAGGTCGCACACATCTTTCGCAAGGTGAAGACGGAGATGCACAGTGACGACGTTCTGAAGGTAATTGATACCTTGTCAGAAACAGGTAAAAATAACTTCTAAGGGAAGGCAAGCGTCGCCGCTGGCTCGTCTGACTCACGGACAGGCAAGCGCGACGATTGCGCTCCAATCGCCTGTCGCGTGTCCACTTTTACCGGTTATTTTTTACCTGTTTACCAGCAGTTTTGTAGTTTTCAATCGCGTCAATCAGCTCTGTATTACGCCAACGTTACCGACGACTGCCCTTTTTTCTTGCGCGGAGACTAGGAAAACCTGAGCCTTCGTAGTATGGTTAAAAGCGACTTATCCAAGCGCTCAACGCAGCCCCCATTGTGCCCTATCTTTATCAATCCGTTGGCAAAACGATTACACTCGTGATACCCCAACATACCGTGTGAGGAATGACGCCATGTCCAGATTTTCTAATTTATTCCGCCGTGGATCGGGTGTTGGAGCACCCGTCGCCACCACCACTACCACCAATCTCGCTTACCCATACGCACCCATTGTCATTCAGCCGCCGCTGGTAGCTGGACAGGGTGATCCTTCGCAAACCATCTTTCGCATGCTGGAAGAAATTCGTTCGTTCCCGGTTGGAGCCCAGTTCTTTATGGCCTTGAGCGCAGCCGATAAGCAGATTGGCGTGCGCTATGCGGGTCCCGCTAACAATCAGGCAGCAGGTGGCGTGCGGGGATATGTGCTGTTGCGGCAAAAACACGATTCTCAAAATGCGGTGGCTTTTGGGCTGGAATTGCAGCAAACGCTGAACAATTTACAAGCAGCGACCGGAAACGGAGTCCCCTGGGTGGCGGAACGGCTTTATCACCAGCAGGTAACGACCTGGCAGAACGGGCAGGTTCGCCCCTACAGTAATCCTGCCCCCCTTGTGGCAGCAGCACCGCACGTCGGAAACGGGCCAAAGCCATTGCCTCAAACTCCTCCAGCAATTATTGCGGGACTGATTAACGCGTATGTGGCAGGGACTGCGCTTCCCAGCCGCGATGAAGCGGATGCGATCATGTTGGCGCTGGAGGATTACTTGAATCCAGGAGCCGGAGTAGCATCGCGGATTTACTTCGATCCGCACAAAGAAGTCGTGAATGGGATGACCCGTCCACCTCATTGCGGGCTGTTTCACGAACTGACTCACGCCTATTACAATGCTCTGGGGCGTCAACTTGGCCGCGAAGATAGTCTGGACGAGGGCAACGGTGGACGCCTTTTTGAGTTGATGTCTGTCGGCCTCGGCCCCTTCGCAACGCGTCCCTTTAGCGAAAATGCCTTTCGGATAGCTCTGGGTATCCCCTTACGACTGACCTATCCATAAACCAGCGGAACACTGTCCGCCATTGATAATAAGGCAGGAGCGCGGACATCTCACGCAGAGTGAATACTGAGTCAGGATGTGCGGTGATTGATGCGAGGTGATAGATGCAAGGCAGAAGCCCTAAGGGTGGTCTCAGAGGTGAATACGCCTTTACTTCGTGCGGGTCTATCGGTCAACAAGATACAAAAAAGCGGTAGTGAGAAAATCCTCACTACCGCTAAGTTTTTGCGAACATTAATATTAGAACTTCATCCGAATGCCCCACTGCGCAGCTAACGGTGCACCGGGAAGATTGTTAGTGTTATAGGTACCATCAGCATTTCGGAGTTGGAGAAACAGCGGATTCGTCGATGGCAACGTTTCACCCGTTCGTTCATTTACGCCGGGATTGCCGTAGTTGAAAATCGCCGTTCCAGCCAGACGAAGGTTCTTAGCCTTGGTGAGATTGAACACTTCAAACGATGGAGAAATACTGAATTTCTCTCCGATTTTGAAATCGCGCTGGATGCGGATGTCAATATTTTTAGAACCGAAATTGCGATAAGCGTTGCGCTTGAGCGGGACGCCTGGCGCAACATACGGACGGTCACTGAAGTTGCCGCGATCTCCGTTCAAATCGCTGGAGGTGCTGCCCGAAAGCGTCACCTGCGTTGCGAATTGAGCCGCTGTCAGTCCCGAACCGGCGGGAGCGACAAAGCTGACCAGTGTCGCGTCAATCGGTGTTCCTGACGTAAATCTGCCGAGCGTCGAGAACTGAAATCCACCCGGCAAATTCAAGACTGTATTGAAGGTAAAACGATGACGACGATCCTGCCGTGAGAAACTATATTCCGGGCGGAAATTGTAGGCATTGTCATATTCTGCAAACGTTGCGTTGCGCTCGGTTGAATCATCATCAAGCGTTTTCGAAAGTGTGTAGAATGCGTCAAACTGTCCCCATTTCTTGCGGTAATTCGCACGTAACACTAAGGCATTGTACAAAGACCGTGCCGAAGATTCGCGCACCTGCACATAACCGCCGTTACCGAGTAAAGTAATCGGGCGATTCGCTCCCAGGAAAGGACGCAGGCTTCTGTCGCCAGCACGTAATACAGGTAATCCCTGATCCACGTCTGTGTTGCGGTTGAGATGGACTGTATTCACTACATCCATCGTCATACCGAGCGTCAATCCTTGCATCACTTCGCGCTCAATCCCAAAGTTTACTTGCAGCGAACGCGGGTTTTTCAGTTCATTGCCTACAGTAACGACCTGTAAACCATTAAGTGTGTTAGCAGTCTGACCACGTGCCGCCAGAATTGCCTGATTGATCTGCTGTACTTGCGCGACACTCAGAATTGGCAATTTATCAAGCGTAGAACTGTTCAGGTTGATGCCTACCACCTGAAACATTTTATAAACTGTATTCGGGCAGGCAGGATTGCTCAGGTTGGCACAGACAGTACCAGCGGCGGATGGTGCAGTGAATCCGTCCAGTGTCAGAGTTACATCACCCGGCGTCGCACGGAAATTATTGAGCGGCCCAGCCAATGTTAATAACGGAGTGCGCGCATAAAATAATCCGGCTCCCGCACGAATGACGGTCTTGCCATTCTTGAAAGGATCCCAGGCGATGCCAACGCGTGGTGCCCATTGATCGGTCTGATCGGGAATCACGCCGACATCAACCCCGCGTCCACCGTACAGCGGCAATACCGCGCTACGCACTGCCGTGGTCAACGCCGTATTACTAACGTCCGGCTGCGGCATATATTGCGCTTCCCAACGTAGCCCTAAACTCAAGGTGAAGCCCGGGCGAACCTTCCATGAATCTTGTGCAAAAAATGCTAATTCATTCGAGGTCATATCGACCAGACCGTTGCCGATGTTGCGTTGATAACGCACCCGCGCATCATCAAAAACATTTGTCGGGTCGGCAGTTCCTCCGGCATTACCGGCAGTCATGATTTGCAGAATGGAGGTCACGTTGTTGGTAATGGTCGGGAAGGAGAAGTTTCCGGTTTGCCGGAAAGCAAATAATTGATCTGCAAAAGTACGATTATAGTCCACGCCAAATTTTAATCCGTGATTTCCACGGTTGATCGTAACGTTGTCACTCACCTGAATGCGCGTGTCATATTGTGTTGTCGGTAAAAACGAAACTGTCCCGAAATTACCGATGCCGTTGCTCACCAGCGGAGCCAGCACATTCGGCGTACGCGGACGATCTTCGCGCGAATATTGACCGCGCAATTCGTTGATGAAGGTCGAGGTAAAGAAGGTGTTCAATTGCCCGACATAAGTGTTTTGCTTATTACCTTCCGTGCCATTATTGGACACGCCGCTGTTCGTTGTGGGGTTGAGCGAAGTTCCTGCGGTCACGGAATTCAGAGCTTTATTGGTGCTGTAATTGTAGCGAACGTTAGCCTGATTACGATCATTAAAGTTGAAATCAAGACGCGCCATTGCAGTCGTACCATTATTAGTTTGTTCATACGGACCTTCGAGTGATTTATAGAAATCGAAGGCTCCCTGCGTTCCGGCATTCGCGGCGAGGGCAGGATTGAAAGTACTTAACAGCGGTAATAAAACGGTTCGTGTCTGATCAAACAATTGTTGTTCCGCCGAGGCAAAGAAAAACATCTTGTTTTTAACTATCGGCCCACCGAATGAACCGCCAAATTGATTCTGTGTGGGCGAAGCGATTTGATCAAACGCATTCTTCGCGGCAAGCTTCTCAGGTCGCGAGAGGAAAAATCCTGAGCCATTAAAGGTATTCGTGCCTGACTTCGTCACGGCATTGACAAAGCCGCCTGTCGAACGTCCAAACTCGGCACTAAAACCGGACGCGACAACCTGAAATTCACGAATGGATTCCTGAGGGAAAGTCGGCGCAAAGCTCGAACGCTCACCGCCGCGAATCCCACCAAAGAAAGGATTGGAATAATCTGCGCCGTCAATTTGAATATTGGTGTTAATGCCACGCTGACCAGCTAACGTAATTTGATTTCGGGTCGGATCAATATCTGCCGTTGGCGTCAACAAAGCAAAGTCCTGAAAGCGACGACCATTGATCGGCAACGAAGTAATCGCTGTCGAGTTGACGGTTGCTGAAGATTGGACAGCTGTCGTTTCGACACTGGCACTCGTCACCTGAACAACTTCATTGACTGAATTAATTTGTAAGGTGATGTTGGCATCCAGCGAGGAACCAATTTGCACTTGGTATCCGCTCTGCACAAACTCACCAAAGCCTGGCGCGTTAACCTTCAGGGTGTAATCGCCGACAGGTAATAAGACAGCGCGAAAAGCACCATCGCTATTGGTCGTAAGCGTTTGCGTCAATCCAGTAGCAATATTATTGACCGTCACTGTTGCATTCGGTACGGACGCACCTTGCGGGTCTTTGACTGTACCTACAATTTGTCCCGTACTGGCTTGAGATTGAGCAAACACCGGGTTTAAGCTCAGCACCATACCCAGCGTCAAGAACACTACAGCACAAAGAGTTCGGTAGGGGGTAATTTTTGACATATTCTTCTTGCCTTTCTTAGAGGAATAAATATTTCAAGACGAGCTGCAATCAAAATTACTAAATCATTGATCGCAACGTAAATAATTCTAGCTTTCATCCAAGCAACTACGGCGAGTTCGCGTAGGCAGTGTGATGGTCGCTCTCTACATTCACTCATCATGAACCGGAACGATCTCAATCACTCAGTAAATAGCTGATGTGACCTTTAAGAGGTTAAGATTAAGGGTAAATCACGAAACGAGGGTGGGTCAAGTTAAGTTGGTCTTAAGAAGAGATGAGCGCAAAAAACTTTTGTTTTGATTTTTCACGCTCCTGAACATTTTTATCGCCTGGCATTCGCGGAAAGCCCTGGACGCTCAGCTTTCAAGTGTCCTTTTTCCAGCGTTTGCACTGTATAAACAATGGTTTTTTTATTATTCGAAGCATCTAGCGCCTCAAAACTGAATGTAGCGGTTGATCCTTCCAGATTGGTTTTTACCGGAAACAGTCCGCGCATTTCTTCGCGCAGCACGTTGTAATAACTCACCGATCTGTTTTTGGCATCGAAACCAATGATGTGCAAATAATCAAAATCGCTTTTTTCATCCGCGCTCGGAACGGTTTTTTGAAAAATGACGTAATGAAAATTATCCAGTCCTTTACTATCTTTCACTGTTCCCAGACGCTGCCAGCCGACAATTCGCTTTTTCTCCTGCGCAAAATGCTGAATTTCCTGGGGGACTTCCAGATCAACTGAGCCACCATAAACATACCCCGCTGGCACAATTTCATTATCTTTTACGCGAACCTTGTACCAGACTTCGTAATTCGATTCAGGAACTTTATTCGCTTCCGCTGTTTCAGTCTTTGCCACTGGCTTCGCGGCAGGGTCAACCATTTTCGGCTTGGTTTCCCGTGCCGTAATTTCAAATAACGCTCCGGCAGGAAGTTGGACGATCACGTTCGCATCACTCGACCGATCCGGCGTCGAGCGAAGTTTGACAGATTTCCCGTTCCGGCATTCTGCCTGTGCCGAGATTCCGGCAATTTGCCCGGCAATTTCTTTGGCTTTATCGACATTACTTTGCGTCGCCAGATTCGTGGGCGAAGTCCATCCTTCAATGCCATCCGGGCCTTTGATTTTGACGGATGTGGATTCTCCCTGTGATGACCGTTCAATAATTGTGACCTGATCGCCTCGCTTTAATCCGCCCACCGAGTTATTCGCTTTAGAGGTAGAGTTTCTAACGTCAGCTTTTTCGGAAACAACAAAAGCAGTTTCGCCGATAATCGTTCCTCGACAAGCCGCCGTACTAATGACCCACACTAACACTAGAATCAAACACGAAAATTTTCGCTTTTTTAATGCCATAGTTTTAAATAAATTGAAAAAAGGACTTAAAGGTTATGCAATCGCAAATCTAACAACGCCATCTGGAAATTGCAAGCTTTCATTTTTATCGCTGCACTTTGAGCGATTCGGCAATCCGCTCTATCGCCGCCTTTATTTCGGCATTATTTCTTCCGCTGGCTTCAAAAGCTTTTGTATAGGCATCCATCGCCAGAGAGTATTTTTGCAGATTCTCATACACGAATCCGAGGTAGTTCAACGTATCAATATTCGCCGGATTCAGCTTATCAGCTTTCAGTAACATCTCGGCTGCCCGCCCCCAGGATTTATTCTGGGCATGAGCAAAGCCTAAGTTAAAATATAGCGTCGCAGGCGGTTCTTTCGTTAGGGTTAAGGCACGAGAAAGCGTCAGTTCTGCACTGGTATATTTTTTTGCAGCCAGATAAATTCGTCCCAATACTTCCGCTGATTCCCCATCGTCTTTCAATGACTTCAACCGCGTTGCAACTTTAATTGCCTCATCATAAATACTGTTCGCCTTCGTCGTATCCGCTTCTTTCAGTCCCTTGCGAACTAATGCTTCCGCCAGCAGGTTGAGGATTTCCAAATTATCTGGAGCGGCATTATTTCCGTTTCTAAACGAAGCAATCGCTTCGTCAAGCTGGTTAGATTTCAGCGACAAAACTCCTAAGTAATACCATGCTCCTGAATCTTTTGGATCCAGCCGCACTGCCGCTTTCAGCTCAGTTGCTGCCTCTTTCAACCGGGTGAGATTAGCGTAGGCAAAACCCAATAAATAATGATTATTTGCAACTTCAGACTGTTTTCGAGTCAGTGTTTCAAGGTACGGAATCGCCGCCTGAAAATGATTCAAGGCCAGATGACTCCGGCTGAGTGCAGGTAAAATATCAAGATCGTTTTGCCCTTCAGCAGCTTTCAGCTCAAGGGCTTTCGTTAAAAACTCAATGGCTGGCTCGTATTCCTTGATTTGGAAATGCGCTAACCCGGCGTATTTCCAGCTATCAGAATGGGCGGGAAATTCTGCCAGCACCTTCTTGAATTCGACAATTGATTCGCGGTATTGATTTTGCGTATAAAGCGAAACCGCTCGTTCCCAACTGGCAGTATCACTCTGCGCCGACACAGAAACCGCCCCTAAACTGATTGCCAGAATCAACCACACATATATTAGCTTTTTCATGCTTCACTCCATTTCGTTGCTGAATGGAAAATAGTGACGAATCCATAGACTTAAAGCAAGTCGTCGTTAGCATTTGATGAGTAAGTGGTGGCAACAGGTTGTGTTGTAAAAATTCTGATCAGAAAAAAGCAGGTGTCAGGATGAATTGTAATGTTTCTTAATTCAGCAGGAGGGAACCGCAGCGAATTCTATTTTCATGAAGAAACTCTGATCTCGTGGCGGATAAAATTACTTTCAGGATTAAATTTTTCGTTTTCGTGAACGCCGCGCCAACATTGCCAGTCCGACGCCCATTAAGGCCAGCGTTGTCGGTTCAGGTACGGCAGCAGGGGCAGGATCACGTGGAGAAATAATTACTGCCGGCGTATTTGAAACAATGGTCGGTGAGCTGGAAACGCCATTGCTTCCTGAGAGCAGGAAAATTGCGGCAAGACCTCCGGCAGCAACCGGAATCGCAATAAGCCAGGGATTGATCCCTTTAACCGTGGCAATTTTTCCCATCCCAAAAGAATCAAAAACTTCAGCTCCGACACAGTTGTCGGAACAAATAACCCCTGCGCCAAATGGAACAATTCTGCCATCGGCAAGCCTGACAAATTCTGGAGTTGATTCGCTACCGACTGGCTGAGCCGGAGCATTATTCCCATTATTAGTTTTCTGCTGCGCCTGCTGGTCAATTTGCTGGTAACCAATTGGCCCCGCCTGTACACCCATCATCAACACCAAGCAGAGGAGCAGAGTCAACGTGCTATTTCGCATGTGATCTCCTTGAGGACTCTGTTTATTGGACACAACTACTTAAAAATAAGGCTGGAACTGCAATGGGGGGTCAGCCTGTGAGTGGCTATAAAAGTTTAACTTAAAGTGATACCGGACACCAAAGTCATTAAAATACTATAAGATAATCACACTTATTTCAACTAAAAAATAAGCTACCCTTTCAGGCACAAGTGTTTAAGGAAGCTCCAACTGTGGAAAATCTGTGGAAAACTATCATTACTGAGGCAGGTTAAATAACGGAAAATCGGTGATTATCATTCCCGAAGTACTGATAATCACCGATGAAACAAATCTGATGTTGGCAATAAATTACTGTGTCACACGATCAGAATTTTGCCGGGAAGTGGGGGCAGTTCGATTCGTACGCGCTCCTCGATTGAATAGCTCAGTCACGGGATACCACGCGCCTTCACTCGCAAAAGGAACATACTCAAAGCCACGCCCAAATGGATCGTCCGTGCGCTTCGTCAAATAATTGATTCCTAAAGCAGAATAAATAGACGCCGCCACATCTTCGTTCGCAACAGCTCTTCCCTGTGACCATCCTGCGTCAAGAACTGCACCACCAGTGGCGTTCGTCGAACCAATAACCTTTCCGCCTCCAATACCCCCGCCTGCGAAAACAGCAAATTGATTAAAGTAATGGTCTCTTCCAGCTTGATTATTTGGTGCGCCAACGGTTCGACCAAATTCCCCGACCGCAATCACTAAGGTTTCGTCTAGCAGGGAGCCGCCGTTCAATCCGGGAGCCGCTGCAAGATCGGTCAGCAAATTTCCTAACCCGTTATCCAGTTGCCGAGCTGGCGTATAAATTCCTCCATTGGCAGTGTAAATTCCTGTATGCAAATCCCAGCCGCCGAGAGTCAGTTGAATAAATCGCGTTCCCAAATCGGACTTGAGCGCATTGCGGGCGACGATGCAGGAATTCCCAAATCCAGTATTCCCGTAGCGCTGCTGATCGGCAGTGGTAAATTTAAAGACGGCATCTACAGCGGGGTTATACATCATCGCCCGGCTGCTTTCATAAAAATCTCCCATCGTTGTAACATCATTCGAGATCGGCGAATTTTTTCGCAGTCCACCATCCAAAGCTTTCAGCATCGCATAACGAGCATCCAGTTTTGTTTGTCCGTCAGAATTGACCAAGGTGCTTAATCCGGTGGGAGAAGCCGCCACATTGAAAGCTGCGTGTCGGCCATTAAAGTAACCGGGGCCGGCAGTTCCACCATTCATTGCCATAAAAATCGGGAGGCGGTGATGTGCCTTACGTTGTGCTTCAAATTCCAGTGAGACAACACTCCCGATATGAGGAGCAATTTTCCCAAGCTGCGACGTAGGATTTCGCGCCACCTGTACCCAACGCTGTTGCAGGCTATGCACCAGTGCCGGAGCCCGCAGGCTTCTGACAATTGCTAATTTATCCAACTGCGCCGCCAGATTTGGCATCAAGCCTTGTGGAAACATTGTCCCATTGTAAGAAGTAGGATTGAAATCAGCCGGAGTCCACGCGCCGACTTTCAGATCAAAAGTATCGGTATGGCTGGGAGCACCATTCAAAAATACCAGGACACAATTTCTGGCTCTTCCACTCATGTAAGCATCCGCCGGAGGAGCCGCGACAACCTCAGAGTTCAGGTACGGCAGTAAAAAATATCCGGCCACGCCAGTTCCGGCTAATTGGAAAAAACTGCGGCGTCCCATTTCAGGGCCGGTGATTGCGGAATTGACCGGACGGAGCGGCTGACAAACTTCACATTCGTGATTGGGATCAAGATGATTGGTCATAATTTTTCCTCTCTTCGATCAATTCGTTAATAGTTGTAGATAAAATCCACTTTGTTCAGCAACGTCCATTGCAAAGATTCCGTCGCCTCTTTGCGTCCGAGTGAAGAAAACATCGGAATCAAGATATTGACTTCATCCGTTGTTGGTTTACGCGAAAGCGTCGTCAAATAAAGCTGATTGATGATCGCTTCGGTACTCAAAGTTGTATTGGCAAGAATTTTTGCGACGGTTGATCCGGCATTCGCCTGATGAATTTTCCCCATCACAAAAGAGTTATTCATCAGATTCAAAGCCTGAAGCAAGGTCCCGTCCTGCGAACGTTGAATCGTGTCACGATCACCACGTAAAAACGAATTGATAAAATCAGAACCTCCGCTGGTCGTATCTGGAAACTGCATCGCGCGATTAATTACTCTGGTATTGGCACTCAGGCTGTCACGCATTTGGTACGAAGGAATAATTCCGGTCGCAACGACAACCGCATCGTGCATTTCCTCAGCATCCATCCGACGCGCAAATTTACGCGCATAATACGGAACCATCGTCAGCCCCCAATCGCCGGGATACTGCGAAGATAATTGGTAGGCATTTGATTTAGCGATGCGTGAAATCAAGGCTTGAAGATTGTAGTTGCTGCCGATGAAATCCTGCGCCAGAGCTTCAAGTAACTCAGCATTCGCAGGCTGGAGCGTCCATCCGTTGGGCAATTGCGCAGCCGGATCAAGCCGCGCCGGATCAAATGAATCAGATGGCGAAACTAACGCCTCGACCATCATCTTTTCCCAAATATAATTAACTGTCGCACGAGCGAATTGCTTATCCGAAGTAATTAATCGGGCAATTGCATCGCATCGCTTTTCACCGGCGTTGACGGCTCCCGCAGCTAAAATATATTTCGGAGCAACATTCGTTTTCCCATTGATCGGCTGACGCGCCTGACGATTTCCTGATGTCGTATTCAGGTTATATTCGCCCGTCGCATTTTCGCTGACCATGTACTTAAAATATCGTCCTGCCGCCGGAGTCTGCGCATCAACTCTCGCTTTGGCAGACCGCGCAAAAAAGGCTGCCATTCCCCAGGCTTCTTCACGGGTTCGCTGAGCACCCCATAAGTTAACCTCGTCCAGATGCCCTGCCCCGTTGTGGCACATTAGGCAATCCATTGAACTCAAGCCCAGAAACATGGTCGAAGACTGGACGGCTAATCCGTCCATGATGTCCTGCGATGGTCCACCTGAAATATGTCCGCCCACCGTGAAATTAGCAGCTCCGTTGACAAAATTATCACCTGACGCAGTAATCATTTCACGCGCCATCTGCGCGTAGCTTTTATTGGTGAGAATTGAATCCTGAATGTAATAGTAGAAAGCATCACGCCCTTCGACGTAACGAGTAATGTTTTGGTTGGCAGCATTATTCCTGAGCAAATCCCCGAAAAACATCGTCCACTTGTCAACGTAATCAGAATTTCCAATCAGAAAATCTACTAAATTGTCGCGTTTGTTAGCGGATGTATCTACTGTAAAAGCCGTGACCGCTTCCGGTGCGGGAATCCGCCCGGTCAGGTCGAGATAAACGCGGCGGACAAATTCTTCATCCGTACAAATCGGCGCGGACATAATGCTGTCCTTCGCCATGCGGTCAAAGAGAAGTGTATCAATATAGTTCTTGCGCTCGGCATCGCGCGGATTCATTAACTGTAAATTCGGATTCAGCTCTAACCTGGCGCGTAGCTGTGTTGTCGCCTCAGAAATTTCTGAACGGTGTTGCGCTACGGATTCGTTGAAGCTTTCAGGCTTTTTCAGGTAAGTGCAATCATCTAATAATGCACTGTTCTGTGCTTCAATATTGGTAGCTTCTGTAGAAGGTGCGGCAACCGGAGTGACTTCTTTCTTCGGAGCAATTTTTTGCTGAGAGCGATTCTGGACATTGACAGCCGCCGCGACAGGGTGAATTTTCACTCCGAACTGCTCCGCCAGTACTGCCCCGCTCAATAAAGCGAAAGCTACGATCAGACCAATTTTAATACGCGACGTAAGTGTTCGCGCCACACGCTTAGTTGGATTAGACTTCATAGAAAGAGGGACTCCTTTGAGATACAGCTTTTGTTAGTACTACTATTGAAAAATACTGCCAACCAAATTTAAAGGGATGAGATGATGGATATTAGTAAAGTTCTCTCGAATTGAAAAGACTTTTTCGACCTTACGCTAAAATAACAAAGATTTATCGGCATCTGCTCCAACTTTTATCTTGCTCAGCAGTTGCTCCAAAACTGTGATAAAGAGCAAATATGTTTTGCAAAAACCCGGAACCTATCGAATTCGTAATATTGCAGCATAATTGCTAAACTGCTCAGACATTTTTGGGAGACTAATTTTATAATACATATACCATCATTTTTACTCGCCTTCACTGCTGACAGTCACACCAAGTTGCTCTTCACTCTTTTTGTGATGTTTGTGGCAGCCAAGCTCATGGCCGAAATCTTTGAGCGTCTGCACCAGCCCGCCGTCGCAGGAGAAATTATTGCCGGAGTGCTGATCGGCCCCAGTGTTTTGAATTGGGTTCAGCCCTCAGAATTAACTGCGACGCTGTCCGAAATCGGGGTCATTTTTCTGCTCTTTTTTGTCGGCCTCGAAACCAAACCAGCGACGATTTTCCGCGTCGGTTTTCGCGCCACCTTAGTAGCCATTCTGGGAGTAATTCTTCCGTTTATTGCGGGCTACGCCTTATTTATCTGGTGGGGTCAAACCAGACTCGAAGCCATCTTCGTTGGGGCAGCGATGGTCGCCACTTCGGTTGGCATCACGGCGCGAGTGTTGGGACAAATGAAAATCCTGAGCCTCGAAACCAGCCGCATTATTCTGGGTGCAGCCGTCATTGACGACATTCTCGGACTTATTATTCTGTCCGTCGTCACCAGCATGGCGAAAGGCGGAATTAACTATCTTCATATCGGAATGACTGCGGCGTTGGCCATTGGCTTCACTGTCTTGGTGGCTTTGGTCGGAGCCAAAACCATGAATAAAATCAAGCCCCGCGTTGAAAAACTCCGCATCGGTCAATCCTATCTGGTGTTTGGATTAGCCATTTGTTTAGGTCTGGGTTTGATCGCCAGTTACATCGGCGTCGCGGCAATTATCGGTGCATTTCTGGCGGGCATGGCGTTGTCGGAGTCTACTGAAGGAACCGATATGCCGATTCAAGCTGAAGCTGTCACGGAATTTCTTCTGCCATTTTTTCTGACCAACATCGGGATGCAATTAAATCTGAGCGTAATGTCCGACAAGAGCGTCCTCATCCTGACAGTACTGATTACATTGCTCGCGGTGATGACGAAAATTATTGGTTGCGGATTAGCCGTCTTCGATTTCGGCTTCAAGCGTGCGATGCAGGTGGGCGTTGGAATGGTTCCACGCGGCGAGGTGGGTATTGTAGTCGCGCAAATCGGCTTGGGATTAGGAACGATTAGTGCTTCAGCTTATGGCGTAGTTTTGGTCATGGCAGTGGCAACAACTTTGATCGCTCCACCGTTGTTGTATCCATTATTTAAAGATGAAATTCAGACAGATGAAGACGGGATTTTACCGCTGAGTCCGCTGGGATAAAATTAAACCGTACAACGGGCGGCTCGCCCGCTATTAACGGGCGAGCCG